>JAAQTN010000099.1 GCA_011742915.1 Billgrantia desiderata | reverse complement strand
AGGATGACATGATCCCCCGGTTCGGCAATCCCCTGTTGCACCAGCAGCGCCAGCGCCCGGTCGTTGAGCTCGCTGGCGGCCATCGCGCTGGTGTCGAACGGCAGCGAGACCACGCCGCGGTAGAGCGCCATGCGCCGCTGGGCGATGGGGCTGTGGGCCAGCCCGACGATGGGCAGCCCCGAGCGGATGCGCGAGGCGATCAGCGGGGTGTAGCCGGTCGAGGTCATGCAGGCGATGGCGGCCACCCCGGTGAGGTGGTTGGCGGCGTACATGGCCGACAGCGCGATGGTCTCGTCGATGCGCGAGAAACCTTCGTGAATGCGGTGGCCCGACTCCTGGGCGATGCGCTCGCGCTCGGCGCCGAGGCACACCCGGCGCATCGCTTCCAGCGTCTCCACCGGGTAGTCGCCGGCAGCGGTCTCGGCGGAGAGCATCACCGCGTCGGTGCCGTCGAGCACGGCGTTGGCGACGTCGAACACCTCGGCGCGGGTGGGCAGCGGCGAGCCGATCATCGACTCCATCATCTGGGTCGCGGTGATCACCGCGCGGTTGAGGGTGCGGGCGCGCTTGATGATGCGCTTCTGCATGCCGATCAGCTTCTCGTCGCCGATCTCCACGCCGAGATCGCCGCGGGCCACCATCACCGCCTCGCTGGCCTCGATGATGCCGTCGAGGGTGGCTTCGTCGGCCACCGCCTCGGCGCGCTCGAGCTTGGCGACCAGGCCGATCTCCTTGCCCGCTTCACCGAGCAGACGACGCGCTTCGCGCATGTCCTCGGCCGAGCGCGGGAAGGAGACGGCGAGGTAATCGACGCCGATCTCGATGGCGGTCTCGAGGTCGGCCTTGTCCTTGTCGGTCAGCGCCGGGGCCGAGAGCCCGCCGCCCTGCTTGTTGATGCCCTTGTTGTTGGAGAGCTTGCCTCCGGTGACCACGGTGGTATGAACCTGCTGCCCCTCGATGCGCTCGACGTCGAGCACCAGGCGGCCGTCGTCGAGCAGCAGGCGGTCGCCGGGGGCGACGTCGTCGATCAGCTGCTTGTAGTCGCAGCCGACGCGGCTGGCGTCGCCGGCGTCGCTGTCCAGCGCCATGTCGAGCACGAAGGGCTGGCCCGCCGCGAGGGTCACGGCGCCGTCGCGAAAGCGGGCGATGCGGATCTTGGGCCCCTGCAGATCGCCCAGGGCGGCGACGCTGCGCCCCAGACGGTCGGCGATCTGACGCACGGCGATCAGGCGGCGGCGGTGATCGGCGGCGCTGCCGTGGGAGAAGTTGAGGCGCACGACGTCGACGCCGGTGCGGATCATGGCTTCCAGCACGCCCTCGCGGTCGCTGGCCGG
>JAAQTN010000098.1 GCA_011742915.1 Billgrantia desiderata | reverse complement strand
GTCAGCAGAGGCCATAGTAAGTGCCGATTCACCCCGGCACCAAGGGCCGAACATGAAGAACCGCGAGTAGGCGATGATGTCTCGAGGATCGATCATGAAGACCGAAACTGGCGCTGATACCGCCACCCACCCAGAGGGGCAGGGGCAGTACCCCGCGTCCCGGCCGGGGGGCGTCGAGACGGTCCCGGCGTCGTCATCGTGGACGAAAGCGGAGCTCGCCCCGCTCATGGAGGCCGTGGTAGAGAAGGCCAACATGGCGCGGGCTTACCGCAGGGTGGTCGCCAACAAGGGCGCGCCGGGTGCCGACGGTATGACGGTGCAGCAGCTGGCGGACCACCTGAAACAGCACTGGCCGACGCTGCGCGAGCGGCTGTTGGCCGGTGAGTACCACCCCAGCCCGATCCGAGCCGTCGAGATTCCCAAGCCCAAGGGCGGGACGCGACAGCTCGGCATCCCCACGGTGACCGACCGGCTGATCCAGCAGGCGCTGCTTCAGGTGCTGACGCCGATTTTCGATCCGGATTTCTCCGCATCGAGCTACGGCTACCGCCCTGGGCGCAGTGCCCAGCAGGCCGTCTCGGCGATGAAGGCCCATGTCACTGCCGGCCACCGCTGGGTGGTCGACCTCGACCTGGAAGCCTTCTTCGATCGGGTGAATCACGACCTGCTGATGGCGCGGGTCGCGCGCCGCGTCCGTGACAAGCGAGCGTTGCGCTTGATCCGCCGCTATTTGGAAGCCGGAATGTTCCAGGACGGCCTGGTCGCGCCACGCCGGCAGGGCACGCCCCAGGGCGGACCACTCAGCCCGCTGCTGGCCAATATCCTGCTGGATGACGTGGACAAGGAACTGGAACGCCGGGGCCACCGCTTCTGCCGCTACGCCGACGACATGCAGGTGTATGTCAGGAGTCGGCGGGCGGGTGAGCGCGTCATGGCCAGCCTGAGTGATTTTCTCGAGAGCTCACTCAGGCTGACGGTCAATCGCGACAAGAGTGCGGTGGACCGACCCTGGAACCGGGGGTGTCTGGGCTACACGCTGACCCGGCACAAGTTGCCGCGGCTGACCATCGCCAAGACCAGCCTGCAGCGCCTGATGCAGCGTGTCCGTGAGATCCTCAAACGCGGCAGAGGGCGCAATATCCGACGCGTCATCGAAGAACTGGTGCCAGTCCTGCGAGGCTGGGCCAGCTACTTTAGCCTCGTCGACGTGAAACGCCCGCTGGAAGCGCTGGATCAATGGACACGTCGCCGATTACGCTGTGTGATCTGGCGGCAGTGGAAGCGCCCGACGACCCGGCGCCGGAAGCTTCTGGCGCTAGGCCTGGACGCATACCGTGCCTGGAAATCAGCGGGGAATGGGCGAGGAGCCTGGTGGAATGCGGGTGCCTCGCACATGAATCAGGCCCTGCCGCGGAAGCGGTTCGACGGGCTGGGCCTGATCTCGGTACTGGATACGGTAAGAGGGCTTAACCGTTCTTCATGAACCGCCGTATACGGAACCGTACGTACGGTGGTGTGGGAGGGCGCCGGGGGTGACCCCGGCCCCTACCCGAT
>JAAQTN010000097.1 GCA_011742915.1 Billgrantia desiderata | reverse complement strand
CCCGGATGTTGCACCGGGTCAGTCAGAAGTCCCCAGATGCCAGGCTCGGTGGGGATAAAAGGGATCTGGGGTGGAGTTTGGCTGCTTTTTGATCAAGTTCCTGTGCTCAGGGCGCACCTCCCCCCACCCCCATGTCTTTTCTGTGCCGGGGACAGCACGCCGCGACGCTATCCCGGCACCAGCTTGCTGGCCAACATCAGGAAGAGGTCCTGCTCCGGATACTGGCTGTTCAACATCAGCCGAATGGTCCGTGTGTTGCGAGTGATGACGGCGCCGATCTTCAGCAGCTTCAGGCGGATGGTGTTGACCTGGGCTTGGGCGAAGGCGGTGCGCTTAAGGTAAATCCGACGCAGCCGCTCCAGGAGCAGGTAGGCCAGCCCCGAGAGCAGCAGTCGGTACTGATTGGGCCACCATTGGTGGCAGCTGGTGCGGTCTGAGAACAGGAGCTGCTGCTCCTTGATGCGGTTCTCCATCTCGCCTCGGGCGCAGTAGCGGTGGTCGTAGAGCCACTCTGCGCTGCAGCCGCGCAGGTTGGTCACCACGTAGCGGGTGTTGAAGCCACGCCAACTGGTCTCGGATTTGACGACCACCTTTCGTCGGCGCTTCTTCCAGCTCTTGGCGGCGTACTCGATGAAGCCGAAGACTCGCTGCTTCTCACGGGTCTTCTCGAAGCGGATAGCTGACTCGTAGTCGATATCCAGGGCTAGCTTGGCCAGCCGCGGGTTGCCGGCGAGGCCGACGATGTAGTCGACACCGTGGCGCTCGCACCAACTGAGGATCAGCGGGCGGCAGAAGCCGCTGTCGCCGCGGAATACGACCTTTACCTCAGGCCACGCCTGGCGCAGCCGCCGAACCAGCAGGGCAAGAATGGCGCCGGCGTGGTGGGCGGCATCTCGGTAGGCCGGGCGAAGGTAGCTGACCAGCAGCTGATCGCCACAGAACACGAACAGCGGCAGAAAGATGTAGTGGTTGTAGTAGCCGTTGAAGTGCCGCCCGAGCTGCTGGCCGTGCACCCGGTCGTCGGTGGCATCGAAGTCGAGGTAGAGCGGCTTCTTGGGTGGCCGCCGGAACGAGCGGATGAACTGCTCGATCATTTCCTCGTGGATGGTGACCGCCCAGTCCCGATCGGCTTGCTGCTCGAAGCGACACAGCGTGGACTGGCTGGCCAGCACGCCGTCGGTATCGACGGCGGTCTGCAGGGCGATGTCGTGACGCAGCGCCTGGTGGTCGTTGAGATCCTCGTAGCCCAGCGCCAGGCCAAACACGCGCTGCCGAACCAGGGTTTCGGTGCGATGCAGGCAGCGTTGAGGATCGCGGTCATCACTCAGCCGGCGAGCGATAGCGCGGGTCAGGCCCATCTCGCGGTCGAGCTGCCGCAGCAGCAGGATGCCACCGTCAGAGGTGACCTCGCCGCCATCGAAGCTGGCGGTGATCTGACGGCCTTTGCAGCGTGGAAAGGTGGCGGTGGGCGTGGTACATTTTGTCATGGCGGCTGTGTCGGCTAATTCTTGGTTAGGCTCTTGAATTATAACCGATTTTCAGCCGCTTTTTTCATGCCTGGTGCAATATTCGGG
>JAAQTN010000096.1 GCA_011742915.1 Billgrantia desiderata | reverse complement strand
ATCCAACCATCCAGCGTTTCCAGCGGACGCTTCACATCAACAAGGGAGAAGTAGTTGGCCCAGCCCCGCAGGACCGGTGTCAGCTCCTCGGTGACTCGTTGGATGTTGCGCCCCCTGCCGCGCTTGAGGATCTCGCGGACACGTTGCATCAGGCGCTGCAAGCTGGCCTTGGCCAGCGTCAGCTTCGGCAGCTTGTGTCGGGTCAGCGTGTAGCCCAGATACTCCCGGTTCCAGGGGCGGTCCACTGCGCTCTTGTCGCGATTGACCGTGAGCCTGAGCGAGCTCTCGAGATAATCACTCAGGCTGGCCATGACGCGCTCGCCCGCCCGCCGACTCCTGACGTACACCTGCATGTCGTCGGCGTAGCGGCAAAAGCAGTGGCCGCGGCGCTCCAGTTCCTTGTCCACGTCGTCCAGCAGGATGTTCGCCAGCAGCGGACTCAGCGGTCCACCTTGGGGCGTTCCCTGCCGGCGTGGCGCGGCCAGGCCGTCCTGGAACATCCCGGCTTCCAGATAGCGTCGGATCAGGCGCAACACTCGCTTGTCGCGGACGCGGCGCGCGACCCGTGCCATCAGCAGGTCGTGATTCACCCGGTCGAAGAAGGCTTCCAGATCGAGGTCGACCACCCAGCGGTGGCCGGCGGTGACATGGGCCTTCATCGCCGAGACGGCCTGCTGGGCACTGCGCCCAGGGCGGTAGCCGTAGCTCGATGCGGAGAAATCCGGATCGAAAATCGGCGTCAGCACCTGAAGCAGCGCCTGCTGGATCAGCCGGTCGGTCACCGTGGGGATGCCGAGCTGTCGCGTCCCGCCCTTGGGCTTGGGAATCTCGACGGCTCGGATCGGGCTGGGGTGGTACTCACCGGCCAGCAGCCGCTCGCGCAGCGTTGGCCAGTATTCCTTCAGATGGTCGGCCAACTGGTGGACCGTCATGCCATCGGCACCCGGCGCCCCCTTGTTGGCGACCACCCTTCGGTAAGCCCGCTCCATGTTGGCTTTATCTACCATGGCCTCCATGAGCGAGGCGGACTCCGCTTTCGTCCACGATGACGACGCCGGGTTCGTCTCGACGCCCACCGGCCGGGACTCAGGGTACTGCCCCTGCCCCTCTGGGTGGGTGGCGGTATCAGCGCCACTTTCTGTCTTCATGATCGATCCTCGAGACGTCATCGCCTACTCGCGGTTCTTCATGTTCGGCCCTTGGTGCCGCGGTGAACCGGCACTTACTATGGCCTCTGCTGACGTCTGGTGGTCCATCCCGTCGCCTCTCGACGCCGGTAGCACCGTGGCAGACCACCAGACCTCCCAGGGTAAGACGCGCGACCTTCCCGCTTATGCCTGTCGGATCTACGTCATGGGGTTCTGTGCAAGTATCGGGCTTTGGTGATTCGTGCCACCTCACCCCACCATGACGCCTCGTATCCGCTTCCTGTTCGTCAGGCCAGCGTTTTGCCTCGGGCTTCCTTCAGATTCCCCCTCGCGGGGGACACCCTTGCCGTCGGCTAGCACTTCCCCTTGCCGGGCGTGCAGGGGACTTTCACCCCCGAGTCATCCCGAGGCACCACCCCCAGGAACAGCGCCAGTCAGGCGCTGCGCGCCATGCCTGGCGCAC
>JAAQTN010000095.1 GCA_011742915.1 Billgrantia desiderata | reverse complement strand
CGGTAGTTGTCAAGGAATCTGTCGCCTCTGAGGTCTTTTAGGCCACCTGTTTTTCCGGTTCTACGACGGTGACCTGGAGTTCCCGCTCCGGGTTGAGCGACACGGTACCGATCGGCGTCCAATTCCGGGTCTTACCACTCCAGCGGGCAGGGTTGGCGTCACGTGCTGCCTGATTAATGGCGTGGCGCTTGGTCAGTACCTCGGTGTCCTCGCCAGCATGGCGCTGTGCCGGCGTCACCAGGCGAATCCCGCTGTGGCGGTGTTCGTGGTTGTACCACTGCACGAAACCGGCCACCCACTCACGGGCATCGTCGACCGTGGCAAACCCGTCGATAGGGTAGCAGGGCCGGTACTTGCAGGTCCGGAACAGCGACTCTGAGTAGGGGTTGTCGTTGCTGACACGCGGCCGGCTGAAGGACGGCGTGATACCGAGGTCATGCAGCTTCTCCAGCAGCGTGGCGCCCTTGAAGGGGCTGCCGTTGTCCGCATGCAACACCAGCGGCTGGTCAATGATCCGCTCGGCCAGCACCGCCCGCTCCAGCACGCTGCGGGAGTTGTGGGCCGACTCGGCCAGAAACACCTCCCAGCCGGTGATCTTGCGGCTGAAGATGTCGATCATCATCACCAGGTAGTAGTACTGCCCCTTGATCGGACCACCCATCCAGGTCGCGTCCCACGACCACACCTGGTTGGGCGCGGTGGCCTGGTAGGTCGTGGGCTTGGCGCGGCGCTGAGGCGCTTTGGCGCGGCCACGATGCACCACTTGTCGGTGCTTGTGCAGAACGCGGTAGAACGACGAGGGGGATGCCAGGTAGCGCTGCTCCTCGTCGAACAGGCGCACCACGATCTGCTCTGGCGGCAAGCTCGCGTACTCGGGCCGGTGGCACACGTCGAGTATCTCCTGCTCTTCGGCCGGTGTCAGTGCGTTAGCCGGCACCGGCCGGTCGACCAAAGGGCGCTGGTCCTCGCGTAGCTCGCCGTCGCGCGTCCAGCGTTGGTACGTTCGGGCGGTGATGCCCAACTCGCGACAGGCGGCTTCCAGGCGGGCCCCTTGGGCCCGGGCGTCTTCGATCAGCGCGATAGCGCGTTGGCGATCTGGGGTGCTGATCATTCGTCCTCGTCCCCCCAGATCGCCCTCGCCTTTTTTCGCAGGGCCAGTAACGCTGCGGTTTCCGCCAAGGCCTCGTTCTTGCGAGCCAGCTCTTTCTCCAACGCCTTGATGCGCTTGCGCTGCTGCTTGGCCTCGTCGGCCTCACGCTGGCGTTCCGAGTGCGAGAGACTGGCGGCCTGCTCACAGTCATGCTGCCAGCGCTCCAGCTGTTCGGGATAGATCCCCCGACGGCGGCAGTATTCCGCTGTTTCCTGGGAGTTCATTGAGGCGGTTTCGATTACGGCGCTGAACTTATCCTTGGACGACCAGCCATCGGCTCCCTTGCCCAGAGCATCCGGCAGACAGCGCCCTTCGGCACGGGCTTCCTTGCGCCACTTGTAGACGGTGCCCAGTGAGATCCCTTCCTGCTCCGCGATCACCTGCGGAGAGAGGTTGTGGGGAGGCAGCAGCTTGGTGACCACGGCTTGCCGGCGCTCCTCAGAGTAACGAGGCATGAGTGTCTCCTTTCGCCCCCTGATCGGTTTATAAGAACAGGGTATCAGAGGGTACGACACTCATCCTGACACTGGGGG
>JAAQTN010000094.1 GCA_011742915.1 Billgrantia desiderata | reverse complement strand
CCCGCCTTATTCATGAGGCCGGCCTGAAAACGAAGATGGCGAGTGGTTTTCTCTTGTAGAATCAGGATGTTCCTGCCAGAACACGATTCAAGAGGACCACTCGCCATGGGTGAAAGCCTATCCACCTGGACGCCCTCCTGCAACGGCGCTGTGCGTGTCGAGCTGAGCGGCCAGCGCACCACCAGCGACAGCGGCGCGCTGCTGCTGCGTGAAGCCCTCGACAACAGCGGCGTGATCGAGGCGCTCGAGGACAACCTGGTCGACCAGCGCAACCCGCTGCGCATCCGTCATTCGCTGGCCAGTCAGCTGCGTACCCTGGTGCTGCAGCGCGCGATGGGCTGGATCGATCTCAGCGATACCGACTCGCTGCGCCGTGACCCGCTTTGGCAGCTGGCCTGCAGCGACGCGCGCGGGATGACACCCCTGGCCCAAGACCGGCCGTCTCAAGCCACGTTGTCGCGGCTGCTGACCTGCCTTGGCCGCAACGACAACATCGATGTTGTGCACGAAGGCCTGCTGCGGCTGGTGGTCTGGCGCCTGACCTCGCTGAAGAACGGCGAGCGTCCCAAGCAGCTGACGCTGGACATCGACGGCCTGCCGATCGAAGTCCACGGCCATCAGGGCGGCTCGGCCTATCATGGCCTTTACGGTACCCGCATCTACTCACCGCTGATCGCCTCGCTGGCCGAAACCGGCGACATGGTGGGCGGCCTGCTGCGCGAGGGCAACGCTGGTCCGGCCGAGAACGCTGATACCTGGATTCCGCATCTGGTGCGGCGACTCAACGAGAGCACCGGCGCTCAGGTTCGCGTCCGCATCGACGCCGGGTTCACCGACAACGATACGCTGGAAGCCCTGGAAGAGCGCGACATCGAGTACCTGGGCCGGCTGCGCAGTCACACCGGCCTGCAGAAGTTGGCGGCGCCGCACCTGAAGCGGCCACGAGGCCGGCCACCGGAGCAACCCCGTGAATGGTGCCACGACCTGGAGTACCAAGCGGGTACCTGGCCGGCACCGCGTCGCGTGGTGTTGGTGGTGCAAGAGCGCCCCGATGATCTGCTGCTGCATGCCTTCTTCCTGGTCACCAACCTCGGCAAGTTCGACTGGCCGCCGGAGAAGGTCCTGGCGCTCTACCGCAAGCGCGGCAGCGCCGAAGCGCACATGGGCGAGGTGAAGTCGGCACTCGACATGCACCTCTCGTCGACCGATCGCGGCGCCTCCACCGTTCAGGACGTGATGGCGCGCAACGAGGTGAGCCTGCTGCTCAGCCTCTACGCCTATCAGGTCTTGCATGGCCTGCGCTGCCTGCTGGAGCGGCAAACTCGGCAAGGCTGGAGCCTGAGCCGGATGCGCGAGCAGGTGCTGAAGGTCGCCGCCACGCTGAGGCTGCACGCTCGGCGAATCACCGTTCATCTCGGCGCCGCTGCCGACAAGTGGTGGCCGACGCTGCTGAAGGGGTTGCCAAAGCTGACCGCGTTGAATTGACGCTCCAACGAGACCACCACAGCACCAGAAAGCGTGCGGCCGCGGGGGCGGTCGGCGATCACGGCTGCTTTGAAAGCCGACATTGATAACCAAAAGCTATATGGAAGCGGCAACAAAGCTGCATTCAGGCATTACCCAGTAGCCTCTTCCGCCAGCGATGTGGATTCTGATGAGCGATGTTGCCGGTTGGAAGCTTCAGGCCGGCCCAACAGCCCCCTCGTGAATGAGGCGGG
>JAAQTN010000093.1 GCA_011742915.1 Billgrantia desiderata | reverse complement strand
TCCCGAGTTCGACAGATAGAAGCGTAAGCCACTGATTAACCTGAAAACGTGTTTTCAAAATTGGCACTACAAGCGAGATGCAGTCGGTGCCGGTAGGCCAATGGCTTCGAAGAGATCGCGTTGTTCAGGCTTCAATTTGGTTAGGCCGCTCGCCGTCTCACGACGGTGAAGTAGAACCTGGTGGAACTGGATCTTGCGGGCAATCTCCAGTGCTCGGGTCGGCGACAGTGGGTGATTGCTGGCCTTCAACCGCATTCGTAGCACCCGGTAAAGCACCAGCGCGAGGAAGCAGATCAGCGCATGGGCGCGGATACGATCCGGCAGCCGGTGGTAGACCGGCGCGATCTCGATGTCGCTCTTCAGCACCCGGAAGCCGCGCTCGATATCTGCCAGCGCCCGGTAGCGCTCTACGATCTCCTTTGGCTCGTGGTCGGCCATGTTGGTGACCAGCAGCAGCTTGCCATCCATCATCCTCGCGCGATCGAGCGCCCGCTGATCCAGGACATAGTTGAACGTCTCGGCGGTCAGATCGACTTTCAGGATATGCCCGAGGTGAGCGTCGGTGACGGCCTTGTAGAACCTGGCGGTGACGCCGGCATCCGAGAGCTTTCTGCCACGATAGCGACGCCCGGCATCCTGGCTATCCAGCTTCACGAACCACTGGCGCGCATCGGCCTGCAACGCCTCGATCTTCTGATCGCGTGCCGCCGTCTGCGCCTTGGCGACCTCCGGCCGGTGCGCCACGATCAGCCGATGGTCCTGCCATGCCATCTCGCCGTAGGCTTCGCGATCGGCGTCCTGGCAATGCGTCTGGTGAAACGCCTTCAGCAGCGCATCGAACTCGCCATAACGGCGTCCCGGCACCGCCAGGATAAATTCCAAAGGGCGATCCTCGATACGCACGGCGGACAGGGCGGCCAGATTGTCCAGAGAGAGCAGGCCACGGTCGGCGACCAGCACGACTCGCCGCACGTTGAAGCGCTTGACCACCGTTTCGATGGTCGGCAGCAACGTGCGGGTTTCCGCGACATTGCCATCGAAGACTTCGTGGTGAATGGGTAAGCCTTCCGCCGTCTGCACGACACCGAGCATGAACTGGCGGGCGATGCCGCCCTCCTTCGAGGGACCGTAGTGACGGACATCACCGTCGAGTGAGGTACTGCCTTCTGCCCGAATCGTGGTGAGGTCGTAGAAGACGATCGAGAGTTCCTGGTCGATCAGTGGCTTGAGCTGCTGTGCCAGAACGTCATTGAGGGCTTCGCTGCAGTCCGACAGGGTATCCATGGTGCGCAGCAGATGCTGGTGACTGATTGAGGTCGTGTCGACGTCGGGCACCAGTACATCTTCCAGCCAGCGCAGCACCCCGAGCTTGGATTCCGGATCACATAGCCGATTGAACACCATGACCCGCAGCAGCCGCTCGGCATCGAACTGGCGCTTGCTACGCAAGACACGCCGGAAGGCGTCATCCAGGCCGAGTTCTTTCCAGAGTGACGTTAGCAGCCAGGTATCACCCACGGAGCGCGCCGGCGCGAAGTCGGTCTCGCCGGTGCCTTCCTCGAGCGTCGGCTGGCCGGTGACGCGCAGCAGGCCATTGATCAGCGCGCTGGACTCCCCGGCGGTGACGGCTTCCAGGCGTCCCAGCGTCGCGATCACGCGTTGGCGCGGCTTGCCGGCCTCGTCGCGATAAGACTCAACGAGCTTCACGTAGCGGCGCGGACCGGATTTGGTGACTTTGACGAACATGTCACCACGATAGACCGGAAAAACCACGGATGGCAAGACACCAAAAGAAAAACGTGTCACTACAAAGAATTCGGCCAGAAATGGCTAAGTCACTGAATTCTCATGCCATGAGTGCCGATTTCAGGCCAAAATCGGACTGGAAGTGTCGAACTCGGGG
>JAAQTN010000092.1 GCA_011742915.1 Billgrantia desiderata | reverse complement strand
CGGTGATTGATGATGCAGCGCCTTCTGCGGGATGTGGTGATTGTACAGCCAAGCGTAGCGTTTGAGCGTCTGCTCCAGGTCCTCGCCTGAGGTATACCGCCGGGTGGCCAGCACGTCGCTGATGCGGCCGTTGAACCGCTCCACCATGCCGTTCGTCTGTGGCCTTCCCGGCTTGATCAGGCGATGGTCGATACCATGGGCCTGGCACTCCTGGTCGAAGGGGTGGCGGCCGCTGGGCTTGCGCTCACCTGCCCGCGTGAAGCGATCGGTGAACGACTTGCCGTAGTACCTACGGAACATTCTGCATTCTGGTTAGCGGCAGCCATCGTGGCCTAAGAGATCCTTGTGTGACCCACATCATCACAAGGAGACCGACGATGACTGCCTCCACTCAGCTTATGCCAGACACCGTGTGTGTCGCGATCGATATTGCCAAGCGTTACCACGATGTACTGGTTCGCTGGCCCGATGGTCGTGAAAAGGTGCTTAAAATGCCCAACACACGCGCTGGGCACGACGACCTCATTCAATTCTTGCAACAGCAGGACGTCCCTGTGCTGGCCGTGCTGGAGCCCACAGCGGACTTTCATCGGCCTATTGCCTACCGGCTGGCTCAGGCAGGGATATCGGTGCACCTCGCCTCATCTTTGGCAGGCGCTCGGGTTCGAGAAGCCTTGTATACCTCGTGGGACAAGCATGACCGAAAGGATGCGCGTGTTCTGATGTATCTGCTGACCCAAGGCATGACACATCCCTTTCATGATCCCCTCCGCGAAGGATACTTCGACCTCCAGGAGATCTCGAATACCTACCAGCAGGTCGCTCGAGCCCGAACACGCTGCCAGCATAGCCTGGTCAACCACTACTTGGCGCTGTACTTCCCGGAGATGGAACGCTATCTCAGTGCGTCCCGAGCCCACTGGTTCTGTCATTTCCTGCTGGCGTTTCCCACACCAGCCAATATCATCGCGTTGACCCGCGAGGCGTTTGTCGAAGCCGCCTGGGAGAGCGTGGGGCGCAAGGTAGCCAAGCAGCAGTTTCTAGAAGGCATCTACGAAGCAGCTCAGACCAGCATGGGCCTGCCGGTCGTGCCGGATTCTCCCGCGGTGCACACTTTCCGGCTTCAGGTGAAGCAGTACCTCTCACTGACCGAGCAACGTCAGGCCTTGGAGGCGATGGCAACGACGTGCCTGAGAGATAACAAGGACTTCGCTCGCCTTCAGACGCTTCCCGGCGTGGGGCCAATCATTGCCTTGATGATTTTGGCGGAGAGCGGGGACCTGCGGCGTTTCTCGCACCATCGCCAATACTTGAAGTTTTGTGGTTTCAACCTCGCCGCATCGCAGAGCGGCAACACGTGCAGTCGCTACCGATTGGCCAAGCGTGGCAATGCTCGGCTGCGCTATGCCTACTGGCTCGCGGCGACAGTCGCCATCCGGATGCGAGAAAACAGCTTTCACACCAAATTCGACCGCTACGTCGGCAAAGACCCGACCGATGGCGATCTCAAACGAAAAGGGCTGACGGCCGTGGCGGTGAAGATGGCGCGGGTGGCACATGCCCTGATCAAGCATGACGTCGACTATCGCGGCTATCATGAGTACTGCATTCCTGGCGGCGGGACTTCTCTACAAAGCCGTAGGGCCGCAAGGACCCCGTAGATAATGGTTGAGCCCGCCCGCCAGGATGCCATGAGCCTCTGTTAAGCCCTGTCGAGCCGAACACCTTGGTTCGGACTCCTGTCACTATGGTGAGCCACCGATCCGGATATGGCGGGCTGCCAGGAATGATTTGCCTTGCTGATGTCTGAGCTATGCTGACATCAGTAAGGATCTTTTTGTCCATGATGCAACGGCAACCGCAGGTAGCCCGTTGTCAGTGAGCACCGTCTGGATCGTGAAGGGAGCCTTCTCCTCCACGCGCTTCATGAACGCCTTGGCATCCTTGGCAGACTGGCTGC
>JAAQTN010000091.1 GCA_011742915.1 Billgrantia desiderata | reverse complement strand
AAACTGTCTGCGCTCGCCCATACGGCGTTAAAAATCGGCTCAAAGTACTCATTTACACCCCGTAAACTCCGTCTTTTCGCCGATTTTTGCCTTGTCTGGCCATCGCTCGCCGACTTTTCGTGCAAAACCTAACGTCGAGGTGAGATGCGCTTTCTGCTTGTCCTGATCGTGCTGACTGCCCTTGCCGCGGCCGCCTGGTGGCAGTTCGAGGAGCGCATTCCCCGCCACTGGCACCCTTGGGCGCCGCTGCACGTCGACGACCCTCTGACCCCGGTGACCAAGTGGAAGCTGCACCGCCTGGCCGAGGATCGCGAAGGCTGTCTGGCGGCACTGGCGACGGTGCCCGAGGGTGCGCTGCGCATGACCCCGCTCGACGATCACGAGCCGGTGAGCGGCTGCCCGCTGGAAAACGTGGTTCGGGTGCATGGCAGCGAGGTCGAGTTCAACGCCAGCTTCGTGGCGCGCTGCCCGCTGGCGCTGGCCTGGGTGATGTACGAGCGGCAGCGTCTGCAGCCTGCCGCCGAGGCCCACTTCGATACGCGTGTGGCGCGGGTCGAACATTTCGGCAGTTTTGCCTGTCGTAACGTCTACGGTCGCGAGGGCGGACGCCTGAGCGAGCATGCCACCGCGGAGGCGCTCGACGTGGCGGCTTTCCACCTGGCCGATGGACGGCGTATCACGCTGATCGACCACTGGGACGACGCGGATGCGCGGGGCGACTTCCTGCGTGACGCGCGTGACGGCGCCTGCGATCTCTTCGGCAACGTGCTGGGGCCGGAGTACAATCGTGCCCATGCCGATCACTTCCACTTCGGCATGCGCGGCTTCCGGCTGTGCCGCTGAGGCCGTCAGGCTCGCGCCGCGTCGCCCGCCCCCGTACACTCAGAAGCATCTACCCGCTGGCGCACGAGGCTTATGCTGGGATTTTTGCAGGGATTCGCTTACGGGCTGTTCGTCACCTGCCTGCCGTGGTGTCTGGTCGGGCTGGCCAACCCTAGGCTGGCAGTGCCCACCGAGAACCCCAACCGTTTTCAGGTGCTGTTTCGCTACTGCCTGCTGGTACCGTTCATCAGCATGGTGCTGTGGCTGACCTCGCTGTGGGGCGGCTTCGGCCCCAGCCTGGGCGGCTGGTTGGCCGGGCTGGTGGCGGTGGCGGTGGCACTGCCGGTAGAACGGGGCTGGCGTCGCTGGCGCAGCCGGCGACATCAGCAGCGCCTGCAGGCGCGGCTTGCGGCCGAGGCCGAGCGCCAGCGCGCCGACCGTGAGCGTGCCGCCAGGGAGGCGGGGGTGGCCGAGCTGGATCCGGCCCGGCCGCCGGTGGGAGCCGATGAGCTGACCCTGGCGCTGTGCCGGGCCAAGCAGCAGCTGCTCGACGTCAGGCGTGGCGATCTGGCCAGCCAGGTCGATCGTTTCTATACCCGCTACAGCCATGTCATGGAACTGCTCGCCGCCCGTTTCGACAAGAGCGAGCTGGCCTTCGAGCGCTCGCGCAGTCTGATCACCGAGGTCTGCCTCGGGGCGGTGGACACCTTCACCTCCATGGCGGCCCAGGCGCGGGGGGTGATGGGCCTGGATGACGAATACGTGCGCCGCCGCCTGGCCCAGGAGGGCAGCAAGCTCTCCGTCGAGGAGCGCATCGCGCTCAAGCGCCGCCTGGAGCTGATCGAGGAGACCGACCGGCGCCTGCGACGCCTGGTGGCGCGCAACGAGTCGGCGCTGACCCTGCTCGACGATACCGCAGTGGCCCTGGCGCGGGTCGAGACCGGGCGCCCGCAGGCGTCGCTCGCCACCGACCGGGCGCTGGAAGAGTTGCGTCGCTTCATCGAGGGGGCAGAGCGCTACAGCCGTAGTGAACGTCGTTGAATGCGTGGTCAGCCTGCTCGCGCAGTATCAGGAGCGGAGTTGCTATGGTGGGGGTGTCAGGCGACACGTAAAACTGACCCCCAGGCGACACGGAAAACTGACCCCTCCGTGAGCTCACCTGGAGGGTC
>JAAQTN010000090.1 GCA_011742915.1 Billgrantia desiderata | reverse complement strand
TGTCAAGCGACATCAGAAAGTGACCCCCTGGCGACAGTGAAATCTGACCCCCTTACCCTCTGACGACCTGCTCGTGATGATGAATGGAATCGGGCTTGATCAGCCCGGCCTTGCGCTTGGCTCGCAGTCGGTAACTGTCACCGCGGATGGTGATGACGTGACTGTGATGCAGCAGTCGGTCGAGGATGGCGGTGGCCACCACGGCATCACCGAACACCTCGCCCCACTCGCTGACCGCCCGGTTGCTGGTGACCAACAGGCTGCCGCGTTCGTAGCGCCGGGTGACCAGTTGGAAGAACAGGTTGGCCGCACCCGGCTCCAGCGGTAGGTAGCCCAGCTCGTCGATGATCAAGAGTTTGGGCTTGGCGAAGTGCCTCAGCCGCTCCTCCAGGGCGCCATTGGCATGGGCCTGGACCAGTTGGGTGATCAGTGCCGTGGCGGTGGTGAACAGCACGGAGTAGCCAGCCTTGACCGCTTCCCGGCCCAGTGCCACGGCGAGATGGCTTTTGCCCACGCCCGGCGGGCCGAGCAGCAGCAGGGCGTCGCCGTTGGCGATCCAGCGCCCGCAGGCCAGCTCACGGATCTGACCGGGATCGACGGCAGGCTGGGCGCTGAAGTCGAACCCTTCCAGAGTGCGCAGGAACGGGAAGCGGGCGATGCTCAGCCCCATCTGGATGCGCCGCTGCTCCTTATGGGCCACCTCCTGCTCGCACAGGTAGGCCAGCGTCTCGCGCAGGGTCAACTCCCGGCGTGCGGCTTCGTCGAGCAGCGTGTCGAGCCGCTCGCGGATGGCGGTCAGCTTGAGACGCGTCAGCATGGCATCCAGGCGCTCCGTCTCGGGCATCGTCATTACCAGCCACCTCCCACCACGGCTTCGTACTCGGTCAGGTCGCGCTGCAGCACGGCCGGCGGCAAGGTGGCCACGATCTCGCTGGACGCCACGATCTCCTCGGCGTCCGCTTTGGGTGATCGGTAGCCGACGATGCCCTGCAGGTGCTCCGGCAGGCAGCGCACCTGGCGGCGCCCGCCCAGCTCCGGGTGGCGGGCCACTTCACGGCCGGCGTGGTGCACACGCAGTTCGCCGTCGGTCACGCTGACCTGAACGGGCTCACCGATGAGGCGCCAGGGCACGCTGTAGCGGTTGGTGTCGACCTCCACGGTGGCGTCGCGCTGGACCCGACGGTTCAGCTCTCGTGCCTGCTCGAAGGGAGCCCGGTCGTTCAGCGGCTGCAGGCTGGCCTGCTCGGCGATGAAGCGCACCGCCGGCAGCTCTCCGGTGGTGCCGTGGACCCGCTGGTCGGCGATCTCGCGCATCCACCAGCTCAGGTGGGCCTCCAGCGCTGCCCAGGCGGCGAAGGTCCGGCCGGCGATGGCGTTACGCTTCACGTAGCCAACGCCACGCTCGTCCTTGCCCTTGGTGCGGGCGCGGTACGGTGCGCAGGCCATCGGTCGGAACCCCCAGTAACGCGCAAAGGCCGCCAACCGCTCGTTGAACACGACTTCGCGGGTCGCCGCGTTGTGGTGGTCGACCAGCGCCCGGGCGTTATCCAGCAGCACCTGCTCTGGAATCCCACCAAAGTGGCGGAAGGCGCCCTCCAGCCCGGCGAACCACGCCGATTGCCGCTCGTGCCGGAAGGCGCGGACGTAGTGGCGGCGGGAGTAGCCCAGGGTGGCGACAAACAGGAAGACCTTGACCGACTCCCCCTCGATAGTGATGTGGCGGCTGCCGAAGTCGATCTGCAGCTGCTTCCCGGGCGGGGTCTCGAACCTCACCGTGGCCTTGGCCTCGGCGGCCAGTGCTTGGCGGAACGGCGCGCAAGCGCGTTCCACCGTGCGCAGGCTGACCGTGATGCCGTGTTCGAGCTGCAGGTCCTGCAGGACCACGGCGGCGTTGCCGGCATGCTGCAGGAAGCGAGCCTTCAGCCATTCCTCAAACCCTTCAAGCGACTTGCTGCGCTTCGGGCTCGCGTAGGGCGCCCAGCCGCCCTGGCGCAGATAACGTTTGACGGTGTTCCTGCTGACACCGAGTTCATCGGCGATGCGCTGAGTGCCCCAGCCACAGGCCTTCAGGCGGAGCATGGCGGCGACATCCTCTGGGCTCTGCATCGGTTCCCCTCGTACCTGAGTGTGGGGAACGTTATATCCGGGTTGCTGCATCAATGGACCCTCCAGGTGAGCTCACGGAGGGGTCAGTTTTCCGTGTCGCCTGGGGGTCAGTTTTACGTGTCGCCTGACA
>JAAQTN010000009.1 GCA_011742915.1 Billgrantia desiderata | reverse complement strand
GACACGAGCGAGATGCAACGCGTTGCGGCCCACCTAGAAGGCCAGCTCACCGCCACCCTGCAGATGGACGACGGCGACCTCGACGCCGCCAGGCAGCTGCTGCCGATCCTCGAGCGCAAGGCGGGGCGCATTCTGGCCAACGGCTGGCCCACCGGGGTCGAGGTGTGTCACGCCATGGTCCACGGCGGCCCGTTTCCGGCCACCTCGGATTCCCGCACCACCTCGGTGGGCAGCGCGGCGATTCATCGCTTCCTGCGCCCGGTGTGCTACCAGGCATTGCCGCAGGGCCTGCTGCCCGAACCGCTGCGCGACGGCAACCCCTGGGGCGTGACACGCCTGGTCGACGGCAAACGCGAGGCATGAGACGTGAACGACGACAACACGACCGCTTATCTTCCCCAGGACCTGGACCGAGCCCTACTGGTGGGACGCGTCTGGCGTGAGGATGTCCCGGCCCTGGTGGCGGTTCGCCAGGGCGAGGTGATCGACATCTCCACTCAGTGCGACTGCATGGCCGACCTGCTCGACCGTGGCGATGCCGCCGACTTCGCCCGCAGCGTCGAAGGCGAATCGCTGGGCTCCGTCACGGCCCTGCTGCAGAACTCCCTGGCCGAGCCGCAGATCGCCCCTTACCTGCTCGCCCCCTGCGACGTGCAGGCGATCAAGGCCTGCGGCGTGACCTTTGCCGTGAGCCTGCTGGAGCGGGTGATCGAGGAGCAGGCCGGCGGCGACGCCGCCAAGGCCAGCCAGCTGCGTGCCGAGCTCAAGGAGATGATCGGCCAGGACCTGTCGCGCATCGCTCCCGGTTCCGACGAGGCCATGGCGCTGAAGACGGCACTGCAGGCCCGTGGCGCCTGGTCCCAGTACATGGAGGTGGGGCTCGGCCCCGACGCCGAGGTGTTCACCAAGGCGCAGCCATTCTCGTCGGTGGGCTTCGGCGCCCGCGTGGGCCTGCATCCGGCATCGAAGTGGAACAATCCCGAGCCGGAGATCGTGCTGGCGGTGGATGCCAAGGGCGAAGCCAAGGGCGCCACTCTGGGCAACGACGTCAACTTGCGCGACATCGAGGGCCGCAGCGCCCTGCTGCTGGGCAAGGCCAAGGACAACAACGCCTCCTGCGCCATCGGCCCTTTCATCCGCCTGTTCGACCGGGACTTCACCCTCGACAGCGTACGCCAGGCCCAGGTGACGCTGCGTATCGAGGGCGAGGATGACGACTTCCTGCTCGAAGGCGAGAGCGACATGCGCGAGATCAGTCGCGACCCGCTGGACCTGGTACGCCAGACCGTCGGCGCCCACCACCAGTATCCGGACGGCTTCATGCTGTTCCTCGGCACCATGTTCTCGCCGATCCAGGACCGCGACGGCGAGGGCCAGGGCTTTACCCACCACATCGGCGACCGGGTGACCATCGCCACCCCGGCGCTGGGTGCGCTGGTCAACCGAGTCGACCGTTCCGACGAGCTGCCGCCCTGGACCTTTGGTATACGCCAGTGGCGAGCCCATCGCCGCTAGGCTTTGCCCGAAAAGTGCCAACGCACTGGCAGGGCGGCATGCCCCGCCAGTGCGACCTAGGCCGCATTGCCGGTATGTTGAACATATGGCACTTTGCGAGGCAGATCATCGACATGAGCCGCCATGACCGCAACGTCGCCCAAGCGCACGGCCAGGCCCGCCCGCCCCAGCGTGGCGGAATACCTCGCCGAAGCCATCTTTTCCGGGCGCTACCAGCCCGGTGACTTCGTGCCCAAGGAGATCGACCTCTGCGAGCAGTTCGCCATCAACCGTTCGGCGGTGAGAAGCGACCTGCGCCAGCTGGTCGACGTGGGCATCATCGCGCGAATCTCCGGTCACGGTTCCAAGGTGCGCGACTACGAGGAGTGGAACATCCTCGATCCCGCGGTGACTGCCTGGATGACCCGCTACGCCTCCCCCAACCCGCGCATCCAGCGCGAGATCCTCGCCTTCCGCCTGGACGTCGAGCCCTACGTGGCGATGATGGCGGCACGGCGCGCCAAGGCGCTCGACCTGGTGGCCATCGAGACGGCGCTGGAGGGCATGAGCCGCCATCTCCATGCCGAGAGTGCAGAGGAGCGGCAGCGCTACAGCGAGCACGACGTCGCCTTCCATGTGGCCATCTTCAAGGCCAGCCACAACATCGTCTGGGCGCAGCTCTCGCATATCCTGCGCCCCTCGATCCATCTGCTGGTGGAAACCTCCAACGACAGTACCGCCGATCCCGCAGCCAGCTTAGAGCGCCACCGCCGGGTGATGGAGGAGATTCGCGCCCGCCGGCCTCGCGAGGCCTTCCTGGCCGCCCGGGAGGTGCTGCGGGGCACCGCCGAGGCGCTGGGCATCGAGCCGGGAGACAGCACGCTGGGCAGCTGGCTGGAGTTGAACCAGGCGACGGACTAGGCGGAAAACATGGGTGAGGCCAGCCCTCGCACTCCCGGGGCCACGCGGAACAGGCTGCCCGCCAACGCCTCCTGATCGCGGCCATCGGCGGCGGTGGTGATGTAGAGCTGGTCCAGCTCGGGCCCGCCGAAGGCGCAGGAGGTCACCCGCGAGGCGGGCAGGAGCAAGGTCTCGTCCAGGGTGCCGTCGGGCAGGAAGCGGCTGACACGGCCGCCGCCCCAATGGGCGACCCACAGGCCGCCCTCCGCGTCGCAGGTCATGCCGTCCGGATAGCCCTGGGCACCGTGGAAGCGCAGGTGCTCGCGCCTGCCGGTCAGCTCGCCGTCCGGGGAAAGATCGAAGGCATAGACGACGCCAGCCGCCCTATCGCTGTGATAGAGCGTCCTGCCGTCGGGGCTCACGGCGGACCCGTTGGCGACCCCGTAGCCATGATCGACCCGGCGCAGGCCTGCACCATCGAGGCGATAGAGGGCGCCCTGCCCCGGCTCACCGCTCTCTTGCTCATTCCCGCTCATCGAACCGAACCAGAGCCGCCCACGGCCATCCACTGCCGCGTCGTTGAAGCGGTTGCCCGCCGGCTCCTCGGGCGTGACCCAGTCACCGACGATGCGCGGCCCGTGCTCTTCGAGGCGCAGGTGCACCAGCCGCGAGGCGAGCCCGGCGATGAAGCCATCGCCGTCGGCACGGGGCACCAGCCAGCAGCATGCTTCCTCGAGCGGCCAGCCGCGGGTCGTGCCGCTGGCAAAGTCATGTACGTACAGCGCGCGCCGCAGGATATCGACGAACAGCAGCCGGCCCGCTTCGCCCTGCCCGGGGCACCACAGCGGCCCTTCGCCCAGCTGCGCCCTGCCCCGCCATACGCGCTGGATCATCGCCCCTTCCACCAGGCGTCGCTCACCCGCCAGTCGCATCAATGGGAGTGTCTCGGCACGTCGGCCCCGCGCGAACCGCGCAGGAAGTCGAAATCGCAGCCCTCGTCGGCCTGCAGCACTCGCTCGATGTAGAGCTGGCGATAGCCGCCGTCACTGGCGATCCGGCGCGACTCGGCGGTGGGATCGCGTTCGGCCAGGCGGGTCTGGAGCTCGGCATCGTCGACCTCCAGATGCAGCGTGCCGGCATCGCAGTCGAGCTCGATCCAGTCGCCGTCGCGCACCGCGGCGAGCGGCCCGCCGGCGGCGGACTCGGGCGCTACGTGCAGCACCACGGTGCCGTAGGCGGTACCGCTCATGCGCGCATCGGAGATGCGTACCATGTCGGTCACGCCCTGCTCGAGCAGCTTCGCCGGCAGCCCCATGTTGCCCACCTCGGCCATGCCGTGGTAGCCGCGCGGGCCGCAGTTCTTCATCACCAGGACGCTGCTGGCATCCACCTCCAGATCAGGGTCGTTGATGCGCGCCTTGTAGTCGTCGAAATCCTCGAACACCACCGCCCGGCCGCGATGAATCATCAGCTCGGGGCTCGCCGCCGAGGGCTTGAGCACCGCCCCGCGCGGCGCCAGGTTGCCGCGCAGCACGCACATGCCGCCATCCTCACGCAGAGGCCGCTCCAGCGGGCGAATCACCTCGTCGTTGTAGAGCGGTGCCTCCTTGACGTTGTCCCACAGGGTCCTGCCGTTGACCGTCAGCGCCTCCCTGTGCGGCAGGCGGTCGGCCTCACCCAACCGGCGCAGCACCGCCGGCAGACCGCCGGCATAGTAGAACTCCTCCATCAGGAAGCGCCCCGAGGGCTGCAGGTCGACGAGGGTCGGCGTACCGCGGCCGATGCGACTCCAGTCGTCGAGATCGAGTTCGACGCCGATGCGCCCGGCGATCGCCTTGAGGTGGATCACCGCGTTGGTCGAGCCGCCGATGGCGGCGTTGGTGCGAATGGCATTCTCGAAGGCCTGCCGGGTGAGCACCCGGGAGAGCCGCAGGTCCTCCTCGACCATCTCGACGATGCGGTTGCCGGAGAGGTGCGCCAGCACGTAGCGCCGCGCATCCACCGCGGGAATTGCCGCGTTGTGCGGCAACGAGGTACCCAGCGCCTCGGCCATGCAGGCCATGGTCGAGGCCGTGCCCATGGTGTTGCAGGTGCCTGCCGAGCGCGACATGCCGGCCTCGGCGGCCATGAACTCGTGAATCGAGATCTTGCCCGCCTTGACCTGCTCGGAGAGCTGCCAGACCACGGTGCCCGAGCCGATGTCCCGCCCCTCGTGCTTGCCGTTGAGCATCGGCCCGCCGCTGACCACGATGGTGGGGATGTCGCAGCTCGCCGCGCCCATCAGCAGCGCCGGAGTGGTCTTGTCGCAGCCCACCAGCAGCACCACGGCGTCCAGCGGGTTGCCGCGGATCGACTCCTCCACGTCCATGCTCGCCAGGTTGCGGGTGAACATGGCCGTGGGCCGCAACAGCGACTCGCCGTTGGAGAACACCGGGAACTCCACCGGAAAACCGCCCGCCTCCAGCACCCCCTTCTTGACGTGCTCGGCCAGCTTGCGGAAGTGCGCATTGCAGGGCGTGAGCTCCGACCAGGTATTGCAGATGCCGATGATCGGCTTGCCCTCGAACTCATGGTCCGGGATACCCTGGTTCTTCATCCAGCTGCGGTACATGAAGCCGTTCTTGTCGGCGCTGCCGAACCACTGGGCACTACGCAAGGGACGCTTGCGGTCGGTCATACGAGGTCTCCTGAAACCGAAGGATCACGCACGCTGGCGTCGGGTCTGCTTCCAGCGGTCGAACATCACCGCCAGCAGCAGGATCGCGCCGCGTACCAGGTACTGATAGAAAGTGGGCACGTTGAGCAAGCCCATGGCGTTCTGCACGCAGCCCATGATCAGCACGCCCACCAGCACGCCGGTGATGGTGGCCACGCCGCCGGAAAGCGCCACGCCGCCCAGCACGCAGGCCGAGATCACCGCCAGCTCCAGGCCCATCGAGGTGTTGGGATCGCCCAGCCCCATGCGCGAGGCGAGCAGCACCCCGGCGATGCCGGCCACCACCCCCTGCAGGCCGAAGACGATGACCTTGAGCCGGCGCACGTTGACCCCGGCCAGGGCTGCCGCCTCGGCGTTGCCGCCGGTGGCCAGCACGTTGCGCCCGAAGGCGGTCATGTTGAGCAGCACGCCGAAGATCACGAAGCAGGCGATCATGGTCCACACCGGCAGGGTCAGGCCGAGGAAGGAAGCGCTGCCCAGGTCGAAGAACTCGGGCACGGTGATCATCACCGCGTCGCCGCGGGAGGTGATGTAGGCCAGACCGCGCACGAACTCCATCGAAGCGAGCGTGGCAATCAACGAATTGATGCCGAACTTCGCCACCACGAAGCCGTTGAAGGCCCCTACCGCGCCCCCGGCGAGCACGCCGCCGAGCACGCCGATCGCCACGCTGCCCGAGGTCGAGGTGACCACGGCGGCGACGACGCCGGCGAAAGCGACGATGGAGGCCACCGAGAGATCGACCTCGCCCAGCGCCAGTACCATCATCATGGTGGTGGCGATGGTGCCGATCAGGGTGATCGAGAGCAGCAGCCCCACCATGTTGCGCCCGGTGAGAAAGCCGGGGATGAACACGGCCAGCGCCACGAACAGGATCACGAAGATGGCGATCAGGCCGGAGGTGTCGAGCAGGGTGCGCAGGGGCTTGGGCAGCCCCCGGCGCGGCGGAGCGGCAGCCACGCTACCGCCCCGCCCGGCAAATTTGTGGGTTGTCATGGCGTCTCTCTCTGTCGTTGATGTTGTCGGGCGAGTCGTCAGGCGGGCAGGGCCAGCCCCAGCAGGCGTTCCTGGGTGGCCTCGTGGCGCGGCACGACCTCGACCAGGGCGCCGTCGCGCATGACGCCGATGCGGTCGCAGATCGAACTCACTTCGGCCAGGTCGCTGGAGATCACCACGACGCTCTTGCCCTGTTCGGTCAGGTCGAAGAGCAGGGTGTAGATGTCGCGGCGCGCGCCCACGTCGATGCCGCGGGTCGGCTCGTCGACCACGAACAGCTCGATCTTCTCGGCCAGCCAGCGTGCCAGGATCACCTTCTGCTGGTTGCCGCCCGAGAGCGTGCCGATGGCCGTGCGCGGGCCCGGGGTCTTGATGCTGAGCCGCTGGATGTACGCCTCGGCGTTGGCGCGCTCGCGACGGGTGTCGCGCAGCACGCCCCAGCGCCTGAAGAAGCGCCGACAGCTGATGTTGAGGTTGTCGGCGACGCTGGCCACCGGGAAGATGCCCTGGGACTTGCGATCCTCGGGGCACATGGCGATCCCCATGCGGATCGCCTCGCCGGGGCTGGCGAAGCGCCGCGCCTGGCCCTGGAAGCGCACCTCGCCCGCGCTGGCCCTCTCGGCGCCGCACACCAGCCGCATCAGCTCGCTGCGCCCCGCGCCGACCAGACCGAACAGGCCGAACACTTCGCCACGCCTCACCTCGAAGCTCACCGGCGCCTTCAGCCCCCGCCCCTCAATGGCGTCGATCTCCAGGATCACCTCGCCCCGCTCTCGCTCGCGGTAGCCGTAGACGTCCTCGATATCGCGGCCGACCATCTCGCTGACCAGGGTGTCGTGATCCAGGACGGCGAGGCTGGCATGGGTGCGGATGTGCTTGCCGTCGCGGAACACGGTGACCGCATCGCACATGTCGAAGACCTCCTCCATGCGGTGGGTGACGTAGAGCACCACACGGCCCTCTTCGCGCAGCCGGGAGATGATGCGCTTGAGCTGACGCGTCTCCTGAACGGACAGGCTGCTGGTGGGCTCATCGAAGGCGATGATGCGGGCGTTGCGCAGCAGCGCGCGGCCGATCTCGATCATCTGCTGCTGGCCGATGGAGAGTTCGCGGACCTTGGTCGAGGGGTGAATGTCGCCCTCGCCGAGATCGGCAAGGATCGCCAGCGCCCGCTCACGCAGCTGGCGGCGCTTGATGAAGCCATGGCGGGTGGGCAACTGGCCCAGCAGCAGGTTCTCGGCCACCGTCATGTTCGGCGACAGGGTCAGCTCCTGGTAGATGATGGCGATGCCCTGAGCCAGCGCCTCGCGGGCGTTGGCGAACACGTGGCGCTCGCCGTCGATCCACAGCGCCCCTTCGCTGGGACGGTTGACCCCGCTGAGCACCTTGAGCAGCGTCGACTTGCCGGCGCCATTCTCGCCCATCAGCGCATGCACCTGGCCGGCATGGGCACCGAAGCTGACCCCGTCCAGCGCTCGCACGCCGGGAAAGACCATGCTGATGCCGTCGAAGCGGAGATAGGGTTCGGTCATGGCGTTCTCCCGCTCGCATGGGCCGTCACGTTCACAGCCCGAGTTCGGCGCGCACGTCCTGCCAGTTGTCGCGCGTCATCAGAGTACCGGTGGTTTCGGTGTTGGCCGGCGGCTCCACGTCTTCGGTGATCCAGCGATAGAGGTTCTCCGCCGTCTGGCGCCCGTGCTGGGTGGAGCTCACCGCCACGGTGCCGTGAAAGCCGGTCGGGTTGCTGCGCGAGAACTCGGCGAAGGCCGCCCCGGAACCGTTGATGCCCACGCCGATCACGTCGGTGGCGCCGAGGCCGTACTGCTCGGTGGCACGCACACCGCCCAGCACGCTCTCCTCGTTGAGGGCGTAGATGATCCAGTGCTCGAACTCGCTGCGCTGGGAGAGCACGGGCGAAGCGGCAGAGAAGGCGCTGTTGGTATCGGTGCTCTGCTGCGGGGCATCGAAGATGTTGGCCTCGGGGAAGCCCCACTCGAGCAGCACGTCGCTGGCGCCGTCGGTACGCTCCCGGGCGGTGGGCAGTTCGTTGTTGGTGATGCGCAGCGCGGCGACCTGCTGCGGATCCCAGCCGCGCGCCTCGATCTCTGCGGCTAGCGCCTCGCCCACCTGGCGGCCGATCTGGTAGCCGGACATGCCCAGGTGAGGCACGCCTTCGAGCGGTTCGCCGCTGCCGTCGACGAACTGATCGTCGACCGTGATTACCTTCATGCCGTACTGATTGGCGCGGTTCATGACGGCCGGCCCCAGGCGTACGTCGGGCGGACAGATGACGAAGCCCTGAGCGCCTTGGGAGTAGAGGTTGTCGATGGCGCTGAGCACCTCCTGGCCATCTCTGCCGGCCAGGCGCACCACGCGGAAGCCGAGCTCCTCGCCGCGTTCGGCGGCGGCCCGCTGCTCATTGATGAACCAGGCCTGCTCGGGCTGCTTGACGATGAAACCGATGCGCACGTCGTCCTGGGCCTGGGCGCCGCCCAGCGTTGCCAGAGCCAGGGCGCCGCCCAGCGCCAGTCGGGAAAGCGTGGTAGTGATTGGCATGTGTCGTCTCCTGCTGCGGAGGATTGTTGTTGTTGCCGCGACGGGGGTGTCGCAGGTACAGCCGCTACAGTAGACAGGCCTGACATAACCAACCAATATCCTTCATGCGAAGAATCGATATACAAATGGATATCGACAGGCGAAGCGGAGAGTCACCATGCGCCCCCTGGATGACGACTGGTTCCTTCAGGCACGACTAAAGTTGCGCCATCTCCAGCTCTTTCTCGCCCTCGACGAGCAGCGCAACCTGCATCGCGCGGCGGCACAGCTGGGCATCAGCCAGCCCGCCGCCTCGAAGCTGCTGGGGGATGTCGAAGCCCAGTTGGGGATCAGGCTGTTCGATCGGCACCCCCGCGGTCTCGACCCGAACTGGTACGGGGAAGTGATGGTCCGACACGCGCAGACCATGCTCTCGGAGCTGCACAACGCCGGTGAGGAGCTCAACGCCCTGTGCCAGGGCAATGCCGGCAAGGTGGCCATCGGCACCGTGATGGCACCGGCGGTGACGCTGCTGGCCAGCGCCATCGAGCGGGTGCATCGCAGCCATCCCAGGCTCAAGGTCAGCGTCGAGGTCGACGTCAGCAAGCGGCTGGTGCCGAGGCTGCTGGAGGGCGAGCTCGATTTTGCCATTACGCGGATACCGGCCGGCTTTTCGTCCGAGCCCTTCGTGTTCGAGGAGATCGGCGAGGAGGAGATCTGCTTCGTCTGCCGCGAGGGCCATCCGCTCACGGGCGCCGACCCGCTGATGCTCGAGGCCATGGCCGTCTATCCGTGGGCGCTGCAGCCCCAGGGGGCGCTGATGCGCCAGCGGGTCGACGCGCTGTTCCTCTACCACGCCGTCGAACCGCCGGCGCAGGTCGTCGACACCACCGACATCCTGGTGGCGCTGGCCCTGATCGACCGCTCGGATACGATCACGGCCATGACGCGTCAGGTCGCCGATCTGCTGTGCGCCCCGACGCGCTTTCGCATCCTGCCGTTCCATCAGCGTCTCAGCGTGCAGCCGTTCGGCCTGGTGAGCCTGCGGCGTCGACGCCTATCCCCGGGAGCGGCGACCCTCATGACCATGCTGCGGGAGCTGATCGGGCACCAACGCCAGCAGGGTCTGCTGTAGTTCACTCGATAAAGGGCTCGGTCGGCTCGCGCCAGGCGGAGAGACAGGCGTCCGCCACATGGCGCAGCGGCGCCAGATCGACGTCGCTGCGTCGCTGTCGGATCAGTTCGGCGAACCTGGCATAGAGATTCGGGTATTCGCGCTCCTCGGCGTCGAGCAGGCAGCGGCCGTCGAGCTCCAACCGGCAGCCTCCCCGCAGCAGGCTGAGCCGCCCCGCCTCGGTCTCCACGTGAATGCTCCAGATCGGCGGGCTCGGCTGGCGGAAGTCGAAATCGGCCACGATGGGCGTGCCCTCGGCGTCGCTGAAGGTCAGCGCCGCGGCGATGGGCGCCTGGCAGTTGCTCGGGATCCACAGCCGCGCATCGCGCAGGAAAAAGGCCCGCGGCAGTATCGCGGTGGCGATCGACAGCGCATTGATGCCGGGGTCGAACACCCCCATGCCGGCCGGCTCCCAGATCCACGCCTGGCCCGGGTGCCACACCCGCACGTCTTCACGCCAGTCGATCTCGACCCGCTGAATGCGCCGCTCGCGCAGCCAGTCGCGAGCCTCCGCCACGGCCGGGGCGAAGCGCGAATGCCAGGCCGCAAACAGGGTGCCGCCATGACGCTCGGCCAGCTCGACCAGCTCCTCCACCTCGCTCAGGGTCGCGCCGGGCGGCTTCTCCAGCAGCACGCTCCTGCCCCGCTCGAGGGCAATGCGCGCCTGCGAATAGCGCAGATGCGTCGGCGTGCAGATGGCCACCGCCTCCAGCTCGGGATGCGCTTCGAGCATCTCCGTCAGGCTGGCATAGCCGGGCATCGACGCGAGGCGCGCGCGGGGGTCCGCCGTCGCCAGCAGGCGGAAGTCGCGGCTCTCGGCCAGGGCCGGCAGATGCTGGTCGCGGACGATCTTGCCGGCCCCGACCAGGCCTAGTGTGATGACGGTCATGGTGTCTCCTTCTACTGGCTCTGCGCTTCCCTTGCGTCAGCGCGATTGGAGATAGCGATACGAAAGTATAAATTGAACATTGGAATTTATATGTTGAACATACAATCCTTGCCTACCCTTGGCCAGCCATCGAGGCGACACCCCCAGGAGAGCTGCACCATGCGTCTGATTCAATGCGAGCATCGGGGCCGGGTCCATGCCGCCCGGGTCGAAAGCGACCGGGTGGTTCGCCTGCTCGATGCCGATACCTACACCCTCGCCCGCCGCGCCCTCACCGCGGGGCAGTCGCTGGCGGCAGCCGTCGAGGCGGCGCTCACCGACACCCGCCTCGACTATCCTCAGCTGATCGAGGAAAAGCGCCTGCTGCCGCCATTGACCCACCCCGACCCGGCGCACTGCCTGGTCACCGGCACCGGCCTCACTCACCTGGGCAGCGCCGATACCCGCGATGCCATGCATGCCAAGGCTCAGGTCGATGACGCAGCCCTGACCGATTCGATGCGCATGTTCAAGCTCGGTGTGGAAGGGGGCAAGCCCGCCCCCGGCGAGACCGGCGCCCAGTCGGAGTGGTTCTACAAGGGCGACGGCGGCTGTGTCGTCGCCCCGGAGGCCGCGATTCCCGTGCCGTACTTCGCCGAGGATGCCGGCGAGGAGCCGGAGCTTGCCGGGCTCTACGTGATCGACGACGACGGCCAGCCCTGGCGGGTGGGCTACGCGCTGGGCAACGAGTTCTCCGATCACGTCACCGAGCGCTTCAACTACCTGTGGCTGGCCCACTCCAAGCTGCGCGCCTGCAGCTTCGGCCCCGAGCTGCTGGTCGGCGAGCTGCCAACGCACCTGGAAGGCACCAGCCGCGTCGTGCGCGGCAACGAGACCGTGTGGGAGAAGCCCTTCCTCACCGGCGAGGCCAACATGGCCCACAGCCTGGCCAACCTGGAGCATCACCACTTCAAATACCCAAACTTTCGGCGCCCCGGCGACGTCCACGTGCACTTCTTCGGCACCGCCACGCTGAGTTTCGCCGACGGCATCCAGACCCGGGACGGCGACCGCTTCGAGATCAGCCTTCCCGAATTTGGCAGGCCACTACGCAATCCGCTGCGCTTCGAGTCAGCCAGGCGTGCCACCGTAGTGAAAGCGCTCTGAGCGGCCGGCCGACGCCGCGCGCACCATGGCCGTGATCGCTTGGTCTGAGCATAAAAAAACCCAGGCCGGTACCCGGCCTGGGTGTCGTGCGTCTCAGCCGCCGTAGCGGCCGAGGGTGCGATCAAGCGCTGGTGCGACGACGCACCGGTGCATCGCCGTCTTCACGGCGACGGCGCGGGGCACGCTCGGGGGCACCGCTGTCTTCGCTGATCTCCAGCGCACGGCCGGCGACGCGGGCGCGGGCCATCTTGGCCAGGATGCTGGGCGGCAGCGAACTCGGCAGTTCCACCACCGAGAAGGCGTTGCGAATGTCGATACGACCGATCCGCGAACCTTCGATCCCCCCCTCGTTGGCCAGGGCGCCGACCAGTTGGCCCGGCTTGACGCCGTCCTTGTGACCGACGGCGACGCGATAACGGGTCATGCCCTCGCTCGGGCCACGGTCGCGACGCGGCGGCTTGCCGTCGCGCGGGGCACGCTCACCCCGCTCGGCCCTTTCCTTGCGCGGCGCCTGCAGGCGACCGATGGGGGCCTCGTCGGCACGTGCCAGAGCGGCAAAGGCGCAGGCCAGCTCGATCGGATCGTGACCTTCCGCCACCAGCCGCTCGACCAGCGCGCGCTGCTCGTCGGCACCGGCGGTCAGCATGCCGATGACACGCTGATGGAACACCTCGTCGCGATGGGCGCGAATCGCGGCCTCGTCGGGCACATCCATTTCGGTCATGCGCTGGCCGGTGGCCTGCTCGATCCAGCCCACCTTGCGGCCTTCACGGAAGCCGACGAAGGTGATCGATATGCCGGTACGCCCTGCCCGGCCGGTACGACCGATACGGTGGGTATAGGCTTCGCTGTCCTGGGGCAGGTCATAGTTGAAGACGTGGGTGATACGCGGCACGTCGAGGCCGCGGGCAGCCACGTCGGTAGCGATCAGCACGTCGACCTTGCCGCGCTTGAGGCGTTGAATGGTGCGCTCGCGCAGGCTCTGATCCAGGTCGCCGGAGAGGCTGGCCACGTTCACGCCGCGGGCGGAGAGCTGCTCCATCAGCGTGGTGCAGGCAGCACGGGTGCGCACGAAGACGATGGCGGCATCTACCTCTTCGACCTCGAGGATACGCGCCAGCGCTTCCAGCTTGGCACCGCCGTCGACGCGTACCAGGCGCTGCTCGATATTCTCACCAGTGGTGGTGCGCGACTCGATGGCGACCTTGACCGGATCGACCAGGTAGCGGTTGACGATGCGCTCGATCTCGGCCGGCAGGGTGGCGGAGAAGAACACCCGCTGAGCGTCCTTGGGGGTATCGGCGACCACGCGCTTGACGTCGTCGATGAAGCCCATGCGCAGCATCTCGTCGGCTTCGTCCAGCACCAGGGCGGAGAGACCGTCGAGCTTGAGGCTGCCGCGGTCGAGGTGATCGATCACCCGGCCCGGCGTACCCACGACCACCTGGGCACCGCGCTTCAGCGCGCCCAGCTGTTCACGATATTCCTGACCACCGCACAGGGTGGCCACTTCCAGACCCTGCAGGTTCTGGCCGTACTTGGTGAAGGAGACGGCCACCTGCTGGGCCAGCTCCCGGGTCGGTGCCAGCACCAGCACCTGGGGCTCGCGGCGAGTCAGCTCGAGCCGCGACAGCAGCGGCAGCGCAAAGGCTGCCGTCTTGCCGGTACCGGTCTGCGCCTGGCCCAGCATGTCACGACCTTCCAGCAGGGCCGGAATGGTCTGTGTTTGAATCGGTGAAGGAGTTTCGTAACCCAGTGTTTCGACAGCGGCGAGAACGGCAGGCAGCAGAGCAAGATCGCCGAAGCTCGGCGAGGCGACAGAAGTCGAGGTCATCAATCACACCTTGGTAGGCCGGCACTCGCCGGCAAATCACATTGAGGCATCCCCGACCGCTCTTGGCAGGTCGGTGGCTCTGTCATCACGGCCCGATACGGCCTGGACAGGGCGGATCACGTTATCGTGGGACGCCGGTCGCACCTGGCATCCGGTTCGCGCCAGAGGGCGGGAACCGCTGTGGCGACCTTTTTGCGCCGATGTCGCCCGGTTGGCGGCATCCTGTAGCGCTCCATCTTCACATCTCGGACGTTGCAGCAGTTGCTGTCGGTCTCGGTGATTGCCTCTCGAACGCGTGGCGCTCGGAGCGAATCGTCATGATGGCGGGGTCAGCACATGCGAGGAGCGCGCATGCTAACATCAAGACTGGTTTCCTGACCAGTACTTTCAACGCTGCGCTCACACAGAACCTTCATTTGACTTCGAGGAGCCCTGCCGCATGCCCACGCTTTGGGTCGATGCCGATGCCTGCCCCAAGGTAGCGCGCGAGATCATCGTTCGCGCCGCCGAGCGCACCACCACGTCCACCTGGTTCGTGGCCAACCACTCGATCCCGCTGCCGCCCTCGAAGTGGGTGAAGTCGCTGTCGGTGAGCCATGGCTTCGACGCTGCCGACAACGAGATCGTGGCGCGCCTCGCCGCAGGGGACCTGCTGATCAGCTCCGACCTGCCGCTGGCCATGGAGGCCATCGACAAGGGCGCCGCGGTGATGACCACCCGCGGCGAGATGCTCGACAAGAACAACATTCGCGCCAAGGTACAGCTGCGCGATTTCATGGAAACGATGCGCTCCAGCGGCGAACACACCGGCGGACCGAAAGGCTATTCGGACACCGACCGGCGCGAGTTCGCCAACGCCCTGGACCGCTGGCTGGCCAAGAACCGTTAAGCCTTCTCGCGAATGCCCTGCCCCGGCAACCGCTCGCGGTCGTGGGGCCGGTCGAAGTCGAGCAGCGGCCCCTTGGGCACGATGCGGGTCGGATTGATGGTGTCGTGACTGTAATAGTAGTGGCGCTTGATGTGCTCCAGGCTCACCGTCTCGGCCACGCCCGGCCACTGGTACAGCTCACGCAGGTAGTTCGAGAGGCTGGGGTAGTCCTCGATGCGGCGGAAGTTGCACTTGAAGTGGCCATAGTAGACCGCATCGAAACGTACCAGGGTGGTGAACAGGCGGATGTCGGCCTCAGTGAGCCACTCCCCGGCCAGATAACGGTGCTCGGTCAGCCGTCTTTCGACCCGGTCGAGCGCCTCGAACAGGGCCGTGACGTGCTTCTCGTAGACCGCCTGCTCAGTGGCGAAGCCCGACTTGTAGACCCCGTTGTTGATGTGGTCGTAGACGTCATCGTTGATCGCATCGATGGTCTCGCGCAGGTCGAGGGGATAGAAGTCGAGACGGTTGCCGGTCAGGTCATCGCAGGCATCGTTGAACATCCGCACCAGCTCGGCCGACTCGTTGTTGACGATGCGCCGCTCGTGCTTGTCCCACAGCACCGGCACCGTGACCCGGCCGGTATAGCGGGAATCGGTCAGCGTGTAGAGTTCGCGATGATAGTCGACGCCGTTGACCGGATCGCCGCTGGCGCCTTCGTCCTCGTGATAGGTCCAGCCCTGGTCGAGCATCAGCGGGCTGACCCAGGAAACTCCGATCAGGTCGTCCAGCCCCTTGAGCTTGCGCATGATCAGGGTGCGATGCGCCCAAGGGCAGGCCAGCGAGACATAGAGGTGAAAGCGCCCCGCCTCGGCCGGCACGGCACGCTGGCCTTCGGGGCCAGGACTGCCGTCACGCGTGACCCAGTCGCGCAGCTTGGCGGATTCGCGCACGAACTCGCCGCCGTGTTTCTTGGTGTCGTACCACTGGTCGTGCCACTTGCCGTCGATCAGCAGGCCCATATCGTTCTCCGTAAACAGATTTTGCTAGCCAGAGTAAACCGCTCAGCCCTACGCTCAAGCGCAGTTTTTGCGTTTCATGCAACGAAAATTCCGAACGGTCACATTCGGCTCGCACATTCACTGGCCACGGCTTCCTTGAGTGCCTGCGCCATGGCACGGGTTGCGGGGCCGGCCCGGTCCCGGTCGCGGAAGATCATCTGCATGGGCACCTCGCGAACGCCACCGGCCGCAAGCGGCAGCGGCTGCAGCACGCCACTCTCCAGATCAGCGTAGATGCGGGTCTCGGGCAGCCAGGCAAAACCCAGGCCACGCCGCACCATGTCGATGGAGGTTTCGAGGTGACTTACCGTCCAGCGCTGCTCGGCCTTGAGCCAGCCGGCATCCATCGACTGGCGCAGCGCGGAGTCACGCACCACCAGCTGACGATGCCGCTGCAGGTCGCGCAGATCGAGCTGCCGCTCGAGCCCATGCAGTTCATGATCGTGATGAGCCACCGCGACGAAACGTACGGTGACCAGTGGCTCGCCGAGAAACCCTTGGGCCGCCAGCCCCGATATGGCGATATCGGCACGGCCGTCGTAGAGCATCTCGATGCCGCCGTTGAGCACCGTTTCGTGGAGCTGCACACGGACATAGGGATAAGCGGCGGAAAAGCGGCTCAGCGCCACCGCCAGCGCATCGTTGGGAAAGATCTGATCGATCGACAGTACCACTTCGGCCTCGAGGCCTTCGGAGAGCCGGCCGGCCACGTCCTCCAGTGCTTCGGCGCTCTCGATCAGTTGGCGCGCCCGGCGTAGCAGCAGCTCCCCCGCATCGGTCAGCCGCACCTGTCGTCCCATGGGCTCCAGCACCTTGACGCCGAGCTGCTGCTCCAGCTTGTGCACGGCATGATTGAGCGTGGAGGGGCTCTTGTGGACCACCTCGGCGGCACGAGCGAAGCCGCCGTGATCGACCACCGCCGCGAGCATCTGCCACTGAGCCAGGGTGACGCGAGACATATTCGACTTCCTCGAATGAAAAGTGCGAAACGTTGCGATTAATCTTCGAAAAAAACGGCCTAAAATACCAGTCATATCCATCATTGGAGATCGCCAGTCATGGCCACCAGCCCCAGCTCCCGGCGCATCGAGCGCCTGTTTCACAGCCACCCCAGCCAAGATGGCGACGGGGTCCACATCCAGCGTATCCACTGTTTCGACGGTGAGCTCGACCCTTTCCTGATGCTCGACGAACTCGGCTCCGACCGCCCCGACGACTACATCGGCGGCTTCCCGCCGCATCCGCACCGCGGCATTCAGACGCTGACCTATATCGTGCATGGCGGTATCACTCACGAAGATCACCTGGGGCACAGCAGCACCATCCAGGCCGGCGATGCGCAGTGGATGCACACCGGGCGCGGCATCGTGCACTCGGAAATGCCGCTCACCGACAGCCAGGGGCTGCATGGGTTTCAGCTGTGGCTCAACCTTCCGGCGCAGGAGAAGATGAGTGCGGCGCGCTATCGCGACGTGCGTAGCGACGAAATGCCGCGTCTGAAGAATGAGAAGGCAGAGCTGATTGCTCTCGGTGGCAGTTGGTCGACACCGGAAGGCGAGAGCGTGTCAGGCCCCCTGGACGCGCTCGCGGGAAGTGGCGGTGTGGCCCATGTCCGACTCGAAGCCGATGGGCAACTCACGCTTACGGCGCCGAGCGAGACGCTGGCCGTCTATGTTTTCGAAGGCGCTCTGCAGATCGAGGGGGAGAGTGTGGCCGCAGGCCAGCTGGCCAGATTGAGCCCCGGGGAGTCGCTGGTGCTTGCCAGCCCGACGGGCGCCCAGTGCCTGCTGCTGGCGGGCACGCCACACCGCGAGCCGATCGCGCATTACGGCCCGTTCGTGATGAACAGCGCCCAAGAGATCGAACAGGCCCTGCGCGATTACCGCAACGGCACCTTCACCGACTGAACAGGCGGTTCAGTAAAAGTTACCGAAAAGGGGTTGTCTTCCTTCTTTTCTTCACGTTCAATGCAAATTGTTGAACAGTGTTCGACAACACTTGACGGCCCGGGGTCTCGCCAGTGAGGCGCCGGGGCGCACCTTGCTGTATGCACGTACAGTCTATGCAGGCCATATATCATGGGTTAAGGTTCCCATGCCTTTTTATATTCTTGTCATCTTTTTTTATGGCCGATACCAATGTTGCGAATCCTTCATTCGCTGCCCCGCACGCATAAGTTGTTGCTGCTACCCGTTGCCACCATGGTGACCGTGCTGGGCGCGCAAAAGATCGTCACCGTCGTAGAGAATTCCCAGCGTCAGGGTCAGGTTCCCGAAACCGTGCTGTTCCCCCTGTCGCCCGAGGCTCAACCAGGCCTCCCCGCACTCAACAGTGATCGTTACTCCGTCGCCGATGCCATCGAGATCGCCACTCAGGCCATCGATGCCACCCGAGAATACATCCCGCTTTCCCAGCTCAAGCCGACCGAGATCGTCGACCTTTCAGGGGTCGCTATGGCCCAGGCCGAACAGGCGCCACAGCCCACACCCGTCAGGGCCGCTGCCGAGCTCGATACCGCCACCACGCCTGCTGACGGCGGTATCGAACTGACAACGGAACTCGATCCCGGCGCACTGCACATCGCCATGGTGATCGGCACCTTGGCCAGCGGCATGCTCGACGACATTCATACCGATGACGAGGCGCTTGCCGCCACGGATGCCTCCTCCTTCGACGATGCCACCTCCTATGAAGATTATCCTGACGAAGAGCTGGCGCTGTTCGAGGACGGCCCGATCCTCTTCGATCATGAGATCGCTGCCGCCGAGCCCTTCGTGCCGGAGTGGCGTACCTATACCGTAGAGCAGGGCGACACCTTCGCCGTGCTGGCACAGAACGAACTGGGCCTGGGCTACAGCGAGGCCATGCGCCTGCTCGACAGCCTGCCGGACAAGCGCCTGCTGACCCATTGGCGGGTAGGCAACACCTTCGAATATCAGCTCGACGAGCAGGACCGCCTGCTGGCCTTGCGGGTGATGCGCAATGCGCGGGAAGGTTTCCTGCTCGAGCGCGACGAGGACGGTTTCGACGTTGCCACCATCGAGCGTGCCGGCGAGGCCACGCAGCGTCTGTTCGCCGGCAGCGTGAGCGGCAGCTTTGCGCGTTCCGCTCAGTCCACCGGTCTCTCCAGCACCGAGGTGGCCCAGGTCACACGGCTGCTGGAGAAGAAACTCGATTTCCGGCGCGACACTCGCCGCGGCGATGAATTCAAGGTGCTGGTCGAATCCGACATCATCGACGGCAGCAGCTTCGACTCCCGCGTGCTGGCAATCCAGTACACCGGGGCGCGCATGGATCTGACCCTGGTACGTAACAGCGACGACAACAACTTCTACACGCCGGATGGCCAGAGCCTCGACCCCGCTTTCGCACGCTACCCCTTCGAGGGTAGCTATCGCATGAGCTCGGGGTTCAATCCGCGCCGCACTCATCCGGTCACCGGGCGAGTCAGCCCGCACCGCGGCACCGACTGGGCCATGCCCATCGGCACACCGATCATCGCACCGGCCGACGGTCGCGTGGAAAATGTGGGCAACCACCCGGTGGCGGGCCGCTACGTGGTGGTCCGTCATGACAACGGTTATCGCACGCGCTACCTCCACCTTTCTCGCGCCATCGTGAGCCGCGGCGACCGCGTTTCCATGGGCGAGCGCATCGCGCTGTCGGGCAATACCGGTCGCAGCACTGGCCCTCACCTGCACTACGAGGTGATCGTCAACAACAACGCCGTCGATGCCATGAAGGTCGATCTGCCTGAAAGCAAGAGCCTGGAAGGCGAACGTCTGATGGCCTTCCAGCGCCAGGCAGAGCCGCTGCTCGCCACGCTGCGCTCCGGCCAGACCGGTCCGGCAGTGGCACAGGCCAGCACCAGCGCCGAGCGCGACGACGATTGACCCGGTATCGTCGACGATGCACGCCAAACGACGCCCTGCCCAAGCGCAGGGCGTCGTTCATTGAACATCTCTCCCAGGCCGTCTTCAGCTAACCCATGCGCCGCGCCATTCCAGCCCCTCCGCCAGCCAGTGGCAATCGCCTGACCGCCTTCTTCGGCGTGTTCCGCTACAGCCGCCGCGCACTGGCCCTGGTATGGCAAACCTCCCGCCCTCTCACTCTGGGGCTGGCAGTCTGCACCCTGGTTGCCGGCGTGCTGCCGGCAGTGGCGGCCTGGATCGGCCAGTTGATCGTCGATGCCGTGGTCGAGGCCATGGCCTATCACCGCGAGACCGGCGCCACCCTCACCTTCGAGAGCGCCTGGCCGGTACTGCGCTACGTGCTGGCGGAAGCCGGCGTGATCGCCGCCATCGCCCTGGCCCAGCGCGGCCTGTCGGCCCAGCAGTCACTGCTGCGGGCGCTGCTGGGCCAGAAGGTCAATGTCATGATCCTGGAGAAGGCAGGCACCCTGTCGCTTGCCCAGTTCGAGGACTCCGAGTTCTACGACAAGCTCACCCGGGCGCGCCGTGAGGCTTCGATCCGCCCGCTGGGGCTGGTCAACAAGACCTTCTCGCTGCTGCAGAATGCCATCTCGCTGGTCAGCTTCGGCGTGCTGCTGGTGCAGTTCTCGCCCTGGGCCATCCTGATCCTGGTGCTCGGTGCCCTGCCGGTGTTCGTCTCCGAGGCCAAGTTCTCCGGCGACGCCTTCCGCCTGTTCCGCTGGCGCTCACCCCAGACCCGCATGCAGATGTACCTGGAAACCGTGTTGGCCCGGGAGGACAGCATCAAGGAGGTCAAGCTGTTCGGCCTGGAGCCGCTGCTGCTGGAGCGCTATCGCAAGATCTTCGACACCCTCTACGGCGAGGATCGTCGCCTGACCATTCGCCGCGAGAGCTGGGGCTTTCTGCTCGGCCTGCTCGGCACGCTGGCCTTCTACGGCGCCTATGCCTGGGTAGTAGCGGAAACGATCTCCGGCACGATGACCCTGGGCGAGATGACCATGTACCTGATGGTGTTCAAGCAGGGCCAGGCGGCGCTCTCGGCCAGCCTCACCTCGATCAGCGGCATGTACGAGGACAACCTCTACCTGTCGAATCTCTATGAGTACCTGGAACAGCCGGTGACGCCCGAACCCGGCCGCCTCACCCAGGGCGACCGCCCCGGCGACGGCATTCGCTTCGAGCGGGTGGGCTTCTCCTACCCTGGCGCCGAGCGGCCGGCGCTGCAAGACATCACGCTGCATCTCGCGCCCGGGCAAAGCCTGGCGCTGGTGGGCGCCAACGGTTCGGGAAAGACCACGCTGATCAAGCTGCTGACACGACTCTACGAACCCAGCGAAGGCCGCATCCTGCTCGACGGCAGCGACCTGCGCGAATGGGACGTGGCGACCCTGCGCCGGCGCATCGGCGTGATCTTCCAGGATTTCGTGCGTTACCAGCTCAAGGTGGGCGAGAACCTCGGCGCCGGCGACGTCGAGGCCTTCGGTGACGAAGCGCGTTGGCAGGAGGCGGCCGAGCGCGGCCTGGCCGACGAGTTCATCCGCCACATGCCCGGCGGCTATCACACCCAGCTCGGCCGCTGGTTCAAGGGTGGCCAGGAGCTCTCCGGCGGCCAGTGGCAGAAGATCGCCCTGGCGCGGGCCTACATGCGCGAGAGCGCCGACATCCTGGTGCTCGACGAACCCACCGCGGCCATGGACGCCGCCGCCGAAGCGGCCGTCTACGCCGATTTCCGCGAGCACCGCCGCGACAAGATGACTATCCTCATCTCGCACCGCTTCTCCACCGTGCGTGCCGCCGATCAGATCCTCGTTGTCGACGACGGCAAGGTCATCGAGCGCGGCAACCATGAAAGCCTGATGGCGCAGAACGGCCGCTATGCCAGGCTGTTCCGGCTGCAGGCGGAAGGCTATCGCTAGAAAAACCTCCCTGTATCCGTTGACGCTTGTTGAGCGATTGTCTATAAGAAAAGAGTCGCATCGTCGATGCGGCACAATCCATCGTTCATTACCCATCGAGAAGCGTTCCTCATGCGCTGGCTACTTCCAGGCAACAAGGCAAATCGGCAACATCGCGTAGGCATTAACGCGATGCGTACCCGTTTGCTGCTGCCGTGGGCCGGCCGTCGAAACGACGACACCTGAAGGACGCTGGCCGCGGCACTTGTCGCGGCCAAGCCTGGATAGCACTTTTCCCGTCTACCGCGCACAAGTTCCCGGCCTCCACCCAAGGAGACCGAGATCATGGCACTACTTCGCACTACCCGTCGTCTGCTGCGCGCCGTGGGCGCCCACTACGCCAACCGTCGCCGCGATGCCCTGCTGCGCGACTGCGACCCACGCATACTCAAGGACATCGGCCTGCGCTGGGAGCGCGGCAAGCTGGTACCGACCAACCCGGAACGCATCGCCTCCGGCAAGAGTGACGTCGTAGCGACTGCCGGCGCTGCCACCGCTGCAAGCGAAAGCCCTCGCGAGGTCTGTCCGCGCTGCGGGGCACGCCTGGCTTAGCCATGCCCCGGCCACAGGACGTGGCCGGGGCTTTCTTTTATGCCCGCCGGCTCACAGGGCACGCTCGCTGGCTCACAGGGCCAGCGGGCGATCCAATGCATGCAGCAGCTCGTCGTCACGCTCGTAGATGTCGGGGCGGAACGAGAGCGCGCCGTCGTCGTCCGGGTTGACGGTCCAGTAGTGCAGGATGACCGGCATGCGGTTGGCGAGCGAGACGTTGCGCGTTTCCCCGCTGTCGATGCGCGCCTCGATGTCGTGATCGCTGTCGGTATCGTCGAACAGCAGTTGGGCCAGCTCACGAATGTTCTCGACGCGGATGCAGCCGGAGCTGAAAGCACGCTGCTGGCGCGAGAAGTTGCCCTGGGCCGGCGTGTCGTGCAGATAGACCATATGATCGTTGGGGAAGCGGATGGCGAGCAGTCCCAGGGCATTCTGCGGGCCCGGCGCCTGGCGCAGCACGATGTTGCCGGGGTTGTCCCAGTCGACCCGCCATGGGTCGAGCGGCTCCCCGGATGGGCTGAGCACCTGAATTCGCTCCCGCCATAAATAGCCCAGGTCGCGACGCACTGCCGGAAGCACGTCCTGGCGCAGGATGGTGGGGGGAATCGTCCAGGTGGGATTGACGGTCATGTGGGTGATCTCGGAGCGCAGCGAAGGCGTACGCCGATAGGGCTGCCCCACCACGATACGTGAGCGCCAGACCTCACCGTTGGGCCGGAAATAGCTGAGTTCGTAGCCGGCGATGTCGACCAGCACGTAGGCCTCGGGCAGGCCGTGCAGCAGCCAGCGGGCACGCTCCATGTTGAGGCGGATCTGATCGATACGCCGCTCGACGGGAACGTTGAGCGCCGCAAGCGTCTGACGTCCGACGATACCGTCGGGCTCCAGCAGGTGCCGCCGCTGGAAACGGCGCACTGCCGCTTCCAGTTCGCTGTCGAAGCGCCGCGGGTCGGCGGTTTCGCGCCTCTCCCCGGAAGCGACACCGTTGTCTTCATCCCCCTCGTCGGGAGCCCCGTTCTCGAGCACACCGGCCACGGCCAGACGTTCGCGCAGCAGCGCGACGTCGTCATCGTCATCTCCCACACGCAGCGCACTATCGCGCTCCGGCAGCCGCTCCCAGCCGCCCTGCCGTTCTATGTCGCGATAGCGAGCCAGCCCTTCACGCAGCCGTAGGTAGGGCGTATAGGGCGGCCGCGCTTCTTCCAGAATGCGTTCGAACTGCTGCTGGTCGATGGCATCCGATATCGCGCCTAGATCCAGGTCGGGCGCTTCCACCGGCACCTCCCAATCCGCGCTCAGCGACTGGGGATCGACCTTGCCCCGCTGCAGATGCTTGAGCGCCGTGAACAACATGCGGCTGGCAAACAGCTCGTAGCGGAGTTGCCGTTCGCTGTCCGCGTCCTCGTCGCGCACGTTGCGGTACTCCGCCTCGATCTCGTCGGGACGGTAATCCTCGGGGGTCAGGCCGTCCTGCTCCAGGGCCCGCAGCGTTGAAACGAGCCCGGCTATCGTTTCCTCATCCTGCCAGGCCGGCCGATGGTCGCGCCGTGCATAAAACGTCTGCAGCAACTCGCTCTCGTCGGCCAGCGCACGTGACAGACTCGGCCTGTCGCCCGCATCGTCAACGCTCGACTGTCGCGCTCGCTCCTCTGCCAAGGCTCCCGGCATGGAGGCAAGCAGCATTACCACCAGTACTCCCATCCGTGTAATAAAGCGCATCGATAACCCCTGCTCCGTTGATGGCTGGTCTGGCCTTCCTGGCCCCTCTCTTCATAATAGTGCCTGGCCCGTGGCTGCAAGCCAGTCGAGCCCATCACCTTTCTTTACGTTACCCCGCTAGCGGTGCTGCCGCTGCGCTATTTCAACGCCATAGGCATGCCGATGCGCTTTTTACCGACGCTACGACTTCCGCTCTCGACCCTGGCCGCCTCTCTGCTGGTCACCCTGCCCACCGCCCACGCCGGCAACTTCCTGAGCCAGGCGGGGCTTTCGTATTCCACTTACGTTCCGCTCGGCCAGACTCTGACCGAGCTGGCTCCCGGCGCCGACCCGCATGTGCTTCAGCTCGCCGCCCAGGCCCTGGCCTGTGCCCAGCCCGACGCCGAGCGCCTGGCCGTCATCGACTTCTCCCGCCCCTCCGTCGAGCCGCGCCTGTGGGTCTTCGACCTGGCCCAGGAGCGCCTGATGTTCGAGGAGCTGGTCTCTCACGGCCGCGGCTCGGGCGATGCCGAGGCCACGGTGTTCTCCAACATCCCCGAGAGCTATCAGTCGAGCCTCGGCCTGTTTCGCACCATGAACAGCTACTACGGACGCAACGGCTACTCCCTGCGTCTCGAGGGGCTTGAGCCAGGCGTCAACGACCTGGCCTATCAGCGTGCCATCGTGATCCACGGCGCCGATTACGTCAGCGAGGCCTTCATCCGCCAGACCGGCCGACTGGGGCGCAGCCACGGCTGCCCGGCGGTACGCCAGGAAGTGACCTATCCGCTGATCGACAGTATCAAGGAAGACCACTACCTGTTCGCCTATTACCCCGATCCCGAATGGCTGGAAAACTCCGCCTTCCTCAGCTGCGAGCGTGACGCCACCCAACTGGCCATGTACTGACACGAGCTGAAAACCTGCCGATCTGATCTCGCCCCCTAGCACCAGCAGGGGGCATTTTCGTGCGGCACTGCACCATTCTTGCCACCCTGCGGCGACTCTCCTGCCGCTCTCTTGCCATTCTCTTCCAGGATCGTACGAGCTTCGATCCACCCATCAAACCATAACCCGATGTTTTAACTGAACAACAAGAGAATATGGCAAACGGATTGCTTGATATGAATCAAATTGCCGGGTAGGCGTGGACCAGGCTTCCAGGGGAAGTACGAGTGCGTCAGACCTGACCTTCAACGGAGAAGGGCGAACTCATGTATCGACAATCCGTACGAGGTCATAGCCCATGGAAATTCTCAACAAGGCGAACCGAATTCGTCTCTTGAGCCTGCGCACGCCACAGATGCGTGCCTTCCACTTCTCCTGGTTCGCCTTTCATATCTGCTTCTTCGGCTGGTTCGGCATCGCCCCGCTGATGGCGGTGGTGCGCGAAGACCTGAACCTGACCCAAACCCAGATCGGCAACACCATCATCGCCTCGGTCTTGATCACGGTGATCGTGAGGTTGCTGATCGGCGTGCTGTGCGATCGCATCGGGCCGCGCAAGACCTACACCGGCCTGCTGGTGCTGGGCTCCATTCCGGTGATGAGCATCGGCTTCGCCAACAGCTTCGAGACCTTCCTGCTGGCGCGCCTGGCCATCGGCGCCATCGGCGCCTCGTTCGTCATCACCCAGTACCACACCACCATGATGTTTGCCCCCAACGTGGTGGGCACGGCCAACGCCACCAGCGCCGGCTGGGGTAACCTGGGCGGCGGCACCACGCAGATCGTCATGCCGCTGATCTTCTCCGGGCTGCTGATGCTGGGCGTCAGCGAGACGCTGGGCTGGCGTCTGGCCATGGTGGTGCCGGGTGTGGTGATGTTCGCCACCGGCATCGGCTACTGGCTGTTCACCCAGGACGCTCCCAACGGCAACTTCGATGAGCTGCGCGCACGTGGCGAGCTGCCCCCCGCCAACGGCGAGAACAGTGCCGGCAAGAGCTTCATGTCCGCCGCCAAGGACATCCGCGTGTGGGCGCTGTTCGTGGTCTATGCCATCTGCTTCGGCGTCGAGCTGACCATCAACAACATCGCCGCCATTTACTTCTTCGATCACTTCGACCTGACCCTGGCCACCGCCGGCATGATCGCCGGTCTGTTCGGGCTGATGAACGTCTTCGCCCGCACCCTGGGCGGCGTGTTCTCCGACCTGTTTGCCCGCAACGGTGGCCTCAAGGGGCGCGTGCGCTGGCTGTTCATCGCCCTGATCTGCGAAGGCATTGCCCTGGTGGCCTTCTCGCAGATGCACGTGCTGTCGTACGCCATTGGCATCATGCTGGTGTTCAGCCTGTTCGTGCAGATGGCCGAAGGTGCCACCTACGGCGTGGTGCCCTTCATCAACAAGAAGGCCCTGGGCGCGGTGGCCGGCATCGTCGGTGCCGGTGGCAATGTGGGTGCCGTGGCTGCCGCCTTCCTCTTCCGCAGCGAAGCCATCACCTATCAGCAAGGCCTGTTCTACCTCGGCCTGATCGTGCTGGTGCTGGCCTCCTGCGCTCTGCTGGTGCGCTTCAGCGACGAAACGGAAGCCGAGGAAGCCGAAGCCTATCGCCAGGCCGTGGGCGAGGATACCGGCGCCGGCGCGCTGTCGCTGCGCTGATCGCAAGCACAGCGGCACTCACTGCCGCAATGCTTGCCCAAACTGGCCGCCGCCCTCGGGGCGGCGGCCATTGCGTGAATGAGGTGAGCCATGACACCCGCCGAATGCCTGCTGCTGGCAGCCAAGCGCTGCGAAATCGACGATCTCGAGCACCTTACCGCCGCCTGCGACATCGTCGGCGACGTCAGTCGTTTCATCCATGCGCTGCAAAAGGAGCGTGGCGCCTCCAACGTCTATCTGGCCTCCGGCGGACAGCGCTTTGCCGAGCGCCGTCAGGAGCGTATCGACGAGTGCCAGGCTACCGAGCGCGCCCTGCGCACCCGCTTGGAGGCGCTGGGCGAAACCGCCGGTCGCCCCGCCACCACCGCCCGCTTGCTGAAGCGGGTCGCCTTCGTCTGGCACGCCCTGGAAGGCCTGGACGCACTGCGTGACGACATCGCCGCACTCGGCACCAGCCCCGATGCGGCAACGCAATCGTACAATCAGCTCATCAGCGCCCTGCTCTCGGTGGTGTTCGAAGTCGCCGATACCGCCGGCGACCCCGACATCACCCTGGCCCTGGTTGCCATCTTTCACCTGATGCAGGGCAAGGAGCTGGCCGGCCAGGAGCGCGCCTGCGGCGCCGCCGGCTTCACTTCCGGCACCTTCGACGACGCCCATCGCCAGCTGCTGCTGCACCTGATCGACGCCCAGCAGCGCTGCTTCGACACCTGCCTCGAATTCACCAGCGAGGCGGTGCGCCAACTGTGGCAGCAGGAGATGCCCGGCCGCACGCTGGCCGGCATTCAGCAACTGCGCGAGATGGCCTGCGGCGACGTTGCGCTGCCGGAGAACGCCAGCACCCTGGGCGAGACCTGGTACGAATTGACCACTTGGCGGATCGACGCCATGCAGCGGGTCGAAACCTTCATGATCGGCGAACTGACCAGCCTGTGCCTGACGCGGACTCTGGATGCACGGCGTAGCCTGACACAGCGGGAGGAGCTGACCCGACAGCTGAACGATGCCTTGCCGGGCGTGTGTCAGCAGTTGGTGGAGTTGCTCGACGGCAGCGCCAGCCAGGAGCTCGGCGAGGTCACCGCCCGGGTGGTAGGCTCCTCGCTCAATCGCTCACTGGTGGAGCTGATGCGCGCCCAGGCCGGGCGCCTGCAGGCCCTGAGCGACGAATTGGAGGACACACGCCGGGCGCTGCGCGAGCGCAAGCTGATCGAGCGTGCCAAGGGCCTGATCATGTCCCACCAGAAGATGAGCGAGGAGCAGGCCTACGCCTTTCTGCGCAAGATGGCCATGGACCAGAGCAAGAGCATGGCCGAGATCGCCCAGACCGTATTGGGGCTGGCCGACATCCTCCAGCCAACGGCCGAAACGGGGATCGAGTCCTGAAGATGACACAGGCAGCAATGGTGCATCGCACAACCCGAGCGCACCGTCTCGGCGCCTGTGAGTCGGACACACCTCTTGACAGGCATCACAAATGAAATAGCAACGAATTGATTTTAAATGAAATAAATCGATAAAAAGACGCAATGGCACCCAAGCTGCAAAGCCTTACCGTCCGCTGAGTCAACGACGGTTCAGCGCTTCCATGCAGCACCAGGACCAGACAACGGCGTCTGCCCAGGTTCCCGTGACATCGTCATGCGAATCGGGGCAGGCGCCGTCTTTATTTGGCCAGACACTTCTTATTGGGAGCCATATCCATGAACAAGACCAACAAGGGCAATCCCGGACTCGACCGCCGCCGTTTTCTGCAGCAGACCGCCGGCGTCGTGGGCGGTACCGCTCTGCTCAGCAGCCTGCCGCTGAGTTGGGCCGTGGCCAGCGGACGGCCCGAAACCACCTCGGCCAAGCTCGGCTTCATCGCTCTGACCGACGCCGCGCCGCTGTTCGTGGCGGTGGAAAAGGGCTTCTTCGCCGCCCACGGCATGACCGATGTGGAGGTACTCAAGCAGTCCTCCTGGGGTACCACCCGCGACAACCTGGTACTTGGTTCGCAGCGCAACGGCATCGACGGTGCCCATATCCTCACGCCGATGCCCTATCTCATTGCCAGCGGCGCCATGACCCCCAACAACGTGCCGGTGCCGATGAGCATCCTGGCGCGGCTCAACCTCAACGGCCAGTGCATCTCGGTGGGCAACGAGCATGCCGATCTCAAAGTGAGACTCGACACCGCCGAGTTCGCCGAGGCCATCGCCGCCAAGCGCAGCGGCGGCGATGCCGTCAATGCCGCCATGACCTTCCCCGGTGGTACCCACGACATGTGGATTCGCTACTGGATGGCCGCCGGCGGCATCGATCCCAACCGCGACATTTCCACTATCGTGGTGCCGCCGGCCCAGATGGTGGCCAACATGCGGGTCGGCAGCATGGAGACCTTCTGCGTCTGCGAGCCGTGGAACCGTCAGCTGATCAACCAGGGCATCGGCTATACCGCCAATACCACCGGTGAGATTTGGAACGACCACCCCGAAAAAGCCTTCGCCTTGAGAAGCGATTACGTCGAGGCCAATCCCAATGCCACCCGGGCGCTGCTGATGGCGATCATGGAAGCGCAGATGTGGTGCGAGGACCCGGCCAACCACGAGGAGATGGCCCAGATCTGCTCCCGTCGGCGCTGGATTCATGCCCCCTATGCCGATCTGATCGACCGCATCCAGGGCAACTTCGACTACGGCACCGGTCTGGTGATCGAAGACCATCCGCAGATGATGCGCTACTGGAAACACCAGGCCTCCTACCCGTTCAAGAGCCATGACCTGTGGTTCCTCACCGAGAACAAGCGCTGGGGCTACCTGCCGCAGGACTTCGACAGCCAGGCGCTGATCGAACAGGTCAACCGCGAGGACCTGTGGCGCGAAGCGGCTGCCGCTCTCGGCATCGACTCCGCCGACATTCCCGATTCCACCTCCCGCGGCGTGGAAACGTTCTTCGATGGCAAGACCTTCGATCCCGAAGATCCCCAGGCCTATCTCGACAGCCTCGAGATCAAGCGCCTCGCCTGATCTCGCACGAGAAGGAGACATCGTCATGAGTAGCATGCAACGCAGCAACACAATGGCCAAGACGGCCTCGCTCCATTGGGCTCCCGATTTCGCCGCCATGCAGCAAGTGCTGGTGCAGCGGGTGCTGCCACCGGTGGTGATCATCGCCCTGCTCGGCATCCTGTGGGAGCTGCTGTGCTCCTCCCCTGGTGCCGTGCTGCCGCCCCCTTCCCAGGTGCTGCGCGATACCTGGGAGCTGATCGTCAATCCGTTCTACAACCATGGCGGCAACGACGTGGGCATGGCCTGGCAGATACTGGCCAGCCTCGAGCGGGTGGCCTACGGCTATTCGCTGGCCGTGGTGGCAGGCATCGCGCTGGGCGTGCTGGTGGGGCAGTCGACCTGGGCCATGCGCGGCCTCGACCCGGTGTTCCAGGTGCTGCGTACCGTGCCGCCGCTGGCCTGGCTGCCGATCTCGCTAGCCGGCTTCCAGGACAGCACTCCCTCGGCGATCTTCGTGATCTTCATCACCGCGATCTGGCCGATCATCATCAACACCTCGGTGGGCATTCGTAACATCCCCGAGGACTACCGCAACGTGGCCCGGGTGCTGCGCCTCAACGGCATGGAGTATTTCACCCGCATCATGCTACCCGCCGCCGCGCCCTACATCTTCTCGGGGCTGCGCATCGGCGTCGGCCTGTCGTGGCTGGCCATCGTCGCCGCCGAGATGCTGATCGGCGGCGTGGGCATCGGCTTCTTCATCTGGGACGCCTGGAACGCCTCGATGATCAGCGACATCATCCTGGCGCTGGTCTACGTCGGCATCGTCGGCTTCGTCCTCGACCGCCTGGTCGCCTTCATCGGCAGCCGGGTGACCCGCGGCACCGCCCAAGGCTGAGGAGCAACAACATGAGCAACCGCTATCTGAGTATCGAGAACGTCGACATGACCTTCACCGCCAAGGGCGTGGAGAGCCAGGTGCTCAAGGGCATCGACCTGACCGTGGACCGCGGCGAGTACATCTCCATCATCGGCCATTCCGGCTGCGGCAAGTCGACCCTGCTCAACATCGTCGCCGGGCTGACCGAGTCCACCTCCGGGGCGGTGATTCTCGACGGCAAGGAGGTCAATTCGCCGGGACCCGACCGCAGCGTGGTGTTCCAGAACCACTCGCTGCTGCCCTGGCTCACCGTCTACGAGAACGTGGCCTTGGCGGTGAACAAGACCTGTGCGCGCACCAAGAGCAAGGCCGAGCGCCACGCGTGGATCGTCAAGAACCTGGAGATGGTGGGCATGGGGCATGCGCTGGACAAGCGCCCGGCGGAGATCTCCGGCGGCATGAAGCAGCGCGTGGGCATCGCCCGAGCACTCGCCATGGAGCCCAAGGTGCTGCTGCTCGATGAGCCCTTCGGCGCACTCGACGCCCTGACTCGCGCTCACCTGCAGGAGGAGGTGATGCGCATCCAGGACGAGCTGGGCAACACCGTGATCATGATCACCCATGACGTAGACGAGGCGGTACTGCTCTCGGATCGCATCGTGATGCTGACCAACGGCCCCTCGGCGCGCATCGGCGAGATACTCGACATCGAGCTACCGCGACCCCGCGACCGTATCGCCCTGGCCGACGACCCGCGCTACAACCACTACCGCCAGGAAGTGCTGCGCTTTCTCTACGAGAAGCAGCGCAAGGTGGAGAGCCTGGCCCAGCGGCGCGGCGCCGGTAACGAGAAGCAGAAAGACGAGAAGGAGAAGACCAAGGAGAAGCGCATGGCCAAGGCCTGAGCCTCGTCCTGTCCCAGCGCAAACGGGCCACCCAAGGGTGGCCCGTTTTGCCTGCAGGAGCGAATCTAGAGCGAATCGTCTTCGGTCGTCACGCTCATGCCCAGCAGCAGGTAAGAGAGTGTCTTGCCGTGGCCGTCCAGGTTGAGGGCGCCATTGACCCCGCCCTGCAGCACGTCGTCGATCACCAGGTTCATGCCGGCCAGGCCCGGCATCAGGTAGCGGCGAACGCGGCTCGCCCCGCGATGGGCGAACAGCGCCAGCACCCGCTCCTCGGTGACCGCTTCCACCAGCGTCTCGTAATGCTTCGGCTCATAGGCGAACAGCGCCAGGTTGAGCCGATCGCCCTTGTCGCCGGCACGGGCATGGGCCAGGCGGTGCAGGGCTACCGCATGTTTCGCCCGGAGGCTCGCGGCCGAGTTCACGTCAGCGTGCGCCATGGGCGACTCTCCTCTCGTTGGCCATCTTCGTCTCGAAAAGAGTGGTATCGAACAGGGCGGCAAAGGCTTCCACGTCGCTGCGCTCAACCAGGTAGGAGGCGGTGCATACGCGCCGCTGGAACTGCCGGCGTACCCCGCCGCCGCCGGCCGGGCCGGCGCAGTAGAGCGCCAGCAGCTCCTGGGTCGCGCGCTCCACCCAGCGTCGCTCGGCGTGCTCGGCCGCCAGGCGCAGTCGATAGTCGCCGCTGGCGGCTGCCGGAACGCTGCGCTGCAGGTCGCCGGCATCGCTGTCGAACACGCTGGCATGACCGACGATGTCCAGCCGCGTGCGCAGCTCCGGCGGCGCGCGGAAGGTCAGCCGCTCGCGCAACACCTCAGCGGCCAACTGCGCCCGGGCCAGGGCATTGGGACCGGCATAGGAGATCTCCGCCTCGCCCTGCCAGCCGCCCTCGTAGCAGACGGTGGTCTTGAGTCGCTGCGGCGCCGGCTTGCCGCGAATGCCGCGCACCGCCACCCGGTCGGGGCCGATCTGCTCTACCCGCACGGCGGAAAGATCCACCACCACATCGGGAGTCAGGTAGTTGGCCGGGTCGTGCACCTCGTAGAGCAGCTGCTCCTTGACCGTACGCTCGGTCACCATGCCGCCGGTATCAGCAGGCTTGGTCACCACCAGGCTGCCGTCTTCCTCCACCTCGATGATCGGATAGCCGACCCGGGCCAGCCCCGGTACCTCCTTGCAGCCGGGGTCGGCGAAATACCCGCCCGTGACCTGAGCGCCGCACTCGCCCAGATGGCCGGCCATCATGCCGGCGGCCAGGCGATCCCAGTCGTTCCAGGCCCAGCCGAAGTGGTGCACCAGCGGCGCCAGGAACAGCGCCGGGTCGGCCACCCGACCGCTGACCACCACCTGGGCGCCTAGCGCCAGCGCCTCGACCAGGGGCTCCGCACCGAGATAGACGTTGGCCGAGATCAGCGCCTCTTCGCCGGGCAGCTCGCGGCTCTCCGCCTCCCAGCGCTCGAGATCGATCTCGCTCAACCGTGCGCGGATGTCGTCGCCGTGCACCCGACCGATCCTCGCCCCGCCCCGCTGCGTGCGCGCAACCAGCTCGGCCACCACACGGCAGGCGCCATCCGGGTTGGCCGCACCGAAGTTACCCAGGATGGCAATCCCGTGGCGCAGGCAGTCGTCCAGCACCGGGGTGAGCAGCTCTTCCAACAACGGCTCGTAGCCTGCGCTTGGGTCGTCACGCAGGGCGCGGTGGGCCGCCGCCAGGGTGCGCTCGCCCAGGGTCTCGAAGATCAGCGCGGCGGGCTGGCCGCGGCGCATCAGCTCTCTCACCACGGGAATGGCGGCATCGGTGCGGTCGCCGGAAAAGCCGGCGCCGCTGCCCAACAGAAAGGTCATGGGTGGGTCTCCTTGGCCGTCATGCCCTGGGTGCCGGGCCTGTTCTTGCCAGATCTGTTATCGACAGCGGTATCGCTGGATGAAGCGGCCAGACGCTGGCGCCGCCGCGCATAGAGCGCCACCAGCAGCAGCAAGGCGCCGGTGGTGGTCAGCCAGCCGGGAATCAGCGCCAGCCCCACCACCAGCCCGAGCCCCACGACATCGAGCAGCCGGTTGCCGGTGACGGCCACCCGCGACATCAGCGTGGCGAAGGCGAGCACGAACACCACGCCCTGGGAGCTGGCCAGCAGGATGTCGAAGGCGCCGCCGAAGCCGGCCAGGGCGGGATAGATCAGCAGCAGGAACGGAATCACGTAGATCGCCGCCGCCAGGCGCACCGCCTCCCCCGCCGCCGGCAGCCAGTTGGTGCCGGCGATGCCCGCCGCGACGAACACCGCCACGCACACCGGCGGCGTGATCACCGACAGGGTGGCGAAGTAAAACACGAACAGGTGGGCGATTAGCGGTTCGACGCCGATGCTGGTGAGCGCCGGTGCGAGCACCGAGGCCACCAGTACGTAGGCCGCCGTGGTGGGAATGCCCATGCCCAGGATCAGACACACGCCGCCGACGATGAAGGCCACCAGGAACAGCGACTGGCCGCCGACGTTGACGATCAGGCTGGCCAGGGTCACGCCGATGCCGGTCATGCCGATCATCGCCACCAGCATCTGCGCACCGGCCAGCAGCACGCCGATGATCACCATGCCCTTGCCGGCATCGATCAGCCCCGCGAGCAGCTTGCCGGCGATCTCGCGCAGCGGGGTGCGCGCCAGCAGCGCGAAGGGCACGAAGGTCAGTACCGTCATCAGGATGCCGTAGAAAGCCGCCATCTGGATCGAGCGCCCGGAGAGCACGCCGTAGAAGAGCCCGCCCAGCGCCGCCAGGATCGGGATGATCCGCTCCGGACGCAGCACCTCCGGCCAGCTCGGCAGCTCCTCGTCGGGCACCACCTGCAGGTTGCGCCGCCGCGCCACCAGATGAATGGTCAGGAACACGCCGAGATAGAACAGAATCGCCGGCAGCAGCGCGGCGAGGGCGATGCGCAGATAACTCTCGCCGAGGATCTCGGCCATGATGAAGGCCGCCGCACCGAGGATCGGCGGGGCGATCTGGCCACCGGTGGAAGCCACCGCCTCCACCCCCGAGGCGAAGGGCGCCGGGTACTTGAGCCGCTTCATCATCGGGATGGTGAAGTTGCCGGTGGTGGCCACGTTGGCCACGGCACTGCCGCTGACCATGCCGAACAGCCCCGAGGCCACGGTGGCCACCTTGGCGGCACCGCCCGGCGAGCGCCCGCTGATGCGCAGCGCCAGGTCCATGAAGGTCTGACCGCCGCCGGTGTGCAGCAGCAGGCAGCCGAACAGCACGAAGGCAGCAATGGTGGTGGCAGCCACGCCGACCAGCATGCCCCACACGCCCAGATCGCCAAGATAGAGCGTCTCGGTGATGTAGTAGAGATCGAAGCCGCGGTGTCCCAGCGGCCCGGGAATGGCTGCGCCGAGCCAGGCATAGGCCAGCCCCGCCAGCACCAGCAGCGGGAAGATCACGCCGATGGCACGCCGCGACAGTTCCAGTACCGCCATCAGCAGCATGGCGGTGAACAGCATGTCCCGCGGCGTGGCCCAGGGCAGCTCGACGAGAATGCGCTCGTGGTTCATCACCACGTAGCCGCAGGCCAGCACCGTGCCGACGGCCAGCGTCAGGTCGCAGGCCAGCCCCAGCGGCCGCCAGCGTTTGCCGGCCCCCAGCGGATAGAGCGTCAGCCCCAGCAGGATCACCAGCGCAAGAAAGATACCCCGCTGAATCATGCTCTCGAACGGGCCGGTCGCCGAGGTGTAGAGGATCAGCCCGCCCAGCATGAGGGCCAGCAGCTTGGTCAGGTTCTCGCGCATGGCAATCGTCTCCCCTGGCCGTTACTCGACGGGCCGCAGCGCGTCGGGAATCTCCAGGCCCTGCTCCTCGAAGTAGCGGGCCGCCCCGGCATGCAGCGGCACGGTGCCCACTTCCAGCGTCATCTGCGTCAGGTCGGCGTCGCGTACCGCGGAGAAAGCGTTGGCCTGGGGCTCGGGGTTCTCCATCACCGCCTTGACGATCCGGTAGGCGGTCTCCTCGTCGAGATCCGGATGGGCATGCACGGCCACACCGAAAGCCCAGGTGGTGTAGGCCGGAATGCCCTCGCCGGCGCCTTCCGGCACGTCGACGATGGCCACGTCGGGCATCTCTTCACGCAGCGTGGCGGCCTGCTCGTCGGTGAGCGAGAGCACGCTGATCGGGGTGAATGTGGCGATGTCCATGCTCGAGCCGTCGAGGCGGTTGCCGACCCCGGACTTGGCCGAGCCCATCACCCGGCCATCTTTCATCGCGTCGACGATGTCGGTGGTGGAGCCGCGCACGTAGTTGGGCGAGATGCCGAGGGTACGCATCACTGCCTCGGTGGTCTTCTCGGTGGCCGAACCGGTGATGCCCGGATTGAAACGCACGCCTTCGAGATCCTCCAGGGTGGAAACGCCGGCATCCTGGCGCATCACCACGTTCTGCGGGGCGACGGTATAGACCCACAGCAAGCGGCTGTCGACCGGGCGGCCATCGAAATCTTCCTGGCCGGCATAGGCGTGGTAGCCGGTATTGGTGGTGACCAGGCCCATGTCGATCTGATGGCGGCCCAGGCGGCGCAGGTTGTCGACGGTGGCGCCGGTTTCCGCCACCGAGGCGCTCACGCCCTCGACCTGGCTATTGATGATCTGGTTGACGGCGACGAAGTAGCCGTAGTGGCTCGACGAGCTGGAGGTCGAGCCGATCAGCAGGCGCTCGTTGGCTTGCGCCATGCCCGCAGTGAGAAAGGTAGTGCTAACGGCAGCGGCCAGCAGGGTCTTCAGCGTTGGCTTCATGAGTGGCTCCTTGGGCCCGGCTTGCGGGCTTGTTCTTGTCGTGTTGCGCGGGGGTTTCCCCATGACGCAGCTTGGATCGGAGCCTCTATTTTGTATATTGAATTGTTTTTAAATTGTGTTTTACTTTCTAAATGAAACCCAGCATCAAGCAGCTGCGTGCCTTCGTCGCCGTGGCCCAGTCGAGCAGCCTGGCCGAAGCCAGCGAACGTATCCATCTCTCCCAGCCGGCGATCTCCATCGCCCTGCGCAAGCTGGAGGAGGCGGTAGGCGGCGCGCTGTTCTCACGCACCACGCGCCAGTTGACCCTGACTCCGGAGGGCGAGGCCTTCCTGCCGGTGGCGGTGCGTCTGCTCAACGACTGGTCCGAGGCCTTCGAGGATCTCGAGGAACGCTTCTCCAAGCAGCGCGGCAAGGTCACCGTGGCCGCCCTGCCCACCCTGGCGGCCGGCCTGTTACCGGGCATCATCGCCGCCTTCCATGCCCGCTACCCGCGCATCAATCTGAGCCTGCACGACGTGCTGGCCGAGCAGGTCAGCCAGATGGTGCGCGAAGGGCGCGCCGACCTGGGCCTTTCCGTGGCGCCCCACGACACCGAGGAGTTGGCTTTCGAGCCGGTACTGATGGACCGCTACGTGGCGGTCTGCCCCAGCGGCCACCCGCTGCTGGAACAAGAGAGCGTGGCCTGGCGGCAGTTGGCCGGCCATCCGTTCATTGGCATCAACCGTCTCTCCAGTTCGCGCCAGGAGATCGACCGCATCATGGCCGAGGTGGGCGCGCCGCTCGAGATCCTCTGCGACGCCAGCCAGATCGCCACCGTGGGCCGCATGGTCGCCGCCGAGCTCGGCATCAGCGTGCTGCCTGAATTGAGCTTCAAACAGATCGCTACCGACGGCATCGACTACCGGCCGTTGACGACCCCCGAGGTCGAACGACCGCTGGGCATCGTCATGCGTCACCGTCACCCGCTTTCGGCCGCCGCCGCAGCGCTGCGCGCTCTGATTCAGGAGCAGGCCCGGGATTCACGCGGCTAGCTACTTCAGCAGGCACTATGCTGGGAAAGAACCCTGACCCAGCTCTGGAGCAGCAAGTGGCCGAACCCAACAGCGTAATCGCCTTCTATGACGAGCGAGTTCTCAACCACCAGCCCGACTCCGACGCACCTTTCCTACCCGGCCGCATGGATCGGAAAATTCGCGAGCTGCTTTCAGCGCTCAAGGTACCCTGGGTTTATCCGGAGCATGCCGGGAGGCTCAAGGCCATACATCAACTGCTGGAACTCGAACCGGTACCCGGCGTAACGTTCGAAGCAGGGAAGGAAGCCACCCGCGAGCAGTTGGGTCGCGTCCATACCAGCTCCTACCTGGATCATGTCTTTGAGCTGCGCGGAAAGAATGCCTGGCTCGATGTCGACACCACCGCCGTCTCTCCCGGCAGCGTCGATGCGGCGGAGGTCGCCGCCGGCACGACCGTCGCCGCAGTGGAAGCCGTCATGCAGGGACGCTGCCAGAGCGCCTTCGCCCTGGTACGCCCGCCGGGCCACCACGCCGAACCCGTTCGTGCCCGCGGCTTCTGTCTGTTCAACAACGTGGCGGTGGCTGCAGCCCATGCCAGAGCCGAGCTTGGCTGCGAGCGTGTGTTGATCGTCGACTGGGACGCCCATCATGCCAACGGCACTCAGGACATCTTCTGGGCCGACCCCGACGTCATGCTCTTCGATATTCACCGCAGCTCGCCCTTCTACCCCGGCACCGGCAATCTCGAAGATGTCGGCGTAGGTCTCGGTGAAGGCACGACCATCAATGTGCCCATGCCGGCAGGCGCAGGCGACCGAGCCTACCTCAGTGCCTTCGAGGATATCCTCATCCCTGCTGCGGACTGGTTCCAGCCTGACCTGATCCTGGTCTCTGCAGGCTTCGATCCCCACCCATTCGACCTCGCGCTCAACGTTTCCTACGAGGGATTTGCCGCCATGACGAGCATGCTGCAAACACTGGCCCAAAGGCACTGCGACGGCCGATTGGTCTTCGTGCTGGAAGGCGGATACCACTTGCTCTCACTGTCACGCGGGGTGAGGACGGTGCTGGCGGTCCTGGCCGGTGCTGAGGCCCCCGAACCCGGACTCATCGGCATTGCCGAGGTGAGGGCAGCGGCCGACTTCCATCGTCACGCTTTCATCGCTGAAGATCCCGACAAGCCATAATACGCCTCGGCGACCAGACTCACCCAGCCCGCCAGGCAACACTCTTCGTCAACCCGACAACGTTGGTCATCAAGACGTCCAACGTGAAAAGTGGTCGAGTGGTACGGCGCCGGTATGGCTACACTGCTGGAGTCGGTAACCCTTTCCGTCGTGAAACAGCAGGAGAAAATGGATGAAGGATGGAATGAGCGCACGCGGCAGCTGCCTGTGCGGTGCCGTCAACGTGGCGGTGGCCGCCCATAAGCAAAACGTCGGCGCCTGCCACTGCAGCATGTGCCGCACCTGGGGCGGCGGACCGCTGCTGGCGTTGGAGTCGGTCAGCGACATCGAGATCGAAGGCGAGGAGAACGTCACCGTCTATCCCTCGTCGGACTGGGCGGAGCGAGGTTTCTGCAAGCGCTGCGGCACCCATCTCTTCTACCGGCTCAAGACCGGCGATCACTACGCCGTTCCGGTGGGTCTGGTGGATGGCGGCGAAGCCTGGACCTTCGACACCCAGATCTTCATCGACCAGAAACCCGAGTACTACCGTTTCGCCAACGAGACCCACGACATGACCGGCCAGGAAGTCTTCGATGCCTATCAGGGCAGTTGAAACTCGCTACATTCGGCAACGACCCTGATCCAGGAATTGCTCTACAGTATTCAGGCGATGCCAAGACCCCATCCCCAGACAAGGAGCTGCCCATGCCCATTTCGGTAGGCGACAAGATTCCCGACGTAACGATCAAGACCATCGGCCCCGATGGTCCCGAGGACATCTCCACCGGCGACATCTTCAGCGGCAAGCGCGTCGTGCTGTTCGGCGTACCCGGCGCCTTCACGCCGGGCTGTTCCAACACCCACATGCCCGGCTTCGTGATCAAGGCCGACAAGGTTTTGGAAAAAGCGGATACGCTGGCCTGCATGGCGGTCAACGACGCCTTCGTGATGCGCGCCTGGCAGAAGGATCAGAACGCCCAGGCGATTCTGATGCTCGCCGACGGCAATGCCGAGCTGACTCGCGCTCTGGGCATGGAAAAAGACGCCAGCGCTGCCTGCATGGGCATCCGCAGCCTGCGCTTCGCGCTAATCGCCGAGGACGGTGTCGTCAGCTACGTGGGCATCGATACCGAGCGTGGCGTGGTCGACAAGAGCAGTGTCGACACCATTCTCCAACACCTGCCAAGCTGAGCGCCCTAAAGCTTCCCTTCCATCCGCCGATAACCCTACCTAAATAAAGCCGAATACGGCAAAGTTTGTCACCAGGGTGGGGGAAGCTGCATGGCCGAATCGATAGGCGACATAGAACAACAGCCGGCGCAGGCACCGGCTCAGTCAGATCCCGAGCCGGCAACACTGCTGCTGATCATCGAAGACCCAGAGACACTATCGCAACTCTCCGAAATGGTGGAGCAGGAGGGCTTTCAGGTCCTGCAAGCGGCAAGCACGAAGGACGCAGTGGCCACCCTGGAGCTCGAACCCGTCGATCTGGTGCTATGCGACGCGAGTACGTTCGGCCAGGATGGACACGCAGGGCTGGGGCTCATCCAGTCGCGTTGGCCGGACAGTATCCGCCTGCTCCTGATCGATGTTGCCACCGGCCTCGAAGAGGCACTCCGCACCATCGATGAAGGGCAGGTCTACGGTTGTATTCTCAAGCCTTGGGACGCGGACAGACTCCGTCGGCTGCTTCACCGGTCGCTGGAAGAACTCGGCGCCCAGCGCAAACGGCTGCAGCACGAGGCATCGCTACAGGTTCAGAACGAGAACTTGCTCGCACTCAACGACACGCTGGAACAACGCATCGAGGCAACCCAGCAAGAGCTCAAGCAAACATCCGACATGCTGGAGAAGGCGTACGATGAGCTGCTTCACATCCATGTGACGACAGCGCGCGTGATAGCCGACCTTCTCCATCAGCGACTGCCGCGTCATCTGCAGACGAACGACCAGATCTCCGCCCTGATAACGGCGTTCTGCGAGACACACGCACTCGATCACACGCTGCAGCAAGACCTGGAGCTGGCGGCGGCCCTCTATAACATGGGCAAGCTCACCTGGGACGACCATTTGCTTGTCACACCCTCCGAGCAGCTGTCGGCCCAGGAGCGGACTACCTATCAGAATTACCCGGCCAGCAGCGAGAGCCACTTGATGGCGATGGCGCAACTGAAGCGAGCGGCCAAGATAGTGCGCCATCATCGCGAGCGCTGGAACGGCAGCGGGTTTCCCGATCGCCTCGAAGGCAATGACATTCCCTATGGTTCACGCCTGCTGGGGCTGGCCGTGGACTTCATCGAGCTGCAGCGCGGCATGGTCCTGCCGCGAGAGGTACCGCGCCCGCAAGCATTGGCACTGCTGCGCAAGTTTGCCGGACGCATCTACGATCCCGAACTGTGCCACGATTTCGTCAAGCTGTGTGTCGAAAAGGCGCCAGACCTGCAGACCGGTGGCAAGGCGGTCATTTCGCTGGAAACGAGTCAGGTAAAACCGGGCATGATCCTGGCCCAGGACATCTACTCCGCCAGCGGCATGCTGCTGTTGCACGAAGGCAAACGGCTCGACAAGCACCTCATGGAGAAGCTCAAGAACTTCGAGGAAATAGAAGGAAGAAACTATACAGTGCTGGTCTACCGTTCATAAGTACCTGGGCGCGACGACGCCCAGGTCGCCTAGCGCCCGCCCAGCACCTCGATGTCATCTCCCAGCACGTCGTTGATGTAGAGCGCCTGCAGCGTGACCACGGCAACCACCGCAAGGGGCGTCGAGAGAATCACGCCGGCCACACCGGCCACGGCCGCCCCGGCCAGCTGTACGATGACGGTGTAGGCAGGCGGCAGCCGCACCAGCCCCTTGGCGGCCAGCGGCATGACCAGGTTCGACTCCAGCGTTTCGACCACGAGATAGAGAATCAGGGCATACAGCGCCAACTGGGGCGATTCGAGAAAGGCGATGAGGATCGTCGGGATGGCGCCGATGATCGGCCCCAGGTAGGGAATGAAGGTGAACAGCCCCGCCACCAGGCCCAGGGCGCCGGCCATAGGCACACCGAGCAGAACCAACCCCAACGCCACGGAAACGCCCACGAACACCATCGAGACGAGCCGGCTCAGCAGCCACAGGCGCAGCGCCCTGCCCTGCATGCACAGCACTTGGGCCACTCGATCGCGTTTTGCAGGCGGACACATAAGCAGCACGTTGCCGATGTACTTGGCCGGGCTGAGCACCAAATAGAAGCCGATCAGCAGAATCAGAAAGAAGCTGGCAATGGCGCCGAAGGTGGTGGAAAAGAAGTTGGTGAAATAATCGATGACAGGCTCGCCGATCAACTGCGCCGGCTCCTCCACTTCCGCCATCGCCGTCTCGATGCCGGGCAGCTCGCGGAAATTGTTCAGCAACTGCAGGAACGCCTGGGGCAGTTCAGCCACCAGTTGGGGCAGCTGCTCGCCAATACGCGGCCCGATCAGCGCCCCCAACCCCACCAGGCTGAGGCAGATCATGAGCAATGCCAATAACAGCGCCCAGGGTCGGCTCAAGGGCAGATGGCGCTGACATAGCCGCACCGCACCGTCGATGGCCACCGCCACCAGAATGCTGGCGAAGACCAGCAGCATTACATCGATGAGCTGACCAGCGAAGAACAGCAGCACCGCCACCAGGCTGGCGAGCCCGATGACGATCAGCGTACGCCGGGTGAACCGGGAAATCGTTTCGACGCCACTCTCCTTGTTGGCCATGTCTGCTCCTTGTCTACTGCGGCGGGATCCGCCCGCGCCATTCCGGGCGCCTGTGGCCTAGCCTAGCAGATGCTTAGGACATGACCCGGTTACCAGGAACCTAGTCAGCTATGCTGCCTCTAGGGAGAAAACTCAGGATAAGACCAGGGAGGTTCAGCGATGACTGCCGACGGCAAGCGTAAGCAGCAGGGCTATGACCGCCTCAAGCAGCACCAGGGCAAAGGCTATTCGGGGATGAAAGTCGGTCGCTCTCACAAGTGGTACTACGACCAGGGGGAGTGGCGCGAGCGTAAGATCACCCCCGACGAGTGGGAAATTTCCTATCAGACCACCAAGCGGCGGGCCGCTCGCGCTCCCGAGGAGTCGGGTGCCCCCATCGGTACGGAGTACAATTGGCTGATCGTATCCCACCAGCGTGTCGACAAGCTCGACGCCAACAGTTACATGACCTGCATGGAGGGCAAGAAATTCAAGGTGGCCCACAAACGGGCCAATAACGCGGCCTGGAACGTCAGCGAGCGAACCCAGCGCAAGAAGGTGATCGAGTATCTCGAACAGATGATAGAGGAACTCAAGGCAGCCGACGCAGCCGAGCCGCTTCCCTTCAGCGTGGGCGAGCACGAACACGTGTATGGACTCAACCTGCGCACCAAGTCCGAACTGCTCGACATGGCGAAGGAGTACGGACTCGCCGGCACTTCCAAGATGAAGCGCGAGGAGTTGCTGGAAGCGGTGAAGGAGCGGATCGCGCAGGAGGGCAGCAGCAGTGGCGCTAATCGCAGCGCCGACAAGCGGCAGCCGGACGGCGATGCAATGGAGCTCGAAGCGAAAAGCAAGGACGAGCTATATCGGCTGGCCAGCGAGCGAGGCGTCGGCGGCCGCTCGAGCATGAACAAGACCCAGCTCGTGCATGCCCTCACCACTCGCCGCAAGCGCCCCGGCTCGGGCTCGCGGGCATAGCCCGCAAAAGATAAGCCCGTGAGATTGTCTTGCGGGCTTGGCAAGAAGCTCAGCGCATACCTTGCTCGATAGAGGCTCCCGCCGGGCTGGTTGCCACCATCCGCACCACGCTGCCCACCACGATCAGACAGGGCGAAGGCAGCGGCGAGGCGGCCAGTTTGGCGGGCATATCGGCCAGGGTACCCACCAGCGAGGCCTGCTCGGGCAGGCTGGCGTTGGCCACCAGCATGATCGGCCAGTCGTCGGGGAGCCCGTTGCGGCGTAGCCCATGGCAGATGGCCTCGACCTTGGTCAGCCCCATGTAGAAGATCAGCGTCTCGTCCTGGCGTGCCAGGGTAGCCCAGTCGGGCTCGCCGTCCTTGCGGCACAGCTGGGCGGTGATGAAGCGCAGCTGCTGGGCATGGGCGCGGTCGGTGAGCGGAATGCCCATGCCGGCCGCCGCCGCCGAGGCGGCGGTGATGCCCGGCACGATCTCGGCCTGAATACCGCCCTCGGCCAGCGCGTTCAGTTCCTCACCCATGCGCCCGAACACGCCGGGGTCGCCGCCCTTGAGCCGTACCACCGATTTGCCTTCTTGCGCCAGCCTCACCAGCAGCGCACCGATTTCGGCCTGGGGCACGCTGTGGTGACCGCGCTCCTTGCCCACGTAGTAGCGCTCGCGACCGGCGGGAATCAGCGCCAGCACGTCGTCGCCCACCAGGCGGTCGTAGACCACCGCATCGGCCTGCTGCAGCAGACGCGCCGCCTTGAGCGTGAGCAGTTCGACGTCGCCGCTGCCCGCTCCCACCAGGTAGACGCAGCCGGCGCGGCAGTCACCGTCCAGGGTCACGGTGGGAGCCGGCATCCTGCGCGACCCGCCGAACGGCGAGCGCACGATATGCCCCAGGCCGTGCAAGCGCGACAGGGCGGCCTGGCCCAGGGTTTTCGGCAGCAGCGCCTTGAGCCAGGCCTCAGGCGACAGCAGGGTCTTCAATTGGCTCAGCGAGCGCATGGGCCTTCTCCTCTTCGATCAGCGATTTCAGCTCGGGAATGCAACTACCGCACTGGGTGCCACAGGCTAGCCGGGCGCCCAGCGCCTCGACGCTGTCGTCGCCTTCACGGATGGCTCCTAGGATAGCGCGTTGACCCACCTGATGGCAGCTGCATACCACCGGCCCCTGGTTGGCGGCGCCATCGTCGCAGCCGGCCAGCAGGCGGCGGCGGTGCTCGGCGGCCATGCTCTCGCCACTGGCCGCCTCGCCGAAACGCTCTGCGAGCCAGGCCAGGTTGGGCAGCTCCCGCGGCGGCCCCGACATGAACCACCAGCGCAGGCGCCCGGTGTCATCGACCCCCGCAGCGCGCAGGCGCCCGCTGGCTGGGTCGGTGCACCACAAGGTGGGCGCTACCGGCAGGGTCGCCTCGAGCCAGCTCAACCACTCCGGCGAGGCGGTTTCCATTTCGACGCGGGCCATCTCACCGTGGGCGCTCTCGACTTCGCCACTAGCGCTTTCAATCCTGCCACCGGCGCTTGGCTCTCCGCCGGCCAATTGCCAACGCTGGGCGGCGCCCAGCGGAATCCGCGCCCAGTACTGGCTGTGGTCGCACCAGCGCGACTCTGCCACGCCCAGGTCGTCCGCCACCAGCAGGGTGGCCTCCCACTCCACCGCCAGCGGCGACAGCGCCACCGCCCCATGCTTGGATTCCGGCTGGCCGGAAACGGGATCGACATGGGCCTCGATCAGCGCCCCGGAGAGGGCCGAGCCGCTGAAGTAGCCGTTCCAGTGCATCGGCACGAATACCTCGCCGCGGCGCTGTCCGCGCGACACCCGCACCCGGCCGACATAGCGGCCGCCGACGCCTTGCAGGCGGGCCAGGCCCTGCTCCTCCACTCCCAGCGCAGCGGCATCTTCCGGGGCGATCTCGATGAACGGCTCGGCGCGGTGGTTCATCAGACGCGGCGCTCGGGCGGTACGGGTCATGGTGTGCCACTGGTCGCGAATGCGCCCGGTGTTGAGCCGCAGCGGGCGCGCCGCGTCCAGCGCCTGGATCGGCGGACGCGAACGCACCGGCACCATCCGCGCCAGTCCGTCGGGCGTGGCGAAGCGGCCGTCGATGAAGAGCCGCGCGGTGCCGCGGGGGGCGGCAGCGTTGACCGGCCACTGGATCGGCTCGAGGGCATCGTAGGCGGCGCGGTCGAGCCCGGCCAGGCCGGAGATGTCGAACAGCCGGCGCCGCTCACCCGGGCCCTCGCCGTTCTCGAAGCCGGAGAGCCGGGCATGCTCATCGAAGATCTCGCTGGGGTGGGTGTAGCCGAAGGCCTCGCCGAAGCCCAGCCGCTTGGCCACCTCGCACAACGCCCACCAGTCGTGCCGGGCCTCGCCAGGTGGCGGCAGAATGCCGCGCTGGCGCGAGATGCGCCGCTCGGAATTGGTCACCGTGCCGTCCTTCTCCGACCAGCTCGAAGCCGGCAGCACGATGTCGGCATAGGCCAGCAGATCGGCATTGGCCATGCAGTCGGAGACGATCACCAGCGGGCATTTCGCCAGCGCCGCACGCACGCGGTCGGTGCGCGGCAGGCTTACCGCCGGGTTGGTGGCCATGATCCACAGCGCCTGCACCTCGCCACGCTCGATGGCTTCGAACAGCGCCACTGCCTTGTACCCCGGCCCTTCAGGCAGGCACGGCACCAGCCCTTCGGTGGTCCAGAAGCGCGTCACACGGTCCCGCGCGCCGGGGGTGTCGTAATCCATGTGGGCGGCCAACTGGTTGGCCAGCCCGCCCACCTCGCGCCCACCCATGGCGTTGGGCTGGCCGGTGATCGAGAACGGCCCCGCTCCGGGCAGGCCGATCTTGCCGCCGGCCAGGTGGCAGTTGATGATGGCGTTGCCCTTGTCGGTACCGCTACTCGACTGGTTCACCCCCTGGGAGAACAACGTGACCACATGCAGGTGGCTGGCGAACCAGTAGAAGAAGGTCTCCAGACGTTCCGCATCCAGGTCGCAGTCGGCGGCGATGGCTTCCACACCGGCCTCCTGCTCCCGCGCCGCGGCCAGCGCCTCCTCGAAGCCCTGGGTATGCGCCTCCAGATAGACCCGGTCGAGCTTGTTGCGCGCAGCCATCCATGCCAGCAGCCCGGTGAACAGGCGGGCGTCGCTGCCCGGCTCGAGCCCCAGGTAGAGGTCGGCAAGCTCGCAGGTGTCGGTCACCCGCGGGTCGATCACCACCACCCGCAGCAGCGGGTTGCGCTGCTTGGCCACCTTGAGACGCTGATAGAGCACCGGATGATTCCAGGCCAGGTTGGAGCCTACCAGCACCACCAGCTCGGCCTCTTCGAGATCTTCGTAGCAGCACGGCACCGCGTCGGCGCCGAAGGCGCGCTTGTGGGCCGCCACCGCCGAGGCCATGCATAGGCGCGAATTGGTATCCAGGTGCGGCGTACCGAGAAAGCCCTTGAACAGCTTGTTGGCGACGTAATAGTCCTCGGTGAGCAGCTGCCCGGAAAGGTAGGCGGCAAGTGCCCCGGGGCCGTGGGCGTCACGCACCTTACTCAGGCGGCTGGCCACCGCATCCAGCGCGGTGTCCCAATCGCTCTCCACACCGTCGACGATGGGCCGGGTCAGACGACCGCCATGACCCAGCGTCTCGTGCAGGGCCGAGCCCTTCACGCACAGGCGGCCGAAGTTGGCGGGGTGCTGCGGGTCGCCCTGCACGTCGACGATCTCGTTCTTCTCGACGCTGGCCACCACGCCACAGCCAACGCCGCAGTAGGGGCAGGTGGTTCGGGCCTCGCGCATGTCGATCTCCTCTGGAGCACTCTTGAAACGACGATCTCGAAACGACGACGCCCGCCAACTCTTCCCCGGGATCTTGCTGAGGGAAGGTTGGCGGGCGTCGTTGCCGCTCGGGCGCTGACGGTGCGCCCATGTCGATATTTACTGATATGGATCAAGCAGAAAGCGTGCCATGGCGAGAATAACCATCCCCTTTCAGGCAGATGTCACACTTTGCCTTAACGCCCAGGGACTTGTTTCATGCTGCTTCGCACCATGACCCGGCGCCCCGGCCCGGCCATGCACCAGGCTGGTGCCGAGCGGCCCATGCCGGTGCCGCCGTGCGGCCTTCCTTCCGCCAGCAGAGTGACGCCGAGCGCGATCATGGGCGCGAAAAAGCGCAACTGGAATGTTTATTGCTTGGCGTTAGCCATAGCGCCTTGGTCAAACCCGAGCCGAATACGATAGCCAGACACGAGCGACGCCTATGCCCCCACCCCTGAACATCCTGCTGGTCGACGACGAGGTAGTACGCGCCGCCATGGTCGAGGAAGCGCTGATGGCCGAGGGGCACCGGGTCATCTGCCGGCTGACGAGCCCCGCCAGCCTCAACGAGATGGTCGCGCGTCATCAGCCCGACGTGGTGATCATCGACATGGAGAGCCCCGACCGCGACACCCTGGAGAGCATGGCCCTGCTCAACCGCGAGAACCCGCGACCGGTGGTGTTCTTCGCCGACCAGCACGACTCCGACATGCTGCAGGCCGCGCTCCAGGCCGGGGTCAGCGCCTACGTGGTCGACGGCCTGGTGCCCGAGCGGGTCAAGGCCATCGTCGAGGTGGCCATTGCCCGCTTCGATGCCTTCCACAGCATGCGCCAGGAGCTCGACAAGGCACGCAACCAACTGGCCGAACGCAAGCGCATCGAACGCGCCAAGGGCCTGTTGATGAAGCATCAATCCTGCGACGAGGAGCAGGCCTACCGCATGCTGCGCAAGCTGGCCATGGATCGCGGCCAACGCATCGCCGAAGTCGCCGACAGCGTCATCGACGTTCTCGAGCGCCTGAACCTGACATCGCCCCAGGGGCGAACCGCCGATAAACGGGGTCCCCGCTCATGAGCCACCCGCACCATCACGCCACCTCGCCGGAACTGGCACGCCTAACCCTCGGCTTCGTGCCGCTGCTCGATGCCGCTCTGCTGATCGTCGCGCGCGAACGCGGCTGCTTCGCCGACCAGGGGCTCGACGTCTCCCTCTCGCGGGAGAACGCCTGGGCCACCCTGCGCGACAAGGTCGCCGCCGGTCTGCTCGACGGCGCCCAGATGCTCGCCCCCATGCCGCTGGCCATGAGCCTGGGGCTGGGCCGAGCCCCCTGCGACACCCTGGCCCCGCTGCTGCTCAGTCGTAACGGCAACACCGTGACGCTTTCCACGGCCCTGAGCGAGGCCAGCGGCGCGACGCTAGGCGACGCCCCGGTCGTCAGCGCGCTGGCACTTGGCAACTGGCTGCGCGGCCCTGGCAACGGCAAGCGCCCTCGCCTGGCCATGGTCTATCCCTACTCCTGCCAGCACTATCAGCTACGCGAATGGCTGACCCTCGGCGACATCGATCCCGAGCGCCACGTGGAGCTGGTGGCCCTGCCACCGCCGCGCATGGTGGAGGCGTTGCGCAGCGGAGAGATCGACGGCTTCTGCGCCGGCGAGCCCTGGGGCACCCTGGCCCGGCACTGCGGCGCCGGACGGCTGGTGGCCACCGGCGATCAGCTATGGCCCGACCACCCGGAAAAAGTGCTTGGCGTGACCCGCTCCTGGGCCGAGCACTACCCGGCCACCCTGGCGGCCCTGCTGCGCGCCCTGGTGGCAGCCAGCGAATGGCTGGCCGCCTCGCCGGAGAACCGCCACCAGGCGCTGGCATGGCTCGCCCTGCCGCCCTATCTGGACCATTCGGTACGGCACCTCGAATCGCTCGAACTCAACGCAGCGCCCATTCGGCAGCGCCTCTACGGTGCCGGCATGCTGCGCCCCACCCCGCAGGATGCACTGCACTTCGCCGAGCCCATTGCCCGACAGCTGGAAGCCCAGGGTGGGCGCTTCTCGCCCGGTCAGTTGGCCGCGTGCTACAGCCCTGTGCATTTCGATGCCGCAACGCACCATTGATGTGCACGGCCGGTATGGGCCAATGCTCATGCCGGCCCCGCCTCTCTCTCCCAGCCCAATGAAATAGAAGAGAAAATCATCCGCCAGGCACATCCTGGCCGGCTTCTTGAATCTGATGGGCAAACGGCGATCAAAGAAGGTCGCCACACACAGCAAGCGACAACGACGTCTCTGCGCACCCGGTTCGATCATCGCATCGTCCAGGGGCCGCGCCGAGGCGTCGTTGCGTTTGTGCCCAGCCACTGGGCCACCACCACGACAAGCGCAGCGAAAGGAGGTGTTCGCATGCCACAGCGACATCCCGAGACAACGGCAACCGACCGCCTGGTCATCGTCGGCAACGGCATGGCCGGCCACCGCCTGGTCGAAGCGCTGCTCGCCCGGCCCGAGCGACCTGCGATCACCGTGATCGGCGCCGAAACCGCACCGGCCTACAACCGCATCCTGCTCTCACCGCTGCTGGCCGGTGAAATGGAGCGCAGCGCCCTGACCCTGCGCAGCGCCGAGTGGTACGCCGAGCAGGGCATCGAGCTGGTGCTGGGCGAACGGGTGGAGAGCATCGACCGCACCGCACGGCGGCTGACCACCGACGCTGGCCGCGAACTCGGCTACGACCGCCTGGTGCTGGCTACCGGCTCCACCCCGGCCCGCCCGCCGGTGCCGGGGCTGGAGCTACCCGGTGTGCATGTGTTCCGCGACCTGCACGACGCCGACGCCCTGGCACGTGCCGCGCAAGCCGGTCGCAACGCCGTGGTGATCGGCGGCGGCCTGCTCGGCCTGGAAGCGGCAGAAGGCTTACGCAAACGCGGCATGCAGGTGAGCCTGCTGCAGCGTGAAGACCGCCTGATGAACCGTCAGCTCGACCTCACCGCCGCCCGGCTGCTGGAAAGCGAGCTGCGCGGTCGCGGACTCGACATTCACACCGAGGCCCAGCTCGAGCGCCTGGAAGCCGACACCGAAGGCCAGGTATGCGCCGCCCTGCTCGCCGACGGCACGCGGCTAGCCGCGGACTGCGTGGTGGTGGCCATCGGCATCGTGCCCAACGCCGAGCTTGGCCGGGTGGCCGAGCTCGAGGTCAACCGCGGCATCGTGGTCGACGAGTGGCTCACCACCAGCGACCCGACCATTCATGCGCTAGGCGAGTGCTGCGAGCACCGCGGCAACCTCTACGGTCTGGTCGAGCCGATCTGGCGTCAGGTTGAGGTGCTGGCCGAGCGACTCTGCGGCCAACAGGCCCAGGGCTATCAGGAGCTGCCTACCGCCACCAAGCTCAAGGTCAGCGGCATTTCGCTCTACGCTTTCGGCCCTACCGAAGCCGAGCCCGAACACGAAGTGCTCAGCTATCGCGACCCACAGCAGGGCGACTACCGCCGCCTGCTGCTGCGCGATGGCCGCCTGGAGGGCGCCGTGCTCTACGGCGATACCGCCTCCGGCCCCTGGTACTTCGAACAGACCCTGGCCGGACGCGACCTCACCGCCTGTCGCGCGGCCCTGCTGCTCGGCGCCGCCGACGCTCAGGCCCTGCTCGACGACTCACTGAACGAATCACCGCAACGCCCCGCGAAGGAGGCCGCATGAACACGCCCGTCAAACCGCAATTGATCGTCATCGGCAACGGCATGGTCGGCCACCATCTGGTCGAACAGTTGGTCGAACAGGGCGCCCTCGAGCGCTACGCCGTCACCGTGTTCGGCGAGGAGCGTCACCTGGCCTACGACCGCGTGCACCTCTCCGAGTACTTCAGCGGACGCGACGCCGACTCGCTCGCCCTCTCCACTACCGACTACTACGCTGAGCACGGCATCGAGCTGCGCCTCGGCGAAGCAGTATTCGCCATCGACCGCAATGCCGGCGAGGTGGTCACCGACCAGGATCGCTACCCCTACGACCGCCTGGTGCTGGCCACCGGCTCCTATCCCTTCGTGCCGCCAATTCCCGGCAACGACCGTGAAGGCTGTCTGGTCTATCGCACCCTGGAGGACCTCGACGCCATCCGCGAAGCCGCCGAAAGCGCTGCCACCGGCGTGGTGGTGGGCGGTGGCCTGCTGGGCCTGGAAGCCGCCAACGCCCTGCGCGGTCTCAACCTCGACACCGCCGTGGTGGAGTTCGCCCCGCGGCTGATGCCGATGCAGGTGGATACCGAAGGCGGCGAGCTGCTGCGCGAGAAGATCGAAGCGCTGGGCGTGCAGGTGCTCACCGGCCGCGCGACCCAGGAGATCGTCGACGGCGAACGCAGCCGCCACCGCATGGTGTTCCAGGACGAAAAAGTGCTGGAAACCGACCTGATCGTCTTCTCCGCCGGCATTCGTCCCCGCGACGAGCTGGCCCGCGACTGCGGCCTGGAGATCGGCGAGCGCGGCGGCGTGGTGATCGACGACAACTGCCTGACCAGCGACCCGGCCATTCTGGCCGTCGGCGAAGTAGCGCTGTGGAACAACAGCATCTTCGGCCTCGTCGCCCCCGGCTATCAGATGGCCAAGGTCGCCGCCGCTACCCTTCTCGAGGGCGATGAGGCCTTCAAGGGCGCCGACATGAGTACCAAGCTCAAGCTGATGGGCGTCGACGTGGGCTCCATCGGCGACGCCCACGGCGACCGTACTCCCGGAGCACGCCAGTTCCGTTTTCTCGACCCGCTCAAGCAGCAGTACCGCAAGCTGGTGGTCTCCAGCGACGGCAAGCGCCTGGTCGGCGCCATGCTGGTAGGCGACAACAGCTACTACGACACCCTGCTGCAGTACTACGCCAACCGCATCGAACTGCCCGAGGATCCGGCCTCGCTGATCCTGCCGGCCGGCAGCGGTGCCGCCCCCGCGCTGGGCCCAGACGCCCTGCCGGAAACCGCCACCATCTGCTCGTGCCACAACGTCACCAAGGCGGACGTGTGCGCCTCCATCGACGGCGGCGCGGTCGACCTGGGCGCGGTGAAAGGCGCCACCAAGGCCAGCACCGGCTGCGGCGGCTGTGCCGCCCTGCTCAAGACCCTGGTGGATCACGAACTCGAAAGCCGCGGCGTAGAGGTCGACAAGTCGATCTGCGAACACTTCCACTACACCCGCCAGGAGCTCTACGACATCGTCCGGGTGGAGGGCATCAAGACCTTCAGCGAGCTGATGGAGAAGCACGGTTCCAAGGTGGGTCATGGTCTCGGCTGCGATATCTGCAAGCCGGCGGTGGCCTCGATACTGGCCTCCTGCTTCAACGAGCCGATCACCGACGCGGCCCACATTCCGCTGCAGGACACCAACGACACCTTCATGGCCAACATGCAGAAGAACGGCACCTACTCGGTGGTGCCGCGCATCGCCGGCGGGGAGATCACCCCCGACAAGCTGGTGGTGCTGGGCCAGGTGGCGCAGAAGTACGAGCTCTACACCAAGATCACCGGCGGCCAGCGCATCGACCTGTTCGGCGCCCGCCTGGAGGACCTGCCGGCCATCTGGGGCGAGCTGATCGAAGCCGGCTTCGAGACCGGTCACGCCTACGGCAAATCGACCCGTACCGTGAAATCCTGCGTGGGCAGCACCTGGTGCCGCTACGGCGTGCAGGACAGCGTGGGCATGGCAATCCGGCTGGAGGACCGCTACAAGGGCCTGCGCGCGCCGCACAAGCTCAAGTTCGCCGTTTCCGGTTGCACCCGCGAGTGCGCCGAGGCCCAGAGCAAGGATGTCGGCGTGATCGCCACCGAGAACGGCTGGAACCTGTACGTGTGCGGCAACGGCGGCATGCGCCCCCGCCACGCCGAGCTGTTCGCCACCGACCTCAGCGACGAGGAGCTGTTCCGCTACATCGACCGCTTCCTGATGTTCTACATCCGCACCGCCGATCGCCTGCAGCGCACCTCGGTGTGGCGCGAGAACCTGGAAGGCGGCCTGGACTACCTCAAGGAAGTGATCCTCGAGGACAGCCTCGGCATCGGTGAAGAGCTGGAGCGGCAGATGCAAGCCGTGGTCGACACCTACGAGTGCGAATGGGCCAACGCCATCAGCGACCCGGAGAAGCTCAAGCGCTTCCGCAGCTTCGTCAACGACGCGCGCCCGGACCCGGACATCATTTATACCACCGAGCGCGGCCAGCTTCGTCCAGCGTGATGGAAATCGCTGCGCGAGCGAAGCGCGTTGTTGCGCGGCACCCCGAAGGCTCGCCTAACCCCCCCGTTATGTCTCGCCTTCGGTCCGCCGCGCGCCTAGCGCTTCATCTCGCTCGCCGATTCCCCGACACCATTGCTAGGAATTTCTTATGACAATCGCCAACGCAGCAGCCAAGACCATGACCCAGACCTGGCAAACCCTCTGCACCCGCGCCGACCTGGTGCCCTACTCCGGCGTCGCCGCCTGGGTGGAAACCCCGGAAGGCCCGGCCCAGGTGGCCATCTTCTATTTGCCCGGCCACGCGCAGGAACTCTACGCCATCGACCACCACGACCCCTTCTCCAACGCCAACGTCATCGCCCGCGGCATCGTCGGCGACCTCAAGGGCCAGCCCGTCGTCGCCTCGCCAATCTACAAGCAGCACTTCCGCCTGGAAGACGGCCAGTGCCTGGAAGACGAAAGCGTAGCGCTGCGCACCTGGAAGGTAAGCTTCAAGGGCGACGAGGTGTGGATAGAGGCGTGAGGTTGCGGCCCTAGAAAAGCAAAAGCCGCCGACGCTGGGAAGCGCCGGCGGCTTTGGGTAGGCCCGTTCTCATCTCAACCGCGAAAGGCGGCCTCGATCTTGGCGATGTCGATTTTCCGCATCGTCATCATGGCATCGAATGCGCGCTTGGCGGCAGCACGGTCGGGACTGGTGAAGGCCTTCGTCAGTGCTACCGGGGTAATCTGCCAGGAGATGCCCCACTTGTCCTTGCACCACCCGCACTGGCTCTCCTCGCCGCCATTGCCGACGATGGCGCTCCAGTAGCGATCCGTCTCCTCCTGGTCTTCGGTCGCCACCTGAAACGAGAACGCTTCGCTATGCTTGAAGGCAGGCCCGCCGTTCAGCCCAAGGCACGCCACGCCCAGTACGGTGAACTCGACCGTCAACACGCTGCCTTCCTTGCCTGAGGGAAAATCCCCAGGGGCCCGATGCACCGCGTCGAGCGAGGAATCGGGGAAGGTCTTGGCATAAAATTGCGCGGCTTCCTCAGCTCCGCCATCGTACCAAAGGCAGATCGTGTTCTTTGCCATGTGCTTCATGATCAGCTCCCTTCTGTGGGTGATTGCTGTGGGTGGCAATCTAACGTCGAACGGAGCTGGTCGGAATCGACAGGGGTGGTTAACGCTGGAATTCACCTGACATGCACCAGCAGGCAGAGCCTACTGGTGCATGTCAGGTGTAACGACCGGTTAGGTGTCTGCATAGAAGGCCGGGTGATGCGCAGAAGAGCCAAGCTACTCATGCGTGAGCATCTCGTCGGTGATGTTGTCGACGGTGATCAGGTTGTCGAGATACGTAATAGACGGTTCTGTACCGTACTTCTCCCGGACGAAGGATTTCCAGCTGTCAGTATACTGGGCCTCCGCATCCGCTCGCGATCTCCAAAAATAGACTCCTCCGACAGTGGAGCCGTCCTCCCATATGACGTAGTGCTTGCGGAAGAGACCCGGCATGCCTTGATACTTTGGAGCAGTGCTCAGAAAGATTTTACGTGCCTCGTCCCGAGTGACGGGCTTGGGCAACTTGAACTTAGTGATAGCAATGAGCATTTTCTTCCTCTCGTCTGGTGGGGAATTATCCATGCGTGTCCACTGGAGTGGGGGAACTCCAAACAGGAATAGTATTCGTAGTTATCGCGAACCCTTGAAAACATGTTTCCATACCTTAGGACTGTCCGATCTTGAAACAAACCCCAGCCATTTCGACCATAAGATATCAGTAAATAATTTATTTAGAACTTCCCAAATATTACTTAGACTCATCCCTGGTATGACTTGCGCCCGAATTTACGGCCGGCTTGAAGCACAGTGTAAATCCAGCCTGACAACATGCACTTGTGCTTCTTCGTACATTAATTAATTTCTCAGTATCTGCAACTATCTCGAATTAAATGGATGATTAAAGAAAGATGCCACCTGGAGTAAAGAGCTTCAACTACTACCCTATTCTTTTACTTGAGCTACTGCTGACTCTAATTACTCTGGAAAACCAAACCTTCAACTATCCGAGGTAGTATTCCAGACCATATGACTCATTGTTAATTTCCCCGACATCACAACCTCAATATTTTTTACCACTTGACTCAATGACTTAATATCAATTGACTATAAACGCTCTACTGGCCTTATTTTTGGATGCCAGCTTTTATTTTCTTGCGCATATACAGTTGACAAAGTCAATCAAGACTCCAAAGAGTTAGCTTCAAAGTTTATGGCATAGCTATGAATCAGAATATGGCGTTCAAAACACTACTTTCACCCAGCTATAAAAACATAACTTTAGCTGTAACCGCGAATTCGTAGTGCGCGAGCGAACTAAATGTTCGTCTAGGTTGACGGCATCCTTAGCCGCCCTCACGGACAACGCGTGATTCAATCATAAGCTGTTCACCCTTTGGCGTTAATGACCAAAATAGCGCCATTCCCCCCTTTGTGGTTTTTGAGTACCTCGTTTTGACCAATCCATATGCTTGGAGCTGGATAGCGATAGTCTTAAACTCCTGATCATTGATTGTTACTGAATTTCCACTATCACTGCCCGTTTTGATTTCCTTCAGTGATCGAGCAAGTTTCATTTTAACCGTTACATCACTTGGATGTTCAACCAAGTAGGGCGCTATAGTTGAAAACATTTCACGCCAACTAATAGTGCATTCAAAATTATAATGGCGTATTGTGCGACTAGGAGTCGTGACTTTGTACTCGCCATGCACGGTAAATTTGGAATCTATATCCGCCATGCCATCAATAGCGGGCTTAGTGCTTATTTGTTGTTCAAGTAGAGCTATTGAGGATTGAAGTCCTGCGTTCTCTTTTCTTAATTCGTTTATTTCATTAAGAATATTTTCACTTGCAACATTGCTTGCACGCACCCAGCCTACCGCAGGATACGCCTTAATGGTTTTAGTAAGACTTAGCGCCACTAGACCTGGTAGATCTTCAATGTTTCTCCAAAATTTTATCAGCCTTCCGTTCATTACTTTATCTTTGAAGCTCAACAATTTCTCACGCAGATCAGGGTCTTGCTCAGATTTTCCAAATGGTATGTCGTCAGGAGCGCCGTGAATCAGAGCCACAACTCTCAATCCTATTTTTACCGCATAATCAAACTCTTTTTCTGTATAGCTAATACCATCAACTGTGATTGAGCCATATCGTCCACCAATAATTAAAAGGTAATAGTCGCAATCGTTTATAATTTTTTTGATAAACTCCCACTGTTCTTCATCAGCTGCCGGAAACAACTCCATACCAGCAGGGATGCAGTCCATTTCCATCAATGCTTGAAGAACATGCTGCCTTTCTTCTTTCAAATCGGCATATGTTGAACTAACGAAAACCTGATATCTTTTTTCCATTCTTACTCCCTGTTTTATCTTCTAACGCCCAGCGTAACCGCCCGGATTTGGAGCGCCAGCGGAAAGCGCTCCTCGTTGACGCTGTTTTTAGCACAATCATACCGACCCCTCCTTATTTCACATTTTCGTGCTTCTTCTTTACAACTCCAAGAAAACTCCCTCCTTGAAGATCCTCTCTAGCAAATAGTCGATCTGCTACTACTGCTTTTACTTGGTTTCTTTCATCATCTGGCAATTCGGCAAGAAAAGGATCTATGGATGCGAGCTCAAGTTCAACGCGCCTATTCCTCCTCTCCACCTTGTGATGTTTATCTGCCTGTCTTGCACTATAACCAGCAAGCGCCGCGAATGTTAAAACAACACCAAACCGCGCCAAAAATACTCCTGGATTAAAGTCATCGAATGTTCCATGAAACGCATAGATTGCAAATCCAACCATTCCCGCTAAAGAAAGCAAAGAAACCCCATCCCAAAAACGCCCAACTCTCCGCTCCTCATTAGCAACGCGTTGGTAACCTCCAACCATTCCTGTATTTGCGATCACATGTACAAGACGCTCTGCTTTCTCTTTTAATTGTTCAAGATCTGATATAACGCCACCCGCCTTGGAGCTTAGATCTTCTGAGATACCATTGAGTTTTGTTTTGGAATTCTCTATCGACGCGTCAAAGCTTTCCTCATAACTAGATCGAAGCTTCCCCAGCTTTTCCTGTTCACTCTTAAGTGCACTAGCAGCGTCACTTCGTCGAACCTCTTCTGCTTTAGAAAACTGTGATTGAAATTCATTCACAACTGAAACAAGGCGTGACTCCTGCTCCTTGATCGAGTTTTTCAGCTCGTTAGCTTCCTCACGGAGGCTTTCTATGGCTTTACGAGTCTCAGCTAGTTCTTGTTCTGCATATCTGGCATTTTGTCCCACCGATTTTCGAAACGAACTTATGGCGTCTCGCACTTGGTCAAGGTCAAGGTCAAAGGCAGGAACCCACATTGCTTTCGCAGCGGAGAGAATGCTATCAGCCGCGGAAGACGCATTAGTTATATGGTTAACGTTTTTATTTGCCTTGTATTGCGTCAGCTCCTGCTTGATTTTCGATAACTGCTGATCTGCACTTTTAAGTGCTTGGAAGGACGTGAGCTCAGGATCCGCAGAGGAGACTTGACCCAGAAAGAGGTCAACAACTCTCCGTAACCGATGCAATGACTCCCTAACTTCTGTGCTCAGATCCAACCCATCAAGTACATCAAGGAGTGAACGTACCTCCTCAGCCTTGGTAAGGGACGGATGTTCATTGATTTTTTCGTCTATATAGGACAACACACCCTCCTTTTGTACCTGCAACAGTGATTTTAGCGCTTATGTCCTCGAGTGGCTCTTGGGAGAGATCAGTGAATCCTCACGCACCAAACGACCGCGCCGGCTGCCTGTGAGGCTATCCCACGAGAAGGTGATGCCGTTCCTAATTTCAGGCACGCTACCGCCAGGGAATGCCGCTCATCGGCTCCCCACCCTGGCGATTACAGGCCGCCTACCCGCCTTTATCGGACGATGTTGCTATCCGATTCGAAGCACTGTTGTAAATTAACCTTGCCAAATAAATCATCGGCACGTGCCGTGGCATCTTGAGCCTGATATCCCGCCCTACGCCACATCCTGCACCTCTCGGCACTTGGGATAGGCCGAGCAGCCCCAGAATCGGTTACCGGCGTTTGCCCCTCGTTTCGATGTGCGCAGCACCATGGCGCTGCCGCACTTGGGGCAGGTTCTGTCGGAGCTGGATTCGAAGCGGGCCTTGAGCTGTTTCACATGCTGGCGGTGCGTGTCCCGAGTCGGTGCAAGGCGGCCGCTGGTGATCTGTTCCAATACATGCTGCACCTGGGCTTGCGTCAGCACGGGCTCGCGGAACGACTTGATGTAGCGCACGTAGCCGCCGCCGATGGTGACGTTGTCGGGCATTTTGGTCTTGAATACGGCGCTGCCGGAGAAGGCCACCAGCGAATGGATGGTATCTGGCGGTACGTCGAGCAGGCCTTCCAGCGCTTTCACGTGCTTGTAGTTCTGGCGCAGCGGGTTCTGGAACTTGAAGCTCTTGCGGTAGAGCTTCTGGGTCCATTGGGCCTGGCGTTCGCTGCCGAAGATCCAGCCCGCCATGTGCTTGGTTTCGATGACGAAAATGCCGTAACGGGAGACCAGCACGTGGTCGATCTGGGTGGTGCCGTCGAGCGTGGGCAGCGTGACGTTGTGAACGCCGTGGTACTCCTCTGCCGGCAGCCGCACCTTGGCGATCAGCTTGACGAAGGCTTCGCCGAACATGCCCTTGAACCAGCGGGACTTGAGCACGCCCAGGAGCACGATGAGGGGCAGCACCCACCATAGCGGCCTTGCGGCTTCAAAGAGGATCGAATAGTCCAAAGGCTTTATCTCGCTTCAGCGATTCGGCTAGTGACGTCTGCTTCAGCTTGCTTAGGTCAAGCTAGCGCTTTCTATCGTGTAATTCTACGTAACGAGACGGGATGTTGACCTGAGTCGCTTCGGGGTAGGCGAAAGCCTATACGATGTAAGAAACGGCTTACGCCAGGCTGACCAAAGGAACTACGGCGAAATGCCACGCAATATGGCAAATTGGCGCGTGGCCTTCACGCCTTGGCACGCTGGCTTGCATGGATGTGCTGACTGCCGATTTTGCGTTCAAAACCTCAGCAGGGTTTCGTGCATGCACCCATATCAAGAAGATCAAGAACATCGCCGGTCGGTGCTGCAGGCCATGCTGCTGGTCACCATCGCCAGCGCGCTCGTCTTTGCGGCGCTCAACTTTCCCGACGGCATGATGCTGGTCGGCGGTATCCAGGTTGCCCTTGCTACTCTCGCCGCCGGCCTGCTGGTCGTGGTTCGTCGCACACGGCGAGTCCAGACATGGTGCCTGCTCTTTTTGCTGATACTGCTGTCGGTAACGATTCTGCTGCTGAGCCGACCGGAGATCTCGCCGTTCGCCTTCATCTGGCTGCTGGTCATCCCGCTCGTCACGCACCTTCTGCTCGGTTCCAGGCTGGGCCTGCTGCTCTCGGTGGGCTCTATGGGGGCTGGCGCCGCCCTCTTCTTGTACCGCTTTGGCGGCAACCCCGAACTCGTTCGAGTAGAGGTGATGTCCAACGCCATCATCGCCGCGCTGACCACCCTTGGCATGTCACACTTCTACGAACGTACTCGTGAACGGTCCGAGCTGAGGTTGACGCGCCTGGCCACGATCGACCCGCTGACCGGGCTGGCCAATCGCGCGCGTCTCATCGATGTCTTCCACTGGGAGCAGGCACAAGCGCGGCGCAATGGGACCCCACTCTCGTTGCTGATGCTGGACCTTGATCGCTTCAAGCGGATCAACGACGAGCACGGGCACGAGGCCGGCGACGCAGTGCTGGTCGCCTTCGCTCGCATGCTGCAGCAGCGCCTGAGGGAGATCGACCTGATCTCACGCTTTGGCGGCGAGGAATTCCTGGTACTACTGAACAACACCGATAGTAAGCGAGCCGTCGACGTTGCCGAGGAGCTTCGGCAGAGCCTGGAGCAACTGGATATCGAATATCAGGGCAAGCGCCTGAAGCTCACCGTCAGCATAGGCGTCGCCGAATACGGGCCCGACGGGCTTGACCTGGATACGCTCAGTCGAGTCGCCGATAAACGGCTGTACCAGGCCAAGGCGAGTGGACGCAACTGCGTTCGCGGCCCAATTGCAGAATCCGGTGTTGAGCAGGAAGCGGCTCTCAGCAAGTAGCCGGGCGAGGTGGATATTGGATCATGTCGTGGAAATTCCTGCCCCTGAGGACCCGGTTACCAGCTACAGTTCAAAAACCGAGCCAATGCGCCTGCAGCCGAGCTTTTCGTAATATCCATCCTCATCCGAAAGTACATAAACGCTTTGATTCGGATGCGCTTTTTTTAATTTTCCGAGAAGCTCTCTTCCGAAGCCCCTGCATCTGTAACGCGGCGCAACGTAAAGCTCGCTTACGTAAATACCGAACTCATCAACCAAGGCACGGAGATACCCACACACCTCGCCATGGCTTTTATAGATATAGGTTTCGCTGCTCAACAATGCAGCCTTGAATGCCCCTAACGCTTCCCCGCGAACAAACGCGTTCCAGTCTGGCTCGGATTCCAGAAGTGCGATCAACTCTGATTCTTGATCCTTATCGTACCGAATGATATTGCCTGTAAATTTCATCATAGGATCCTACACTGAAATTTTTGCAATTCTCGTGCTCACCATTCACATATACCTCCACCACAGCATGATAAGGTGCACCGGAACCAGTCACCGGTCTGCCGTGGCTGGCGCCCCTTTACACCGGGCGGCTGTTGCCTCTCCAGTCAGCGCTTACTAACCCAGAGCGAACTGCCTCCCCTTGCAGTGATCGAGCGGCCGGAGGTGGATGCCGGTGATCATGTCCACCCTCTCTCCTTGCTAAGCCGTTGCGTTTTGGAGCAAGACTATCATCTGCCCTGGTGGTTGACTGAGTGTTCGCACAAAGGAGACATGGATGGCAGCGTGAGGATCGGATATAGCTTGAGAGGGACTTCCTGAAAGGAGAAAGGAAGTGCGGCGCAGCGTATCCATGCAGCGGCTGGACGGGCTTGTCGATCCACGACAAGGGCTGAGTACGGCCGAGGCCCAGGCGCGGAGCGCTCGCTACGGCCCCAATACCATCATCCCAGGCGTGCGCAGCGGCTGGCGCACGACCCTGGCGGATACGCTGCGTGATCCGATGCTGTGGTTCCTGCTGGCCACCGGCGCGCTGTTCACGCTCATCGGCAGCTACACCGAGGCGCTGGTCATGCTGCTGGCCCTGGTGCCGCTGTTCGGCATGGACGCCTACCTGCACCGGCGTACCCAGGCGTCGGTGGAGGGGCTCAGCGGTCGGCTCGCGACCACGGCCAGGGTGCTGCGCGACGGTTCGCAGCAGACCGTGGCGACCGAGGGGCTGGTGCCAGGCGATCTCGTGCTGGTGCGCTCCGGCGAGTTCTTTCCGGCCGATGGCCTGATCGTCGCGGGTGAAGAGCTGCAGGTGGATGAGTCCACGCTCACGGGCGAGGCCTGGCCGGTACACAAGCAGGTGGTGGAGCGGGAGCTGTTTTCCAACATCCGTGAGACTGCGGTCGAGGATGTTTACTGGGGGCTGGCCGGCACCCGTCAGCTGACGGGGCACGCCTGGCTGCGCGTCGCCCTGACCGGCGCCGAAACCCTCTATGGCGAAGTGGTACGCTCGGCGGTAGCGGGCACCCACGCCCAGACCCCGTTGCAACGCTCGGTGGCACACCTGGTCAAGGTGCTGATCGTTGCGGCAATCGCCTTCTGCCTGGCACTGGCGTGGCTGCGCTATCACCAGGGCCACGGCCTCGTGGACGCGCTGCTCAGCGCGCTGACCCTGGCCATCGCCGCTCTGCCCGAAGAGTTTCCCGTGGTGCTCACCTTCTTTCTCGGCGTGGGCGTCTACCGCCTCGCCCGGCGACGCGCCCTGGTGCGGCGCAGCCTGGTGGTGGAAAACATCGGCCGCGTGAGCTGTGTCTGCTCGGACAAGACTGGCACTCTCACCGAAGGACGGCTGAGGCTGACGCACCTGCTCCCGATGTCGAATATCAGCGAGCAACGCTTACGAACGCTGGCGGCGGCCGCTTCCCAGGCCGACAGCGGCGACCCGCTGGACGAGGCGGTATTATCGAACTGCCCGCCGCCGGTGGAGCAGCACATACTGGCTCGTTTTCCATTCACCGAAGATCGGCGCAAGGCGACCATGGTGAGCGAGCAGCCAGATGGCCTGCTGGTCGCGGTCAAGGGTGCGCCAGAAGTGGTGCTGGGTCTCTGCGAGCTGCCGGTGGCCGAACGGCGCGACTGGCTGGCAGCGGTGGAAGCCTACAGCAATGACGGCCACAAGGTGATCGGCTGCGCCTACCGCACCCTCGCCAGAGAGAGCTGGACAGGGGGCGAACCTGACCGGGGGCTGAGCTTCGCCGGACTGCTGGCCTTCGAGGACCCGGTGCGCCAGGGGGTTCCGGAGGCCATTGCGGCCTGCCGGGCGGCAGGCATCCGCGTCATCATGGTCACCGGAGACCATCCCGGTACGGCTATCGCCATCGCGCGTGAGCTGGGGCTTGGCGGTGAACAACCGCAGCTGATCACGGGAGACGAACTCGCGGCACAAATAGCGCGCGGCGAGCCCATCGCCAGCGAGATCGACATCGTCGCGCGAACCCTGCCGGCACAGAAGCTCGCCCTGGTGCGCACCCTACAGGCCGGTGGCGAAATCGTTGCGGTGACCGGCGATGGGGTCAACGACGTACCCGCCCTGCAGGCGGCCGACATCGGAATCGCCATGGGGGAGCGAGGTACCCGCAGCGCCCGGGAGGTGTCGGCCATCGTGCTGCTTGACGACGACTTCGGCAGCATCGTCGGGGCCATCGCCGAGGGGCGCCGCCTGTTCACCAATCTGCAGCTGAGCTTCCAGTACCTGCTGATGGTGCACATTCCGCTGGTGATCACTGCCGCTTTAATCCCGATGCTGGGCTATCCCCTGCTCTACCTGCCGATTCACATCGTATGGCTGGAACTGATCATTCACCCCACCGCGCTGCTGGTGTTTCAGAACCTGCCGTCGGCTCATGCCATGGGGCCACCCCCCACGAAAGGAACTCAGCCGCGCTTCTTCGACCGACGCGCGTGGTGGGTCATCCTGGCAGTGGGCGCAATAGTGACCCTGGTGGTCACGAGCACGTACCTGAATGGCCTCGGCGCCGACTACGCCGTCGACCATGCCAGGACCGTGGCGCTGCTCTCGCTGATCTTCGCCGGGGCCGGTATCACGGCAGCGTTGAGCCGCCTGCGCAACATCGCGGCATGGCTCATGGTGGTTGTTTCCCTTGCCCTGTCGGCCCTGCTCGTTCAAACGCCCGGGCTGGGCACATTGCTGCATCTGCAACCGCTGCACCTGGAAGATTGGCTACTGGTATTGGGCGGCGGGCTGCTCGCCGCCCTGCTGGTACGCCTGGGCCTGTGGCGGCGGGAGCCGCGCGCTTGAAACCGCGGCACTACTGCAATGCTTGCTTCAACGAAAGAAACGCCTCTTGGTCATCTCGGTGCATACCAGGTAAGCGGCGAGCAGCATGAGCATGAACGCCAGCAGACTCCCTTGCAGGGGCACGAACAGCCAGCGTGGCTCGGCATTGCGTGCCAAGCGAGCAAAGCTTTCCAGTTCGCCGAGATGGGTAACTACGAGCATCGGGCTCAACAACAGCACCAGCCCGACATACCAGGAACGCTGGTGCCGCTTCAGGAAAGCGATAACGGTACGCCGCAGGCTGGCGCTACCGTTCGTGAACAGTCGCCTGGTCATGGCGCCTGTCGATCCCGTGGATAGGCCGGAGTCCGTATGCAGGAAGACGGAAATGGGGCTGCTGCGAATCCATGATGCACGATCATCCGGCCTCCCAGGAACTGGCGATTCAAGTCTGAATCGCACAACCAAGCTCACCTGACGACTTAGATTCGTGTCCTGCACTCGACGAGGATGACGAGAAGCGCTACATCAATATGTATGTCCGCAAGGAGAAGGAGGCAAGCCAAATACGTGAACCAGAACAGGCACTGGGAGTGAGGCAGCGTCAATCATGCTACCCGACGAGGAGCTAGGCGAAGAAAAGGGCCACGCTTGTCATGAAGTGAGCCCGCAGACGACTCCCGAGGTCGAGATGCTCGACGCCTACTCGCGAGCCGTCATAGCCGTGGTGGACGCGGTGGGTCCCGCTGTGGTCAGCCTCTTCACTAGTGGTAACCCGAGCCATGGCGGTGTCGAGCAACAAGGCGCAGGCTCGGGCTTCATCCTTGCTCCGGATGGCTATCTGCTGACCAACAGCCACGTGGTCGGCAAAAGCAAGCAACTGAGGACGATTTTCACCAGCGGACAAAAAACCACAGCTGCAGTGGTGGGTCGAGACCCCGACACCGATTTGGCTGTTCTGCGGACCGAGGCCACCGCTCTGCCCTACGCCACGCTGGGAGACTCCAGCCAACTTCGTGTTGGGCAGTTGGTTATTGCCATGGGCAATCCGCTGGGTTTCGAGTCGACAGTTTCCACCGGTGTCATTAGCGCCCTCGGACGCACCTTCCGGAGCCAGAATGGACGACTTATCGAAAACGTCATCCAGCATACCGCCCCCCTGAACCCCGGAAACTCTGGTGGTCCGCTGCTGGACTCGAGGGGGCGCGTGATTGGCATCAACACCGCCATCATTGCCGCTGCCCAAGGGATCGGCTTCGCCATACCTGCTAACACGGCCAAGTGGGTGGTGTCTCACCTGATCAGGCACGGTCGGGTAAAGCGCAGTTACTTGGGTATCCACGCCCGTAACCGAAAATTGGATCGGCGCTTAGCCCGTTTGCACCGTTTGGAGCAAGACACAGCCGCCGAAATAATGATGGTGGATCCGCAAGGCCCGGCTAGCAAGGCCGGCCTCAAAGAGGGCGACCTCGTCGTAGCCATCGATGAAAAACCCCTGTTCAGCGTCGACGATCTGCAACGGTCGTTGGCGGAGCACAAGCCAGGAATAGCTGTCAGGCTGATGTTCATCCGCAGGCTTGAGCTACTCAATGTGATGATCGAGCCTGTTGAAGCGAACTGATACGACTCATGTAGGGCAGTTGAAGCTCTCGCATCATGTAGCCTAAGTGCTTAAAACAACCGTCTCACCCGGGAGCGACGGTGGAATCCCCGGCTGTTCATCGCTTCGCTTCGTCGCGAACGATATGTCCATCCACCAGTTCGATGACCCGGTCGCAGCGTGCCGAAATCCGCGGGTCATGAGTGACGATCAGCACCGCGCAATCGTGTTCGGCATTGAAGCGACGAAACAGCTCGAACACTTCGTCGGCACTGACGGTATCGAGGTTGCCGGTGGGTTCATCCGCCAGCAGCAGCACCGGCTCGCTGACCAGGGCCCGCGCAATCGCCACGCGTTGCTGCTGGCCGCCCGAGAGTTCATTGGGCCGTCGGGACGCAAGGGCAGCCAGCCCTACCGCGGCCAGCAATCCCCTGGCCCTGTCGATCATCGCGGCGGTTGGCCGACCTTGCCGAATCATCAACGGCATCAGCACGTTGTCCAGCACGCTGAAGGCCTGGATCAGGTGATGGAACTGGAAGACCAGGCCGATCGTGCCACCGCGCAGGTCGGTGCGCTCCTGGTCGTCCATGGCACGGGTCGGCCGCTCGAGAACGAACAGCTCTCCTGATGTTGGTGTGTCGAGCAGGCCGATAAGGTTGAGCAGCGTACTCTTGCCCGAGCCGGAGGGTCCGGTGAGGCTGGCAAAGGTACCGCGATCGAGGCGTAGGTCGATCGCATGCAGCACTTCGTTCTCCACCGGGGTGCCTACGTCATAGGCCTTGCACACGCCGGCCAGCCGCAGCACTTCGTTGCCCTGAACCTCGTGGCTCTCAATCTCATGGCTCCTAGACATGGCGAATGGCCACCGCGGGGTCGAGTCGGGCCGCCCGGCTGGCGGGCCATGCGGCAGCAGCGAGGCCCGCCATACTAGCCAGCGCCATGGCCGCCGGAATGAGCCACGGGTTGAAACCGATCACGAACAGGCGAGGGCCGAACACGTCGAAGGCCAGCACCAGCAGCGAGCCGAACAGTGCCCCCAATCCCCCACCGGCCAGCCCCAGCAGTGCCCCCTGGATCAGAAACACACGCAGGATTCGCCCCCGGTCAAGGCCCATTGCCCGCAAAATGCCGATCTCGCGGGTGCGCTGCACCACGCTGACCGCCAGCACGCTGGCGATGCCGAATGCCACCGAAAGGCTGACGAAGCTACGAATCATGGTCGTGGAGAGGGTCTGGGAGCGCAGCGCATTGAGTAGCTGCGCATTCGTCTCCATCCAACTCTCCACGCGCTGTCCGGTTAGCGCCTCAAGGCGAAGCGCCAGCCGGTCGGCAGCGAACACCTCCGCTACGGTGAGTTCGAGCGCCGTCACTCCCCCGGGCAGGTCAAGGAGGCTGCGAGCCTCGTCCAGGTCGAGATACATGAGCCGATTGTCGATCTCGCGAACCCCCAGCTCGAAGACACCCGCCACGGTCATGACCACGGTGCGCTCCCCGGCAGTGTCGAGACGCATCCGGTCACCGCTCTGAAGACCCAGGTCATCAGCCAGCTCCCGGCCGATCAGGATCTCTCCGGGACGCAGCCGGAACACGCCTTCGACCATATGGTCGGCAATGGGCAGGATGGCCCGCAGCCGCTCCGTGTCGGCCCCGATGATCGAGACCGAGCGATTGGCGCTGCCGCGCACCGCCAGGGCCGGACCGCTGATCGTCGGCGATACCGCGGTCACGCCCGGCCAGCGATCGAGCACGGGCACCAGCGCCTGCCAGTTGTCGATGGAGCGCAGGCGCTGCGGTCTGCGGTCCTCCAGCACCAGGGCGATCGGCGCCGGGTCCTGCAGCGGCAGTACGCGATTGAACTCCTCGGGCGGCAGCAGGCGAATGTGGGCCTGAGTGCCCAGGGTGCGCTCGATGATATTGGCTTGGAGACCGGAGATGAGGGCACTTATGAAAACCACCACGGCCGCCCCCACCATGATACCGACCAGCATCAGGGCAGTCTGGGCGCGTCCATCACGCAGCAGGCTCCAGGCGATGAACCCTTCGATCCACATGATCGTCACCGAATGAAGGAAAAAGGCTCCCGGGACGGGGCGGGCGCCCCCTGCTCCGGGTGGTCGGTGATGCGGGGCCGGATGCGCTGCCCCGGGCTGAGGCCAGGATCGGCCAGCACGATCTCTCCCGCCGTCAACCCTGCAGTGATCTCGGTGTGGAGCAGCCCCCTCAGCCCCAGGGTCACGCTGCGAGGTGAAACACGGCCTGCTTCGACCCCGTACACCCGGGCAGAGGCGCCCTCGACCCCGAATAGGGCATCGTTGGGCACGACCAGCGCCCGTTCAAGGCGCGCCGTTTCCACATTGACCGAGACGGTCATGTCCTCACGCAGAAACCAGGGCTCCTCATCCATGACCAGCCTTACGTCCACGGTGCCGCGGGCGGCGTCGACGATCGGTGCAATCAGGCTGATCGTGGCGTCGAACGGTTGGTCGGGATAGGCGTCGGTGACGCAGCGGGCACGCTGCCCCACCGCGAGCTGGCCGAGGTGTCGCTCGTCGAACGGCACCCGCAGTTCGCGCTGCCCGGTGCGAGCGATCTCCAACAGTACCCTGCCGGGTTGCACCACATCCCCTGGCTCCACGTTACGGGTCAGTACCGTGCCGGTGACCGGGGAGTGGATGACGGCACGCTCCAGGGCGGCCTCAGCGGCGGCCAGCCGTGCTCGCAGCAGCGCCTCCTCCGCACCGCCCGGTGCCAGCGCTTCCACGTCGAGGCGCGAACGCTCCAGGGCGGCCCGGGCCGCGGCCTCACGCTCTTCGGCCTGCTCTACCGCCTGGCGCGAGACCATGTTGCTTGCCAACAGGCGGCGTACTCGCTCATGTTCCCGCTGAGCCTGCTCGAAATGCACCCTGGCGTCGGCAAGTCCGGCCTCGGCCTGGGGCCGCCGCGCGCTCTCCAACTGGCGAAGTGCCGCTCGAGTCTCCTGCACGCGCTCGGCAAGTTCCGATGAATCGAGCACCACCAGGACGTCGCCGGGCTCGACCTGCTGCCCTTCGCGTACCAGGCGCTCGGTCACCCGCCCCACGATCTCGCTGCCGATCTGTGCCCGCGACGAGGCCACCACCCGGCCGCTGGCCACCACCTGCTGGGTCAACGCGCCCTCTTTCACTTCATACGCCGTGGCAGCAACAGGTATCCGCCAGTAGACGAGCCCTGCGGCCACCATGGCGACAACCACAACGAGGAGAACGATCCATCGGCTCATGGGCATCTCACGTACTGCCGCCATCCATCGCACGAAGTCAGGAAGAAAGCCCCGTTGCGCCGCTGCTTCTTGTCCATCTCATGTTACCGCCCAAGCGCTCAATGAGATTCACCTGATCATAGCCCACGCAGCCAGAATAGAACGGGGGTAGGCAGAGGGTCTTGATCCCAGGCAAGTTTGATGAATATCAATGGCCGAAGCGACGAAGCCTGCAATACTGGTGCTTGAGTTCACCGGACCACCGCGACGGCGATTGCCCGCGGCCACCCCGCCTCGATCATGGAGGCCATGTCATGTCGCCCGATTCACCCAACCCGTCCGACCCTGATGTCACTCCCCAGGCCGCCCCCTGTGAACGACTACCCGCTACCGCGGAGCGCCCCAACCCAGGGTTCTACTCCACCCATGCCCTGGATCGGGCCTTCAAGGCCAACCTGGCCAGGCTGACCGCCGGCATCACCCCGGCCGGCCTGGCCAGCGTCTATTTCGAGTGGCTGGTCCACCTGATGCTCTCCCCGGGCAAGCAACTGGAGCTGGGCGAGAAGTTCACTCGCAAGCTGACGCGATTCGGGCAGTACCTCGGTCGCCAGACGCTCGAGCCCTGCCCGGGCGCCTGCATCGAGCCCTTGGAACAGGACCGCCGCTTCAGTGGCGAGGAGTGGCAGCGCTGGCCCTACAACCTGATCTACCAATCCTTCCTGTTGACGCAGCAGTGGTGGCACAACGCCACCAGCGACGTGGACGGCCTGTCGCCGGAGAGCGAACGGGTGGTGAACTTCATCACACGCCAGATACTCGACCGTTACTCGCCATCCAACTCTCCGTGGCTGAACCCTGAAGTGGTTGCTACCACTATGGCGACCGGCGGGCAGAACCTGGTGGTCGGCTGGCAGCACTTCATCGAGGACTGGGAGCGGGCAGTGTCCGGCAAGCCACCGGTCGGTGCCGAGGCGTTCCGCGTAGGCAAGAACCTGGCGATCACTCCCGGAAAGGTGGTGTACCGGAATCACCTGATCGAGCTGATCCAGTACGCACCAACGACGAAGCAGGTTTACGCGGAACCGGTGCTGATCGTGCCCGCCTGGATCATGAAGTTCTACATTCTCGACCTTTCTCCCTCCCAGTCATTGGTCAAATACTTGGTGGACCAAGGCCATACCGTCTTCATGATCTCCTGGCGCAACCCGAGCTCGGAGGATCACGACCTGGGCATGGAGGATTATCGTCGGCTGGGGCCGATGGCGGCGCTGGATGCGGTTTGTGCCATCACTGGCAGCCACAGGGTGCACGGGGTGGGTTACTGTCTGGGTGGTACGCTGCTCTCCATCGCGGCGGCGGCCATGGCACGGGATGGCGACGAGAGGCTGGCCTCCCTGACCACCCTGGCCACTCAGGTGGACTTCACCGAAGCCGGCGAATTGATGCTATTCATCGGCGAAAGCCAGGTCTCGTACCTGGAAAACATGATGTGGGATCAGGGTTATCTCGACGGCTACCAGATGGCCGGCGCTTTCCAGATCCTGCGCTCCAACGATCTGATCTGGTCGCGCATCGTGCACGACTACCTGCTTGGCGGGCGCCAGCCCATGAATGCTCTGATGGCCTGGAATGCGGACCTGACTCGCATGCCCTACCGCATGCATTCCGAGTATCTGCGCCAGCTGTTTCTGAACAACGATCTGGCCAATGGACACTATCGGGTGGATGGTCGACCGGTCGTGATTCAGGACATTCGCGCGCCGCTGTTCGTCGTCAGTACCACCACCGATCACGTGGCTCCCTGGAAGTCCGTCTACAAGATCCATTTGCTGGCGGATACCGACGAGGTCACCTTCGTGCTGACCAGCGGTGGGCACAACGCGGGTATCGTCAGTGAGCCGGGGCATCCGGGCCGACGCTTTCGGATGTCTGAGCCACAGCATGAGCAGGCGTACCTGGATCCGGATACCTGGCAGCACATCACGCCCGAGCAGGACGGCTCCTGGTGGCCGGCCTGGCATCAGTGGCTAGCGGCCCATTCCTCCGGGCAGGTACCGCCGCCAGGCATGGGTAGCCAACAGTACCCTCCCCTGACCGACGCGCCGGGAAGCTATGTATTGGCGCCATGAGAGGTAGGTTGCGAGGCGCGCCAGATCACCACGGCTCGGCCCAGGAACATGCCGCCAAGCAGGCCGTATACGAGACTGACGACGCTGGCAAAAGCGGCCGTACCGGCGAGGGGAAGCTGCATGCCGACCATCACGCCGACGGCAAACTTGGCGCAGAAGATCGTCAGCATGAGCGCGAGCGGAAGCCAGCTGCCTGGCTTGGCCCCAGCATAGCGAGGCGCAGCCAGCCCCTCCAGTCAGTGCTTACTAACCCGGGGAAAGTATTCTAGGGCCGACTTTCAACACAGCCTCCTACCCTTTCCCACAGATTTCCCGGACGTCAACCACGTCCACCGGTCGTGACAAAGCCAGCTTATAGCGAACCAGATCCTCTCTTAACATCAGCGGAAGCTCCACGCCGAGGAGGTATCTGGTTTCATAGCGAGAGAAATCGATATCAAGCGGAATCCATGTCTGGCTTTCCTTATTCAAGATGCTCGCTCCAGCGGCACATCCTACTTCGATCTTGATGCCTTCATATTTGAACTGTACGTAGGTTATGTCCCAGCCTTCCTCACGATAGTGGGCAGCAGGCTTGGTTATGAATTCCTGGCCCGCCTCTACCACTTCTAAGAAGCGCTCACCGGGAACGAACAAGTCGACGTCGTTTAAATCGCGCTCGGAACCGTACCCCTTTGCTGCCAGTCCGCCACAGATCAGAAAAGGGATGTTTCTGCTTCTCAGCAAACCTGCGATCCACTTGGTGGCTTCCTGATGCACGCTGCCTCCCATTACAACCCAGTCAGTACTCACTAACCCATCACGCCCTGTTTCAGCGGCCGTTCAACCCCTTTCCGGCCAGAATGTCGAGCATGCACTTCTCGATTCGTGACGCTCGCGTGCTGGATTGCTTGGCGCCGGAAAAATGCAGAATGTAGCCTCTCTGTCGGCCAGGGGTGAGCGCTTCGAAGGCAGCTTTCAGGGCAGCGTTTCCATCCAGCGCAGTCTGAAGTTCTGCCGGATACGCCAGCTCATGTTTCTCGTTGAAGTCCACCTTGGCGCCGGCCTTCTCCAGCGCGATGGCCTCGAGGAGATAGGCTTCAAGTACGGCGGACTGCGCTTCGATCTCGCTCAGTTGTGTGAAGCGGGCCTGGCGCATCGCCTGGGAGTGCTCGCCGGGGGCAACGAGGATTCTTTCGGGGTCCTCCAACAAGCTGCCCTTGAAAAAGCCGAGTGCGCAGCAGTCTTTCATACCGAAAATCATGGCCACGTTGCCGCTCTGTACCGAGTAGCAAAGCTTGCCCCACTTCACGCTTTCGGTCAGTTGGCATGAGAGTGCTATTGCGCGCAGTCTCTTGCGCTCGTGGTGCCATTGGTGCTGGCTCAGCAAGGCTTCCACTTTTGGATTGGTATCGCTCATTGTCCTTGTTCTCGTTATTGGCGATGAAACCCACCCAGTCAGTACTTACTCACTCCTGGGCGCCGCTATGAACCACTCCAACCCTTCATAGGGAGTTTCTCGCAGTGCCGCCAGTCGGGTTTGCAGGTCGCCAGTGTGAATCTCCAGCTTGTGGCCGTCCGGATCGAGAAAGTAGAGGGAGTCGCCTTCGCTGCGATTCTCCTTCCAGATCGCTACGCCCTGCTCGCGAATGACATTGGTACAGCGGGCGAAGGCCTCTGCGCCGACGCTGAAGGCGACGTGAGTATATTCAGGCAGCGGGCCGGTGCGCGTCTCAGCGTCGAGCGACAGGCAGATCCAGTCATCACCAGCATGAAGATAGGCGCCTCTAGCCCATTTCACCACCGGCTGGAGCCCCACCACCCGGGTGTAGAAGTCGAAGGAGCGTTCGAGATCGCGAACTGCAAGCGTCAGGTGGTTGATGCCGGTGATCATGCCCCTCTCCTCAGTCAGCCTCGGTCAGGGGTTTCTTCCTTGAGCGGGCGTACCACCCGGCAAGGGTTGCCGGCGGCGAACACGTCCTCGGGGATGTCCTTGGTCACCACGCTGCCGGCACCGATGACAGAGCGGGAGCCGATGGTGACGCCGGGGCACAGAATCGCGCCGCCGCCGATCCACACGTCGTCGCCGATGGTGATCGGCTTGGCGGCTTCCAGGCCGCTGCGGCGCTCTTCGGCATCGAGCGGGTGGGTAGCGGTATAGACCTGCACGCCCGGGCCGAACATGGTGTGGTTGCCGATGGTGACTTCCGCCACGTCGAGGATCACGCAGTTGAAATTGAAGAAGACCTTCTCGCCCAGCGTGATGTTGCCGCCGTAGTCGCAGTGGAAAGGCGGCTCGATGAAGGTGCCCTTGCCCATGGCGCCGAACAGCTCGTTCAACAGCCGCTTGCGCTCCTTTCCCTGTGCGTCGCTGGTGTCGTTGAAGGCCTTGGTCAACAGGCGGGCACGGTGGCGTTCATGAAGCAGCTGCGGGTCGCGGGGGTCGTAGAGCTCACCGGCCAGCATTTTCTCTTTTTCGATCATGCGGTCTCCTTGTTATTGGCGGAATGACAGCTATCGACAATCAGCTGCCAAACAGCTTCCACGCCAGCGGCAGGAAAAGTGCGCTGAATACGCCGACCAGGCTCATACCGAGAGAGGCGAAGGCACCGGCCTTGGGGCCGAGTTCGAAGGCGCGTACGATGCCGATGGCGTGGCCGTTCACACCCAGCGCAAAGCCGAGAATGCGCTGATCGGTGATGTTGAGCAGGCGCGCCAGCAGCGAAACGAAGATGGTGGTGAGCACGCCGGTGATGAGCAGACCGCCCAGCATCAGCGAGAGCGAGCCGCCGATCTGCTCCTGAATGCCCATGGCCAGCGGTGCGGTGACCGATTTGGGCGCCAGCGAGGCCAGCACCGCGGGCGGGGCGCCCAGCAGCCAGGCGATGAGCACGGCATAGAAGGCCGCCAGCACGGCGGCGAGCGGTAGACTGCAGAGAATCGGCTTCCACAGGGCGAAGATGTGCTGCCGCTGCTGATAGAGCGGTACCGCCAAGGCCACGGTGGCCGGGCCCAGCAGCAGGGTGAGCCAGGCGACGTTGCGCTGATAGTCGGCGAAGTCGTAGCGCAGCAGCCATAGGCTGGCTGCCGTGAACACGGCGCCGATCAGCACCGCCGGGCACCAACTCGGCCGGCCCATGCGCTCGAACAGGGCCACGCCGCCGAGGTAGGCGGCCAGGGTCAGCGCCACGGCGAGCGTGGGAGTATCGAGCAGCGAGTCGTAGAGTTCGTTCAAGACAGGCGCCCCCGCTCGTCGCCGCTATCGGCTTCCTTGGGCATGAAACGCAGCATCAACCACAGCGTGGTGAGCACGCTGAGGAAGGTGCCCACTCCCAGGGCGACCATTACCGCCGTCCAGTGGCCGGCGAACTCGTCGATGACGAAGAACACCCCTACCACCCCGGGCATGATCAGCATGGCGAGCAGTGGGATGAGCGCCTGGCTGGCCGTGGCCACGCTCTCGTTCAGACGTCGCTTGACCAGCAGCCATGCCAGCAACAGCAGAAGCCCCGCCATGGCATGGGAAACCGGTAGCGAAAGCAGCTCGACGACGGCATGGCCGAGCAGTTGGAAACCGAGTAGCCAGAGGAAACCGCGCAACAGCTTCATGCCATCTCCGTCGCAGCCGAACACAGTAGGTAAGCATCGCTGGATGTCGGTTGAGACAGACAGCGATGCCATGAGTCATCCTACGAAATGTTAACACGCTATCATTCTGCCGTGAGCGAGCGGCGCTGCATCGCCTTACCCTTCTCTGCTAGCCTCGCGCCCCTCCACTGCCCGCGAGACAAACATCCAGGCAGGCAGCTCTGCGCGACTCAACCAAGGCAGCCTTGCCAGCACGGCAATGATCAACAGAGCGAAGGCAAGTCGCGCCCATAGCAGGCCGGAGAGGTCCGCTCCCATCAGCATGATCAGCAGCGTGTCTTCGATCAGGCTGTGGCACAGGCCGAGGAAACAAAGCGTGAGGACGATATCCCGTGGGGTCAGGCGCCCCGAGCGCGCCTCACGCAGCAGCAGACCCGCACCGAAGGTGAGCCCAAGGGTAATGCCGATGACGGTGATGTTGGCTGCCGCCGGACCGATGCCCAGCAACCGCAGCAGCGGATAGAGCAGCTTGTGGATCAGCCGCTCCACGCCCAGCCAACCTAGCAGCCTGAGCAGGCTCATCAGCGCGAAGATCACAACGAAGATGGTCGCCAGTGTCACGACCTGACCTTGCAGCCAGGCCGTCAGCGTCGCGTCTTGAACCGAGGGTTCCCACACCACTTGGTTGGCATGCTGCAGCCAGCCACCCCACGAATAGCTCAGATGCAGCAGCCAGCCCAACAGCCAGGCACCGCCTCCGCGCAGCACGATGGTCAACCACCAGGGTACCCCAGCCAAACGGGCCACCGCCCCCTCTATCGGCAGTGAGTGCCCCACGGCCATCAAGGTGCCCAGTATCGTGACCTGCGCCACGGTCAGCGGCGTATCCCGCGTAACCTCGAAGAAGATCACCAGGCCGGTGTAGATGTTGGTCAGCAGCGTAGCGGCCCACACCACGCTGAGCGGTTCCGGTAGCCCCAGAGGTGACATCAGCGGAGACAGCCACTGGCTGAGCAGTTCGGTCATGCCCAGCATCTCGAGCGCTTTCACGATTAGCAGCGCCGGCACCATCACCTTGAGCAGTGTCCAGTACACCTTGGCGGCTTCACGCAGGAGACTACCCACCGTACCGAAAAGAGGGGTAAGGCTTCGCCTTTCACTCATCCGTTGGCCCGACCCAGACGAAGGGGTTGTGGGCAACCTCCCACAGATACCCATCCGGATCGGCGAAATAGCCCGAGTAGCCGCCCCAGAACACCTTCTGGCCGGGCTTGACCAGCTTGGCGCCGGCAGCGACCGCCTGTTCCAGCAGCTCGTCGACCTCCGCCTCCGAAGCCAGGTTGTGCGCCAGCGCGATGCCGGAAAAGCCGCTGCCCTCGGGTGAAATGCCGGCATCCTCGGCCAATGCCTCGCGGCCATAGAGCCCCAGCCAGGTGCCGTTGAGGGTGAAGAAGGCCACCTCGGGCGGCGATTCCATACGCGGCAGGCCCAACCCTTCTTCGTAGAAACGAATCGATGCCGCGAGATCGCGTACGCCGAGCGTGATCATGCTGATTCGTGGCTTCATGTGGCCTCCCGTACAGCGCGAGATCTGCTATTTGCTAAGTATGGCCGGAAGCTCAGCCTCGGCACGGGAGGCCGAGCACTTATGCTGCCACTGGCTACGACGCATGCGGTAGAGACGCACCGGCTGATGGTTGAAGCTCAGCGTATCGAAACGGCTGAATCCTACCTTTTCGGCCACCCGCAGTGACGCCGCATGATCCGGCTCCACCAGCACGATGATCGAATCGAAGCGCCGCTCTTCGAAGGCGTGATCGAGAGCGGCGACGGCCGCCTCGGTAGCAAGGCCCTGACCCCAGTAGGGCCTGGCGAGACGGTAGCCCAGGTTCCACTCGGTAGTGCCCTTCACCTGTTCGGGCGAGACACCGCAGAAGCCGACGAACTCGTCACTTTCGCCGCTCACCATGGCCAGCGGACCGGTGCGGTGCTGGATATAGCAGTCGAAGCACCAATCCAGGAACAGGCGGGTCGCTGCTTCGTCGCAAACGCCGTGTAGCGAATGACGCATGACTTCCGGGTCGGCAAGCATATCGGCAAGCGCGGGCACATCGGCGGTGGCCAGCGGCCGCAGCCGTAAACGCGGCGTTTCCAATTCGAACATGGTCCCCCTCCCTGGCAGCGCTCGTTTATCGGTGTCGGCTGGATGGCCCTGGTGTCACGGGTACGGCAATATCGAAGTGCAGCACCTCCTCCCGCGTGCCGAGCTTCGAATAGAGCTCGATGGCAGGAGTATCGCCATGATCCGCCTGTACGAAGACCACGTAGGCACCGCGCTGAGCGGCGATGCTTTGCAAATGCTCGATCAAGGCGGTAGCGATACCCTGCCGGCGATGCGCTTTTCCAACGGCCAGATCATAAATATAGATCTCACTGCGCGCCTGCTCGAACTTGTGCAGTACATAAGCAGCCAGACCGCCCACTACCTCATCCCCCTGGCGAGCCACCAGGGCAATGAAGGTGTCGCTGCCCAGCAATCGCTCCATGTAGGCCTGCCCCGGGCGCGCGGCGCCATAGGCTTCCACCTCGTTGAAGGCCTCGCCGAAAACCGTGAGCAGCTCGTGCATCAACGCCGTGTCGCCGGGATTTAGCTGGGTCAGGATGAAGGCATCGGGGGGCATGGGCTGAGCGCTCTCTTATCGAACCATTCTTTGGCTTAGCGAGCCATCCTCTGCGCCTGCTGCCTCAGCGCTTCGAACTCCTCTGCGCTGACGGCATTGCGCTCGGCATCGAGAATATGACCGCCAATGTCGGCAATGGCCTGAGTGATCTGAATCAGTGTGTCGGGATTACGTGCCACGCTGCGCTTGCTGATGAAGTGGATCAGGATGGAGACACCGGCCACGGTGGGCTGGTCATCGCCATCGTGAATGGGCGGCAACGTGCCCGGCGGCGACGAGTTGGCGATGGTCAGCTTGTAACCGGCGAGAGGGTCGCGGATGGTGTAAACGCCGAGCTTGGCGTCGTAGTGCGCGTTGTACTCCTTGAGCAGGCGGGCAAGACGCCGATTGGTGTCCAGGCCCGGCCAGTCGAGGATCACGAACAGGCACTGCTTGATTTCCTTGCTCGACACGACCTGAAAACGGCGCATCGGCTCAGGCTCGGTTGGCTGAGCGGACGGCACTGGCTCAGTGGACTGAGTAGGCGGCACTGGCTGAGTGTCGACTACCCGGGTCTGAACCCGCGGAGCGAGCTCGGCATCTTCGCGTTGACGTCGGCTCTTGATGAACGCCACGAAACACAGCAGCGCCAGCAACAGCGCGACACCCGCCACGATCAAAACGCTTACGACCGGATCCATCCTGCATACCTCGACCTTCACTGGCCCACGATATTACCCCTGCCACCTGCTCGCACCTGATGGGCAAACGTGTAGCCATTGTTATTTTACGTAATGCTACGCTCTTTTGCCACGCCGTGCATGCCGACTTCTCAACGTTGGAGGCCGGCCAAGGCGAGCTCACGACTTTACCATAGGAAACGCATTACGCTGCGTTGAAGCATTTCGATGGCAGCGCGGAGCGAGAGACTCCATGCTAAGGGTAACTCGAGCAGAAGAGGAGCCCTGCCATTCACGTGACGCTGGTCGCCAGTAGCGAACTGTCACGCCATGGAATGATGTGAAGGCCAGTGTTGTTGGTGCCGTCAACTCAGGAGTGCTACCCCGATGGTACGACTCGACAAGAAAGCCAAGCGGTTGTACGTGCTGGATACCAACGTTCTTCTGCACGACCCCGCTGCCTTGTACCAGTTCGAGGAACACGAGGTGGTCATCCCCATGACCGTGCTCGAGGAACTCGACAAGCTCAAGAACGGCCTGCGTGAGATTGCCCGCACCGCCCGCCAGGTCAGCCGCACCCTCTCCGACCTGACCAATCAGGTCACCTTCGACGAAATCCAGCGGGGCATCCCGATACCCCGCGCCGGCGGTACCACCCTCGGCAAGCTCCGCTTTCTCTGCTACCCAGAGCTGAAGCCGCTGGAGCACCTGGAGGAGAGCCCCGACAACGTGCTGCTGGCCGAGACCTGCCGGCTGCGTGACGAGCGCCCCGATGCTTCGGTGATCCTCGTTTCCAAGGACATCAACCTGCGAGTCAAGGCCGCCGCCCTGCACGTGCCGGTAGAAGATTACCTGACCGACCGCGCCTTCAGCGACAGCGACGTGATGCTCGAAGGGGTGCGTATCTATCCCGACGCCGAAGGCAGCAGCGGCCCCTGGGATCAGATGGAGGTCGAAGTCGAGGTGGAACGAGTCGACCACCATACCTTCTATCGCCTCGAGGGTCGGATACCCAGCGACTGGCACCTGGGCATGCTGGTTTCCGACAGCGAGAACGGCGCCAGCTTCGAAGCCATCGTGCGCGAACTGGGCCCCAACCAAGCGCGGCTGCAGTTGCTGACCAACTATCGCCACAAGGATGGCGTGTGGGGCGTACATGCCCACGACAGCCGGCAGAACTTCGCCCTCAACCTGCTGATGGACGACGACATCGATCTGGTCACCATTGCCGGCAGCGCCGGCACCGGCAAGACCTTCATGACCCTGGCCGCGGCGTTCCAGCAGACCCTGGACGCCAAGCGCTTCGAGCGCATCGTCTTCACCCGTGCGCCGATCTCGATGAGCGAAGACATCGGCTTCCTGCCAGGCACCGAAGAGGAGAAGATGTCGCCGTGGATGGGCGCCTTTCACGACAACATGGACAACCTGCTGCGCGACGAGCATGACGGCAGCACCAGTTGGAGCCAGGATGCCACCCGCAGCTTGATCGGCTCACGGGTGCAGATCCGCGCCCCTGGCTTCATGCGCGGACGCACCCTCAACGACACCTTTCTGATCATCGACGAGGCGCAGAACTTCACCCCGAAGCAGCTCAAGACTCTGCTCACCCGCGCTGGACGCAACACCAAGATCGTCTGTCTGGGCAACGTCGGTCAGATCGATACACCCTACCTCACTGCCAACACCTGCGGCATGGCGGCTGTGGTGCAGCGCTTCAGCAACTGGCCCCATGCCGGCCACGTGACGCTGCGCAGCGTTGAGCGCTCGCGCCTGGCACTGGCCGGTGAGGAGCTGTTGTAGACTCGAGCGATACAGTAGGAGCGCAGCATCGGGCCTGGCATCGCCGGGCCCGATGCCTTTGGTTGGCTCGGCCACAGCGATTAACCCAGCCACAGCCCAATCAACAGAACTACGGCCACCCCTACCATGAGCGGTACGGCCAGGCGGCGGAAGCTGCGCTCGAAACGCGGCAGTTCGCTGATCGTCGCGGTGGCTCGCGTTTCCCACTTTTGCAGGCGACCGCGCAGCCGCGAGCCGCGACTTTCTCCGGCTTCAGCCAGATCGTTGAGCAGGCTCAGCAGCCGGCTTGCCAGCTGCGCATACCACCACCAGAGATCCCCCGGCAGGAGCCGCTGGGCACGACGCCACCTGCGTTTGCTGCGCAAGGTAGCCAACAGCATCAGCGCTGCCACCACCAGCCCCAGCGAAACAGGCCACAACAGGCCCGGCCATTCCGCCAACGGCGGCCAGTTGGGGTGCCGGCCGGCGAGAGGCAGCCACAGCGGCACGCTCGAGGCAGCCACGATGCTGGCCAGCCAGGCCAGCGGCATGGGCGCGTGCAACGGGATACGGTAGCGGCCCCGCTCCTGCCACTGCCGCCACAGGGCGCGCGACATCAGCAGCGTGGTGCCGACGGCGGCCACGCTGAGCCAGGTGACCAGCGCTCCATGGCCGGCGTCATAAAGCAGCTCTTTGAAGGTCCATTTCGTCGCCAGCCCCGAGGTCACGGCCCCCGCCAGCGACAGCGCCGGCAACATGAGCAGCAGCCAGACCAGCCAGCCAGGCAGCCGGGGCGGATGCTCGCTGATGCCAACCCCGAGGAACAGGGCACCCTTGGTCAGGCCGTGATGGGCGGCGAACAGGGTGATGGCGACCAGCAGCCCGGGCCACAGCGGCGGTGAGACCATACCGACCCCGACCAGCGTCGTGATCATGCCCATCTGGCTGACACTGGAATAAGCCAAGACCGCCTTGGGATGGCGCTGTATCACGCCGTAAAGCGCCGCGCCCAGAGCCCCTGTCAGACCCAGCACGATCACCAACCTGCCCAACGGCTCGAGTCCGGTCGCTCCCAGCGGCAGCGTGCTCAGCCAGCCGACCAAGCCAGCCTTGATCATCACCCCGCTGAGCACTGCACTGGCCGGCGTCGGTGCCACCGGATGTGCCAGGGGCAGCCATACGTGCAGCCCGATCACCCCGGCCTTGACACCAAACCCCAGCCACAGCAGCGTCGCCATCCAGGCGCCCTGCTCAGCCGTGGCGATACCTGCGCGCAGCTCGGTCAGGGTGAGCACCTGGGCGGTACCGGCCGACCACAGCAGCCCGCCGAGTATCAGCCCCTCGCCGAGCACAGCCATGATCAGGTAGGCACGTCCACCCAGGTGGGCGTCGCGGTTGCCGGCGTGCACCACCAGGCCGTAGGCGGCAAAGGTCATGAGCGCGAAGCCCAGATAGAAACTGGGGATGTCCTCGGCGACGATCAGCAGCAGGTTGCCGGCCAGGGTCAACGGCCATAACAGGGCGAACCCCAGCAGGCGACGAAAGGCATCGCCATCGCCCGATTCAGCAGCCTGCTGCTCGACAACCAGGTATCCCCGGGCGTAAAGGCCGGCCAGGCCCCACAGCAAGGCACTGAACAACAGCCAGGGACGGCGGCCATCGTCGAGCTGCCAATTTCCGCCCAGCAACCACCCTTCCATCAGCAGCTGCGCTTCACCCGGCCATAGTGCCAGCAGCAGGGCTGGCATCGGAGCGGAGATCCACCAGTAATCGAGCAGTGCCGGGCGCGGGCCGGGGCGCCCCAAAGCCCCATTTTCCACGACAAGGAGCAGCACGTTGCGCAGCGCCAGCCCCAGCGGCCAGAGCAGCGTCACGGCCAGCAGCAGGCTCGGCATCATGGCGTGTACTCCTCGGCGGTCACGAAGGTGGCCAGATCCAGAGGACTGAACGGCAGCCCGGCGAACAGCCCCGCCATGATGCTGAACAGGGCCGTGGCAACCGCCGGCCACAGCAGCCAGCCGCTGGTCTCGAAGCGTCCGAGATGGCGCTCCTCAGGCCACTCGCCGACACCGTGGGCCGGCCCCGGGCGGAACCACAGGCGATAGAGAATGGGCAGGAAGTACGCCGCGTTGAGCAGGCTACTGGCCACCAGGACGATAATCACCCAAGGCATGTTCGCCTGCACCGCCCCCATACCCAGATACCACTTGCTGATGAAGCCGGCCACCGGCGGCAGTCCGATCATGCCAAGCGCTCCCACGGTGAAGGCGATACTGGTCAGCGGCATGCGCCGCCCGGCACCGTTGAGCTGATCGATCCGGTGGATGCCGAGCTCCTCGGCATAGTTGCCGGCACAGTAGAACAGCGTGACCTTCATCAGCCCCTGGTGCATCAGGTGCACGAGCCCGGCGATGGTACCGAAGGGTCCGAACAGGCTGATACCGAGCACGATGTAAGAGACCTGACTGACCGTGGAGAAAGCCAGCCGCGGTTTGAGTTCCTGCTGCGCCAGGGCGCGCATCGAACCGTACAGGATGGTGACGGTGGCGATGACCGCCAGCAGGGTGAGCAGGCCCAACTGATAGGTCAGGCCGATGCCGTAGACATCGTACACCAGCCGTACGATACCGAAGGCCCCCGCCTTCACCACCGCCACCGCGTGCAGCAACGCACTCACCGGCGCCGGCGCCACCATGGCCCGGGGCAGCCAGCCGTGCAGGGGCACCAGCGCCGCCTTCACCCCCAGGCCCAGCAGCAGGATCAGGAACAGCACGGTGAGCATCAGGTGGGCGTCCGGCCCCAGCTCGGCCAGCCGCTCGCGTTCACCGAAGGCAACGTCACCCACCAGGGCATGCAGGGCCACCACGCCGAGCAGCAGCAGCAGCCCGCCGGTCAGGGTGTAGCGCAGGTAGACCGTGCCAGCGGCCAGCGCCTTGGGGTGGCCGCGGTGCACCACCAGCGGATAGGTCGACAGCGTGAGCAGCTCGTAGAACAGCAGGAAGGTGAACAGGTTGCCGGCCAGGGCGATACCGATGGTGCTGGCCACGCACAGGCTGAAGAAGCCGAAGAAGCGCTTGCGGTTGGGCGAGTCCTCGAGATAACCGATGGCGTAGATGGTGGTCGCCAGCCACAGCAGCGACGACAGGCCGGCGAACATGAGGCCCAGCGCATCGACCTGGAACAGGAAGGTGACCCCCTGCACTACGGTGAAGCTGAAGCGGTACTCCGCGCCTTGGTAGCCCCCCAGCACCATCAGTGCCACCAGCCCCAGCTTGAGCAGCGCCGCCGTCAGGTTGAGCACGGTGCGCAGGCGCCAGGCCCGCTCGGGCAGCGCGAAGATCAACGGCACCATCAACAGCGATGTGGCCAACGTGGCCAGCGGCAGCCAGGCCTGGCTCATGGCGCACCTCCTGCAACCCGCAGCAGCGACAGCGGCCATTCCGCCACCAGCCCCAGCAGCAGCGAGGCCAGCGCCAGCATCAGGGCCAGGATCTCCATGCTCCAGGGTACGCGGCGGAACTCGCCAAGTTCGCCGCCTTCGACGAACGAATAGCGCAGGATGCGAAACACGTAGGCCGCGCCCAGCAGAGTGCCCATCGCCAGGGCGGTCAGCCACAGCCAGTATCCCCCCTCCAGCGCCGCCTGCAGCAGCAGCCACTTGGCGGTGAAGCCGCCGCTGGGCGGCAGCCCGATCAGGCTGATCGAAGCGATGCCGAAGCTGAGCAGCGACAGCGGCATGCCTCGACTGACGCCGGCCAGCCCCCGCACGCTGGACTGCCGCGTGGAGAAGACCAGATTACCGGTGGCGAAGAACATGCCCGCCTTGGCCAGACTATGCGCCGCCAGCTGCAGCCAGGTGCCCTCCCAGGCGGCGGCCGATACCGACGGCGAGGTGCCGACCATCAGCGCCAGCCCCAGCATGAGATAGCCGAGCTGCGACACCGTGGACCAGGCCACCACATCCTTCAGCTTGGCCGCCCGCCACGCCAGCAGCCCGCCCCAGACGACGGCGGCGCTACCCATGGCACCGAGCAGCCAGCCGGCCACGCTGGCGCCCGGCACCAGCACCAGGATCAGCTGCAGGGCGATGAAGAAGGAGCCCTTCACCACCAACGCGGCATGCAGCGCACTGACCGGCGTCCAGGCCGCGCCGTGCACCGGCGCCAGCCAGGCATGCAGGGGAAAGATCGCCGCCTTGAGCAGCAGCCCGGCGCTGAGCAGCGCCACCGCGACCCACAGCAGCGGGCCGGGCTCGGCCGCCAATGCCAGCCCGGCCAGGTCCAGGCGCTGCCAGGCGCCCAGCAGCAGCGCCACCCCGAGCAGGAACGCCAGCGAGCCGACCAGCGCCAGCAGCAGGTAGCGCATCCCGGCGGCCAGGGCTTCCACCCGCCCGGGCAGCAGCATCAGTCCGACCGCCGCCAGCCCCATCAGCTCCAGGCCGATATAGAGCGTAAGCAGGTCTCCCGCCAGCCAGATCAGCGACAGGCTGCTGGCCAGCGCGCCCTGCAGCGGCCACAGCCATGCCTGGCCGACGCGGGCGCCGATCTCCACGCTCAGGTAGGCCGGCGCGTAGGCGGCACTGGTCAGCGTCAGCAGCTGGGTCAGCAGCAGCAGCAGCAGGGTCAGGGCGTTGGCCCGCCAGTGCAGCTCCAGCGGGCCCAGCGCAATTAGCCAGGCCTGGGCGCCCTCGTCGAGCACCTGGCGCGAAAGCAGCGCCAGCGCCACCAGCGGCAGCAGGCAGACCAGGATCACCGGCCAGCTGCGCACCGGGCGGGTCAGCGCGCCCAGCACGCCCATCAGCAGCGGCAGGCCGAGCACCAGCAGCACCCAGTGCAGCTCCGTGGAAGTGGCGTGGGGAAGCACATGCAGGCCCAGGCGTTCGATCATTCGGCGCCCCGCCCTGGCGGATGGAAGGCCGCGGCGCTGAACGCCTCGAGTCCGTTGATTCGGCGAATCAGCAATGACCCAAGGGCAGTACCCAGCAGCGCAATCACCAGCCCGGTGATGACCAGGCCATGGCCCGCCGCCGGGGTGGTGTCACGCACCAGGGACATCAGCATCAGGAAAATGCCGGTGCCGATCACATTGAAGGCCAGCAGCCGGCGCAGCAGGTGGCGGTGCAGCGCGAAGGCCCACAGGCCCAGGCCGACCAGCCCCAGCCCGCCGAGGCGCAGCGGCTCGGTGCCGCTCTCGTTGGGGTGCGCCGCCAGCGCCATGCCCAGCATGGCCATCACCAGCAGGGCAGGCATCAGCCGCAGCAGGCCGCGCCGCCAGGTCAGCGGCACCGGGTCGCGCCAGCGCGTGAGACGCCCCCTTGGCGTGATCTCGCCGCGCCGCATCCCCAGTGAATGGAACAGGAACAGGCTGGTCAGCGCGGCGCCCAGCAGCAGCTCCAGCAGCGCCAGCCAGATGAAACCGGAGAGCCACCAGGTCAGCGCCACGCTCAGCGCAAAGAACACAAACCAGGCGCATGCCCTGACCATATGCCGGTCCAGCAGCGTCAAGGCTGCCAATACCGTCATGGCCAGGGCCGATAGCACCTCCAGAAATAGCGGCATGCACCGTGCCTCAGTGATGGCGGCGGTTCACGACCTCTTCGATCAACGCCTCGGACTCATCCTTGGGCACTTTTTCGAGCATGTCGACGGCTTCGTGGTAGTCGCACAGATAGCGCTTGCAGGACGCGCAGTGGACCTGATCGGTGGGGTTGCGTACCTGGTTGACGCGGTAGAGGTGGCTGCCGCATGAGGGACAGGCCACCGGCAGGCGGATATCCTCGGAAGTATCAGGCATCATCACAGTCTCCTTGTGTTGAATGTCCAGCATCGAGCGAACGGATTGGACGTTCTCGTCCAATACCTTGGGACTCATTCTGCCCGACTCAACCGTGGAAGGCCAATTTCGGGCAGGCGTCCCCTACTAGCCTGTCAGAGTCCGAGCTTTTGCGCCACGTAGTCGGCATCCTTGTCGCCGCGGCCGGAAAGGTTGATCAGGATATGGTGGTCCTGCGGCAGGCTGGGCGCCACCCGCATGGCCCAGGCCACGGCATGGGCGCTCTCCAGCGCCGGGATGATGCCTTCTACCCGCGACAGGGCCAGGAAGGCGTCGAGGCACTCGGCGTCGGTGGCGGTCTCGTAGTCGACGCGGCCCTGCTCCTTGAGGTAGCTGTGCTGCGGCCCCACGCCCGGGTAGTCGAGCCCCGAGGCAATGGAGTACACCGGCAGCGGGTTGCCCTGGCCGTCTTCCAGCACATAGCACGCCATGCCGTGGATCTCGCCGGGCTTGCCGAGCGTGAGGGTGGCGGAGTGGCGCGGCGTGTCGAGCCCTTCGCCCGCGGGCTCCACGCCTACCAGGCGGACTGCATCGTCATCGAGGAAGGCGGTGAACATGCCGATGGCGTTGGAGCCGCCGCCGACGCAGGCGGTGACGTGGTCGGGCAGCCGGCCGTGGCGCGCCAGGAACTGCTCGCGCGCCTCGCGGCCGATGATCGACTGGAAGTCGCGCACCATCTTGGGGAAAGGGTGCGGCCCCACCACCGAACCGATGGCATAGATGAAGTTCTGCGGGTCCTTCAGGTACTCCTCGAAGGCGCTGTCCACCGCGTCCTTGAGCGTGGCCGTGCCGCGCGTGACCGGCACCAGCTTGCAGCCGAGGATCTTCATCTTGGTGACGTTGGGGTGCTCCTTCTCGATATCCACCTGGCCCATGTGGATCTCGCAGGGAATGCCCACCAGGGCGCAGGCGGTGGCCAGCGCCACGCCGTGCTGGCCGGCGCCGGTCTCGGCGATCACCTTGGTCTTGCCCATGAACTTGGCCAGCAGCGCCTCGCCCAGGCAGTGGTTGATCTTGTGCGCGCCGGTGTGGTTGAGGTCCTCGCGCTTGAGATGCAGCTGGGCACCGCCAAGCTTCTGGGAAAGGCGCCGCGCGTGGAAGATCGGGCTGGGACGGCCGACGTAGTCGGCGAACAGCTCGGCCAGCTCCTGCTGGAAGTCGTCGCGTACGCGAATCTCTTCGTAGGCGGCGTGGATCTCGTCCATCACCGTCTTGAGCTCGGGCGGGATGAACTGCCCACCAAAGCGGCCGAAGAAACCTTGAGCGTCGGGAAGGTTGGCGTACGGGGAAGTGCTCATCGAGGGGTCCTGGGGGTAGCGGAAACGGATGCTGCCATCTTGCCCAGCAGGCACGGCCATGTCGATACAGCCAAGGGCGCAAACGCCGTTCAGGCCGCCGCAATGAGCCCCAGGTTGAGCAGCGTCAAGCTTGCCAGCAGCACGGCCACGTTGCGCCCCATCAGCGGCAGCAGCGGCGCCACTTCGCCCCGCTCCACCTCGGGCGGCAGCCGCAACAGGCCGTGCACCAGCCAGGCCAGCGGCGGCAGCGCCAGCCACATCAGCCAGGCCCCTGCGGGCAGGGCGTCGGCCAGCCAGGCCAGCGGCACCACGGCAAAGGCCGCGACCATCAGCAGCGCCACCAGCCGCGCCGCCCGCCTTGGCCCCAGGCGAATCGCCAGGTGGTCGCGCCCTACCCGGCGATCGGCCTCGATGTCGGGCAGCTGGTTGAGCAGCAGCAGCGCGCTGACCATGGCCGTGGGCACCAGCGCGACCGCCACCGCCGTGCCGCTCAGCGTGCCGGTCAGCGCCTGGTACCCTCCCGCCACCATCAGCAGGCCGAAGCCCACCCCGGGCGCCAGCAGGCAGAGCCAGGGGCGGCGGGTCAGCCAGCCGGTATAGGCCACCACCAGCGCCACCCCGGCCAGGCCGTAGAGCAGCAGGGCGGGCCCCGTGCGCCACAGGAACCAGGCGCCGATGCCGACGACGCCGGCCAGGCAGGCCTGCGCGGCGGCCAGCACCGCCCGGGCGGCCTCGGGCCGCGCCAGCAGCGCTCCGCTGCCGCCTGAGAACGGCGTGCGCTCGGTGAGCTCATCCAGCCCTGAGAAGAAGTCATAATGCTCGTTGAACAGGTTGACTGCAGCGTGAGCCAGCAGTGCCCCAAGCAGCACCAACAGGGCATCCCACCCAGCCACCGCGTGGCCGTCGGCCCAGGCCGCGGTGATCGCCAGGCCCGCGCACAGCGGCGCCAGCACCAAGAAGTTCGGCCGACTGCTGCGCAGGCAGGCCCGCGCGGCAGAAGGTGGCGCCGCCATGTCGTTCACGGGTTTCAGCTCAGGCGGGCGTTGAGCCAGGCGGCGATATCGCCGACCTGCTGCGGACAGACCGCATGAGCCATGGGATAGCTGCGGTAGTTGACCGGATACTCCAGCGACTGCAGGCGCTGCTGGGCGGCCTTGCCCAGCGCTTCGGGCACCACCGGGTCGAAGGATCCGTGGTGAATCTCGATGGGCAGCCCGCGGTTGGCTTCGTTCAGCTCGATGGTCTCGGCGGTAGCGAAGTAGGTGGACATGGCCAGCAGCCCACCAAGCGGGGACGGGAAGGAGAGCGCTGCCTGGTAGGCCACCGCCCCTCCCTGGGAGAAGCCGGCGAGAATGATGCGCCGGCTGTCGATACCGTGGTCGATCTGCTCCTGCACCAGCGCCTGGATGCGCTCGGCCGAGGCCACCAGTTGCCGGGTATCGACACGGCGGTCGAGGCTCATCTCGTAGATGTCGTACCACGCCGGCATCACCATGCCACCGTTGATGGTCACCGGCAGCCGCGGTGCATGGGGCAGGATGAAACGCACATCGAGCCCCTCTTTCAGCGTCAGCGCCGGCACCAGGGGCTCGAAATCGTGGCCGTCGGCGCCCAGGCCATGAAGAATGAAGACGCAGGCGTCGGCCGGACGGCCGCTTCTGGGCTCGATGATCAGTTCGCCGGGATGGCTCATGGCGGGTTCCTTCGTCGTGGCTCGTATCAACCCGACACCCTACCGCAAAGCCATGACCACGGCGAGCGCCGGGCGGCTCAGAACGGCCACACCAGCGGAATCAGCACGAGGGCGACGATCGCCGTCAGCACGTTGAGTAGGCCGCCCACGCGCAGGAAGTCGCCGAAGCGGTAGCCACCGGGGCCGTGCACCATCAAGTTGGTTTGATAGCCGATGGGCGTGAGGAAACTGGCCGAGGCGGCGAACATCACCGCCACTACGAAGGGCATGGGATTGACGCCAAGACTCTCGGCGCTGGCCATGACCACCGGGAAGGTGATCACCGCCGCCGCGTTGTTGGTCACAAGCTCGGTCAGCAACGCCACCAGCAGATAGGTGCCGATCAGCAGCAGCAAGGGGTTACCGTCGGCCACACCCAGTGCCAGCCCGGCCAGGGTGGCCGCCGCACCGGAACTCTCCAACGCCGCGCCCAGACCGAAGGAAGCGGCAATGGTGAGTAGTACCTGAGTATCGAGCCCGCGCTTGGCCGCCCCCACCGAGCAGCAGCCGGTGGCCAGCACCAGCACCGCGCCCAGCATGGCAGCGTTCATCATGCTCATCACGCCGAAGGTGGCGAGAGCCACCACCCCCGCCAGGATGCTCCAGGCCAGCCAGGCCTTCTCGTGCTTGGGACGCGCCTGGCCGTTGACCTGACTGATCAGCAGGAAGTCGCGCGACTGGCGGTGACGCTCGATGAAGGGCGGGCGTGCTTCCAGCAGCAACACGTCGGCGGGCTGCAGGCGCACCTGGCCGAGGTTGCCGGCCACTCGCTCGCCGCCCCGACACACCGCCAGCACCGCGGCGCCATACAGCGTGCGAAAGTGGCCGTCGCGAATGCGCTTGCCGACGAACTGGCACTGGTCGGAGACCACCGCCTCCACCAGCCGCCGCTCCTTGAAGTCTTTTTCAAGACTCGACTCGCCATGGCGCGACGGCATCAGACCGCGAATCTGCTGCAGTTCCACGGCGCCGTCGGAGGTGCCAGCAAAGACCAGCCGGTCGCCACCCTTGAGCCGTTCGCCCGGCCCTACCACGCTGACCACGTTGCCCTCGCGCTCGATCTCCACCAGAAACAGCTCGCAGAGGTGGCGCAGGCCGGCCTCTTCCACGGTGCGGTCTACCAAGGGGCCGTTCGGGTCGACCTCCATCTCGATGGTGAACTCGCGGGGATTCTCGAACGCCGACGCCGTACCACGACGCTCCGGCAGCAGGCGCGGCGCGATGACGATCAGATAGAGCGCTCCGATCAGGGCCACCGGCAGCCCCACCCAGGCAAGATCGAACAGCCCCATCGCCAGCCCAGGATAGCGCTCCACCAGCAGGCCATGCACCACCAGGTTGGTACTGGTGCCGATCAGCGTGACGGTGCCGCCCAGGATCGAGGCGAAACTGAGCGGCATCAGCAGCCGGTGCGCCGGCAGCTTCAGGCGTTGGCTCCAGCTGAGCACGGCGGGGATATAGGTAGCGACAACCGGAGTATTGTTGAGAAAGGCACTGAGGGCAGCGACCGGCACCACCAGCCTCACCAGCGCGCCACCCTCGCGACGAGGACGCCCCAGCACATGGCGAATGATCAAGTCGATACCGCCGGTCTCACGGATGCTAGCCACCAGCACGTACATGAAGGCCACGGTGAACAGACCGGTACTGGAGAAACCGCCCAAGGCCTGGCTCGGGTCGATGATGCCGAGCGTCAGCAGCAGGATGACCGCCCCCAGCAGAACGATGTCCGGGCCGAGGCGCGAAAAGGCCATCAAAGGGAAAACGGCCATGACCACGGCCAATGAGATCCAAGCATCCAGCGGCATGTGCGAGGGTTCCGTTCACAAAGGTGCTGAGCCATTGTGAAGGCTGCCGCATATTCTAAAAAGTTATTTTTAGAAATTCATTAATGCCAAAAATGCATATACCTTGCACACGAGAAACGCATGCACAGCAACGCAAAAGGCCCGCTTGCGCGGGCCTTTCGTCGCCACCGAGGTGGCACATCAACTCATGGTAAGCCGAAGCTTAGCCAATGACCTTGATGTTGGAAGCCTGAAGGCCTTTCTTGCCCTGAGTGACGTCGAAGGAGACCTTCTGACCGTCCTGCAGAGTCTTGAAGCCGTCAGCCTGGATCTCGGAGAAGTGAGCGAACAGGTCGTCACCGTTGTCGTCCGGAGAGATGAAGCCGAAGCCCTTGGTGTCGTTGAACCACTTGACAGTACCGGTAGCCATTATCGAATTCCTCTAATAGCATTGATTTTCCGGGAAATACCCGAGTTGCAGTGGGTAAAACAAGAAACTTTTCACCGGGAAATCAAGACGCCATGAGCGTTTCGATAACCACTTGCGATGTTCGACTTGCTAACCAACTGCACGCATCTTGCGCTCTTCGTCCCCACACGTCAAACACTATTTTGTGTAGGTGACGTTAATGTTACCTCGATTCGAGAATCCAGGCAGCCGCCTTCTCGGCGATCATCAGCGTCGGCGAATTGGTGTTGCCGCTGGTGATGGTGGGCATCACGCTGGCGTCCACCACCCGCAGTCCCTCGACGCCGCGCACCCGCAGATGCGAGTCCACCACTGCCATGGGGTCGTCGTCGCGGCCCATCTTGGCCGTGCCCACCGGATGGAAGATGGTGGTGCCGATATCGCCCGCCAGACGCGCCAGGTCTTCGTCGCTCTGGTACTGCACACCGGGCTTGACCTCTTCGGGACGGTACTTGGCGAACGCCGGTTGCTCGGCGATTCGCCGGGTGACCCGCAGCGAGTCTGCTGCCACGCGGCGATCCTCTTCGGTGCTGAGGTAGTTGGGCGCGATGGCCGGGGCCTGACGCGGGTCGCGACTCTTGATACGCACGCTGCCGCGGCTGGTGGGGTTGAGGTTGCACACGCTGGCGGTGATCGCCGGATAATCGTGCAGCGGCTGGCCGAAGGCCTCGAGGCTGAGCGGCTGGACGTGATACTCGATGTTGGGGTGTTCGTATTCGTCGCTGCTGCGGGTGAAGATGCACAGCTGCGAGGGGGCCATGCTCATCGGCCCGGTGCGGCGCAGCAGGTACTCCATGCCGATCTTCGCCTTGCCCAGCCAGGAGGCGGCCAGGGTGTTGAGGGTCTTGGCTCCGGTGACCTTGTAGACCGAGCGGATCTGCAGGTGATCCTGCAGGTTCTCCCCTACCCCGGGCAGCTCGTGAACCAGCGGAATGCCGTGCTCGGCCAGAAGGGCGGCCGGGCCGATGCCGGAAAGCTGCAGCAGCTGCGGCGAACCGATGGCGCCTGCGGCCAGGATCACTTCACGCTTCGCCTTCACCCGGCTGACGCTGCCGTTGCGTTCGAGTTCGACGCCGGTGGCGCGGGGCTTGCCGCTCTCATCGGTGTCGAACAGCAGGCGGTGCACCTGGGCGGAGTGCCACAGGGTGAAGTTGCTGCGTTTTTCGCACACCGGGCGCAGGAAGGCCTTGGCGGCGTTCCAGCGCCAGCCGTCGCGCTGGTTGACCTCGAAGTAGTCGACGCCCTCGTTGTCGCCGCGGTTGAAGTCCCGCGTGCGCGGAATGCCCGCCTCCACTGCCGCTTCGGCGAAGTCATCGAGCACCTCCCACTTGAGCCGCTGTTTCTCGACCCGCCACTCGCCGCCGTGGCCGTGATAGTCGCGGTGGGCGGCATCGGCATCGCCGTCCTCGTCCAGGCGGTAGTGGTCTTCGTGCTTCATGAAGTCCGGCAGGCAGTTCTCCCAGCGCCAGTCGTCGTCGCCCACCAGCTCGGCCCAGCCGTCGTAGTCTCGGGCCTGGCCGCGCAGATAGAGCATGCCGTTGATGCTGGAGCAGCCGCCCAGGGTCTTGCCGCGCGGATAGATCAGCGAGCGGCCGTTGAGCCCCTTGTCCGGCTCGGTCTTGAAGCACCAGTCGGTACGCGGGTTGTTGATGCAGTAGAGATAGCCCACCGGGATATGCACCCAGTGGTAGTTGTCGCGACCGCCCGCCTCGATCAGCAGCACCCGGTTGGCCGGGTCGGCGCTGAGGCGGTTGGCCAGCAGGCAGCCGGCGGTGCCGGCCCCCACCACGATGTAGTCAAATTCCTGCTCTACCATGGCGTGCTCTCTCCGGGCAGCCGACTTGCGGCAGCCAGATCGCTTTTGTCTTCCCTTGGCGGTATCGCTCAAGGCTACCCCGGCAACAGGCTGCCGAGGGGGCGCTGTAAACCCTTCCCTGGGCGCTATATTTGTCCTGCGGCGCTCTCGCATCCTGCTCCGCTTGCAGGGCCGGTGCTGGCCATCCATGGCCAGCCCGTTCGGAGCAGTGCTCCTCACCCATGACAAATAACCCCCTCTACAGCCTATTCCCGGCGCCTCTCGCTGGCGGCAATGGCGCTCGCCCTAGCCTTACCAAGATTATTTATGAGTCGGCATGGCAAACTCTGCGCCTGCGTTGATCGAGTCGGACCAGCGCTGCATGATCGATTTCTGCTTGGTATAGAAGCGCACGCCCTCTTCGCCGTAGGCGTGGGTGTCACCGAACAGCGAGCGCTTCCAGCCGCCGAAGCCGTGCCACGCCATGGGCACCGGGATCGGCACGTTGATACCGACCATGCCGACCTGGATGCGGCGGCCGAACTCGCGGGCCACGCTGCCGCTCTCGGTGAAGCAGCTCACGCCATTGCCGAATTCGTGGTCGTTGATCAGCTGGATGGCAGTAGCTACGTCGGGTACTCGCACGCAGGCCAGCACCGGGCCGAAGATCTCTTCCTTATAGATGGTCATCTCCGGGGTGACATGGTCGAACAGCGAGCCACCCATCCAGAAGCCTTCGCCGCAGCCGTCGCCGGTGGTGGCAGCATCGAACTCACGGCCGTCGACCACCAGCTCGGCACCCTCGGCAACGCCCTTCTCGATGTAGCCGGTAATGCGCTGGTGGGCCTGGGCGGTGACGATGGGGCCCATCTCGGCGTCGAGCTCGAGGCCGTTCTTGACCTTCAGTGCGCGAGCGCGCTCGGCCAGGCGCGGCACGATCTTGTCGGCCACGTCGCCCACCAGCACCGCCACGCTGATCGCCATGCAGCGCTCGCCGGCGCTGCCGTAGGCGGCACCGATCAGGGCGTCGACGGCCTTGTCGAGGTCGGCGTCGGGCATGACGACCATGTGGTTCTTGGCCCCGCCCAAGGCCTGGACACGCTTGCCGTGGCGCGCGCCGTTCTCGTAGATCAGGTTGGCGATGGGCGTGGAGCCGACGAAGGAGAGCGCCTGCACGTCGGGATGCTCGATCAGCGCATCGACCGACTCCTTGTCGCCCTGCACCACGTTGAATACGCCGTCGGGCAGGCCGGCCTGCTTGAGCAGCTCGGCGATCAGCAACGAGGCGCTGGGATCGGTGGGGCTGGGCTTGAGGATGAAGGTATTACCGGCGGCGATGGCCACCGGGAACATCCACATCGGCACCATGGCCGGGAAGTTGAACGGCGTGATGCCGGCCACCACGCCCAGCGGCTGACGCACGGTCCAGTTGTCGATGCCGTTGCTCACCTGTTCGGTGAAGTCGCCCTTGAGCAGTTGCGGAATGCCGCAGGCGAACTCGACGATGTCGATGCCGCGGGCCACTTCGCCCTGGGCGTCGGTGAAGACCTTGCCATGCTCCAGGGTGATGGCGCGGGCCAGCTCGTCCTTGTTGGCGTTGAGCAGCTCGAGGAACTTGAACAGCACCCGCGCGCGGCGGATAGGCGGGGTGTCGGCCCAGGCCGGGAAGGCGGCCTTGGCGGCGGCCACGGCGGTCGCCACATCGGCGCGGGAGGCCAGCGCCACTTGGCCCGTGACCTGGCCGGTGGCCGGGTTGTAGACGCTCTGATGGCGGCCAGACTCGCCGCTCGTCATTTGTCCGGCGATATAATGGGCGATGGTGTTCTGCGTCATGGGGTGCTCCCTCTTGTCGTAGGCTGCCCTCGGTTGAACGGCACGTCTTTCGGTGCGTCCAGCGAACAGGCACACGGCTGTGACTGTCTAGCCTACCGCGTCGAGGGCAAGGATCAATTGAGTAATTCAAAAGCCAGATATAAGCTTCCTTTATATCCTTGCCGACTGCCCACCATGCCTGATTTACCCACGCTCCGCGCCTTCGTCACCGTGGCCCGTGAAGGCAGCGTCTCACGCGCTGCCGAGCGCCTGCACCTGACCCAGCCGGCGGTCAGCCTCAAGCTCAAGCAGCTGCAGGAAGCGCTGGGGCTGACGCTGTTTCGCCGTCGCCCCCAGGGCCTGGCGCTGACCGCCGACGGCCACGCTCTGCTGCCCGCGGCGGAGCGGGCGCTGGCCGCCATGGCCGCCTTCGAGCAGAGTGCCCGTGCCCTGCACGGTACCCTGCGCGGCCGGCTGCGCATCGGCACCATCGTCGACCCGGAGTTCATTCGCCTCGGGGCCTTTCTGCATCGCTTGGTGGAACGCGCGCCGCAGCTGGAAACCGAGCTGCAGCACGGCATGAGCGGCAGCGTGCTGGAGTGGATTCGCCGAGACGAGCTCGACGTCGGCTTTTTCCTCGCGCCGCCCGGCGAAGGTCCCGGGCCGGATGCGCCGGAAATCGCCCATCGTGAGCTGACCCACTTTCACTACCATGTGGTGGCTCCGCCCGGCTGGGGCAGCCGGGTGGCCAGCAGCGACTGGAAGAGCCTGGCCGCTCAGCCCTGGATCGTCACGCCGACGCTTTCGGCCCACCACCGCCTGCTGCGCGGCGTCCTCGACCCGCTCGGGGTGACACCACACGGCGTGGCCCAGGTGGATCAGGAAGCGTGCATGCTGGACCTGGTGCGAGCCGGCGTGGGCCTGAGCCTGGCCCGCGACGCCCTGGCCATGGCCGAGCGCCAGGAGCGCGGCCTGGTGGTGGTCGAGGGTGTGCGTCTGCCCTGCGCGCTGTGTTTCATCTGGCGCCGCGAGCGCAGCGAGGAACCTGCGGTTGCCGCGGCGCTGGAGGTGCTGGGCAGCGTGTGGGGCGAGAGTTAGCACTACCTCAGGCCGTAGTCGTGCGGTTGTCGCTAGCACAGTCTCGACCTATGATGGGAACGTTCCCAAGCACCGAGACGCCTCATGCCCCGTCGCGCCACCATCATCGAAGTCGCCCTTGAAGCCGGCGCCTCCAAGACCAGCGTGTCGCGCTACTTTGCTGGCGAGCGCGACAAGCTCTCGCCGGCGCTGTGCGAGCGCATCGCCGCGGCCGCGCTGCGCCTCGATTATCGCCCCAACCAGATGGCACGGGGCCTCAAGGCGGGCCGCTCACGTCTGATCGGTATGCTGGTGGCGGACATTCGCAATCCCTTCTCGGTGGCGGTGTTGCACGGCGTGGAGCGCGCCTGCCGCGAGCAGGGCCTTTCCCTGCTCGTCTGCAATACCGACAACGACCCTGAGCTGGAGCGCACGCATCTGGCACTGATGTCCTCCTATCAGGTGGAAGGATTGATCATCAATGCATCCGGTAGCCCCGACACAGAGCTTCAGGCGTTGACCGGTCAGGGCCTGCCGCTGGTGCTGCTCGACCGCGAACTGGGCGCGGTACAGGCCGATCTGGTGGGGCTCGACAACGCAAAAGCCATCGACCTGGCCCTCGACCACCTCGCCGAGCAGGGTTACGCCGAGCTGCTCTATCTCAGCGAGCCGCCCGAGCGCGCCAGCCCGCGCCGAGAACGCCTGGCACACTTTCAAGCGGGCCTGGCGGCTCGCCGGCTGGCCGGCGAGGCTTACACCATGAGCGCCAGTGACGATGAGCTGGCGCGCGCTATCGAGGCCTTTCTCACGCGTTCAGCCCCCAAGGGCTCGGGTGACCTGCCGCGCGCCCTGCTATGCGCCAACGGTGCGGTCACCCTGGCCGCCACCCGTGCCCTGCAGCGTCTCGGCGCGCGACTCGGCAAGACGGGACTGATGGGCATCGACGAGCTCGACTGGTGTGCGCTGATCGACCCGGGTATCACCACCCTGGCGCAGCCCACCGAAACGATTGGCCGGCAGGCCGTCGCCAGCCTGCTGGCCAATTCCGTCAGCCAGGCCGCCGCCGAGCCCAGACAGCACCGCTTCGAGCCCAGACTGATAGCGCGGGGCTCCACGCGCCTCACCGGCTGAACTCCCAAACCAAGTGTTCCAGACTGACAATCATCGCCCATTCGAATGGTAACGTTCCCAACAACGAGCGAGATGACCATGAGCCACTCAAACCCTGATTCAAGAAAGGCGCCGAGCCCGGAGATCCTCACCTTCGGCGAGGCGATGACCCTGTTCGTTGCCGATGCGCCCGGCCACCTGGCCGAGGTGGAGCATTTCCAGCGCCGGATTGCCGGCGCCGACACCAACGTGGCCATCGGTCTCGCCCGGCTGGGTTTTCATGTCGGTTGGCTGAGCCGCGTGGGGGCCGACAGCTTCGGCACCTTCATTCGCCATACACTCGAAGCCGAGGGGTTGAACTGCCGTCATCTCGGCGTAGACCCCGACCACCCCACCGGCCTGCTGTTCAAGGAGCGCGCCCTGGGCGGCGCCGACCCACGGGTGGAGTACTTTCGCCGCGGCAGCGCCGCCAGCCACCTCTCGCCGAAGGACGCCGCCGAGGTGGACTTCACTGCCCTGCGCCACCTGCATGCCACCGGCATTCCCCCGGCGCTGTCGCCCAGCGCCCGCGATCTCTCCCGGCACATGCTGGCCCAGGCCCGCCAGGTCGGCGCCAGCATCTCGTTCGACCCCAACCTGCGCCCCAGCCTGTGGAAGAGCGAGGCCGAGATGCGCGACACCCTCAACGCCCTTGCCGCCCTCTCCGACTGGGTGCTGCCGGGCCTCGCCGAGGGGCGTCTGCTGACCGGTCAGAACACGCCCGAGGCCATCGCCGATTTCTATCTCGAACGCGGCGCCTCGGCGGTGATCATCAAGCTCGGCCCGGAAGGCAGCTTCTACCGCGGCAGCCTGGGTGGGAAGCTCGAGACCTTCAGCGTGCCCGGCTTCGCGGTGGACGAGGTGGTGGACACGGTGGGCGCCGGCGACGGCTTCGCCGTGGGAGCGGTCAGCGCCCTGCTCGACGGTCGCTCCCCGTGGGAAGCGGTACGCCGCGGCAACCTGATCGGCTCGCTGGCAGTGCAGGTGGTGGGCGACATGGAAGGCCTGCCGAGCCGCGAGCAGCTGACCGCGCTCGAGGCCGAGCTGGATAAGGGCGCCCGCTAGCGCCTTGGATTGGGCGGCTGCGCTCAGCTCAGCAAGCGGCGCACCGCCAGCTCCACGCCGCGTAGTTCGGCAAGCCCCTTCAAGCGGCCATAGAGCGGGTAGCCGGGGCGCGTGTCGCGGCGCTGGTCGTCGAGGATGTGGTGGCCGTGATCCGGTCTCAGCGGCAGCCGCGGGCCGCCCTCGCGCTCGCGGCGCCGCTCCTCCGCCACCAGCGCGGCGATCACCGCCACCATGTCGACGTCGCCACCGAGATGATGCGCCTCGTGGAAGGTAAGCGGATCGGCCTCGCGCCGGGTCGAGCGCAGATGGGCAAAGTAGATGCGCGGGCCGAAGCGGCGCGCCATGGCGGCCAGGTCGATGTCCTCGCGCACGCCGTAGGAGCCGGTGCACAGGGTCAGGCCGTTGGCCTCGCTCGGGGCGGCATCGAGCAGCCACTGGGCATCGTCCGGGGTGGAGACCACCCTTGGCAGACCGAACAGCGGCCGCGGCGGGTCGTCGGGATGGATCGCCAGCCGCACGCCGGCCTCCTCGGCCACCGGCACGATGGCGCGCAGGAAGTGGCCGAGATTCTCGCGCAGGCGCTCGGCATCGATATCGGCATAGCCGTCCAGCGCCTCTTGGAAACGCGCCAGGGTATAGTGCTCCTCGGCCCCCGGCAGGCCGGCGATGATGGTATCGATCAGCGCTTCGCGCCCGGCGGCATCGAGGCTCTCGAGGTAGCGCCTGGCCTCGGTTCGTTCGGCCTCGCTGTACTCGGCCTCGGCGCCGGGGCGCTGCAGCAGGTAGAGATCGAAGGCGGCAAAGGCCGTCTGGTCGAAGCGCAGCGCCAGGCCGCCGTCCGGCAGGCGCCAGGCCAGGTCGGTGCGGGTCCAGTCCAGCACCGGCATGAAGTTGTAGCAGACGATGTCGATGCCGCAGGCCGCCAGATTGCGCAGGGTCTCCCGGTAGGCGGCAATGTAGCGCTCGCGCTCGGGTGTGCCCTGCTTGATCGCCTCGTGCACCGGCACGCTCTCCACCACCGACCAGGTCAGCCCCGCGGCCTCGATCTCCGCCTTGCGCCCGGCGATGGCATCCACCGGCCAGGCCGTGCCGTTGGGTATCTCGTGGAGCGCCGTGACGATGCCGGTGGCACCGGTCTGGCGAATCTCGTTGAGGGTGATCGGATCGCCGGGGCCGAACCAGCGCCAGGTATATTCCATGACGAACCTCTCCCTATCAGGTGGGGGCATCGAGCCGTGCAAGCGCGGCAGCGAGGCCATACGTCGTCAGGCAGCAATAGGCCGCCACTACCGCCGCCGTAAAGCCGGCGTGCTCGGCCAGCGCCGGTGGCACCACGGCATCGAGCTCGAGAAAGGCCGGCACTAGCGCCTCGACATTCTCACCGTGGGTTTCGTGCAGCAGCCTGAAGGTGCCCGCCATGGGGTCGTCGACGACATGGTCATTGCCGTGCAGATTGCTTCCGGCGGTATAGCGGATCCAGGCCGCCAAACCGAGCGCGGTGCACGGTACCTCACCCCCCGCTTCGAGCCGCGCCAGGGCGCCATGCAGCCAGCGCTGGGGCAGCTTCTGCGAGCCGTCCATGGCGATCTGCTGCAGACGGTGGCGCAGGCTGTCGTTGCCGAAGCGCACCAGCAGGGAGTCCGCATAGGCCACCAGGTCGGTGCCCTCGGGCATCGCCAGGGTCGGCTCCGCCTCGCACAGCATGTAGCGACGCAGCAGCGCCACCAGGTCGTCGCGGCTAACCGCATCGAACACCGTCTCGATGTCGTCCAGCGCGCCCAGGTAGGCAAGCAGCGAGTGGCTGCCGTTGAGCATGCGTAGCTTCATGGTCTCGAACGGTGCCACATCGGTGACCATCTCCACCCCTTCGGCTTCCCAGTCGGGTCGGCCGAGGGGGAAATCGTCCTCCACCACCCACTGCGAGAAGGCCTCGCCCACCACGGCGTTGAGGTCCTCGACGCCCAGCTCGGCCAGGCGGGCGAAGTCGGCCGCGGTCATGGCCGGCACGATGCGGTCGACCATGCTGCACGGAAACGCCACCTCGCGCTCGATCCAGGCGGCAAGCTCGGCGTCGCGACAGGCGGCGAGCTGTACCACCGCCGCCCGCGTGCGCTGGCCGTTGTTCGGCATGTTGTCGCAGCACAGCACCGTGAACGGCGGGACGCCCGCACTGCGCCGCCGAGCCAGGGCCTCGACCAGGATGCCCGGCGCGGTGCGCGGTGCCTGGGGCTGGTCGATGTCATGGGCGATCAGCGGGTCGTCACGCAGCAGGTTGCCCTCGGCGGGGCTCAGGAAATAGCCCTTCTCGGTCACCGTCAGGGTGACGATACGCGTCTCGGGCGAGGCCATGCGCGCCAGCAGCGACGCGAGATCGCGCCCCCACTCCCCCGCCAGGTCCCGGCCGGTGAACAGGGCCTGCTCGATCACGCCGATCTCGCGCAGGGTGACGGTATCGCTGTCGGCATATTCGGCCACGTGGTAGCGGCAGCCGGCGTCGCGCAGGGCATCCACCAGCGCCACGCCGCCGCGCAGGTTGGCGCTGCAAACTCCCCAGGCACCGTCGCCGCTGCGCTGCCGATAGCGCTCCAGGTAGACCGCCTGGTGGGCGCGGTGGAATGCCCCCAGCCCCAGGTGGACGATGCCTATGCGGCCGGTCGGCGCGGCGGCGGCGATACGTTTCACGTCGTTCATCTTGTCCCCATCAACAGGTCGGGAAGCCACAGCGAGATGGCCGGCACGTAGGCCACCAATAGCAGTACCAGAATATTGCAGACCAGAAACGGCAGGATGGCGCGGGCCACGGTGAGCATCTGCAGCTTGCCGATGCCCGAGACCACGAACAGACACACCCCCACTGGCGGCGTGGTCAGGCCGATCATCAGGTTGAGCACCGCCATCACCGCGAAGTGCACCGGGTCCATGCCGATCCCGGTGGCCACTCCCAGCAGCGCCGGGAACAGGATGATCAGCGCGGCGATGGTCTCCATGAAGGCGCCGACGAACAGCAGGATCAGGTTGAGGATCAGGATAACCACGATGGGGTTGTCGCTGATCGCCATGATCAGGGCGGCGATGGTCTGGGGGATCTGCTGACTGGTGAGGATCCAGCCGAACAGGTTGGCCAGGCCCACCAGCAGCAGCAGCGCCGACGAGGTCAGCACGGTGTCGGTGAGAATGGACGGCAGCTTGCGCCAGGTCAGCCCCTTGTAGACATACATGCCCACCACCAGCGCATAGAGGCTGGCGACGATGGAAGCCTCGGTGGGCGTGAAGAAGCCGCCGATGATGCCGTAGAGGATGATCACCGTCATCAGCAGCGCCCAGAAGGCGGTTCGCCCCTCGCGCAGCAGCTCACGCAGGGTGGCACGGCGCCCCTTGGGGTAGCCGCGCTTCACCGCCAGTAGATAGACGGTGATCATCATCGCCACGCCCAGCAGCAGGCCGGGCACGGCCCCGGCCAGGAACATGCGTCCCACCGAGACGCCCGCCAGCGAGCCGACGATGATCATCGGCACGCTGGGCGGAATGATCGGGCCGATAGTCGACGAGGCGGCGGTAACGGCGGCGGCAAAGGGCTTGTCGTAGCCGGAGCGCGCCATGCCGGGGATCATCACCGAGCCGATGCTGGCGGCATCGGCCACCGCGGTGCCGGAGATGCCGCCGAAGATCATCGAGCCGCCCACGTTGGCCAGACCCAGCCCGCCGCGGATATGGCCGACCACGGCGTTGGAGAAGCGCACGATGTGCTCGGTGATATTGCCCACGTTCATAAGGTTGCCCGCCAGCACGAAGCCGGGAATGCACAGCAGCACGAAGGTATCGATGCCCGAGTACATGCGCTGCGGCACGATGGTCAGCGAGATGCCTTCCAGCAGCAGGTAGGCGAGCGACGAGATGCCCAGCGCGAAGGCGATGGGCAGGCCCAGCACCAGCAGCAGCAGGAACACGCCGAACAGCACCATCACTTCCATGACGCCTCCTCGCGGTCGCTATCAACGTGTGGGCGCCACGCCGCCAGCAGGCCTTCGCAGAAGCCGAGGAAACTGTAGAACAGCACCAGGGCGAACAGCACCACGGTGGAGAAGAAGATATAGAGCATGGGCACCCTCAGAGTGGGCGAGGTCTGCCAGGCGCCGTTCTGGGCGAACTGCCACGCCGCTGGCAGCACCATCAGGGCGAAGCCGCCGATCAGCAGGCAGATCAGCGCCTGATAGACGGCGCGTGCACGCAACCCCAGCAGGTGATGGAACAGCTCGACGTTGACGTGCCGATGGCGGCGTATCGCCACCCCGGCCGCCAGCGCCACCATGTAGATGAACAGGTAGCGCGACAGCTCCTCGGTCCAGGACAGGGCGAACGGCAGAAACAGCCGGCCCGAAATCTGCAGCACCACGGTCACGGCGATGGCGATGAGTGCCAGATTGGCGAGCAGCATGAACAGACGATCCACCCAGCCGATGACACGACCCAGAAGCCCCTGAAAACCGGGCACGGCGGACAGCGCCTCGAGACTGGCCACGACCTCCTGACCGTCACGCGCTACTTCGTCCTCGCTGCGCTGTGGGGAAATATCCATAGGCGCTCCTCGCTGGGGGTTCGCCAAATCGGGAGGAATGGGCGGGCATGGCCCGCCCGTTCGGTTCACAGGTTCTGGATAGCGTCGAACAGCTCACGCTGCTCGTCATTGAGGGCCGCTTCCACCGCCGGTCGCGCCTTCTCGGCGAAGGCCTCGGTGTCGACCTCGACGAACTCCATGCCGCGCTCCTGCAGGGCCTGCTCCAGGCGCTGCTGGTCCTCCTCGAACAGCTCGGCCTGATAGGCCTGCATCTCCTGGGCTGCCTCACGCACGATCTGCTGCAGCTCCTCCGGCATGCTCTCGAGCCGGTTGCGGCCGATCACCACGTAGATCCAACTGCGCACGTGGCCGGTCAGGTTCACGTAGTCCTGCACTTCGTTGAAGCTGGCGCTCTCGATCAGGCTGAGCGGGTTCTCCTGGGCCTGAATGGTGTTCTGCTGCAGAGCGGTGAACACCTCGCTGAAGGCCATCGGCGTGGGGCGCGCACCCAACGCCTCCCAGGTGCTGACGAACAGCGGCACGTTGGGCACCCGCAGGCGAATGCCGTCGAGGTCGTCGGGATGCCGAATCGGTCGGCTGGAGGTCAGCTCCCGCGGACCGCGCTCGAACCAGGCCAACGGCACCAGGTTGGCGCGCTCGGTGATCTGCGCCTCGATCTGCTCGCCGATCTCGCTCTCCACCGCCTGGCGCAGATGCTCGGCGTCGCGGAAGGCATAGGGCACCGCCATCATTGCCGCCTTGGGCGCCCAGTTCTGCAGGCTCTCGCCGGTGATGGTCATGTCGGCGGTGCCGAGCTGGATGCTGTTGATGAGATCCATCTCGTTGCCAAGCTGCTCGTTGGGATAGAGCAGCACCTCGATACGGCCGTCGGAGTTCTCCTCGACCAGCTCCTTGAAGCGTTCGGCGGCCTGATGCCAGATGTTCTGCTCATTGGCCAGGTGGCCGAAGCGCAGCGTGACCTCGGCAGCCAGAAGGGATTGGCTGCCGATGAGAGCCGCCCCGAGGACGGCGCCGGTGACGAGTCGTTTGAACATGGCGTTAGCTCCTGTTGTTGCTGTTATGGGGCATCGCGAGATTGCGATGCCGCTGTCGCCTCGAGCTGGCTCAGGAGCCGGTGTCGGCACCAATGCCGATCAGCACCTTGCGAGCCCTTTCGGGATGGTGATCGAGCATGTGGATGGCGCCGGGCATGTCGTCGAAGGGCAGGCGATGGCTGACCAGCGCCAGCGGATCGAGACGCCCCGAGGCCATGCGCTCGAGCACCTCCGGAAACTTGCGGTTGTTGAGCCGCGAGCCGACCAGGGTCAGCTCCTTCTTGATCACCTCCAGCTGCACCAGGTCGCTGGGGGTGGGGTTGAAGCCGAGCAGGCCGATACGCCCCGCCGGCGAGGCGATGCGCAGCATCTGCGGCAGCAACGCCGGCACGCAGGCGGCATCGGCGATCAGCGGCATGCCCTCGCCGCCGGTCAGCTCGTGGGCGGCGGCCTCGACGTCCTCCTTGCCGTGCCAGGTGCGCGTGGCGCCGAGCTCGCGGGCCGTGACCAGGCGCTCCTCGATCAGGTCGATGACGGTGATGTCCTCGAGGCCCAGGGCGCGAGCCATCTGCAGGATGGTCAGGCCGATCACCCCGGCACCGTAGATCAGCAGGCGGTCGCCGCGCAGCGGCTGCATCCGCTCCAGCACGTTGGCGGCGATGGAATAGGGCTCCACCAGCGCGCCGGCTTCCAGCCCCAGGCCATCGGGCAGCGGATGGACGTTGGCCGCCGGCACGTTGACCCACTCCTCGAAGCCGCCGTCGCGGTGCACGCCGATCACCTGCAGTGCGCTGCACACGTTGGGCCGACCGATGCGGCACGGGTAGCAGCGCCCGCAGCTGACCACCGGGTCGATGCACACCCGGGCGCCGATCTCGATGCCCTCGACGCCCTCTCCCAGCGCCGCGACCGTGCCAGCGAACTCGTGCCCGGTGATGCGCGGGAAGCGCACGAAGGCATTGTCGCCGTGGATGATGTGCATGTCGGACCCGCAGATTCCGGCGAAGGCCACCTTCACCAGCACCTCGCCGGCAGCGGCACGGGGCGCCTCGGTCTCGACGACGGCATAGTCCAGCGGTGCGTTGACCTGAAAGGCTTTCATCGCTGCGCTCTCCTCACCAGTGCCACAGCGTGCCGTCTTCCAGCCGGTTGACCGGCAGGCTGGCACGCTTGTAGGGGTACTGCTTGGCCAGGGTCTCGTCGATGTCGACGCCGTGCCCCGGCGCCTCGCCGACCAGGAAGTGACCGTCCTCGAAGCGGTAGTCGTGGGGGAACACGGCGTCGGTCTCCGCGGTATGGGGCATGTGCTCCTGAATGCCGAAGTTGGGCACCCAGGTGTCGAAGTGCACCGCCGCGCCCAGGCACACCGGCGACAGGTCCGTCGGCCCGTGGAAGCCGGTGCGCACGTGATAGAGCGCGGCCAGGTCGGCGATGCGCCGCACGTGAGTGATGCCGCCGCCGTGGGAGAGCGGCGTGCGCACGTAGTCGATCCACTGGTTCTCGAGCAGCTCGCGGTAGTCGTGGATCGAGTTGAACACCTCCCCTACCGCCAGCGGCGTGGTGGTGTGCTGGCGAATCAGGCGGAAGCTCTCCTGGTTCTCGGCCGGCACGCAGTCCTCGAGCCAGAACAGGTGGTAGGGCTCCACCGCCTTGCCCAGCCGCGCCGCCTCGATGGGGGTGAGCCGGTGGTGCACGTCGTGCAGCACGTGCAGCTCCTCGCCGAAGCGCTCGCGCACCGCGGCGAACAGCTTGGGCACGTGGTTGAGGTACTTCTCGGTGCTCCACACGTGTTCGGCGGGCAGCTCGGAGTCCGCCGGCTCGTAGCGCTCGCCCTCGCGCTTGGCGACACCGTAGATGGTCGGAATACCGGGCACGCCGGCCTGCACGCGCACGGCGCGATAGCCGAGCTTAACGTGCTTTTCCACCTCGGCCAGGCAACCTTCGATGTCCTTGCCGGTGCAGTGGGCATAGGTCATCACCCGCTCGCGGCTCTTGCCGCCGAGCAACTGGTACAGCGGCATGCCCGCTGCCTTGGCCTTGATGTCCCACAGCGCCAGGTCCACCGCCGACACCGCCGCCATGGTCACCGGCCCCCGGCGCCAGTAGGCGCCGCGGTAGAGGTAGTGCCAGATGTCCTCGATGCGGCTGGCGTCGCGCCCGATCAGGGCGGGAATCACGTGCTCCTCGAGGTAGGCCACCACCGCCATCTCGCGGCCATTCAGGGTGGCGTCGCCGATGCCGTAGGTGCCCGACTCGGTGACGATCTTGAGGGTGACGAAGTTGCGCCCCGGCGAGGTGACGATCACATAGGCGTCGCTGATTTTCATGGGTGTTCCGTCGCAGTCATGGGGATAAGGGCTTGGCATCAGGGGCTCGGCTCATCGCTCGAAGAGATAGCGCTGCACGTTGTCGTAGCACACCGCTCGCACCAGCTCGCCGATACGATCGAGATCCCCCGGCAGCTCGCCGCGCTGGATCTGCGCGCCGAGCATCTGGCAGAAGATGCGGCGGAAGTAGTCGTGGCGGGAGAACGACAAGAGGCTGCGCGAATCGGTGAGCATGCCGACGAAATGGCGCAGCAGGCCGAAGTTCATCTGGGTGACGAGCTGGCGCTCGATACCGTCGCGCTGGTCGTTGAACCACCAGGCGGCGCCGAACTGCAGCTTGCCGGGGATGCCGTCGCTGGCGAACGAGCCGACCAGGCTCGCCAGCATCTCGTTGTCGCGCGGGTTGAGGTTGTAGACCACGGTGCGCGGCAGCGCCCGCTCACGGTCCAGCGCATCGAGAATCGCCGCCAGCGGCTCGGCGTAGGTCACGTCGCCGATGGCATCGAAGCCGCTGTTGGCGCCGATCTCGGCCAGGCCACGCTGGCTCAGGCTGCGCAGCGCGCCCAGGTGCAGCTGCATCACCCAGCCGCGGCGGGCGTACTCACGCCCCAGCCACAGCAGCACCGCGGTTGTGAAGGCGGCGTTCTCGTCGCCAGTGAGAGTTCTGCCCTGGCGGCGGCGCTCGATCAGCCGGTCGAGCTCGGCCGTGCTCGGCGGCGCGACGAACGCCGGCTTCTCCAGGCTGTGGTCGGAGAGGCAGCAGCCGTGGGCGGCGAAGTGCTCGAGGCGCTGGTAGAGAGCCGCTAGCAGGTCGTCATAGCCGCGAATAGTCACCCCGCTGGCGCGCTCCAGCTCGCCCAGGTAGTCGACGAAGCCGGCCTGCTCGATCTTGAGCACGGTGTCGGCGCGGAAGGTCGGCAGCATGGCGGGCGCCGCCCCGCTTTCGACATGGCGCCGGTGCAGCGCAAGATCGTCCACCGGATCGTCGGTGGTGCAGACGGTGCGCACGGCGAAGCGCTCGAGAATGCCCTGTGCGCTCAGCTGCGGCGTGGCCAGGCGCTCGCGTGCGGTCGCCCAGATCTCCTCGGCGGTGGCCGGCGAGAGCAGCGTGTTCTCGATGCCCAGCGGATGGCGCAGCTCCAGGTGGGTCCAGTGGTAGAGCGGGTTGCCGAGGCAGTGCGGCACCGTTTCGGCCCAGGCCTGGAAGCGCTCGCGGTCGCTCGCCTCGCCGGTAATGCGCCGCTCCTCGATGCCGGCGATGCGCATCGCCCGCCACTTGTAATGGTCGCCCTTGAGCCACAGCTCGGTGAGATTGTCGAAGCGCATGTCGCCGGCGATCTCTTGCGGGCTCAGGTGCGAGTGGTAGTCGCAGATCGGCATGGCGGCGGCATGCTCGTGGTAGAGCCGACGCGCCGGCTCGTTCTCGAGCAGGAAGTCCGGCCCCATGAAGGTGATCTTGTCGGTGAAGGCCATTGAACCCTCCATAGTTATCGCTGGTTCATGCTCAGCCCATCAGCCAGTTGGGCAGGAACAGCACGATGTCGGGGAAGAAGATGATGCCGAGCACCACCGCGAACACCGCCAGGGCGAAGGGCAGCAGCTCGCGGCTGTAGTCGAAGAAGGAACAGCGCAGGATGCCGCACACGGTGTACATCGAGATGCCCACCGGTGGCGTCATGCCGCCGAAGGTCACCAGGGTCATCATCAGCAGGCCGAAGTGCACCGGATCGATGCCGGCGGCCTTGATCACCGGCACCAGGATCGGCGTCAGCAGCATCACCACCACGGTGGCCTCGAGCAGCATGCCGAGCAGCACCAGCAGCACGGCGAGCGTGAGCAGCAGCGTAGTGGGACTGGAGAAGACGCCCAGGGTCAGCTCGGCGATGGTCTGCGGCACCCGCTCGAAGGAGACCACGTAGCCGATGATTCCCGAGAACATGATGATCAGCATGATCATGCCGATGTCGCGCACGCTGGCGTGCATCGCCGCGAGGATCTCGCGCAGGCCCATCTCGCGGTGGATCACGCAGCCCACCAGCAGCGCATAGGCCACGGCGAAGGCGCCCGCCTCGGTGGGGGTGAACAGGCCATAGCGGATGCCCACCAGCAGCCACACCGGGAACAGCAGCGCCCAGATGCTGCTGCGCGCGGCGGCGAGCACCTCACGACCGCTCGGCAGCGTTTCGCGCACCGGCGCATAGCCGCGGCGCTTGGCGACGAAGAAGGTCGTCACCATCAGTGCCACCATCAACAGGAAGCCGGGCACCACGCCGGCGATGAACAGCCTGCCGATGGAGACCTCGCCGAGATAGCCGTAGAGGATCAGCCCGATGCTCGGCGGAATGGTGGCAGTGATCAGCCCGCCGATGGCCAGCACCGCACCGGAGAAGCCAGGGGTGTAGCCCTGCTGGATCATGCCCTTCCCCAGCACCCGCGACTGCATGGCGGCGTCGGCCACCGCCGAGCCCGACACCCCGCCCATCAGCGTGCTGAGCACGATGCTGGCCTGGGCCAGGCCGCCGCTCATCCAGCCGGCCAGCAGCGTGGAGAGCCGGATCAGGCGCGGGGTGATGCCGCTGGCGTTCATCAGATGGCCGATGAAGATGAACAGCGGCACCGCCAGCAGCGGGAACGACTGGGTCGCCGAAACGATGCGCTGCACGCCGATGTTGGTCGGCAGGAAGGTGTCGGGCAGGAAGAAGTAGGTGAACCCGGCAATGCCGATGGCGAAGGCCACGGGCATGCCGATGGCCATCAGCACCAACCCCAGGCCCAGCAGCAGCGCGGCGGTCATGAGTGTTTCTCCACGATCTCGGTGTCCGGCGCCAGGCTCATCACGATGCCCTTGGCCGCCACGCGGCGCAGCAGGGAGACGATCATCAGGCTGGCCCCTACCGGCAGCGCCAGGGTGATGTAGCCGTAGCTCAGTCCGGCCACACCCATCGGGCGCTGCCAGTTGGAAAACGCCAGGGGGAAGCCGTAGCGCACCAGCAGAGCCAGAAAGCCCAGCATCAGCACCAGGCACAGCCCGGTGACCAGGCGCTGCAAGGGCAGCGGCAGGCGGATCGCCAGGGCGTCGATGCGCACCTGGCCGCCGTGGCGCAGGGTGATGTCGGCGCCCAGCACGGCGGTCCAGATGAACAGCAGTTGGGCCAGCTCGGCGCCGCCGGCGAAGGGCTGGCCGATGGCCCGCGCCGTGGAGCTTGCCAGCAGCGTCAGGGACGTCGCGCCCAGCAGCACAACGGCGAGCCAGGCCTCGAGTCGGTCGTACCAGTACCACATGTCGAAGATCCTCGGTGCCGGAGCGCCTCCGGCCGATTCCATGGAATGCGTGCGAGTCGACCGGCCCCTGCCGCCGAGGCGACAAGGGCCGTCAGGCTCACTCTCCCGCGGTCAACTGGTCGCGATACTGGCCGTAACCGAGTTCGTCGTAGACGCCGCCGACGCGCTCGCGGAACAGCTCGACGTCCACCTCGGTGAAGGTCACCCCCTCCGCCTCCATGCGCTCGCGCACGGCGTCCTGGGCTGCGGCGGTGGCCTGGCTGGCCTCCTCGCCCGCGCGCTGCAGTTCCTCGTCGAGAATGGTGCGCAACTCCTCCGGCAGCGACTGATACCACTGCTCGGAGGTGGCGATGCCGGTCATCAGGTGGATATGGCCGGTCAGCGCAATGTGGGTGATCACCTCATGCAGATTCTGGCCCTCGGCAGCGGTGAGCTGCGCCTCGGCGCCGTCGATTGCCCCCAGTTGCAGCGCGGAGTAGACCTCCGACCAGGGCAGCGGCGTGGGCGTGGCGCCCATCGACTCGATGGTACGCAGCCACACCGGCGAGTTGATGGTGCGCACACGCACACCGCGCAGGTCATCGGGCGTTTCCACGAGTTTCTTGGTCAGCATGTGACGCGAGCCCTGGAACCAGTTGTAGTTGAGCAGGCGCAGGCCGCTGTTGTCGGCCAGCCCTTCGACCCACTCCTGGTAGAGCTCGGACGAGGTAATCCGGTCGTAGTCGGCATGGTCTTCGACCAGGTAGGGCGCGCTGAGAATGCCCAACTCCGGCTGGTACTCGGAGAGTCGGCCGGCATCGATCAGAATGGCGATGTTGGCGCCGCTGCGGATCTGCTCGACCACATCCTCGTCGGAACCGAGCTGGCTGTTGGGGAAGACGCGCACGGTCAGCTCGCCTTCCGAGCGCTCTGCAATCGCCTCACTGGCACTCTCCATGGCCTGCACGATGGGGTCCTGGGAACTGAGTGCGGAAGAGAGATTGAGCTGGTAGGCCGCCTGGGCGGCATTGCCGGCCAGCAGCAGTGCCAGCGCGGGAACGAGGATCTGGACTTTCATGACGGGCTCCTGAGTCTTGTTATTACTGTGGATTGGCCACTGCAACGGCCGAGTTCGAACGCCGCAGCGCCGGCCATGATGGCGCTGCGGCGTCCCATGCCTGGTTCAGGCTTCGGCCAGGGTGGCCGAGACGGTGCTCGCCTCGAACATCGTCGGGAAACGCCGCTCCAGCTCCGGCAGGGAGAGCAGGATTTCGCGCTGGTGTATGGCCATGGCCTGGGCGGCCTGCTCCGGTTGGCGTGCGGCAATGGCCGTTACCACGGCCTGGTGCTGATCGGTGAGCTTGGCGATGGGCGTCGAGTCCGGGATGCTCAGATAACGCACCCGGTCCAACTGCGCCTTGACGTCCTCGATCACTCGCCACGCCATGGTGTTGCCTACCTCCAGCGCCATGGTGCGGTGAAAGGCTTCATCGAGCAGGTAGAAGCGGTCATGGTCGGCGGGTTCGATGCAGCCACGCTGGCGCTCGATCAGCTCGTTCAGCTCCCTCAGCACCGGGGGCGCCAGCCCCTTCTCGGCCGCCGCCCGGGCGATTGCCACTTCCACCGCCTCACGAAGAAAGCGCGCTTCCAGCACGGCCTGGCGCGAGATTCGCACCACATAGGTGCCTCGCTGCGGACGCACTTCCACCAGCCCCGCCTCGGAGAGCCGGATGAAGGCTTCCCGCACCGGCTGACGACTGACGGAAAAGGCATCGGCGAGCTCCTTCTCGGAGAGCGCCTGGCCGGGCTCCAGCACCATACGGATGATCGACTGGCGCAGTACCTGATAGAGCCGCTGGCGGACCGAGTCGCTCTCGCGGGTCTCCTGCCATAGCGTTTGTAGGGTCTTGTTCATGTATCTATCCCGAGTCGCATGCGAAGAGGCGCTGCCGCCACCTGATACAACTAGTATGGTAGTTAGTCTAGAAAACAGAAAGGCTCGCCCGACTAGACTTTGGTCGAGTCCGGAAATTCGACGTTCGATGAGAAAACGAGGAAGCGTTACACGAGGACAGGGGCGGCCTTGCGGCCGCCCCTGTCCTGTTAGTTACACCAGCTACACCAGTTACACCCCTTGCACTGCACGCGCGGCCTCGCGCCGCCGCTTGAGTTCGTAGATAGCCGCGAACGCGATCGTCACCAGGATCAGGATCAGCCCCAGGGCGTTGACCGCCGGCGTCAAACCGGTGCGCACCTTGGAGGCGATGTAGACCGTCAGCGTGGTGTCGTAGCCCACCACGAACAGCGTGGTGTTGTAGTTCTCGAAGGATTGCAGGAAGGCGATCACCGCCGCCGAGTAGAGCGCCGGCTTGAGGTACGGCAGCAGGATGCGCCGGAACATCTGCCACTGGCTGGCGCCGAGGTCCAGCGCCGCGCGCTCCATGGTACGGTCGAAGCGCTGCAGGCGGGCAGTGACCATCAGCATCACGTAGGCGGCGATGAAGGTGGCCTGACCCAGCACGGTGAGGAAGATGCCGCCGCTGACGCCGAACTGACGCCAGAAGATCAGCGTGGAGATGCCGATGATCACGCCGGGCGTGAGTAGCGGCGAGAGGATCAGGGCGTACAGGAACGGCTTGGCACGACTGGTCACGGTATTGAGGAACAGCGCCGTGGCGATACCGATGGGCACCGCCACGACCAGCACCCCGGCGGCCACGATCAGGCTGTTGCGCAGCGCCTGCCACATGCCGCGGTCGGCGGCGAGCTCGCCGAACCAGCGCAGCGTGGTGCCGTCCCACGGCGTCACCGTGGGGAAGCGGCTGTCGTTGAAAGTGGCCGCCGCCATGATGATCAGTGGCAGGAACAGGTAGATGAAGAAGATCACCACGTAGAAGCGCAGGCCGAAGGCGAGGAAGCGTTGCGAACTCATTTGCCGATATCCCCCAAACCCACTTTGAAGACCTTCATGATCAACGACATGAAGCCGATACACAGCACCAGCAGCAGGAAGGCATAGGCCGCGCCCTGGTTCCAGTTGCCGCCCTCGAAGAACCAGTTGTAGATGATCTGGGTGAACCAGCGGCTGCCCGGCGAGCCGAGCAGCGCCGGCACCGCGTAGCTGCCCGCTGCCAGCATGAAGGTCATGATGCAACCGGTGGCGATGCCCGGCTTGGCGTGGGGAATGACGATACGGCGGTGAGTGCGCACGGTGCCGGCACCGAGATCCCGGGCGGCACGCACCTGGTTGTCGTCGAGGCTCTCGATGGCGTTGTAGACCGGGAACACCATGAACAGGATATAGGCGTAGACCATGCCCACCATCACCCCGCCGTTGCCGCTGAGGAAGCGGATGGGCCGATCGATCAGTCCCAGCATCATCAGCATCTCGTTGAGCGGGCCACGAAACGCCAGGATGATGAACCACGAGTAGGTACGCAGGATCTCGTTGATCCAGAACGGAATGATCAGTAGCAGGATGCACAGCGCCGCCTGCCGCGGGGTCGCCACCTTGGCCAGGTACCAGGCCAGCGGATAGCTCACCGCCAGCGTCAGCAGCGTGACCAGCACGCTCGACCAGATGGTCTTGAAGAAGATGGTGCGGTGGATGTCGTTGTTGAACAGGGTGGCGTAGTTGGCCAGGGTGAGCCGGTCGTCGGGCCCACCGATCTGCGCCGGCAGCAGGTTGGGCCGCAGCGAGTACTCGATCATCTGCAGCTGCGGCAGGGTCACCATCACGATCAGCCAGATGCCCAGCAGAGTGACGATGGCCATCGCCAGCGGCCCACCGAAGCGGGCCCGCAGTTGCCTAAACATGGGCACCCCCCGCAGCCGCCGGGCGCCCTTCCACCACCTCGCCGGTCTCCTCGTCCACCACCGGGCTGCCGTCGTCGGGCAGCACCACGGCATCGGCCGGATCGAAGCCGAAGACGAGCCGCTGGCCCACCGAGAGGGTATCGGCCTGGCTGCGCGACAGCTCATGACCGAGCTGCACGCGCAGCTTCTCGCCCGAGGCGACCAGGCGCGTCTCGAGCATTACCCAGGCGCCCTCGAAGTGCACCGCCTCGATCTCGCCCTCGAGCTTCGGCCCCGAGGCCTGGGGCTCCACCGGACGCAGATGCTCGGGGCGCACGAACAGCACCGCCGCCTCGCCGTTGCTCAGGCGCGCGCTACCGCTCGCCCGCCCCGCCAGCTCGCCCAGGGCACCGCCATCGAGGCGCACCCGCTCGCCTTCGCAATCGATCACCCGCGCCTGGAGGCGGTTGTTCTCGCCGACGAATGCAGCCACGAAGCCGGTGGCGGGCTGGCGATAGAGCGTCATGGGGTCGGCGACCTGCTGAATGCGCCCGGCGGACATCACCGCCACCCGGTCGGACATGTTCAGCGCCTCGCCCTGGTCGTGGGTGATGTAGATGAAGGTGATGCCGGTCTTGCGCTGAATTGCCTTGAGTTCGGTGCGCATGTGCTGGCGCAGTTTGAGGTCGAGCGCCGAGAGCGGCTCGTCGAGCAGTAGCACCCGGGGCTCCACCGCCAGCGCCCGGGCGATGGCCACGCGCTGCTTCTGCCCGCCCGAAAGCTCGGTCACCATCTTCGGGCCGCTGCCTTCCAGCGCCACCAGCGCCAGCAGACGCTCGGACACCTCACGCCGCTTGCGCTTGTCGACCCCGCGCACCTCGAGGCCGAACTCGATGTTCTCGAACACGGTCATCAGGGGGAAGAGCGCCAGGTTCTGGAAGATCATCGCCGTGGGCCGGCGATTCACCGGCACCCCGGCCATGGGCTCGTCGCCGATGTAGACCTGCCCTTCGCTGGGTACGAGAAACCCGCTGACGATGTTGAGCAGGGTGGTCTTGCCGCAGCCCGAGGGGCCGAGAAAGCTGAAAAATTCGCCTGAACCTATCGCAAGCGAGGTCTTCTCGATGGCGGTGAAATCGCCGAAGCGCATCACCACCTCGTCCAGTCTGACGCTACCGTCCATTCAATGACTGCCTATTCTTGTTCCAATAATGCGAGAAGCGGCCTCAAACATCGAAGCCGCCTTTCAGAGCTACTTGCGGAAAGTCGGCGAGCAATGGCCAGACTAGGCAAAAATCAGCGAAAGAGCGGAGTTTACTGTAGTAAATGAGCATCTTAAGCTGATTTTTAACGGCGTATGGCCGAGCGCAGCCACTTTCATACCCCTTCAAGCGCTCAGATAGCGATCCTGGTATTCGTTGCGCAGCGCCACGTACCACGGCTCCTGGATCGGCCACCACCACAGGTTGGCCAGGTCCTCATCGGTATAGGAGTCGGTGAAGAACTGGCGCGTTTCCTCGGGCAGCAGCTCGGTGGCGCCCTTGGAGGTGGAGTTGTAGCCGGTGGCCTTGACGAACATGGCCCCCGCCTCCGGCGTGTAGTACCAGTTGATCAGTTCGTACACGGCATCGGGGTTCTGGGCATTCTTGGGGATCACGAAGCCCTCCATCCACGCCAGGGCACCTTCCTTGGGCGCACCGTAGGCGATGTCCTCGCCCTCCTGCTGCAGGCGGAAGGCGGTGGAGTCCCAGGTCTGACCGATGACGGCGCCGTTGGTGCGGAAGGCCGCCTGGGCTTCGTTCTCGGTGTTCCAGAACTGCACCAGCATCTGCTTGTGCTTGACCGCCTCCTCGAGGATCACGTCGAAGTTGGCGCGCATGGCCTCCTCGCTCCGGTAGGAGTCGAGCAGCGGATAAGGCAGCCGGCCCTCACGCTCCAGCCACAGGCCGATGCCCACCAGCGCTGAGTGGCCACGCACCGTCACCCCCTGGCCGTGCTCGGGGTTCCACAGGTCGGCATAGCTGAGGTTGGCGCGGTCGATGTCGGCGTAGCGACGATGCCAGGTGATCGCCTCGGTACCCCAGTCGCTGGGCGCGAAGTAACGCTTGCCGTCGACCACGCCGCCGACTCTGGACCCCTCGATGGCGCTGTCGAGCGCCCCGGACCAGTTGATGCGCGACTCGTCCAGCGGCTGCACCAGGTCGTAGTCCAGGTAGCCCGGTACCCGGTCCACGGTGGGCATGATCACGTCGAAGCCGGTGCCGTCGGTGGCCCGCAGCGAGTTCATCAGCTCGTCGTTGGTACCGTACGGAGTGAAGGTGGCGCGAATGCCGGTCTTCTCGGTGAAATCGGCCAGCATCTCATCGGTGAAGTAGCCCGCCCAGGCATAGATGCGCAGGGTCTGCTCCTGAGCCAACACCTTGTTGATGTAGAACGAAGGGACGGTGGCAACCGCGCCGGCAGCCAGGGTGCCTTTGAGGAAACGGCGGCGAGTGAACGACATGACGAGCTCTCCATGAGGAACTTGCACAGGTGACAAAGGCGGGGTTCTGCCCCCGCCCCTTATCGCGTGACTTCATGACGAGAGGATGAACATTGAATGACCGTTCAATCCCATGTAACGAAGAGTAGCAGCCTGTGCAGAAAAGAGCGTATGCCGTTTCAACGTTATTCAGCTTGCTTGTATCGCCACCTTCAAGACGCCATCGCGCTGATGCGAGAACAGGTCGTAGGCCTCGACGATGTCCGCCAACGCATAGCGGTGCGTGACCATCGGGCCGAGGTCGATGCGCCCGGTTTCGATCACCTGCATCAGCCGCCGCATACGCTCCTTGCCGCCGGGGCAGAGCGAGGTGACGATCTTGTGATCTCCCAGGCCGGCGCAGAAGGCGCCCAGCGGCAGAGTGAGATCGCTCGAATAGACGCCCAGGCTCGACAGGGTGCCGCCCGGCTTGACCACCCGTAGCGCGGCTTCGAAGGTGGATTGCAGCCCCAGCGCCTCGATGGAAGCATCCACGCCGCGCCCGCCGGTGATGCGCAGGATCTCCTCGACCACGTCGACCTTGCGGAAGTCCAGGGTCACGTCCGCGCCCATCTGCCGCGCCATGGCCAGGCGTTCATCGACCCCATCCACGGCAATGATCAGCCCGGCGCCGCGAAGCCTCGCACCGGCCGTGGCGCACAGACCGATGGGACCTTGGGCGAACACCGCCACGCTGTCGCCGATCTTGATGCCCGCAGACTCGGCACCGGCAAAGCCGGTCGACATGATGTCGGGACACATCAGCACCTGCTCGTCGGTCAGTCCATCGGGCACCGGGGCGAGGTTGGCCTGGGCGTCCGGCACCAGCAGATACTCCGCCTGGGCGCCGTCGATGGTATTGCCGAAGCGCCAGCCGCCCATCGGCTTGTAGCCGTGGGCATGGTGGCCGCCGTCCTGGGCGGAGCAGCCGTCCTGGCAGGCGTAGGAAGTGAAGCTGGGACAGATGGCGCCGGCGATGACCCGTTGCCCCTCCTGATACCCCCTCACGTTGGCCCCCAGCTTCTCGATCACACCCACCGGCTCATGCCCGATGGTGAGCCCGCGCGCGACCGGGTACTCGCCCTTGAGGATGTGCACGTCGGTACCGCAGATCGTGGTGGTGGTGACGCGAATCAGGGCGTCATTGGGCCCGATGTCGGGTATCGGCTTGTCGTCGATCTCGATGCGGCCGGGCTCGACGAAGATGGCAGCTTTCATCATGGCAGGCATGGTTGTCTCTCTGGTCGTGGAGCAGGTAGATAGTCTCCCTAGCTTCGACCACGGACGCGCATGCCGCCTTGATATAAATCAATGCTGACTACATGACGGGCACGCCGGTCACCCATACGTGCAGGTGGAAGGCAAACAGGTAGTAGGCAATCACCCCGCCGACCACGGTGATGGCAGTGCCGACGGGGCGCGGCGTCACCGCAGGCGCCGGCTGACGGCGCCTGGCGGCACGGAAGTCGAGTACCGCCCACAGCAGAAAGGCGCCGAAGAAGATGATGTCGCCGAGGCGGCCGTTGGCCAGCAGGTGAGACAAGGCCCACACCTTCACCGCCAGCACCATGGGGTGCCCCAGCTTTGCCTTGATGTGGTTGTTGGGCACGTAGGCCGCCACCAGCAGAATGAAGGCGGGGATCATCAGCAGCGCCACGGCATGCCGCAGGCCCACCGGCGGAAACCACACCCAGATGGGGTCGAGCCGCATGCGCCCGAACCCCCAGATCGCCAGCGCCAGACCGACAATGGAGACGACCGAGAACAGCGCCTTCCAGCGCATCTCCCCCAGGCGGCGAATCTGCTCGCTGCGCCAGTCCTCGGCAAAGATACGAACGGAGTGGGCACCGAGAAAAATCACGAGGCCAAGGATCATCACGAGCATGGGTAGCTTCCTGTGCAAAGCGTATTGGGGCGGCGAGCCTTACGGCTACCGACAATGAAACATGATGCAGCTTAACCATACTGATGGGTTACACCAACTTTCCCAGGCAGAGAAGTCTGCCGTGAACGCCGCCACCCGCTTGCACCGCGGCCGGGCTGACCTACCTTGAGAGAAGCCATCAAGCGCAAGGATGCCCATGACGACCCCGTCTTTCCACTCGCCCAAGGAGAGGGGCGCTCGCCGCTCGCTGTGGTCTGCCGCACTGGTCGGAGCCGGCGTCATGGCCGGCATCGACGAAATCGTCTTCCACCAGTTGCTGCAGTGGCACCACTTCTTCGACCACGCCACGCCGACCGTCGGCATCGTCTCCGATGGCCTGCTGCATGCAGCGGAGCTGCTCGCCATCGTGATCGGGGCCTCTCTGCTGATCGACCTAGCACAGCGGCGCAGGCTGGCGACGCATTGGGCCTGGGCCGGCTTTTTCCTCGGCATGGGTGGCTTTCAGCTCTTCGACGGCATCGTCAGCCACAAGCTGCTGCGCATCCACCAGATTCGCTACGGGGTCGATCTGTTCTACTACGACCTGATCTGGAACCTCTCCGCCCTGGCGTTGCTGCTGGTAGGCATGTGGCTCTATCGACGAGCCAGACGGCTGGAGCGCTGAGCCATGCATGCGCATACCGACGAGATCACGCTGCTGGCATGGCTACCGCTCGCCCTGGTCGGGTTGATCACCCTGGCCTACCTGCTGGCCGCCAGGCGACAGCGCCGGCGAGGCAACGGCTGGAACCGCTGGCGCAGCGCCTTCTTCCTGCTGGGCAGCGCCCTGCTCGCCCAGGCGGTGGCGCCGCCCGTGATGGCCTGGGCGCACCATGATCTGAACGGCCACATGGTGCTGCATCTGGTGATGGGCATGCTGGCCCCGCTGGCCTGGGTGCTGGCGGCTCCCGTGACGCTGCTGCTGCGCTCACTGCCTCAGGCGGCTTCGCGCCGTGTCGCCGGGTGCCTCAGGAGCGGGCCGGTGCGAGTCGTATCGCACCCGCTGAGCGCCCTGCTGCTCAACATTGGCGGCATGTACCTGCTCTACCTCACGCCGCTGTATGCCCTCTCGCTGCACAACGCCTTCCTGCATTACTGGGTACACCTGCACTTCCTGGTGGCGGGCTACCTGTTCTGCTGGGCCATCCTGGCGGGACCCGACGCCTCGCCTCACCGGCTGAGCCTGCGCTTTCGTCTGGGGGTGCTGTTCCTCTCCATGGCCGCCCACGCACTGCTCGGCAAGCTGATGTACGGCTATCACTGGCCACGCGGCACCGACCACAGCGTGGCGGAGATCCAGGCCGCCGCGCAGATGATGTACTACGGCGGCGACCTGGCCGAGGTGCTGCTGGCCGTGGCCCTGCTGATCATGTGGCTGCGTACCCCGGTCGAGCGCCGCGAGGCCCTGCTGCCTGCTCCGCTGCGATGATCGAAGACGCTGCAATGAGCGGAGACTCCTCGCAAGCTCAGCGCTGCTCTTGTACTGTCTCCAGCGGCCTGAAGGCTGGCCCTTCGATCACCTCGCCGTCGGTATCGAAGCGGCTGCCGTGACAGGGGCAATCCCAGGTGGCCTCGGCGGCATTCCAGTGCACGATGCATTTCATGTGCGGGCAGATCGCCGAGAGCACCTTGAGTTCACCGGTCGTACTGCGGTGGATGGCGAGTTTCTCTCCGTCGACGGTCGCCACCCGCCCCTCTCCCGCCTTGACCTCGCTGAAATCCGCCAGCTTCTCGGTACCCAGGTAGTCCTTGAGCATGTGCTTGGTGACGGTGACGTTCTCCTTGGCGTACTGCAGCGCCGATTTGCCCGGCGTGATGCGACGCGCGCCGAAGCGGGCCTGCCAGGGGTTGTCGTTGCCCTGGATCCGATCGGCAATGATCCTGCCGGCCAGCGTGCCCCAGATCAGGCCGTCGGCACCGAAGCCGGTGGCCATGTAGAGATTGTCGCTGCCGTGCATGCGCCCGATGTAGGGCAGCCCATCGGGCGAGCCGTACTGCTGGGCCGACCATTGATGAGTGAACGCCTCGATATCGAACCGGCTCTGGAGGTACTCGCGCAGCAACTGGTAGTGATCGCCCTGATGCTCGCCGGTCTTGTGCTTCTCGCCGATCACCAGCAGGTATTGCTCGTCGCCATGGCGATAGCTACGCAGCGAGTGGAACGGGTCGAGCAGCCAGATGATGCCTTCGGGATAGTCACCGCTTCTCAGCTTGGCGCATACCGCATATTCGCGGGATACCAGCATGCCGGCCTGAACCAGGCTGATGCCTTTGGGGGTGTGGGTGGCCTGCACGATCTGCCTCGCGGTGACGTTGGCCGCTTCGGTCCTGACCAGGCCCTTGCCGGCATCGATCTCGCGAACCGGGCTGTGCTGATGAATCAACACGCCTTCGCCGATGAGGCGATTGGCCAGCCCCTGGAGATAATGCAGCGGGTTGAACTGGGCCTGGTTGGCGATGCGCAGCCCCCAGCTGTCGAACGGCAGCCCGGGGCCGCCGCTCATTTCGGCATCCAGCCCGGCACTGACCAGCGCATCGAGTTCGTCGTTCAGGTTGTGCTGGGCATGCTGACGATCCTCGGTCAGCAGCCGGTAGGCCGGCTGACGCTGGAATTGGCAGTCGATGGCGTAGCGCTCGACCAGTGCCTCGATGTGATCGAGGGCCTCCGCGCGGGCCCGTACCACGTCGGCCGAGACCTGATCGCCCCACTTGCGCCGCAGCGCGGCCTGCCCGGAGGCCAGCGTGGCATACAGGTTGCCGGTGGAACCGCCGGTCACACCGGCTCCCACCCTGCCCGCTTCCAGCACCATGACGCGCTGGCCGGCTTCGACCAGCGCCTGCGCCGTCGTCAGCCCGGTGATACCGGCTCCGACGATGACGACATCCACCTCGACATCTCCGGCAAGCGGCGGGTGTTCGGCCACGTTGCGGCTTCCCAGCGTCCATATCGCATCCATAACGACTCCTTTCGTGGACAACTCGCACTCTGCCCTCAGTTATAGAAGCCCCGGCGTAATAGCGCTAAGGGTTCTACCTGCCCGAGGCGAAGACGTGCCTGGCCATCGGCCGGTTTGCACACCCTCACATATCGTCGCCGAATGGAAATAAAGCCTTGTCTGCGTACCTGCTACGTTAGAAAGGCCGTGAAGGAAGACGGCCACGGAAACGATCCAGAGGAGGAGCCTCATGATGATCAAGGATGCACAGGAACTGTTCATGCGCCTGCTTTCGGAAACCAACAGCGCCGAAAAGCAGATGACCCGCGCGCTACCGAAAATGGCCCGCGCCGCCGATGACGAGAAGCTGGTCGAAGCCTTTCAGCACCACCTCGAGGAGACCCAGGGTCAGCTGGAGCGTCTCGAGCAGGCCGCCGACTCCATTCCCGATATCCGCATCAAGCGCCTCAAGAGCCATGCCATGGAGAGCCTGATTCAGGAAGGGGAAGAGCTGATCGACTCCACGGAGAAGGGCCCCGTGCGCGATGCCGGCCTGATCGCCGCGGCCCAGAAGGTGGAGCACTTCGAGATTGCCGCCTACGGCACCCTGTGCGAACTGGCCGAGCAACTGGGCCATACCAAAGCCAAGGAGATCCTGGCCGAGACGCTCAAGGAAGAGAAATCGACCGACGACAAGCTGAGCAAACTGGCCAAGCAGAACATCAACAGAAAGGCTGGCTGAGCACGCCGCTAGGCGAAAGGGAACCGGCCGGCGGAGATACCGGCCGGTTTTTTTCGACAGCCCGCCAGGAGACGGCTTTACGCCCGCTCCAACTGTTTCACCGCATCCATCAATTCATCGAAGTCCGACACCACCAGATAGCTGAGCTCACCCTCGTCGCTGTCGCTGCCGATGGCATCGAAGAATTTCCGGGCGCACTCGACCTTTGCCCGCTCGATGTCACGCAGCGCCGTCAGCGATGGGCTGCCCTTGGTTTCGACCACGACATGGCGATGGGCACCGCTGCCTTCCCGCAAGCAGATCGCCCAGTCGGGGTTGTAGTCACCCATCGGGGTGGGGATGCGATAGCCGCGCGGAAGCTTGGCATAGACCGTCACGTCCGCGCTGTCCTCCAGCGCCTGGACGAATCTGCGCTCCACCTCGGAGTCGACGATGGCGTAGTCATAGACGTGCTTGTTCAGCCGGGGCGTGGCACGGGAGAAGTCCTGCCCGCTCTGGGCAGCGGTGAAAATCCCCATGTCATGGCGTTCATCCACGGCGGCATAGGTGAGGTGGCGGACGGTGATCGCCGCCTTCTGCTCGTGAATCAGGCGCGCCGCCTCGGCGATGAAGTGCTCGGGATTGAGCCGGTACTGCTCGAAGACGGCGGGAGCAATCCGCTGCAGAATGCCGGCCACGGTTCGGCGCGTGAGCCGAGCGCGCTCGGCCAGCCTGCCGAGCAGGTCGTAGCTGACCTGGGCGGGCGCGGCCTGCGCCCACTCCGTCACACTCTCCATCAGCGAGAAGCCTTCCCCCTGGCGCAGCGTCTCGTCGCTGAGGTCGTCCCGCTGAACGCCCCGCCGCACGCCGTACTGCAAGGAGGTGACCCGCAGCTGACGGTCGAGGGCCTCGGCGCACTGGCGGATCAGGGCGTCGGAGTCGAACTCGACGCGATAGACCGCCTGACGCCCGATGCGCCGCCACAGCGCCTGGAATTCCGCCGTATCGAAGTTGGCATTGAGTGGATTGGCTTTCGGCTTGCGCCCATCCTCGACCCTGGGCAGCTGCGCCTCGACGATCTCGCCGGGGCGCCCCGTGAGGGTATCGGCGATCTCCCGCTGCAATCCGGTAACGAAATCCTGATAGCTCTCGCTGGCGACCACGGTGAGCACGTTGATCTCGTGCACCATCGCCGGCGCGTCGATCCGCTCGCCCTGCTGGTCGACGCAGAGGCGCAGGCCGCGGCCGACTTCCTGACGGCGGGAGATGCTGTTGTCGCTGTGCTTGAGCATGCACATGACGAAGACGTTGGGGTTGTCCCACCCCTCCCGCAGCGCCGAATGGGAGAAGATGAACCGGGTGGGCTCGGTCAGCGACAGCAGGCGCTCCTTGTCCTTGAGGATCAGGTCGTAGGCCTCCACGTCGTCGGATTCGACGCTGCGCGCCCCGACGGCGGGATCCTTCAGCCGACGGGTTTTCCTGTCGATGGCGAAGTAGCCGCTGTGGGTGGCGGCGACCTCGACGCCTGCCAGGTAGTGGCGATAGGCAGTGTTGTCCAGGGCCAGCTCGGCGAGATACTCGTCCTTGAGCTGCGCGTACTCCTCTTCGAAGATGCGCGCGTACTCGCCCTTTTCGTCGGCCCGGGCGTAGTCGCGGTATTTCGCCACCTCGTCGATGAAGAACAGCGAGAGCACCTTGATACCCTGGGCGAAGAGCTGCTTCTCCTTGTCCAGGTGCGCCTTGATGGTCTCGCGGATCTGGATGCGGCGAATGTCGCTCTCGGCGACGTCTCCCCGCGCCTCACCGGCCTTCACCACCAGGCCGTTGGTGAACTCGACCGTGTCGCGATGACAGTCGATCTCGCTGATGGTGAAGCCGTCGCGATACTGTTCGAGCTGCCCAGAGGCCGCGAACAGATCGTCACCCAGCGTCAGACGGCGCAGCTTGCGCACGATGGCGCCCGATTCCTGGAGCATCTCCAGCTCGATACGCACTACCGGGGCCGACCTGGTGACCTCGATGCCCTCGAGATAGAGATAGGCGTGGGTGCCCGCCAAGCCACGGGTCTGAATGCCGCGCACGGCGATCTTCTTGACCAGTTTCTGCTGGTAGGCATCGAGCGCATCGAGACGGAAAACCCGGTTGTGGCGGGTTCGGTGGGTAGCCGAATAGCGCAGAATCATCAACGGCTTGAACTGCGGCAGCGCCTCCAGGGTGGCCGCCCCTTCCATCTTCTGCGGCTCGTCGAGAATCAGGATCGGTCGGTTGGCGGCGATCACGTCGATGGGCTTGCGCGACTGGAAGTCGTCCAGCTCGTCGTAGATGCGGCGGTTGTCCTTGCCCCGCGCATTGAACGCCTGGATGTTCATGACCATGACGTTGATGCCGGCGTCCGACGAGAAACTCTCCAGTTCGTGCAGCAGCTTCGAGTTGTAGACGAAGCAGCGTGCCCTCTTGCCGTAGCTCTCGGCGAAATGTTCGGCGGTGATCTCCAGCGACTTGGCCACCCCTTCGCGAATGGCGATGGTGGGCACCATGACGATGAATTTGGACCAGCCATAGCGCTTGTTCAGCTCGAATATCGTCTTGATGTAGCAGTAGGTCTTGCCGGTGCCGGTTTCCATCTCGACATCGAGGTGCACCCCGGTGGCCGCCAGGGCATCGCGCCGGTAGGCCGGTTTGACGGGGACGAGCTCGCCCTTGGCATCCAGGGTGGTGAAATCGGTGAGCGACGACGGCACGGGCAGGTTCTGGCGCCGCGCCACCGCTTGCACGTTCGCCAGAAGGCGCGCCTCGTCGATGGCGAAGTCGGCATTGGCGACTATCTCGTCGAAGGCCGGTGAGCGAGTCCCACGCCCCAGCTCGAAGCCGGGCAACCGCTCATCGACCCGGGGTTGACCGGCGAAGCAGTCGACCACGGCCTCGACGGCGCTGGTCTGATAGGGCTGAACTTTAAATCGGATCTTCATGTCGGCTCGCCAGGAGGTGCTCGGGTCGCTGTGAGAGAAGGAAGGCGTAGAAATCTTCCAGGCTTCCGGTCTCGCGGGAGTCGTCGTCGAACAGCACGTAATGTTCGATGGCCTTGCCCACCCGAACCGGCACGGGCTGGTAGCACTGGTTCGGGTCGGGCCGGATGAACACCAGCTTTTCGCTGGGGCGGGCGTAGTGCAGGCAGATCCAGACGTGCTGCTCCGGGTGGTGCTGGGCATAGCTCAGCTTGTCGGGCCTGACCCAGTAGTCCGCCCCTCTTCTCACCTCGGTGCCCGACACTTCCAGGGCGCAGTAGGTCTGCCCCGACTGCTTGCCGCGAATGCTCAGATCGGGCTTGCCCGGCTCCTTCGGGTGCTCGGGAATGAAGTCGTTGGAGTCGGCGCCGAAGCCTTCCACCAGTACCTCGAGGCCCGAGAAGCGCGCCTCGATGATCGTCTTCACCCGCGCGATGCGCACCTTCTCCTTCTTCCAGGCCGCTTCGCCGTAGGCGTGCTTCCAGTGAAACGCCTCCCGACGCTTGATCTCGTCGCAGTCGATCCGCTGGCCCAGCTCGATGCCCAGCGCGGGAAAGGTGCGCTGCCTGACGCTGGTACAGTAGGCGCCGTCGACGAAGAGGCGGTATCGCCCGGCCTTGGCGTCGTAGCGGATCTCGGTCACGACGGGCATCAGAGCACTCTCAGCTCCGTGGCGGGAGAAAACTGCCGCAGCTGCTGCTCCACGTTGATACGCATGGCGTCGGAATCGAAGGCGCTGTCGCGCAGTACCAGCCTGCGCGGCTTGTAGCCCGCCAGCTCCTCGATCAGGGCTTCCGTTATCTCCAGGTCGAAGCAGGCCAGCAGCGCATCGTCCGCCACGCGGTACAGCGTCTTGCCCTGCACCTGCGCTCTGGCGATGGGCAGCGTCAGGTCCAGCCCCCAGTCCACCAGCACCTGGAACAGCAGGTCCTCGGCGCTGCGGCCGGGTTTGACGCTGTCCACGGCATCGAGCAGGTCGCCCTGGGCGAGCGCCTCCGGGCGTTGCCGCAGCTCCTTCATGTTGGTGCTGTCCACCTTCAGCACGCGAAAGCCCACGTCGCGGCGCCACTCGTCATGGCACTGCCCTTCCAGCACCTTGGCCGCCGCTCGCCGTATGCGCTCCCGGGACAGCTCGGCGATGGTGTGAAAGCCGCGCTTGGCCGCCTCGGAGCGCTCGTCGAGCGCCTCCGGCAGCTGCACCAGGATGTAACGGCGGTTGCCGCCGTCGCTGGCGTTGCACTCCATCACCGCCTGGGCGGTGGTGGCGGAGCCGGCGAAGAAGTCCAGCACCAGGGCATCGCGGGAGCCACCCTGCTCGATCAGGGCCTTGATCAGATCCACCGGCTTGGGGAACGAGAACAACTTCTCGCCCAGCAGTTCCTTGAGCGCCCGGGTGGCGGCGCTGTTCATCGGCGAGACCAGAGTGCTCTGGCCGTTGCCGGCACCGGGCCGCTCGATCCACGAGGAGACCGGAATGGTCGGCTTCATCGCCTCCGCGGCGAACCGCTTCAGCATGGGGGTGCCGGTGGCCTGCTTGGGGAAGATCACGCGGCCTTCGGCGATCTTCTGGGCCATGGTCGTGCGGCTGTAGGGCCAGTAGCGCCCCTTGGGCGGCCAGAACTCATTGCCGGTGGCGGGGTCGCGAATGGCGTAATGGGTGTCGCCGCCCGGCTTGCCGGCGCTCAGGTTGTCCGAGATCCACGGCCCCCGCGGGTCGTCGTCGGGGTTGGCGTACTTCTCGAAGGTGCGCTCCACGCCCTTCAGTGTCGCCTTCGCCTTGGCGTACACCAGCACGTATTCGTGGTCTTCACTCAGATTGGTGACGGCATCCATGGCGCCGCTGCGGCGCTTCCAGACGAAGCAGCCGAGGAAGTTGCCGCCGCCGAAGATCTCCTCGCACAGCTTCTCGAGGTTGGCGCGCTCGTTGTCGTCGATGGAGATGAAGAGGATGCCGCTCTCGGCGAGCAGCTGGCGCGCCAGGCGCAGCCGCGGGTACATCATCGACAGCCAGTCGGAGTGAAAACGGCCGTTGCTCTGCAGGTTGGCGACCAGTCTGCCGCCCGCCTCGTCCACCTGGCCGCTTCTCACCAGGTACTCGTCCTTGGCCGTGATGAAGCGGTCGTTGTAGATCAGGTCGCTGCCGGTGTTGTAGGGCGGGTCGATGTAGATGACGTCGACCTGACCCAAATAGCTCTCGCGGAGCAGCTTCAGGGCATCGAGGTTGTCGCCCTCGATGAACAGATTGCGGGTGTGGGCGAAGTCGACGCTTTCGCGCTCCGCGGGGCGCAGCGCCATGCGGATCGGGGCATTCGCTTCGCGCAGCGCGGCGCGCTTGCCCGGCCAGTCGAGCTGATAGCGCTCCTGCTGCTCGTCGGCTGCCGCGTCACCCAGCGCCTGGCGCAGCAGAGAGAAGTCGATCGTCTGCTGAAGGCGGCCATCCCGATCTCGCGTTTCCGTGAGCACGTCCGGCACCAGCTCCGCGATCGCGCGCGCCAGCTCGAGCGACAGGTCGTCGGTCTTCGTCTTGAGTTTTTCGATGCTCATTTCATGCCCAGTCCAGATACGCCATCGGTCTCTGCCCCGCCACCGCCTCGGCCCCGCGATGCTCGGTCGCCGGCGACCTTGCGACCCACTGGCCAGCGTCGTTGCGGAAGCAGCGGCCCTCATCGGCACGCCGCCAACATACTACCAGCGTTGCCGGCCGGGGGCAGGGTCGAGTCGCCGGGGAAAGAGGCCGATTCAATTATGGAAAACATTTCCTGTATACAATTTTTTTAGATACTGTAGACACTAGTCGCGGACGAGCCCTCGTTTCATCGCGATGCAATTCGAGCCCCATTCCGGGGCCGCCAGGAGACAAGAATGAAAAGCCTGAGCCACCTTTCCGTCAAAATGAGCTGGACGCTGGTCCTGTTCGCCTTTCTCTCCCTGCTGATCGCCTTGAGTGCCATGGGGCTCTATGCGGTCAACCACAGCCAGCGCAGCTTCGATACCTTCAGCGCGGTGAACGTCACCCAGCAGGCCGCACTCAACCGGGCCAACTCGGTGCTGCTGAGCACCCGCATCGACATGGCCGAGGTTTACGAAGGACTGCTCGAGCGCTCCAGCGGCGCTTTCGATACCGCCCATGACGCCGATATCCAAGCCCAAGCCCAGCATCTCAGCGCACAGCTCGACGAGATGGCCGGTATCTTCGAGCTCTTTCTCGAACTGCCGGTACGAGCCGAGCATGCGGAGCTGATGGGCCCCATCGAAGCCAGCTTCAACGCCCTGCTGGAGAACAGCCTGAGGCCGCAAGCCGAAGCGCTCGCCGGGGGCGATCTGGCCACTTACCAGGCGCTGCGCGAGCGGGCCGCCGCGGAGAACGCCAGCTTCTATCAGGCCGCCGTCGGCTTCTTCCATCGGGTGGAGGCCGAAGGGGCTGCGCGGGCGGAGAACTTCGGCTCGGTGGTAACGACCGCCCAGCGGGTGATCGTCTTCGTCTTACTCGTCGCCCTGGTGGTGATCGGCATCGTCTACCGCGGGGTGAGCGCCAACCTGATCCGGCCGTTGGACCGCATCGTGCAGCACTTCCAGCGCATGGCCAGCGGCGACCTCTCTTCGCCAGTCGAATCCCACGGCAGGAACGAGATCGGCAAGCTCTTCACGGCGCTGGCCACCATGCAGCAGGGCCTCTCGGCCACCGTCGCCACGGTGCGCGACAGCAGCGCGGAGATTCTCGCCAACTCACGTGAGATCGCCAGCGGCAACCGCGACCTGGCAGCGCGTACCGAGCGCCAGTCCGCCTCGCTGACCGAAACCGCCTCGAGCATGGAGGAGATGACCTCCACCATGGAGCGCAACAGCGAGAACGCCTCGCTGGCCAGCGACATGGCCCGTGAGGCGGCCGAGCGGGCCCAGCAGGGTGGCGAGGTGGTGGCCAACGTGGTCACACGGATGCAGGAGATCCGCGACAGCTCCCAGCAGGTCACGGAGATCATCGGCCTGATCGACTCCATCGCCTTCCAGACCAACATCCTGGCCCTCAACGCCTCGGTGGAAGCGGCCCGAGCCGGCGAACACGGCCGCGGCTTTGCCGTGGTGGCCAGCGAAGTGCGCCAGCTCGCCACCCGCAGCGCCGACGCCGCCACCGAGATTCGTCAGCTGATCGAGACCTCCGTGCGTCAGGTCGAAGCCGGCACCCAGCAGGCCGACAGCGCCAGCAGCACCATGGCTTCGATCATGGCCTCGGTGCAGCGCGTGAACGAACTGATGAACGAGATCGCCGTGGCCTCCAATGAGCAGCGCAGTGGCATCGGCGAGGTCAATACCGCGGTCGGCGACATGGATCACACCACCCAGCAGAACGCCGCCCTGGTTCAGCAGGCCAGCCTGGCCGCCAGCCAGCTGCAGGCCGAAGCGCAACGCCTCGACGAAGCCGTCGCCAGGTTCAAGCTGGCTGACATGGCTCAGAAGCCGGCGGATACCGCGGCACCCCTGCCAGCCGGCCATGCGAGCGATGTGCCGAGGCTGACGGACCAGACCGGATGGGCAACGGCCTGAAGTCCGAATAGAGGCTCGAATAGCAGTACGTGACGCTTGTCGCGGCTCGGATGAGCCGCGACATCTTTTTGTGGCTTGGCTGCACGATGAGGTTGACAGATACCCGTTCCTTTTATAGAACGTTCGTTAAAAGGAACAATCTGAGGCCATCCGCTTGGACAAGCTCTCCCTCGGCACCCTGGGCCAGCATCTGCAGACCCTGCGTCAGGCGCAGGGCTTGTCGCTGTCGCAGCTGGCCGCCGCCGCCGGCATCGCCAAGTCGAACCTGTCTCGCCTCGAGCAGGGCAACGGCAACCCCACCCTGGACACTATCTGGCGCCTGGCGGTGCAGTTGAAGGTGCCCTTCGGCACGCTGGTGGCACCTATCGCCGTGCCCCTGGGCGAAGACGGCGTGGAGGTTCGCCTGCTCGACCAGGGCAAGGACCATCCTCAGGTCGATGCCTACTGGATGCGCTGCGCACCGCATACCCTGCGGCGCGCCGAGCCTCATACTCCCGGCGCACGTGAAACGCTCACCCTGATCAGCGGTACGCTGGAGGCCGGCCCGGAAGGCGACACCCGCACGCTCTCGGCGGGTGAGTCTCTCACCTTCGCCGCGGACGGCCCCCACCTTTACCGCACCGGAGATAGCTGGGCCACGCTGCTGCTCAGTGTCGTCTATCACGAGGAACAGAGCTCATGAACCTGCAAGCCGCCTCCTCACCCAGCCGTGCCTGGCTGACCGGCATGAGCGAGGCCGTCCCGCTGCTCGGCGGCTATGTGCCGGTGGCCATCTCCTTCGGGCTGATCGCCACCCAGGCCGGCTTCAGCGCCTGGGAAGCCGTAGCGATCTCGACGCTGATCTATGCCGGTGCCTCGCAGTTCCTGTTCGTCGGCATGGTAGCCGCCGGCGCGCCGCTGTGGCTGGTGGTGGCCATGACGCTGCTGATCAACCTGCGCCATGTGGTATACGCCCCCAACCTGGCCCCCTGGCTGACACCCAGCCGCCTGTGGCCCTGGCTGATGCACGGCCTCACCGACCAGATCTTCGCCCTGGCCCACGCCCGCCTGCCGCAACTGCCCGCCGCCCAGCGCCTCGGCTGGTACACCGGCGCCGCCCTGCTGGCCTGGTTGAGCTGGATCGGCGGCACGGCGCTGGGCGCCCTGGTCGGCGGCGAGCTGGTCGCGCGCTGGGCCATGATGGGCGAGATCCTGCCCTTCGCCCTGCCCGCGCTCTTCCTGGTACTGGTGGCACCGCGCTTCACCTCCCGGCGCTGGAGCCTGGCCCTGAGCCTGACCATTCTCAGCGCCCTGCTGCTGACGCTGCTCGGCCTGACCAACGTGGCGATTCCCCTCGCCGCCGTTTGCGGCGCGCTGTGCTTCCAGCTCGTCAAGTTCGGTCACACAGCGGAGAGAAAAGACGCGCAAGGAGTGCGCCATGAGTAACGCCCTGTGGATCGCCGTGCTCGCCTCGGCGGCGGGCACCCTGCTGATACGCCTGCTGCCGCTGCTGTGGATGCAACGCCGCCTCGCGCGGCAAGAGAACGACGATAGCCTGGAGGCGATGCCCCAGTGGCTGAGCCTGCTCGGCCCGCTGATGATCGCCGCCCTGTTCGGCGTGTCGCTGATGCCGGTGACCCCCGATGCCGTCTCCTGGCTGGCCACCGCCATCGGCGTTCTGGCGACCCTGGCCGTGTGCTGGTACAAGCGTACCCTGGGCTGGCCGGTGGCCGCGGGCGTGGCGGCGTATGGAGCGGTGATGATGCTGCTCGGGTGAGCGCTGTTACTCTTCTCATTTAGCCAAGACAGCCTTTACCTTGGAGAACGCATGACCCTCACCGCCCAGCCGCGTACTACCGGCACGCGCCGACACCCTGTCGTGACCCGCCGTGCAGGCTCCTGCAGCCTGTTGCTGGCCCTGCTGCTGGTGGCCCTACCGGCGGCAGCCAGCTGCCCCGAGACATCCAGCGCCGACCTTGCCGCCATCAAGGGGATGGGTGAACGCGCGGCCCTGCCCGCCGACCGTGAGGTGATCGTCGACGGCGTGGTGACCGGCGAGTTTCTCGGCCGCGAACGACTGAATGGCTTCTACTTGCAGCAAGGCACGGAGCATGGCCCCGTCGGCCTGTTCGTCTACATGCCTGGCGCCACGCCGAGCGATGGGGCGCTCATTGCACCCGGCACACATCTGCAACTCCACGCCCGTACCGGCGAGTACCGGGGCCAGATCCAGCTGCAGCGGGTCGAGCGGATCGAGACCTGTGCCCGTGATCGACTGCCCGAGCCGCTTGCGGTCGACTGGCCGCTCAGCGAGGAGCAGCTGTCACGCAAGGAAGGACTGCTGCTGACGTTTCCGCAGACGCTGACCGTCACCGGCAACTACGAGCTCGCCCGCTACGGCTCCTTGAGACTGGCCGCCAACCGCCTGTTCCGCCCCACGAACTCGCCCGGCGAGGCTCAGCAGCGAGACATCCTCGAGCTGGACGACGGCAGCTACCGCGCCTTTCCGGCCCCCATTCCCTACCTGGATGCGAATGGCACTCGTCGTGTCGGCAGCACCGTTCAGGGCCTGACCGGAATTCTGACCCACGCCTTCGACGCCTACCGCCTGCACCCGATCATCGAGCCACGCTTCGAGGACGCCAACCCGCGCCCGGAACCGCTGCCGGCACCAGGTGAGCGGCTACGGGTGGCAACCTTCAACGTCGAGAACTATTTCATCAGCCTGGGCCAGCGCGGCGCCGCCAACGCCGAGGAGCTGGAGCGCCAGCGGGCCAAGCTCGCCGCTGCGGTCGAGGGGCTGCAGGCCGACATCCTGGCCCTGGTGGAAGTGGAGAACGACCCGCGCGCCCTGGCCGACCTGGTCGAACAGCTCAGCGAGCGAACCGGTATCCGCTATCGTGCGGTGGGCGGGAATGCCGATCGCGGCAGCGATGCCATCAAGCTCGCGTTGATCTACCGGCCGGACCGGGTAGAGGCCGTAAGCGAGCTCTACGCCGACAACGCCTCCACCCATCATCGCCCGCCGCTGGCGGCCTTCTTCCGCAGCGTGGACGGCGGCCCGGACTTCGGCGTCGTTACCGCCCACTACAAGTCCAAGACCGGCTGCCCGTCCCGCGGCGACATCGACCGCGGCCAGGGCTGCTGGAACCAGCGCCGGGTGGAGCAGTCGCAGGCCATGAACGCCTTTCTCGAGCTCCTGGCGGCCGCCGAGGGGCACCAGCGCCTGTTGCTGACCGGCGACCTCAACGCCTACGGCGCCGAGGACCCGATCCTCACCCTGACCCGCGAAGGGCTTGTGGACCTGATGGCCCGCGAGCTACCGCCGGAGCGCCGCTACAGCTACGTGTTCCGCGGTGAATCGGGCTACCTGGACCATGCCCTGGCAAGCCCAGAACTGGCCGCGGCAGTGGCAGAAGTGAGGCCGTGGCCCATCAATGCCGATGAGCCGCCCTACCTCGGCTACGATGGGCCGGACAACGCAGCGCCCCACTTCCGCCCCGACCCCTTCCGCTCCTCGGACCATGATCCCATCGCGGTGGACCTGGAGTGGCGTTAGCAGAAACAGGGCAGCTGACGCATCCGGCAATGATGGAATGATGTTTTCGATTGCTGGGAAGTGCTCTCTCGTCGTCAATCAGCGACGGCGGCGTCCCAGGTCGATGTCATCACGTGTGGTGGCCGCCCCGGCGGCAGCGCCCAGGCCACCACCGATCACCGCCCCTCTGGTCACGCTGCCGCCTGTCATGGCGGCGGTGCCGGCGCCGGCGGCTGCCCCCAGGCCGGCGCCACTCAGCGCTCGCTCGCCAGTGGTGGTACCGCAGCCAGCAAGTCCCAGGGCCAGCACACCGCTCAACAGTCCGATAGATAGCATTCGCATGGCATTTCCCTCTCAACAGGGTCAATTACGACCAATCATCCAGTTTGATTTCTTTGGCAACCAAGCAACCGCCCCGGCTTCGGTATCCACTCGACGCCTTGGCCGGAGCGCAAGTCATCGAAACCGCGCAGCGCAGCATCAGATCGCATGCCATGGAGCCACTGGTTGCCGTTGCGCTGTATCCCTTATACAGCCCCGCGGGGAAGACGGTTCATGGATCGGGTAACGATCCACACTCTTTGAGAATTACAGGCACTTGAGTATCAAAATGACGACAGCTGATCGCCTCCGGGTGGCGAGCTGTGAGGTGATGGCGAAACGGCTCGGGCGAGCCGCCAACCCGCAATTGGACGGCGGATGAACCAGCAATTGGACGCTAGATTAACCATCAATTGGACGCTGGATGAATCCGCAATTGGACGGTGCTGAACGCTGGTCAAACGGGCCGCGAGCGCAGACCAAGGCCACCGCCGACTCAGCAACGCCTATGGCTGAAAGTGTCAGGCTGCGACACCGTACCTACTGGTATACGGATGGAGAAAAGTCCGGTCTGTCAGGCGACACGTAAAACTGACCCCCAGGCGACACGGAAAACTGACCCCTCCGTGAGCTCACCTGGAGGGTCCAT
>JAAQTN010000089.1 GCA_011742915.1 Billgrantia desiderata | reverse complement strand
TATGCGACGTCAACTACTCTGGCCGGTTGGCGACAATTAGAATGGCCGGTTGGGTGGGGTAGTTGTCGTCAGTCTGACGACCCGGCTTTTCCTCCTTGTAATTGACGTTGATAAGCACGCTTACGATAGCTCTCCCCACTCAGCTCCATCAGCGTGGCGTGGTGTACCAACCGGTCGATAGCGGCCACCGCCATCATGCTGTCGGGGAAGATGCTGTCCCAGGCGCTGAACGGCTGGTTGGCGGTGATGATCAGGCTGGCCGACTCGTAGCGATGGGCGATCAGCTCGAACAGCACCGAGGTCTCGGCCTCACTGCGCTGGACGTATCCGATGTCGTCGATCACCAGCACCGCGTACTTGTCGAGCTTAATCAGGGCATCGCTCAGGCGCAGGGCCTGCTTGGCGGCCTGAAGCTCTTGGACCAGGCTGGATGCGGTGGCGTAGCGAACTCGGTAGCCCTGATCGACCAGCGCATGGCCGAGCCCGGCCGCCACGTGGCTTTTTCCGACGCCGGAGGGCCCGAACAGCAGCAGGTTGTGAGCCTGGTCGACCCACTGCGTGTCGCCGGCCAGGGCGCTCAGCTGCCGACGCTGCTCGGCCGCGATGGCGTCGAACTCGAAGGTCTCCAGCGTCTTGCCCACCGGCAGCCGGGCCTCCTTGAGGTGACGGGCTAGCCGGCGTCGCTCACGCTCGGCCAGCTCGTGCTCGCACAGGGCGGCCAGCGTTTGTGGCAGGCTCCAGTTCTCGGCCCGGGCGCGGGTCTCCAACTGGGTCCAGCAGGCGGCCATGGTGGGCAGGCGGAGCTGCCGCAGCAGTAGCGGCAGCGTCTGGGCATCAGGCATGGCAGCGCACCTCTGTGGTCGGCACTCTCGGCACCAGGTGGTCGTAGCTGGCGATCTCATGCTGAGTCACCTGGGGGAATGCGATCGTGTGGCTCGGGGTGGCGGCGAAGCGGGTCTGGAGCTCAGGCAGCGTTGGGCTCTTCCCTCCCTCCAGGGCGCCCAGCCAGTAGCTGGCGATCGCCTCGGCCTGGTCCTGCTCGGCGGCCAACGCCAGGGCGCCGACGATGCGCTTGCAGGCCTCGGCAACCGGCAAAGCGGCGGTCAGCTGGGCGTATAGCTTGCGCCACTCCGCGCTCGGCAACAGCTCGTCGCGGAACGTCAGACCCGCCAGCGCCCGGGGCTTGCGGACCAGCCAGCCGATGACATGACGGTAGTCGATGACCCTCAGCCGACCGCTTTGCGGCGTGGCATGCAGTCGCCGCAGCGTCAGCAACTCCTGCTGTGCGTGGTGTAGCACCAAGCGATTGTCGTAGAGATGCACGCGCAGGCGCTCGCCGATCAGTCGGGAGGGCACTGAGTAGAGCACCTTGCGCACCTGGATGGTGCTGGAGGTGGTGACGCGTACGGTCAGCTCTGTGTAGTTGGTCCCTGGCCGGCTGGGCAACGGCTGCAGGGCGCCACGCTCGACAGTGATACGGGTCGCGTTGCGGCGGTTGATCGCGGCGGTCACCTCATCGAGGAACGCCTGATAGTCATTGAGGCTGGCGAAGTCCTGGGAGCCGCGCAGCGCCAAGCGCTGCTGCAGGCGCCGTTTGAAGTGGCCATGCGGCGACTCGATGCTGGCGTTTTCATGGCCGCGCCCCGGGTTGTTGCGGGTGGCTGTCATGCCGTAGTGAGCGCACAGGGCGGCATAGCGCTCGGTGAGGTCCGCCTCGACCTCACGGCCCAGGTTACGGAAGGCCGCCGACAGGCTGTCGGTGCGGTGCTCTGCGGGGACACCGCCAAGATGCTCCAGCGCACGCGTCAGGCCTTCGGCCAGCGCCGGGTAGCTCTCGCCGCCGAGCACCACCTGCACATAGCACCAACCGCTGTAGGCCAGACGGAAGTGGTAGAGCCGGTGATCCAACGGCTCCCCTGCCACGGTAATAATGACTCCCTTGAGCTCGGTGAAATCGGAGAGGCCGCGTAGCCCAGGGCCATGGGTCTGCGGGAACATCACTTCCTTTTCCGGGCCGTGCGCGGCTCGCCAGCCCTTGATCCGGCGCTGCAGGGTCCGTAGCAGGCTGTCCGGATACTGGCCGGGGTACTGCTCCTGCAACCACTCCAGCAGGGTCAATGCCTGCAGGTCTGGGGCGGCAACCAGCTGCGGCACGAGCACCTCCTCCCACACCTCGGCAAAGGGATCAGACCGGGTTCGCCAATGGCGTGGCGTCGGTGGCTCGGGAGACTCGGCGCGGCGTTCGAGGCGGCGAGCAGTTCTGACGGAGAGACCGGCCTTAGCGGCAGCGACTTCCTGGGACTGACCTTGTTGGCGTTGCGACATGTAGAGCGTGACCTGTTGGCTGGTGACCGCCATACCGGCTCCCTGGTGGGTCAGGACAAGCGGTCAGCTTAGGACAACCGGTCAGAGTAGTTGTCGTCGGCCGGCCAGAGTAATTGTCGCTCTATA
>JAAQTN010000088.1 GCA_011742915.1 Billgrantia desiderata | reverse complement strand
ACCCCAGATCCCTTTTATCCCCACCGAGCCTGGCATCTGGGGACTTCTGACTGACCCGGTGCAACATCCGGGCTAGGCCCCGCTTGCTCAGGTTGAGACGAATGCCTGCCGCGAGGGTGATGTGGCGCTGGAAGCGAAAGGCCATGAACCCTCACTGCATTAAGACCTGAACATGTTAACAAATAAAGATTGCGCCCCCACCATGTAAGCAGGGGCGCACCACATCAGTTACGACTGGTCCCAAACGCCCGCAACCCGAGCCCGTATTGCTTCGTCTCGGCCTTGCACAGGTATGAAGCTCGATAGAATGCTTCCTGGAAGCTCGCCGGATCATCACGATCAATCCAGTACACAGGGTTCTGCGGCACATGGATCAAAGGCTCCCGGGGGCTGCACTCGATGCCCAGAGCGCTGTACCAGGCCCGGGAGACTCGATTAAACAGGTTCTCGTTGGGCGAGCCCACTCTGCCTGGAAGGTGGTAGGCATCGCGGTTGAGGATCAGAAAGAAGTGGTAGTGCGGCTTCCCATTGATGCCGACCTCACGGCACCAGGCGTAGCGCACCTTGGTATCCGGCACCCAGCCGCTCAGACGCTTCCGTGCCCGGTCGTGCTTGATGATTGATTTCAGTGAAGCGATGAAGCGTGCGATCAGACGTTGGTGATCCTCCAACGTCATTCTGTCGTTGATCGCAGTAGGAATGACCGGGTCGACCCGGAAGGCCAGCACTCGAGGGTAGTCTCTGGTGGCTCGTTCTAGCATGACCTGGAGCGCCTGTAAGTATTCGCTCACCATTGGCAAGGAAGCCTGCTGGACGTCCATCCCGTTGAATGAGGTGGAGTGAATCAGCTTCAGGTTGGGGTTGGTGGGATGTCTCGTTGTCATTTCAAATCTCCAGTGACATGGGTAACGCCAATGCCTGGTCGGTCATCGGCGTCAGGCACGATTAACCCTCCAGCTGGTTGCTGGATTCAGGTTTGGTGGGTGTTGCTCTTGCTCGGTGCGGGGCTGGCGGCCCCTCCCCCTACTTCCCTTGATTAGGGTAATAATAATTAAACAAGGGTCGTAAAGGCTGATTGCGTGAACATCAATGCAGGCGGGCACTGATGGAACAGCGGGGATGAAGGCGGATTCTCCGCTCTTTAATTACATCAGGTCTTACTAAAAAAGGATACTAGGTGGACTCGCTATCTCGACATTCGATGCCGAGTTGAATCCATGCCACCACCTCACTCTCGACCCAGGCCACGGCCCGAGTGCCAAGCTTGATGGGCTTGGGGAAAAGCCCGAGGTTCATGTACTTGTAGACCGTGGACCGACCGAGTCCGGTGCGGTCCATGACCTCCTTGAGGCGGATCAGTTTCATGCTCATGACGAACTCCTGTCATTCGTTCATGAGATGAGGAGCGCCAGTAAATTTAATTTGAGACTTTTCTTGGTCGCTCTATCAATATCAAGTCGCATACACCACTTATCTCATTTAATGTCAGTGCTGCTGATGCGTGGCCTCTCCCCATGTCGCGCAATCCCTGTCGGACAAAGAACTCGGGACGCTCGAGACGCTTGGGACGCTTGGGACGCTTGGGACGCTTGGGACGCTTGGGACGCTTGGG
>JAAQTN010000087.1 GCA_011742915.1 Billgrantia desiderata | reverse complement strand
ACGCTTGGGACGCTTGGGACGCTTGGGACGCTTGGGACGCTTGGGACGCTTGGGACGCTTGGGACGCTTGGGACGCTTGGGACGCTAGAATTCTAGATCAGACTATATTTCCAATGCTAGCTACTTCTATGACTCGCGAACTATCGCCACCCTCCTTGTTATTAACACTTCAAATCAACGGCTTACAAAAATTTCATACGACGTTTCGTTACGTTGTAACGATACGTTGTACCAGAACATAGTTGCGCCACGTTGCCTTGACACGTTGTTCGATAACACCACTGTGCTAACATAGCAGAAGAAAAATTGCATTTGGGATGAAAATAAAAGACATGTCTAGTTTGAAAAAGTGGTTGCGGCCCTATGATGAAAAGCAACATGCATGGGCAGTAAGTTATCTGGAAAAGAAAAATGTTAGGCTTTATTCACGCCCAGATAGAAATTACGAATACCTCTTGGAAATTGATAAGATTTCTCAAAACAACCCCCATTACAAGCTAGCGGTCAATTCCATGAAATCTGCGTGGAGACAACAGAAATTACGCGAAAAGAGAAGAGACAAGACGGAGTTTAGCCTAGTAATAAGCAATGAAAAAAAGAAGAGATTAAGCACTCTTGCCAAGCAAAGAGGGAAGACGATTGGCGAGACCTTGGAAGAGATAATTAATTACGAATCTCAAAGACAGCTTGAGATCAAAGAAGAGATCAAAAAAGAAAAGGAAATAATAAAACAAAAGCTTGAGTCGACAAGAGGACATTACAACGCTCGCGTACACAAAAAAAATATGACAATTCATACTTTGCTATACGCTCTAGAAGAAAGCATCGAAAATATGCTGAATAGCGAAATAGACGCTATCAAGGCATATCAGCCAACAGCATATGAGCACACCGGAACCAAAGAATATAAAGAACTCAGGCTTGCAGAAGAAAAAGAAAAAATAAACAAATACTTAAAAAAAATACACACTTGGGAACCAAATTATTTTCCTTTAGACATACAAGATAAAATTAGGATAAGAGAAATTATTAATGGCAAGCAATAGAATTTTCGAGTCAGCTCGCGACCCGATTTATCGGCTAATGCTCGATCAGGTTCAGTGAATGTGACACACCACTAGGCGAATCGTCTCGTGATCTGTCCGGGCAGGACCGTACAGCCTAGTTTGCCTTCCTTGCGTTCTGAGTATGCTGGCGAAAGCTTCGGCTCTAGATCAATGAGGGAAAGAAAGTGGTGATGTTCGCCGGTATCATGACCGATCACTCGCAACAACTATTACCTAGGTCCAGGCAGCGATACCGATCGAAGGTGTGCTTGAAGTGGCTAGGATCTCAATGCGGATTTTGTTTAGCTGCGCCGCCTTGCCCTTGGCCCACTTCGGCCGGTAGCCCCACTACAGCTCAAGCTGCTCGGATGGGGTATCATGCGCCACCTGACGAAACCCACTGATCCAGGTTCCCGGCGGGATATTGTAGCGAGGCGGCGGTCCTTCCTCTGCCACCACGACACCCATCCGCCGAGCGAGCTTGGGTAGGCGCTGTAGGAAGCGAAACGGCCACACATACGTGACGTCTCCATAATGACGACAGAAGATTCATCTTCCCCATCTTTTCGCTTGATAGCCACTGCGCCAGCGCTTGGGTAGAATGTTCCCATCACTCCAATCCAAGCTACCTGCCTGACAAGGGCAGCATCGTACAACCTCAGCCAAACGGGGAGTACTCTGGGGAGTAAAGTCACGCCTGGCTGCTCATTTTTCCCGCAAGCGCCTGATTGGATTATGAAAATTATTCACCCGCTATTTTCAGATCCAGAATATCGAGTGACACGACCATGAACCCGCCTCATTCACGAGGGGGCTGTTGGGCCGGCCTGAAGCTTCCAACCGGCAACATCGCTCATCAGAATCCACATC
>JAAQTN010000086.1 GCA_011742915.1 Billgrantia desiderata | reverse complement strand
CGAGCAGGTCGTCAGAGGGTAAGGGGGTCAGATTTCACTGTCGCCAGGGGGTCACTTTCTGATGTCGCTTGACACGGTCAGCAATTTCAGCGAGGCCATATCAGGCGCTAACTGACCAGGGCCTGCAAGTTAAGCCGCAGAGGATAGAGGAAGGTAACAAAGGATGGTGGGCCCAGCTTCACTCGAATAAACCACACTAAACGAATGAAACTGAAGCACAATTTACAATTTGAAGATTAAAAATGCCCCCAGCCATGCCCCCAATAACAAACCCCTTCTCCTTTCCTGTCTCGCCTCTCGCTTTCACCCATACAAGGCGATCTTTTGAAAGCACTTTCTCGCCATCCCAACGATACGCATACAGCTTCCCCACATCAGAACCGCGAGAGTGGCCAGCAGCTCTACTGAAATCCAGGCAGGCAATGTACTGATTAAGCGGCTCCGGCTCGCCAGTTGGCCAGTAGTGGCCAACAGGGGCTTTTCGCCAGCATAGCCGGGCAGAAGGTCCTCAGCTACCGGCTCATGGGACTTGGCTTCGATCTGTTCTGCGAGGCCATGCGTAGTACCTTGACATAGTGAAGGGTCTCTAAAGCGGGCCACTTCCTCAAGTCGGCGAGAACCATGCAGTGCCTATAGTTCCTAAAAGAATGGTGGGGGGTATACCGAAAGAAAAAAGAGGACTAAACTTACGGCAGGATAGCTTGGCTCAGTGGCATATATCTCAGCTTCGTACTCGAGTAATAGCACGCACCTCAAATATAAGGCCCGGCGGTGTCTACGAAACTGGCCTGCCCCTAATCATCGCAGTGAGTTTTGGCAGGCCATTTGAAATCGAGCAGCTCTTTTCTTTACTATTTTTCTAAGAGGGCATAGTCGCTATGCTTAATCGCTCAGACTGGCTCTGCCTTTATAGCACCTAGAAGGCGTACCAAATTCGGCTTATATTCGGTGTGCCCACTAACAACACTACTCACATCTAAGTTTTGCACAGCGCAGCTTATATAGCCCTTGCTAGCAAAGAACTCGATGTTACCCAAGCCTATTGGCTCATCTCCAAACTGAGCCATTCGATAAAGTCGACATAGAACATCATCATTGGACGAGTAGAAGTTAAAGACCTTGTTCTCTACAGATTGCAGCGCCCTTGACCACTTATGCTTATCTACACGTGACACCGCCCCACCAAACAAGAAGACTTGAGATACCTTACATTTGCTTTCCATGAGCGAAAGCAGGGTATGATGTATGATTCTGCTACCCAGCGAGTGTCCGTACAAATTGATCTCCAAGTTCGAGTTTGCCATTTTTAGCAGCTTGATTTGCTCAGCTAAATTGGCACCGAAGTACGCCGCTTTCTTGACCGACTCGTACCAAGACGCCGCACCTACAGATAGGTAATTACTTGAGGGCCAAGAAAATCCCATTATTCGGCCATCCACACCTAATACTTGAAGCGCTTCTGTCCAGTCAGAGAACTGTCCTTTAGTCGATTCAGACATGAAGCCATCGATACAGATATGAATGATATTGGCGCCCCCATTATCATTCATAGCGCGAAGCCCAGAAATTTTATCCATAGAGCGAGAATCATCTAATGTTGCGTCATCAATAACCCTCATAGCCTTTTGTGAGTTTTTGTATAACCTCTTCACAACTGAGACGCCTGGCACAAAGTCTGTTGCGATATCTGCTGCAAACAGAGCCTTGCTCATATAAACCGTAACTGGATCGTGCACAGAGTAGTCGTCTTTGCAGTCATCGTGCAGACTTTCTAATGCTACAATGCAAGCGGTTTTGTAAATTTTTACAGCAGTAAAAAGCCGCTTCTCGATCGTCTTGGCATCGACCCCGAAAGCATGTGACAATTCTTTGATATCAGAATCCTGCCATGGTTTTTCTTCTCTTTCAAATCCTGACAAAGAGGCAAGAAGCGCAAGGTTTTTAAGCCAGGGTTGCTCAACAGCTATGAAGGTTTCGAGTGTAGGCTGACCAACTTCATCAGGAACTTTTCCGGCTCGCTCTGAGAATGCTCCTAAAACGTAACTTAGAAACTGGGACTCCGCCCCACTGTGGGAAGCGCACTTCCTTGAAATTAGGCGATTAAAAATTTCAAGAAAATCGCCTGCCTCTTTATCACCAAGCTCGTTAACCTTCATCATGTTCAACAAGAAGATTTTTTCCGAGGGCGCTATTTCCTCTAATTCCTTTTTACCCAATGAGCCCTCATAAATGGTGTCATATAAAATGCATGACGCTGAGCAGAAGCCCACCGCTGCACTGGCACTTGCTTCCTTTGATTTATCACTCAAGTTAACATGAGGAGAAATCCTCTCCTCAATAAAAATTGAATACTGCTTACTTCCAATAAAAGAAGCTAGACCGCCTTTCGGTTCAAAGCAAGTCTCAGCAAGTTTGACAAGAAAATATAAAAACTTCTGAGTGCCGATGGACATCACATCTTCTATAATATGCTTAAAATCCCACCCCCCCTCTCATATCAATACTCATTGGGCCTGATAACTCATGTTCTTCAAGAGCCGAAAAAGCACTAAGCTTTTGGATAAACTCTACTTCACGCTCGCCCATTGGGGGGGCGCTGAAATAGCAACAAGCCAGTCAGTTTAAGAATAGCTTTTCTTTCCAACACCTCGCGTTCTTGGAGCAAAGAATAGATCATGTCTTCCTCTCACACTCTAGCAGATCATCAATCATTAACTATCCAACTCAAAACTTCTTCTTGTTATTATCGGCAATAAGAGAAAAAACTTTAGATACACCTACAGGCATAATCAAACGCCCGACTCATTCCATGTATCCTGACCTGAGCCAGCCCCGAAGAGCGACCTTTCTATTGCCAAAGCCGACCATGTGATTAGCAAGAGTAGCGGCGACTCCACCTTACTTGTCATTCATGGTACAGCAGGTGAGCAAGCAGGTGTGGATAGCTGCTGCAAAAGGCAGGGAACCAGAATGGATAGTCATTCACTGCTTCCTACCATGGACATTGACAAAAAGCTCCCTTCAAATCCAGGGCGGTCTACGTTCCAACAGGGAACAAACTATCGCGCCGAAGCGACATACTGCGTCGCAACCACTCCAGCTTAGCCCACGGAAGATCCATTGCTACCCGGCCGACGCGATACGACACGATTTGTCGTATCGCCAGATGACCATGACGCAAGTCTCACTACGAGGGAACGTCATGAGTCATATCACAAGCTGTGTTTCATTAAGCTGGATCTCATCCAATATTGACGCCGCACAGGTAAGCGCCTGGCAGCAGGATCATCATGTCTGGTTAGCCACCAAGCCTGTCACAGCAGCCCTGGCCGAGCCGCTGGTGGTAGTGGCAATTACTGACGAACGGCTTCCCACGGCCACGACCGACGGTCGCCGCCTGATGATCAACCCCACCTGGAGTGCCACGTTGAACGAGTCGCAGCGGCGCCAAGTGCATGAGCATCTGATCTGGCATGCGGCCGCCGGCGATTACCGACCGCACTCCAGCAAGGACACGCACCGCTGGCATCTCGCTTGCGATCACTCGATCAACGCACAGTTACTCCAACTCGGTGGTGGCATCCCACTGGCGGTAGTTGTCAAGGAATCTGTCGCCTCTGAGGTCTTTTAGGCCACCTGTTTTTCCGGTTCTACGACGGTGACCTG
>JAAQTN010000085.1 GCA_011742915.1 Billgrantia desiderata | reverse complement strand
GTAAATATCCGATAAGCTTGGCGAACGGAGCCTACATTATAAATGATGTTCGCTTACTTTCGAACCCATTAGTATGTGCCATCTATCGCGCAAAGTAAGCATCGTTGGCTGAAGGCACCCACAACTGCCCGCGCGCCGCGTTTAGAGACGCGGCGCGTGAGTAGTAGTCTATGCAATTTTTCAGGGAGATATAATGGTTACGATAAAGGCGTGTTATATAGATGATGAACGCCAGTACATGGAATTTAAAGCTCAGCTAACAGCCAATAACCAAATAGATGAAAATGAGAAAATTTTTGGTGTGGCGGTAGAGTGGGAGAAGGAAAAGAGCAACTATACTAAATGGCCTTTTATTGTTTCTCCAGATGATGGGCATTGGGCTTTCGTCGAGTGGGAAGGAAGCGACCAAGTTACCATGATCGATCTAATGGGAAGGAACGTCGTTGTGGGTGCGACATTTACGAGAATAGATGGCATGCAAGGGAAAAGTAACTATAAAATTAAGTCCATCGCGGTGGCATAAAAATCTGGCACTTCTCGCACGACACCCAGCGTTAGGCAACTCTTGCCATGCTTGGTCGCACGCACTACCATGTTGCCTGTCATCGCGACATGCGCGACTGACCGTAAGCGTTCAACGTCAATCAACGCGCCGCTACCACCGGCCTGCCGGAGGGGTTAGCTCGGTTTTGAGCGAATGTGCCTTACTTGACTGTATCCAGGAGAGCCTGATGAACGCTTCAGACAAACCGACCATTTTTCTTGGCATCCCAAAACTTCCCGCGCGTTATGCATCCCTCGTTATGCCTTTGTTGCTGTCCATCCTGATGACGTGCATCGTTTCGCTGATCAGTACGTTGACGGGTGTGGGCATTACCCCGCAGTTCATTGCTAAGTGGCTGAGTGCATGGGCTGTTTCTTGGGTCATTGCATTCCCGGTATTGCTGTTAGTACTGCCGATTGTCCGCAAGGCTACTGCGGCTCTAGTGCGAGCATCCTGATAATTGAGTTAAGCCAGACACAAAGCCCTGAGCCAAGCAGTTGGCTCAGGGCTTTCGTTTCTATGCCTGCCTACTCCGCTTCCAGCGCTGCCCACCTTCGAGCGGTTCGGCCGGCTGACAAGGCCCTACGCGTGGTTTTTATGTCTAGCCGTATCTTTGGCTGTATCCGGCCGGTGAACACACCTTCCGCTGAGTCCCGACTTCGATGACGGTAGGTGTCCACCTATTCCTTAGTGGACACCTACCATGAGTGAGTTAAGCGTATGGGAGGCGCCTCGAAAGCGCCGCCGCTTTACGGCCGAGTTCAAGGCCATGATCGTCGAGGCGTGCCAACAACCCGGTGCCTCCGTGGCCGGCATCGCGTTGGAGCATGCCCTGAACGCCAATCTGGTCCATAAGTGGATCCGTGAGGCTCGGCGGTCGGCGCCGGTAAGTGATACCCCGGCGTTTATCCCCGTACCGCTGACCAGTACCGCCGCGCCGGTGGCACCCCAGCGTCGGAGTCTGTCAACATAGTTGGCACATGAAATGACTTCGGCTCGTTAAAATCCTGCGGCCTGCGGCACCGGGTCCCGCTCGGGATTGAGGTGTACCACCTCCGGCAGGCTGAGCTTCCTGATGTCGCCTGCCCACCGCTCTGGGTGGCGCTGCTTCGCGGCCTCAAAGACCTCTCGGCGCTGCATCAGAATATCCTCGGCTTCGCCGCTATGGCGCTGGTCTGGGGTGACATAGCGAAGGGCGCTGTGCCGGTGCTCGTGGTTGTACCACTCGACGAATTGCTGGACCCACTCCTGTGCCTCGGACAGGGTCGCGAAGCCGTCGACGGGAAAACCTGGTCGGTACTTCAGCGTCTTGAAGGCCGACTCGGCGAAGGCGTTGTCGTTACTGACCCTTGGTCGGCTGTACGACGGGGTGATGCCCAGGTCATAGAGCTTCTCCAGGAAGGTCGCTGCCTTCATCGGGCTGCCGTTATCTGAGTGCAGAATTAGGGGCTTGTGACGATCCGTGAGGTGCTCTCGCCAGCAGGCCTTCTGGATCAGCTCGGCGGCCAACTCGCCGGTCTCGCTTTCGTAGACCTCGTGCCCGACGATCTTGCGGCTGAAGACATCCATGATCAGGTACAGGTACCACCAGGTGCCGCGTGCAGGGCCAGGCAGCCACGAAATGTCCCAGCACCACAGATGGTTCGGCGCGGTGGCCTGGTGCGTGGTCGGCGGACGCTTGCGATGCGGGGCCTCCTGGCGGCCCCGGTGATGTTGCTGGTCGTATTCATGCAGCACTCGATACATCGTCGACTCAGAGGCCAGGTAGCGGCCCTTGTCCGCCTGATCGGCCACGATGAAGGCTGGAGGTCGGCTTCGGTACTCCGGGGCGTTGCACAGTGCCACGATCGCCTCACGCTCCTCCGGCGACAGTTTGTTGGCTGGCTCCGGCCGGTCGGCGTCGGGGCGGCGATCAGCCACCACCTCGCCTTCGGCGACCCAGCGGTAGTAGGTCCGCACGTTGATGCCCATCACCTGACAGGCCTTGGCCAGCCGAGCACCGTCACGCTGAGCGTCTTGCACCAGCGTCACGATGCGCTGGCGATCCGGGAGGCTGGTCAGTCGTCCTCGTCGTTGGTCGTGCCCCAGATCGCCTCTGCCTTTTTTGACAAGGCCAGCAGCGCCGCTGTCTCGGCCAGAGCCTTGTCCTTGCGGTGCAGCTCCCGCTCCAGTTTGCGGAGCCGCTTCTGCTCCGCCTTGCGCGCCTGACGGAGCTGCTTGGCCTGCGCTGTCGCCTCATCGTTGGCGTTCATGCAGGCATCCCGCCAAGTCTCCACCTGCTCGGGGTAGAGTCCGCGCTCGCGGCAGTAGGCGCTGAGTTCGGCCTCGTTCATGGGGGCCGTCTCCAGGACGATCTGGAATTTCTCCTGGCTGGTCCACTTGTCGGGCTGGGTCGAACGTGATGGCAAAACCTGTCCTCGTGCTCTGGCCTGTTTCCGCCAATTGTAGAGGGTTGTCGCGGTGATGCCTTCCTGCTCGGCCAGCTCCGGGATGGTCATGCTCATGGGCGGCGCCATCTTCTTGAGGATGGCTTCCTTACGCTCTGCGGGGTAACGCACGTTGATCACCTCTCAATCGGTTTAGGTGACAACTACCTTGACGCATAGGGGCGTCAGGAGGCCGAGTCTATTCGCCTTTCGATACCGAGCCCCAAGGGAACGGTGATCGTCGAGTGGCCGGTGTCCGATGCGCAGGGCTGCCGAGCGCTGCTTCGGGATCTGCTGTCGTGATCCGTATCGACGAGATCTGGTTGGCCACCGAGCCGTTGGACATGCGCGCCGGTCCCGATACCGCCCTGGCTCGGGTGGTGAAGGTGTTCGGTACCGCCCGACCGCACTGCGCCTATCTGTTCGCCAACCGGCGCGGCAACCGCATGAAGGTACTGATCCACGATGGCCTGGGGGTCTGGCTCTGTGCTCGCCGACTCAATCAAGGCAAGTTTCACTGGGCCGGCAACTGGCACGGTGACCGGGTGGAACTGTCATCCGAGCAAGTGACGGCACTGGTCCAGGGCCTGCCCTGGCAGCGCATCGGCCCGGCGGGAGCCATTTCGGTGCTGTAAGTCTCGTCGGCACATAAGGCGAACCCTGGCCATTCGATGATCTGCGCATCCCCTTGCCGCCGGCAGGCTGGCATACTCGGCGGATGACCACGCCGCCCGACCTGTCCCAGCTCTCACCCGATCAGCTCCGCCACCTGGCGGCAACGCTGATGGCGCAGGTCGAGGAAAAGGATCGGGCGCTGACCCAGAGCCAAGAAACGCTACGCCACACCGAGCAAGTCAACCAGAAGCTGACCTTTGAGCTGGCGCTGCTAAAGCGCCACGCTTTCGGTAAGCGCAGCGAACAGCTCAACGTCCTGCAGATCAGTCTGCTGGACGAGGTGGTGGATGC
>JAAQTN010000084.1 GCA_011742915.1 Billgrantia desiderata | reverse complement strand
TTGAAATCGTTTTTTGGCCATCCGGATTTGGCTTATATCTCTGGGTAATGTTCGCTTACTTTATTTCGAATTAGTACGACCTGTCACCACGCCTGGCTACCGCAGTTGTCAACCATCTAGCCTCCCTCACGCCGGTGGATACGGCGATTGACCACGTTGGGCGCCCGCCGCAGGCGCTCCTGCTCGCCCAGCGCCTCGGCCTCGAAGGCGTCGGCCCCCACCGGGGTTTCGCCGTGACGGCGGTAGAGCTGGGTCAGCATGGCCTGGCGGTCGGCGCGCAGCTCGCGGATCAGTACCACGATCATGCCGTAGAGAATGAAGGTGAATGGCAGCGCCGAGAGCACCGCGGCCGACTGCAGCCCGGTCAGCCCGCCGGCGGCGATCAGGGTGAGGCAGATGGCGGCAATCAGCACGCCCCAGATCACCCGCTTGAACAGCGGCGGATTGATCGAACCGTTGTCGGTCATCTGGGCCACGATGTAGGACGCCGAGTCGGCCGAGGTGACCAGGAAGATGAAGATCAGCAGCATGGCGATCACCGACAGCACGCCGCTGTACGGCATACGCTCGAACATCTCGAACAGGGCCACGGTGATGTTGGCCTCGGTGGCCGCCGCCAGGCCGGCGTCACCGGCCAGTTCCATGTGCAGCGCGGCGCCGCCGAACACGCCGATCCACAGGCAGGCCAGCAGCGGCGGCACGATCAGCACGCCGAACACGTACTCCTTGATGGTACGGCCACGCGAGACCCGGGCGACGAAGGTACCGACGAAGGGCGACCAGGCGATCACCCAGGCCCAGTAGAAGATCGTCCAGTTGGCCGCCCAGGTGTTGTCGGTGAAAGGCGAAATGCGCAGGCTCATGCCGATGAAGTTCTGCAGGTAGTCGCCGATACCGAGGGTAATGGTCTCGAGGATCATCACCGTGGGCCCGGTGATCAGCACGTAGAGCATCAGCCCGATGCACAGGATCATGTTGAGGTTGGAGAGCCGCCGGATGCCCTTGTCCAGCCCCGACCAGGTCGAGGCCATGTAGGCCAGGAACATCACAAACAGGATGACGAACTGCCACAGCACGCTTTCCGGCAGGCCGAACACGGCGTTGAAGCCGCCATTGAGCTGCAGCACGCCCAGGCCCAGCGAGGTGGCCACCCCCATCACCGTGGCCACCACCGCGAACACGTCCAGGGTCGGCGCATAGGGGCGTACCCGGGGGTATTTCGCCGAGATCGACGACAGCACCGAGGAGACCAGCCCGGCCTGCCCCTTGCGGAACTGGAAGTAGGCGATGATCAGGCCCACCACCGAGAAGGCGGCCCACTGGTGTATGCCCCAGTTGAAGTAGCTGTACTGGATGGCATAGCGCGCCGCCTCGGTGGACTCGGCCGGCACGTCGCCGTAGGGCGGCTCGAGGTAATGCAGCATCGGCTCGGCCATGCCGTAGAACACCAGCCCCACGCCGAAGCCCGCCGCCAGCAGCATGCTGACCCAGGAGAAGAAGCTGAAGCTCGGCGTACTGTCCTGCGGCCCCAGGCGAATCTTGCCGTACTTGCTGAAGGCCAATACCACCAGGAAGATGACGAAGCCGAACACCGAGATCAGGTAGAACCAGCCAAACAGCCGGGTCACGCCGGCCAGCGCGGCATCGGCGGCGTTGCCAAACGCCTCGGGAAAGCCGGCGCCGGTCACCACCAGCGCCAGGATGATCAGGGCCGACACGGCAAAGACCCGCTGCCCTCCATGGTTGGCCATACTGAATTTCCTTATTCGTCCTTGGGGTTTTCATGCTAGCAGTCCGACCGCAACGGCACACAATCCGCCATCGGCCTACCTCACTTGCGACGTTTGGGCATTGCATCAAAGCGTCGACAAGAGGATTCTAGGAAAACCAAGCAGGCTAAACATTTTTTCGAGTACCGAACATGTCCCGACTCTCCCGGACGCCCCTGTCCGTGCTCGACCTGGCGCCCATCCGCCAGGGCGGCACCATCGCCGACAGCTTCGCCGAAAGCGTCGCCCTGGCCCAGTTGACCGAGCGGCTCGGTTTCACCCGCTACTGGCTGGCCGAGCATCACAGCCTCGACGGCATCGCCAGTGCCGCCACCGCGGTGCTGATCGGCCACATCGCCGGCGCCACCTCACGCATCCGCGTGGGCAGCGGCGGCATCATGCTGCCCAACCATGCGCCGCTGGTGATCGCCGAGCAGTTCGGCACCCTCGAAACCCTCTACCCAGGCCGCATCGACCTGGGCCTGGGCCGCGCACCGGGCTCCGATGCCGCCACCATGGCGGCGCTGCGCCGCGACCCCTACGCCGGGGCCGAGAACTTCCCCGAGCTGCTCGCCGAGCTGCAGGGTTTTCTCGACGACGAACGCCCCGGCCAGCGCGTGCGCGCGGTGCCCGGCCAGGGCACCCGAGTGCCGCTGTGGCTGCTCGGCTCCAGCGGCTACAGTGCCCAGCTCGCCGCCCGTGAAGGGTTGCCGTTCGCCTTCGCCGCCCAGTTCGCCCCGGGCTACCTGCACGAGGCCCTGCGCCTCTATCGCGACAACTTCCGTCCCTCGGCCCTGCTCGAACGGCCCTACGCCATGGTCGGCCTGCCGGTGATCGCTGCCGAGAGCGACGAGCGCGCCGAGTTCCTCGCCTCCACCGCCCGCCAGAAGTTTCTCGGCATGGTGCGGGGCAAACGCACCCGCGCGCTGCCGCCGGTCGAGAGCCTCGACTGGACGCCCATGGAACGGGTCCAGGTCGAGCAGTTCCTGGGCGCGGCGGTGATCGGCGGCCCCGAGACCGTACGGGTGGGACTCGAGCGTTTTCTCGAGCAGACCGGCGCCGACGAGCTGATGCTCAATACCGATACCTACGCCAGCGCGGACCGGCTGCGCAGCTACGAGATCGTCGCCGAGGTGTGGCGGACATGAACACCCCCACCCCCGGCGCCCGACTCGATCTCGCCGGCGTCCTCGTCGGCATCCGGCGCATGGCGCCGCTGTCGCTGTTCGTGGTGATCTTCGGCCTGGCCTTCGGCGTTGCCGCCCTCTCACGCGGCCTGTCGGGGCTCGAAGCCATGCTGATGAGCGCTCTGGTGTTCGCCGGCGCCTCGCAGTTCGCCGCCCTGGAGCTGTGGGGGCCGGAGATCCCGCTGCTGCCGCTGATCGCCACCACCTTTGCCATCAATGCCCGCCATCTACTGATGGGGGCCGCCATTCAGCCCTGGCTGGCCCACCTGCCCCCGGTTCAGCGCTACACCAGCCTGGTAGTGATGAGCGACTCCAACTGGGCCATGGCGGTGGCGGACCGTCAGCGCGGCGAAAGCAACGTCGGCATGCTGGTGGGTGGCGGCATCGCCCTGTGGCTGACCTGGCTGGCAGGAACGCTGCTCGGCGTGATCTTCGGTAGCGGCATCGCCGAGCCCGAGCGCTTCGGTCTCGACGTGATCATGGGCTGCTTCCTCTTCGCCATGCTGCTGGGCGGGCGCCGCGACCTCTCCATGCTCGTGCCCTGGGGTGCTGCCGCCCTGGCGGCGCTGGCCGCCATGGCCTGGCTGCCGCCGCACTCCCACGTCATCGTCGGTGCCCTGGCCGGCGGTCTGGCCGGCCTCATGGTGCCCTCCCGCCCGACCCAGGAGGCGACCGCATGAGCCTCCCTGCCACGGCCGCGGGGGCACTGGCCGCCATCGCGATCATGGCGCTGGTCACCTACCTGACCCGCGCCGGCGGCGTGTTCGTGATGTCGCGGGTGCCCATCGGCCCCAAGGTGGAGCGCTTCATCAACGCCATGGCAGGCTCGGTGCTGGTGGCGGTGATCACCCCCATGGCGGTACAGGGCGACTGGGGCGCCCGCCTGGCGCTGGTCGCCACGCTCGGCGTGATGCTGACAACGCAGAAGGCCCTGGCGGCAATCGCTGCCGGTATCGTCACCGCCGCCCTGTGGCGGCTATGGCTGTGATAGCCTGAGGCCCTGGAACGTTTGCCGCATCGCGGTCTCCAAGAAATACCGACCACCCCGTGAGGCGGAGCCGCTCCGCCCGGAGACGATCATGTTCGATCCCAACGACCTACGCCGCAACGCCGCCTGGCAGGCCGCCCAGCAGTGGCGCACCCGGGCCAGCCAGCCGCACCGTGGTCCCTTGAGCGGACTCAAGCTGATCCTGACCTGGCTGCTGTTCGGTGTGCTGCTGATCGTCGGCACCGTGCTCGGCCTGTTCTTCCTGCTACTCGGCTGGGCCATGCTGCCGATCGTGCGCTACCGCATGAAGAAACGCCTCGAACAGCTCCGCGCCGAGCAGGCCAAGGATGCCGGCGGCGGCTACCACTATCGCGAGACCCACACTCGTGAGACCTACTCTGGCCAAGCCCACTATCGCGGTAGCGAGCCTGAACTGCTGGAAGGGGATTACGAGGTGCGCGACGAGAAGCACAAGAGCTGATCGGCTCCTTGGAGCCGCTCGTCCAATCGGGTAGGGGCCGGGGTCACCCCCGGCGCCCTCCCACACCACCGTACGTACCGTTCGGTATACGGCGGTTCATG
>JAAQTN010000083.1 GCA_011742915.1 Billgrantia desiderata | reverse complement strand
CGCTCTTTAACAATCGATCAGGTAATTCATGTGGGCGCTTGTCGATGAGGTGGTGAGAAGTCACACCATTTCAAGGCAAGCGACTCGTCGAGACCTTCGGGTCTTTTGAGAAGCTTTGACCTTGAGCCAAGTTTGGTCCGCTTCCTTCTTCGGGAGGGTAAGGACTATATGATCTTAAACTGAAGAGTTTGATCATGGCTCAGATTGAACGCTGGCGGCAGGCCTAACACATGCAAGTCGAGCGGCAGCACGGGAAGCTTGCTTCCTGGTGGCGAGCGGCGGACGGGTGAGTAATGCATAGGAATCTGCCCGGTAGTGGGGGATAACCTGGGGAAACCCAGGCTAATACCGCATACGTCCTACGGGAGAAAGCAGGGGCTCTTCGGACCTTGCGCTATCGGATGAGCCTATGTCGGATTAGCTGGTTGGTGAGGTAATGGCTCACCAAGGCGACGATCCGTAGCTGGTCTGAGAGGATGATCAGCCACATCGGGACTGAGACACGGCCCGAACTCCTACGGGAGGCAGCAGTGGGGAATATTGGACAATGGGCGCAAGCCTGATCCAGCCATGCCGCGTGTGTGAAGAAGGCCCTCGGGTTGTAAAGCACTTTCAGTGGGGAAGAACGCCTGGTGGTTAATACCCGTCAGGAAAGACATCACCCACAGAAGAAGCACCGGCTAACTCCGTGCCAGCAGCCGCGGTAATACGGAGGGTGCGAGCGTTAATCGGAATTACTGGGCGTAAAGCGCGCGTAGGTGGCTTGATAAGCCGGTTGTGAAAGCCCCGGGCTCAACCTGGGAACGGCATCCGGAACTGTCAGGCTAGAGTGCAGGAGAGGAAGGTAGAATTCCCGGTGTAGCGGTGAAATGCGTAGAGATCGGGAGGAATACCAGTGGCGAAGGCGGCCTTCTGGACTGACACTGACACTGAGGTGCGAAAGCGTGGGTAGCAAACAGGATTAGATACCCTGGTAGTCCACGCCGTAAACGATGTCGACTAGCCGTTGGGTCCTTCGCGGACTTTGTGGCGCAGTTAACGCGATAAGTCGACCGCCTGGGGAGTACGGCCGCAAGGTTAAAACTCAAATGAATTGACGGGGGCCCGCACAAGCGGTGGAGCATGTGGTTTAATTCGATGCAACGCGAAGAACCTTACCTACCCTTGACATCCTCGGAATCCGCCAGAGATGGCGGAGTGCCTTCGGGAACCGAGAGACAGGTGCTGCATGGCTGTCGTCAGCTCGTGTTGTGAAATGTTGGGTTAAGTCCCGTAACGAGCGCAACCCTTGTCCCTATTTGCCAGCGATTCGGTCGGGAACTCTAGGGAGACTGCCGGTGACAAACCGGAGGAAGGTGGGGACGACGTCAAGTCATCATGGCCCTTACGGGTAGGGCTACACACGTGCTACAATGGTCAGTACAAAGGGTTGCGAACTTGCGAGAGTGAGCCAATCCCAGAAAGCTGATCTCAGTCCGGATCGGAGTCTGCAACTCGACTCCGTGAAGTCGGAATCGCTAGTAATCGTGAATCAGAATGTCACGGTGAATACGTTCCCGGGCCTTGTACACACCGCCCGTCACACCATGGGAGTGGACTGCACCAGAAGTGGTTAGCCTAACCTTCGGGAGGGCGATCACCACGGTGTGGTTCATGACTGGGGTGAAGTCGTAACAAGGTAGCCGTAGGGGAACCTGCGGCTGGATCACCTCCTTAAACGACGTATCACGCCTCGCGGCAAGTGCTCACAATGAATTACCTGATCGGCCAGAGCAAAGACTGTTTGGGTATGGACCCAGCGCGACCAATGGGTCTGTAGCTCAGTTGGTTAGAGCGCACCCCTGATAAGGGTGAGGTCGGCAGTTCAAATCTGCCCAGACCCACCATTCTCGAGCTTCGGCCGGGTCTGTCGCTCAGTTGGTGAGAGCGCACCCCCGGAAGTTCTGTAAAGAGAAGGGTGAGGTCGCCGGGTTTATTTCAAATCTGCCCAGACCCACCAAATTTCGCCGGATACGGCGTTGCTTTGAACCTCGCATAGCGAGCTATGCGTCGGCCCAAAGCGCCTTGTCTCCGACGAAATTCATCGCCAGTTGCAATGCGGTGATCAGTGGGGCCATAGCTCAGCTGGGAGAGCGCCTGCCTTGCACGCAGGAGGTCAGCGGTTCGATCCCGCTTGGCTCCACCAAACTTCCTGATGTGTCATTTTCCCACAGTCTTACCTGATCGGATCTGCAGTCATAAGCCATCGTCGTGTGTTGCGATGTCAGGCTTATGACTGTCGATTGACAGTCTGCTCTTTAACAATGTGAATCATGCTGACAAGTTTTCTCCGCAAGGAGAAAGCAAAAGTGATACGTCTCAAGCGTATCCGGCAATTGTCGTGACGTAATCGCAGACCAGACCCCTTCGGGTTATATGGTCAAGCGATTAAGCGCATACGGTGGATGCCTTGGCAGCCAGAGGCGATGAAGGACGCGGTAGCCTGCGATAAGGCTCGGTGAGGTGGCAAACAACCTGTGACCCGGGCATTTCCGAATGGGGAAACCCACCCAGCATAAGCTGGGTATCCGGCACTGAATCCATAGGTGCTCGGAGGCGAACCGGGGGAACTGAAACATCTAAGTACCCCGAGGAAAAGAAATCAACCGAGATTCCCCCAGTAGCGGCGAGCGAACGGGGACTAGCCCTTAAGCGGCACAACTGATAGGCGAACAGGCTGGGAAGCCTGACCATAGCGGGTGATAGTCCCGTAGCCGAAATCTGAGTGTCGTGAAATCGAGTAGGTCGGGGCACGTGAAACCTTGACTGAACATGGGGGGACCATCCTCCAAGGCTAAATACTCCTGGCTGACCGATAGTGAACCAGTACCGTGAGGGAAAGGCGAAAAGAACCCCGGAGAGGGGAGTGAAATAGATCCTGAAACCGTATGCGTACAAGCAGTGGGAGCAGACTCGTTCTGTGACCGCGTACCTTTTGTATAATGGGTCAGCGACTTATTTTCAGTGGCGAGCTTAACCGAATAGGGGAGGCGTAGGGAAACCGAGTCTTAACTGGGCGACCAGTCGCTGGAAATAGACCCGAAACCGGGCGATCTATCCATGAGCAGGTTGAAGGTTGAGTAACATCAACTGGAGGACCGAACCAGGATCTGTTGAAAAAGATTTGGATGACTTGTGGATCGGAGTGAAAGGCTAATCAAGCTCGGAGATAGCTGGTTCTCCTCGAAAGCTATTTAGGTAGCGTCTCACGTATCACCGCCGGGGGTAGAGCACTGTTTCGGCTAGGGGGTCATCCCGACTTACCAACCCGAGGCAAACTCCGAATACCGGTGAGTGCCAGCGTGGGAGACACACGGCGGGTGCTAACGTCCGTCGTGAAAAGGGAAACAACCCAGACCGTCAGCTAAGGTCCCGAAATCCTGGTTAAGTGGGAAACGATGTGGGAAGGCTCAGACAGCTAGGAGGTTGGCTTAGAAGCAGCCATCCTTTAAAGAAAGCGTAATAGCTCACTAGTCGAGTCGGCCTGCGCGGAAGATGTAACGGGGCTAAACCAGGTACCGAAGCTACGGGTGAGTCTGCATCACTTGATGCTATTCGATTGGCGTCGCGAAGCGACGTCCAAGCCGTCCCGAACGTCGAGTCGGGAAGGGTGGATAGAAAGAGTGGTATCAAGGATGCAGACTCGCGGTAGAGGAGCGTCGTGTAAGCCGATGAAGGTGGATTGAGAAGTCTGCTGGAGGTATCACGAGTGCGAATGCTGACATGAGTAACGACAAGGGGAGTGAAAAACTCCCCCGCCGGAAGACCAAGGGTTTCTGTTCGACGCTAATCGGAGCAGAGTGAGTCGGCCCCTAAGGCGAGGCCGAAAGGCGTAGTCGATGGGAAACGGGTCAATATTCCCGTACCTCACTGTATTGCGATGGGGGGACGAAGAAGGCTAGGTGGGCCAGGCGTTGGTTGTCCTGGTGAAAGCCAGTAGGCTGGGGATTTAGGCAAATCCGGATCCCTAAGGCCGAGAGGCGAGACGAAGGCACTACGGTGCCGAAGTCATCGATGCCACGCTTCCAGGAAAAGCCTCTAAGCTTCAGATACAGTGGGACCGTACCCCAAACCGACACAGGTGGTCAGGTAGAGAATACCAAGGCGCTTGAGAGAACTCGGGTGAAGGAACTAGGCAAAATGGTGCCGTAACTTCGGGAGAAGGCACGCCGGCGTAGGGTGAAGGCACTTGCTGCTGGAGCGCGAACCGGTCGAAGATACCAGGTGGCTGCAACTGTTTATTAAAAACACAGCACTCTGCAAACGCGCAAGCGGACGTATAGGGTGTGACGCCTGCCCGGTGCCGGAAGGTTAAGTGATGGTGTTAGCCCTCGGGCGAAGCTCTTGATCGAAGCCCCGGTAAACGGCGGCCGTAACTATAACGGTCCTAAGGTAGCGAAATTCCTTGTCGGGTAAGTTCCGACCTGCACGAATGGCGTAATGATGGCCACGCTGTCTCCACCCGAGACTCAGTGAAATTGAAATCGCAGTGAAGATGCTGTGTACCCGCGGCTAGACGGAAAGACCCCGTGAACCTTTACTATAGCTTCACACTGGACGCTGATGTTGCTTGTGTAGGATAGCTGGGAGGCTAGGAAACCCGGACGCCAGTTCGGGCGGAGCCAACCTTGAAATACCAGCCTGGCATCATTGGCGTTCTAACTCAGGTCCGTGATCCGGATCGAGGACAGTGTGTGGTGGGTAGTTTGACTGGGGCGGTCTCCTCCCAAAGAGTAACGGAGGAGCACGAAGGTACCCTCAGCACGGTCGGAAATCGTGCATTGAGTGCAAGAGCATAAGGGTGCTTGACTGCGAGACAGACACGTCGAGCAGGTACGAAAGTAGGTTCTAGTGATCCGGTGGTTCTGTATGGAAGGGCCATCGCTCAACGGATAAAAGGTACTCCGGGGATAACAGGCTGATACCGCCCAAGAGTTCACATCGACGGCGGTGTTTGGCACCTCGATGTCGGCTCATCACATCCTGGGGCTGAAGTCGGTCCCAAGGGTATGGCTGTTCGCCATTTAAAGTGGTACGCGAGCTGGGTTTAGAACGTCGTGAGACAGTTCGGTCCCTATCTGCCGTGGGCGTTGGATGTTTGAGAAGAGCTGCTCCTAGTACGAGAGGACCGGAGTGGACGCACCTCTGGTGTTCCGGTTGTCACGCCAGTGGCATTGCCGGGTAGCTACGTGCGGACGGGATAACCGCTGAAAGCATCTAAGCGGGAAGCCCCCTTCAAGATGAGACATCCCTGAGGCCTCGAGCCTCCTGAAGGGCCCAGCGAGACCAGCTGGTTGATAGGTCGGGTGTGGAAGCGCTGCAAGGCGTTGAGCTAACCGATACTAATGGCCCGTGAGGCTTGACCATATAACCCCAAGGGGTTTGCGCATTGCGCACGACATTGACGGATACGCGCCTGAGCGAGAGCCGGGTCGAGACGATCGCGTCAGCATGATTCCAACCGTTTTCGCCTGACGACCATAGCGAGTGGGAACCACCTGACCCCATGCCGAACTCAGCAGTGAAACCGCTCAGCGCCGATGGTAGTGTGGGGCCTCCCCATGCGAGAGTAGGTCATCGTCAGGCAC
>JAAQTN010000082.1 GCA_011742915.1 Billgrantia desiderata | reverse complement strand
ATCATGGCCAGCGGCTGCCTGGGCATCCTGATCCCGCCGAGCATCATGCTGATCCTGATGGCCAGCTACTCGCCGGTCTCGGTGGGCGCGCTGTTCGCCGGCGCCCTGGTGCCGGGCGTGATGCTGGGCGCGATGTATGCCCTCTACGTGCTGGTGATCTGCTTCGTCAAGCCGAGCTACGGCCCGCCGGTGCCCGCCGCGGAGCGCGCCGAGGTCTCCACCGGCCAGCTGCTGGTCATGCTGGCCAAGTACGTGCTGCCGCCCATGTCGCTGATCCTCGGCGTGCTGGGCGCGCTGTTCACCGGCGTGGCCACCGCCACCGAGGCCTCGGCCATCGGCGTGGGCATCGCCTTCCTGCTGTTCCTGATCTTCGGCGACCGCAAGCTATCGACCTGCTTCAAGACGCTGATCGATGCCGGCAAGACCACCACCATGGTGATGCTGGTGCTGGTGGGGGCCACTGCCTTCACCGGGGTCTTCTCCCGCGGCGGCGGCATGCAGGTGATCAACGACCTGGTGATGGCGATGCCCGGCGGCACCGTGGGCGCGCTGCTTTTCATGTTCGCGCTGGTCTTCGTGCTGGGCATGTTCCTGGACTGGACCGGCATCGTGCTGCTGAGCTTCCCGATCATGCTGCCGATCGTCGCCGACATGGGCATCGACGTGCTGTGGTTCGTGGTGATGGTGGCGGTGGTGCTGCAGACCTCCTTCCTCACCCCGCCGTTCGGCTATGCGCTCTTCTATATGAAGGGGGTGGCGCCCAAGGGGGTGGAGATCGTCGATCTCTACAAGGCGGTGCTGCCCTTCGTGGCGCTGATCGTGCTGGCCTGCGTGCTGATGGCCTTCTTCCCGGTGCTGATCACCGGCCTACCCTCGGCGCTGCTCGGCTACTGAGCCGCGCCCCGCCGGCCACACCGAGCGCCCGCCATGCCTTGCATGGCGGGCGCTCTGCATGGTGGGGAGAGGGCCTCGCCGGCATCCTCTCAGACTGCACGGCGGACGCTGCTCCTGATGATGGGAACCACGGGGAGGGTAAGCTGCACCGGAGAGAGCTGGCCTTCACGAATCTGCTCCAGCAGCAGCCTTGATGCCGTAGCCACCATCTCTTCAAGTGGCTGACGCACCGTGGTCAACTGGTAGCTGGGCCATGATGCCACTGGCGTATCATCGAAGCCGATCACCGAGACGTCTTCCGGTACACGGCGGCCAAACTCGGCACGCAATGTTTCGATGACGGCTATGGCCATATGATCATTGGCGGCGAAAATGGCATCGGGATAGGGAGGTTCCGCGAACAGGCGACGCGTCGCCTCGCACGCCTTGTCGAATCGATAGTCCCCACACTCCTCGGCCCAACACGCCACGCCTTCCTCCGCCAGGGCATCGAGAAAGCCGAGCCGACGATAGGCCCCGGTAGAGGAAGTCGGCAAACCGTTAAGGAAAGCGATACGCGCATGGCCCTGGGCGACCAGGTAGCCTCCCGCCCAGTAGCCCCCATGGTAATTATCGCCGGAAACCTGACTGACCCCGGCAGAGTCAACGGTCCGGTTGATCATCACCACCGGAATACTGCGGTCGACGCACTCTTGGGCAAAGGATGTCGCCAACGACGCTGCAAGCATCAGGATCCCCTCGGCTTGGCTCTGGAGAATCTCCGACATGATGCCTTCGGTATTGCCATCATCGCTCACCAGAAACAGCAGAAGGTGATAACCCTCGGCCTGGAAGTACTGTGAAGCCTTCGCCAGGGTCAATGCATAGAAGGGGTTATCCAGCTGAGAGACCACCACTGCGATGGTGCGCGACGAACGCGTGATCAGGGAGCGGGCGATGGTGTTGGGGCGATAGCCAAGCTGCCTGGCGGCCTCTAGCACCTTTTCTCGGGTCTTGTCGGAGATGCTGGCATTGGGTGAAAAGCAGCGACTAACGGCCGACTGCGAAACACCGGCAAGCTGCGCGACTTCGCGGGAAGTCACGGATTTCTTCTTCATGGACCCTACTCAACGGTCAGATGGGAAGCGTGAATACGCATTGGTTCCGATCACAGTCAGAAGGCCTTCGGCTGCCCGGTGGGCAGCCACAGGGGTCAGCCATCCGCCTGAGCGCGCAGATGGGCACTCAGCGCCATCAAGCGGCGATCGCGCCACTCCTGGCGCTCGGCAATAGCCTCGCTTGGCAGCCGATCTCGCCGCTCACGATCCAGAGCGGTCAGGGTGTCGCTCGCCCAGGGATCGTCGCTGCCACGCTCGCGGTCAACATCCCGATAGAGCGGACCGTAGCGCCGGGCGTAGTCTACTACACCATCGGGGGCGTTGAGGTCGATGGTCTCGAAGGGGCCCATGAAGGCCCAGCGCAGCCCGAGCCCATGGCGCACCGTCTTGTCGAGGTCCTCGGCGGAAACATAGCCGTCGCGATAGAGACGGAGTGCCTCGTTGAGCAGCGCGCCCTGAAGCCGATTGAGCACGAAGCCTGCCAGCTCCTTTCTCACCAGAATGGGCGCCTGTCCGACGCTCTCCATGAGCTGCAGGGTGCGTTCAACCGCCGCGTCCGCGGTAGCGGGCGTCGGTACCACCTCCACCAGCGGAATGAGATAGGGCGGATTCACGGGGTGAGCCACCAGGCAGCGCTCCGGGTGTTTGAGCTGGCTCGTGAAGCGCGATGCCGCGATCCCCGAGGTGGAACTGGCCAGGATAGTTTCGGCCGACACCACGGCCTCCAGCTCGGCGTAGAGCTGCTGCTTGAGCGGGCAGTCTTCCGGGCCGCACTCCTGAACGTAGGCAACACCGACCATCGCCTCGGCGAGGCTCGCCTCCGTGCGGATGCGTGCCATGATCGGTTCCACCGCCTCGACCAGGCCGGCACGCTGGAGGTCTTCCAGGGACTGACGAATAGCGCCCAAGGCGTTGCTCAGAGCGTCCCGGTCCACATCATAGAGAGCGACCGGCAATCCGGCCCGCGCAAACACGATGGCCCAGGCCCGGCCGATCAACCCGGCTCCCGCCACGCCTACCTGCATTGTCATGGGCTCGACTCCTGTTCGGTATGTGGTTGTTATGGCAGCGATGTCACCTGGCACCCGTGAACGCCAACTGGGCAGTTTCCAGCGCTCAGGCAAGTCGACGCGAGCCAGGTCGTGATGATGACAGCATATCTATGAATACGTATTCAATATAAGCATGAATCCTGTGCATGCAAGCTTCGCCAGCACACCGCCTACGCCTAAGCATGCCTTGGCTGCCGACAGGGAGCGCTCGTCCAGACAGCACTAGACGATAGTCGCAAGCGCCGCTCACATACCCAGTGTCTCACTCGAAAAATCACCAATAAACAATTGTATTACAAGCAATAATCTCGTTAACGCCTGCCTGACCAGCATTCAGCTTCAGCCATTGCATTCGTATGCAAAGACGGCTAGCTTTGACCGTAGTCGAACAAACTTCGCCACACACTTCGCAGAAAACAGACGGGGCAGCCCCATGATTCGCTATCTCAAGTCAGGAACTTCAACCGAGGCACGGGCCGAGGCCGATCGCAAGGTCAGGGAAACCGTCGAGCAGACCCTCGCCGCCATCGAAGCCCGGGGTGACGATGCCGTACGCGAGCTATCCGAAAAATTCGACAGCTGGTCGCCGGCTTCCTTCCGGCTGACCCAGGCCGAGATCGAGCAGGCCATGTCGGAAGTCTCTGCACAGGATCTCGAGGACATTCGGTTCGCACAGGCCCAGATTCGAAAATTCGCCGAGGCCCAGCTGGCCTCCATGCAGACCGTCGAGGTGGAGACCCGCCCCGGCGTGGTGCTCGGCCACAAGCACCTGCCGGTCAATGCCGTGGGCTGCTATGTGCCTGGCGGCGCCTATCCCATGGTCGCTTCCGCTCACATGAGCGTACTCACTGCCAAGGTGGCAGGCGTCAAGCGGGTCGTGGCCGCCGCCCCTCCCTACAAGGGCAAGCCGCATCCGGCCATCGTCACCGCGATGCACCTGGCCGGCGCCGATGAGATTCTGGTGCTTGGCGGCGTGCAGGCGGTTGGCGCCATGGCAATCGGCACCGAGAGCATCGCACCGGTCGACATGCTGGTCGGTCCAGGCAATGCCTTCGTCGCCGAAGCCAAACGACAGCTCTTTGGCCGAGTAGGTATCGATCTCTTCGCGGGCCCCACCGAGACACTGGTCATCGCCGACGATACGGTCGACGGCCTCCTGTGTGCGACCGATCTGCTGGGCCAGGCCGAGCACGGTCCAACCTCACCGGCCGCCCTGCTGACCAACTCCGAGGCTCTCGCCAAGGAGACCATGGCCGCCATCGACGAGCTGCTCACCAAGCTGCCCACGGCAGAAATTGCACGGCAGGCGTGGGAGAACTATGGCGAGATCATCGTCTGCGACACCCATGAGGAAATGCTCCAGGTGGCCGACGAGATGGCCTATGAGCATGTGCAGGTGATGACCGAAGATCCCGAGCTCTACCTGCAGCAACTGACCAACTATGGCGCGCTCTTCCTCGGCCCGCGCACCAATGTGGCCTACGGCGACAAGGTGATCGGGACGAATCACACCCTGCCCACCAAGAAAGCGGCACGCTATACCGGCGGGCTGTGGGTCGGCAAGTTCCTGAAGACCTGCACCTACCAGCGTGTGCTGACCGACGAGGCATCGGCCGAGATCGGCAGCTACTGCTCACGCCTCTGTGCCCTGGAGGGCTTTGCCGGGCACGGCGAGCAGGCCAACGAGCGTGTGCGCCGCTACGGCAAGCGCGACGTCCCCTACGCCTCTGCGGTTGACGCATGAAGCTGCCGACCACGCCAAGCCTGCGGCTGGATGGCCGCCGAGCCCTGGTGACAGGTGCCAGCCAGGGCATAGGGCTAGCGGCGGCCTGCGCCCTGGCGCAGGCCGGTGCGGCCGTTACCCTGGTGGCACGCAACGTCCAGCGTCTCGATGAACTGGTCGCGGCGCTGCAGGCGGCCGGCCATCAGGCCGAGGCGCTGGCCCTGGATGTCCAGGACCTGGACGCGGTACGGAGCGCGCTGCGGGGCCGTCGTTTCGACATCCTGGTCAATAACGCCGGCACCAATCGCCCTAAACCGATCGATCAGGTCTGTGCCGAGGACTATGCCGCCGTCATGGACCTCAACGTGCGCGCCCTCTATTTCCTGACCCAGGCCGTGGTCGAGCAAATGCCGCAGGGCGCCAGCGTCATCAACGTATCGTCGCAGATGGGTCACGTCGGCGCGGCCAATCGCAGCCTCTACTGTGCCTCCAAGTCTGCCGTAGAAGGCATGACCCGGGCCATGGCGGTAGAGCTCGGGCCGCGGGGCATACGCGTCAACAGCGTCTGCCCCACCTTCATCGAGACACCAATGACAGCGCCGTTTTTCCAGGAGCCCGGCTTCCTGGAAGCCGTGCTGGCCAAGATCCCGCTGGGACGACTCGGCCAGCTGGAGGACGTCATGGGTCCCGTCGTCTTTCTCGCCTCACCCGCCGCCGCCCTAGTCACGGGCAGCGCCCTGATGGTGGATGGAGGCTGGACCGCCCATTGACGTCATGGCCACGCTCCACCGGGGACGTGGCCGCCTTCCTTGTTTGAACGCATGACAACAACACAACGATGTCCAGAAGGGAGCACCACATGAAGAAAATGACCAAGTTCGCCCTCACCGGCCTCGCCGCCGGCGTGGCGCTCGCCGCCCTCTCCACCACCGCCCAGGCCCAGGAACGCTGGACCATGACCTCCACCTGGCCGGACAGCATCGATCTGATCCAGATCGATCGCCACTGGGTGGAGCTGGTCAA
>JAAQTN010000081.1 GCA_011742915.1 Billgrantia desiderata | reverse complement strand
GAAATCGTTTTTTGGCCATCCGGATTTGGCTTATATCTCTGGGTAATGTTCGCTTACTTTATTTCGAATTAGTAGCTTGTGGCCATCCGGGTCACGTACATAAGCGAGATGCACTGCGCCCAAGCTGCTTTCCCTTAGCCCGGGCGGATCTTCGATCGTCTTGCCTCCATGTGCGACCGCTGTGTCATGGAACGCCTGAACCTGCTCAGGGGAGTTGCACTTGAAGCCAATCGTGCTGCCATTCGCAGTCGTCGCTTCTTCGTCATTGATGGGCTCAGTCACACAAAACGTGCTCCCTTCATGCCGGTAGAAGAGACGCATATGGCCGGAAGCCGCCTGGTGGCGCAGTGGTTCCCCTGCTCCCAGCGTGCCGAGCACGGCATCGTAGAAGCGCTTCGAACGCTCAAGATCATTCGACCCAATCATCACATGATTTAACATTTCTTTTTTCCTATTGAGCACAAAAGACAACCCACCAACGTCAATGAACTAGGCTACCACCCTCGCCATCAGGTGTGCGTCCACATACTGGCCGTTGCGAAAAGCGTAGTTTCGGCACGTTCCCTCAATCACAAAACCATGCTTCTCGTAGAGACCAATGGCTGCCTGGTTTTCTGTGTAGACCTCGACCTCAATACGCGAAACGTTCATCCATTTCTCGCAGGTTTCGATTGCGGCCGCTACGAGCGCAGATCCTACGCCGGCGCCCCGGGCGGATGCCTTGACGCCCATGCCAAATGTTGCGACGTGGCGTCTACGAGGAGACTGGAAGACTTCCAATCCCAGCTGCCCAACAACCTGCTCGTCTTGGATGGCAACCAGGCAGACGAAACCCGGGCGAGAGCAGTCGAGCCTTTTCTCCCAAACGGCGACCGGCTGGTAAGGGAGCTGCAGCGTATCCGAGTATGCGTGGGGCTCGGAGTACAGTGCATGCACCTGCGGAATATCGGCAGGCTCCATGTGTCTGATCGTGATCGGCTGCATGGCGTCTTGTCGTGGCCTAGGGGTGTACGCACGCTGGGCTTCATGCGCATGCTTATTCAGTTTTTCCTTACCCTACGCCAGCGTTGCCGGCAACGCCAACAGGCACGGAGACATTTTATTGCCGCCTAACAAAGCCGGGGGCGCCTAAGCGCCCCCGGTTGTTGACCAAGTAAGGAACAAGTACACAGCTCAATGCCACTTGCCTTTGCCACCTCCAACACCGGTGACGGTGGAGACTGCCCCCGACTGGAAGTGGCCCAGCAGTTTGCTGTGGCTGTCGAAGAACAGGATGCTCAGGTAGACCGGCGTGCCCTGGAACTCGAAGCTCACGGTGTCGCGATAAAGCCGCTCGAGATCGTTGGTGTAGACGTGCCCGAAGAGTGCGCCGCCGCCCGGTGAGGAGGCGCCTCCAGCATTGCCGTCGAAGGTCTTGCCGCCATTGGTGATATTGACCTGGAACTTCAGATAGAAGATCAGGCTGGCCACGCTGCCGTTGGCGGGATAGGCCGTTTCGGAAGCAACCAGTGTCTGGGCGACATCGTCGATCTTCTCGGGCTCGAGCTTGCCATGCATGGCGACACGGAAGTCGTGGGCGATCAGCTGCTTGTCGATGGTTTGCGGAGCGTTCATGGGGTGATACCTCGTATGTTGTTCTGGAATCGGCGGTCGGACCTCGACCTCGGCTTACTGCCCTAGTCATTCCAGTTGAGGAATCTCATACCGACCGCATCAGCTCGGTATCACCACGAACGCCGGTATCAGCCCCACGAAGCGCAACGGATCACTTCGGTATCACCTCGTCTCACCCCCTTGGTTACACCATCCTCTTGAGGGATTCTTAGGAAAACAACGAACGGGGGCGTCACCATGGACCATGCACCGCTGCGGGTCGCCATCATTGGCGGCGGGGTTTCCGGCCTGTCGCTGGCTTACTACCTACAGAAGTTCGGCAGCGAGGCGGCCCGGCAGATCGAGATCACCCTGTTCGAGCGCAAGGCCACCCTGGGCGGCAACGCGGAGACGGTGTGGGTCGACCTGGGCAACCGGCGCATGCCAGGCAAACCCGAGACGCCCTACCGCCGCTGGGCCGACCTGGGGGTGAATGACGTCAACCTGGCCACTTACCACCGCCTGCGCACGATACTCGCCGAGATCGGTGAGCTGGAGCGCATGAAGCCGCTGGAGAATACCGAGTGCTACTTCAGCCGCGACGGCAGCATCGCCCTCACCGACGACCGGGATCTGGTGCGCGGCGTGAGCGACCCGGCCCATGAGCTGAGCCTGATCGATGGAGGCCGGCTGGCGATGCTGATCGCCGTGGTTCACCGCAGCGCTATCAATCTGGTGGAGAGCCGGCGCATTACCCCGCGCTATACGGTGGACGACTTCTTCGATGGCTGCGTGGCCGCTCCCGCCGATATGCTGGGCGAAGCGGCGGAGCAGTTGAGCGCCACCATCGACTGGGACGACCCCGAGCTATCGGCCCGGCTGGAACGCATTCGCCACAGCATCTACTACCCGCGCATCTCGGCCATGTACTTCGCCGACGACCGCGGCCCGGGCGGCATGCCGCTGCAGGCGCCCTTCGAGTACTACCGCATTCAGGAAGGCGGCTCGCCGCCGGACCGCCGCTATTTCGAGCACGGCGCCCAGCACTGGCTGGAGGCGCTGGCGGCGCATCTGGTCAATCCGCTGACACCGGGGCCGCAGGTCAAGATCCTGCGCGGTATCGAGGTGGAAGCCAGCCTCTCGACCCAGGGCGTGACGCTGACGGAGCGTGCACCCGGCGAGCGCCGCTGGGAAGCGGACCTGCTGATCATGGCCACCCATGCCGAAGACACCCTGCCGCTGCTGACCTTCGGCGATGGCCTGAGCGAGACCCAGCGGGAGCTGCAGCACATTCTCGGCAAGGTGCGCTACACCCGCAGCTTCGGGGTCTGTCATACCTCCGCCGCTCGGCTGCCGCCCAATCGCAACCTGTGGCGCACCTACAACATCGAGGTGCGCAACCCCGAGGACACCTTCTTCCCCTACCGCATCGACTACGTGGCGAATCGCCATCAGAACGATGCCGAGAACCCCTGCTACGACCGGGCGGGCCTGCCGCAGTACTTCGTCTCCCTGGTGGATGACCTGAACCGGATTCCCCGCGGCGAGATGCTCGACCGCCACCCCGCGCCGCTGGACGTTCCCGTCGCACTGGCGGGTGCCGCCCCCGGCGAGTCCGGCTACCGCGACCGGCTGCCGCCGATGGAGAGCGCGTTGGAAGCCAAGGCCTGGACCCTGTTCAAACACAACGTGCTGGATGCCGAGTGCCTCGAGGCGCAGGCGGAGATAGAGCGCTACAACCAGAGCACCGCGCGCAAGCGCTTCGAGGGCCGGCAGGACGTCTGCCCGCTGCTGTTCGCCGGCGGCTGGACGCGCGGTGCCGGCCTGCAGGAGCAGTGCCTGGAGCAGTCGGCGCATCTCGTCGCGTTGCTGCTGGCGGCACCGGAGCGTCGCGCCAATCCGCTGCGCTTAGCGCCGCCCAGCAGCCAGACAGGGCAGGGTCATCCGCAGACCGGCGGCTTCACCCTGCTGCCAGCAAGCCTCTAGGGCGGCCTGAGCGCTCGACTCGCCGCCCCCCTGGTCATGCTCGCCCCCGCTCTCCAGGCAGGCGGCGTGGGCCTCGATCAGGGCGCGGTGGTGCTCGCCCCAGGCACAGGGCTCCGCCCCCATCAGTTGGGTCAGGCGCCGAGCGTAGTGGCGGGCCGCCTCGGGGCGCCCGTCGAGCAGACTGACCTCCGCCGCCGCGATCAGGAAGCGATAGCCGTTGTGCCCCACGCAGCCGGCATACAACAGCGCTTCGCCCTCTTGTAGCGTCGCCAGGCGCGTCTCGAGCTCCTCTTCCAGCAGCGCCCGGGTACCCAGCACCCAGGGGCCAATAAAGGCCTTGAGACCGTGCTGTTCGACCAGCTGCCAGGCACGCTCGATGCTGGCTCGCGCCTCGGCCAGCCGCCCGGTGATCAGCTCGACCCGGGCGCGACTCTCCAACAAGAACGCCTCGAAGCGACCGGAGCCCAGACCACGCGCCACCGTCAGCGCCTGTTCGATCTGCTCGTCCGCCGCATAAGGCTCGCCCTGGGAGAGCAGAATCCACCCCGCCGTGAGCCGTGCCACCACCTCGGCACGGCGATTGCCGACCCGCTTGCCCAGCTCGGCGGCATCGAAGCAGTCGGCCAGCGCTGCCTCGGTCTGGTTGGCGTAGATGCGGGCGGTACCCAGCATGAACAGGTTGGAAGCCTCCAGATCGGCGTGGCCATGGGTTCGGCACAGCGTGACGCAGTGGTCGAAGAGCTCGAGGGTGCTGCGCATCTGCCCCTCGGCATAGTGGGCATCGCCCAGCCCGCTCAGGGCCTGGATCTCGGTGCGCACGTCGCCGCCACGGCGGGCCTGCTCCAGGGCGCGGGTGTGATAGGCGCGACTGGTGGCAAAGTCGCCCCGGGGGAAATAGAGATTGCCCTTGAGATAGAGCGCCTCGGCCAGGGGCAAGGGGTCCTCCAGCGCCTCGGCCAAGGGCAACAGGCCGTCGAGTATCGCCTCCTCCGCCGCCAGCGCATCGAGCATGTTCAGCACCCGGGCCAGCCAGAGATCGGCCGTGATGCGCTGACGCTCTTCCCGGGCGAAGGTACGCGCCGCCTCGAAGTGCTCCCGCGCCGCCTGGATCTGCCCGGTGGCCATCGCCACCTGGCCCTGCAGCAGCATCAGCCGGTACTCATCCTTCGGCGCATAGTCGATGGCGCGGCAATCCCGCAGCAGCGCCATGGCTTCCTCGTGCCGATAGCGGGCCATTTCCGCCGCCACCGCCTGCAGGAAGGCATTCGGCGCCTCCAATGAGCGCGCCCGGTGCAGGTGGCGCGCCCGCAAGCCAGGTTCCGCCTCGCCGTAGAGCGCGGCCAGGCGCAGATGCAGACGATCGCGCTGGATCTTGGGAATCCCCTCGTAGATACCTTGCAGGATCAGGTCGTGCACGAAGCGGTAGCTGTCCTCTTCCAGCGGACGCACCAGGCTGTAACGCTGGGGAAGCTCGGGCTGATAATCGGCCTGCCCCAGCACCTCCTGCAGCGAGGCCAGGGAGAAGCGCTGCCCCATCACCGCGGCGATGCACATGGCCCGACGATCCAGGTCGGTGAGCTGATCCAGCTTGCTCTGTACCAGATTGGCAAGGCTGGCCGGCAGGCTGCGATGAGGATGGAACAGCAGCAGTTGGGTCAGGAACAGCGGGTTGCCCTGGGCCTGGGTCACGCAGCGGGCGGCGTGCTCGGCGGGCACCGTGCCGTAGCTGGCCACCAGGGCCTCGGCCTCCTGCGGGCGCAGCGGCGGCAGCTCGATAAGGGTGAGCGGCAGCTCCGGCAGCTGCGGGCGCAGGCGGCTCTCCAGCGGGTCCTGCTCCAGGCGCGAGGTGAACAGCCAGATCACCGGCGCTTCCTGGGTACCCTGCAGCAGCCCGGTGAGGGTAGCCAGCAGCGCCTCGTCGGCCCAGTGCAGGTCCTCCACCACCACCAGTTGCGGGCGATGAATGGAGCGCGCCAGGAGCAGGTCGCGCAGTGCCAGCACCAGGCGCTGGCTGCGAGTCGCCGGAGTCATGGCGGCATAGAGCGACTGCGCCTCCTCCGGCTGAGGCAAGCCCAGCAGCGGACGCAGCAGCATGGCGTGATCCATCGGCAGGCGCAGCGCCGAGAGACGGGCCAGCAGGAGAGCCTCGTCCAGAATTTCCGCTTTCGCCTCGGCAGAGGTTTGCAGCAGCGAACGCGCGAGCTGCATCAGCGGGCCTTCATCGGCGCGGGTACCGAAATCCAGCACCTCGGCCTGATGATGATCGGCATGGGCCGCGGCCATTTCGGCAAACTCGGCGCTCAGGCGCGTCTTGCCGATGCCCGCCACACCGCGGATATAGATCAGATGACCGGCCTGGTAGGCCTGGGTGCTCTCCAGGATAGCTTGCAGCTGGCCCAACTGTACCCGGCGCCCCACCAGCTCGAAGCGAGCATCATGAGCCTCGTCCCGGGGCTGGCGATAGCGCAGCCACTCCCCGCCTTCGTCATCGAAAACGAAGCGTTCCGCCAACTGCACCGCCACGCCTCGCTCGACCCACACGCCACTCTGCCCACCCGACAGGGAAAGCGGCACAGCCGTAGGCCAATGGCCAGCCTGGAGATAAACGCCGCGGGCCACCCCCTGCTCCACCAGGGTAGCGGCACACAACAGGCCGCGCTGGGCATCGCTGCGGTAAGCCCGAGGCAGGCCGAACAGCGCCGTGCCTCCTTCCTCAAGGCTGCCGCCGAAATGCTGCACCCAGCTCGCCAGCGCCGACGGATCGGCGGCCACGGCGTGCAGTTGGATCAGCACGCGGGCGCTCTCCATCTCCTCGATATCGGAAGCGACAACGGCAGCCTCCTCGGCCTCTGCTGACAACTCCTCGACCTCGACCTCGTAGATCTCGGCCAGATGGCGCGCGGTACGATACAGCACCGCCTTGCCACTCTCGGCCCGCTTGATGGAAGCGATGGAGACACACAAACGCCGATCAAAACAGTACTCGGCCAGCGCCTCCTGACTCAGGCCCCCCGAGTTCGACACTTCCAGTCCGATTTTGGCCTGAAATCGGCACTCATGGCATGAGAATTCAGTGACTTAGCCAT
>JAAQTN010000080.1 GCA_011742915.1 Billgrantia desiderata | reverse complement strand
CACCCCCAAGTCATTCCGAGGCACCACCCTCGGAAACAGCGCCCGTCGGGCGCTGCGCGCCATGCCTGGCGCACCAACGAAAAACCCGGCTCGCTGAGCCGGGTTTTTCGGAATCTGTGGCGGAGAGGGAGACCGCCAACCAGGGGTTGATTCATGGCGTGCCACCCCTTGTCATGAAGTAGCAGTAACCTATTTAAATACAGCAACATAACTCACCACAACGCCCTTCCCTTCCTTTGCGCTTGTATTACCTCGTGCTACAAATTATCATCCAATAACGCCCATTTTGTGGGGTAGCTTGTTGGAGTGGTAGGCCATGCCAAAGAAAGCACGAGAGCTCTCCGCCGTAGAGGTGAAGCGACTGACCGAGCCGGGCTTGTACGCCGTAGGCGGCGTGGCTGGCCTACAGCTCCAGGTTTCCAAGACCGGCGCCCGCTCATGGGTGCTGCGCGTCACCGTAGGCGCCAAGCGCCGCGACATTGGCTTGGGTGGCTATCCTGACACCCCACTCACCAGCGCCCGAGAGAAAGCCAGGGAGGCGCGAGAGAAGATTCAACAAGGCATCGACCCGGTTGCCGAGCGCCGCACTCTGAGGAGCGCTCTGCTGGCTCAACAGGTACGCGACATCACCTTTGAGCAATGCGCCGCCCAGGTGATCAAGAAGAAGCAGGCCGAATCTCGCAACGCCAAGCATGCCCAGCAGTGGGAGAACACGCTCAAGGCCTACGCCTATCCCGTCTTGGGCAAGATGGCGATTGCAGACGTGGATCTCGCCCATGTGCTGAAGGTGCTTAAGCCTGAGTGGGAAACCAAAACCGAAACCATGACCAGGCTACGCCAGCGCATCGAGGCGGTCATAGCGTGGGCGACCGTGCATGGCCATCGCTCCGGCGACAACCCGGCACGCTGGAAAGGCAACCTTGACGCCATCCTGCCGAAGCCGTCGAAGGTCACCAAGGTTAAGCACCACAAGGCGCTCCCCATCGATGATATGGGCGAGTTCATGGCCAGCCTGCGCCAGCAGAAAGGCACGGCTGCCCGCTGCTTGGAGTTCGTCATCCTGACGGCAACCCGCTCTAACGAGGCCAGAGGGGCCACATGGGACGAGATCGACCTGGCTAACCGTGTGTGGGTAATCCCGGCCAACCGCATGAAAGCTGAGAAAGAGCATCGTGTGCCGCTATCTGATCGAGCCGTGGCCTTGCTTGAAAGCCTGCCGCGAGTCAGCGAAGCCGTATTCTCATCACGCCGAGGGCGCCCGCTGAGTGAGAATTCAATGTCTGGCGTGCTGAAGCGCATGGACGTGGGCGCCACTGTCCACGGTTTCCGCTCGACGTTCCGCGATTGGGCTGCCGAGCGTACCAGCTACCCGCATCACGTCTGTGAGATGGCCCTAGCCCACACGATCAAGAATGCTGCCGAGGCGGCCTATCGTCGTGGCGACCTGATGGAGAAGCGGGCGAAGCTGATGCAGGACTGGGCGAAGTTCTGCGGCACGATCCAGCCCAAGGGCGAAGTCGTCCCGCTGCGTAAGGCGGAGATGTAATCCGCAACAAGTGAAACGAATGCAACGGCTTATGAGCAGGTGACAAGCGTACCCAACGAACGCCCCATCATAAGCGACCAGAACACAAGCGGCACGACCGCACCGTGTTGGCTGGCCTAGGGTAGCTCCCGAACGTGCGGAAACTCCACTGCACTGGCCAGCCTCTCTAATGGAGTGCGTGAGGAGTAGCGCAAATGACACTTTCACCTTGGTTTGTAACTCCAGTGCTTAGGGAGTGCGAGGCAGGAGCCATATTGGCGGGTTATGCAGAGGTCAACCCGCACACGGACGAATGGTTAAAAGTCGATCTCGCGCTCATTGGTACTTGGTCCGTGTCAATGGCCATCAGAAGTGACCCACCAGCGGTCATTAGTTTTGACCCACCCGTGATCGTCAGCTGAGCGTCTTCTGCTTCAGCCGGTAGCTCTCCCCGCCGAGCAGGTAGAGGTGCGAGTGGTGGATGATCCGGTCGACGATCGGCACCGCCACGTTGTCATCGTGGAAGAACTCCCCCCAGCTGGTGAAGTCCTTGTTGGTGGTGATGATCAGTGACCGGTGCTCGTAGAACCGGTTGATCAGTTGGAACAGCGCGTAGCGCGCCTGCCGGCTCATCGGCAGGTAGCCGAGCTCATCAATGACCAGGGCGTCGACCTTGGCGAGCTTGTGCAGCGTCTTCTTCAGCTCACCCTTCATCTCGGCGAGTTCCAGTTCCTCGACCAGGTCCAAGGCGTTGCGGAACAGCACCCGGTAGCCGGCCTCGATGGCCTTCTGCCCGATACCGATGCTCAGATGGGTCTTGCCCACCCCCGGCGGGCCGATAAATACCAGGTTCTCGCGGTTGTCGAGGAAGGCGAAGTCCAGCAGGGCGTTGATCTGGCGCTTGGTGATCGTGGTCTGGTGCCGGTAGTCGAACCCCTCCAGCCGCTTGTCGCTGGGGAACCCGGCCTGGCGCCGGTAGAGGTCGATGCGCTTTGCCTCGCGGGTCTGGCGCTCGTGCTCGACCAGCATGTCGGCAAAGGCCAAGTAGGAAACCTCGTTGGCCTCGGCCTGAGCCAGTAGGTCGGTGAGGTCACCGGCGATGGCGCCGAGGCGCAGGCTGCGGTAGCGCCCGGCGGTCAACTCAAGCTGCCCCATGGGTCACCTCCTGCTGACCACCGGAGCGGCCAAGTTGGGCGTAGGGAGCCAGCTCCGCCGGCGTTGTACCCGGGCTGGCGGGCACGTCGGCGTCGTGATCCCGGCCCCGCGCCTTGGCCAGCCGGGCCGCCGCCAACCGCTCCTTGAGCCGCCTAGCCGTGAGGCGCTCCCGGGTAACCCAGTCGCTGACCAGCGCCAGGTCCAGATCGGGCTCGCCTTCCAGCACCTTCCTGGCGCCGCGTAGCTGGTCCTTGTAGTGATGCGGCATGCTATCGCGCAGTCGGGCGCAGAGTTGCTTTCCTAGCGTTTCACCGAGGCGCTGAGCAATGGCTTGCTCCAGGTCGGCCTCCTGCTGGTGGTGATCACGGTAATGGTCGCTGTTGCGTAGCGTGCGACCCTTGCCCAGATGCAGGGTATGAGCGGCGATCTCGTCGCCGCTCTCCAGGTCGTGAACCGTCAGCCGGTCGCCCGCTTCTTGAACCCCGACACGGCCCTGCTGGTAAGCCATCGGCACCGAGTACTTGTTGGCCTTCCAGGCGATCAACCCGGTCTTGTCGACCCGGCGCGGGGCCAGGCTGTCGTCCTCGCGGCCCACGCAGGCCGGGGTCAGGTAGGGGCGCAGATGGCGCCGCTCCTCGGCGTCGCACAGAGCCCTCGGCTGCTGGCCGGTGGTGCCGTGGGTCCGCACGTTGGCGACGTCGTCGAGCCACTGCCGCACGTAAGCGCGCAGGTCGGCCTCGTCCCGGAACACCTCGCCATAGAAGGCATCCTGCTTGGCGTACTTCACCCCGGCCTCGACCTTGCCCTTGCTCTCCGGGTCGTAGCCGCAGCAGGCGCGGATCCGGAAGCCGGCGGTGGTGGCGTACTCATGGAAGCGCTGGTTCACCTCCAGCTCGCGGAACTGCTCGCTGATCACCACCATCTTGGTCTGGTCGTAGACGCACTCCTCGGGCAGGCCGCCGAAGTAGCGGAACGCCTCGTCGTGCAGGCGGATGAAGGTGGCGGTATCGAGCGGTGACAGGCTGACGCCGACATAGGACAGGCGCGAGTAGGAGAGCACGAACACAACGAAGTACAGAGGGCGCGGCTCGCCGTCGATCATCACCTCGCGCAGCTCGCCCGGATCCACCTGGCACTGCACCCCTGGCACCATGTCGAGCACCGGCTCGTAGTAGCGCCGCTGCCGGCTGGCCACCGTGCTCTTCACCTGCTGTACGTAGCGGCGCAGGGTGCGCTCGGAGACCGCCAACTCGCCGACCTTCTCGCGCAGCTTGCGGGCCACCTTGACGCTGCTCAGCCGGGGGAAGGTGCGCAGCAGGTAGACGATGTAGTCGCGGTGGGCGTCGAGCTTCTTCTCGCGCTCCCGGTTCGACTGCGCCGCCTCGATGGTGGCCTCGTCCTGGCGCAGGTACTTGCGGACGGTGTTGCGGGAGATGCCCAGCTCCTGGCCGATGGCACGGATCGACAGGCCCTGTCCGTCATCATGTAACGCCTTGATCTTGTGAATCATTCCCCAGTCCTTCACATCTCCGTCCCGACCCTTGGCTGAGCCGACACGGTAGGTGGATGGTGGCAGCGCTGCCACCTCGGGGGTGGGTCAAAAGCGTTGGCCGGTACTGGGTCACTTTACTTGGCCATTAACAGTCCGAAAGGATCCTAGATGCCGCCCTTCGTTCAGAGCTGGAAATTAGAGATATTTACGCACCGTCGGAAGAAAGAGTTATTCATGGGAAGCTTAAAGGAAGGCCCATGGATCGTGCCGTCACGCTACAAGAAGTTATCGATGAGAACCTTCGCACTGTTACTTACAACGTCGAACGCCGCGAGCTTTACCGTTGGTTGAGGGCGCAGGGTATTCCGGAAGAAAGCATACCGCCCGCCATCCGGATTGGGCTTGAGGCCCCTAACAACATCCAGCCGATACCGCAGAAGTCTGCCAGCCTTAACCCAAAAAGAAAGAACACATATCTAAGGTTTATCAATGGGCTCGTGCTTGACGTGCTGGGCGGCGATATTCCCGACGAGCCGTACAAGGCTGCCGCCATCCTTCAAGGGATACTGGAAAAGAACGGCTTTACTATGAAGCAGGACACAATTGTAAGCGTTCTTAAAGAAATCAAAGAGTTATGAAACCCCAAATGGACACGTGGCTCGACCCATTTGGAACATAGGCTAGCTCTGAAACCTCACCATGGCCTTATCGATAGCCGATGAGACAAGGTGATTCAAATGGAGCAAGCAGCACACACTACCAGCAAGTGGCTCAGTGATAAGCAGGTAGCCGAGCGGTACGCAATTGGCCGAGTGACTCCTTGGCGCTGGGCAAGAGAGGGTATTTTCCCGGCGCCCATCAAGCTAGGCCCGAGCTGCACCCGCTGGCGCCTGGCCGATCTGGAAGCATGGGAGGCATCTCGGGAGGTGGCGCAATGAGCCGACTCCCGTTATTCCCCACCGACGAGCACTTCATCACCCATACCCGCGCTGTTCTCGCCATGCTGCTGCGTGGCGAGCACTGTGATCAATTCTCGTACCACCAGCATACCGGCTTGCCTATCGCGGATTTCCGAACCCGCGTAAGCGAGCTGTATCGCAATGGCTGGCCCATTGAGCGTGCATTCCACCATACGCACGACAACAACGGTGAGCCACGACGATGCAAATATTACTGGCTGGATCGTGAACTGATGAGGGCTTACTTCGGCCAGGAACCGGCCTTCAAGACCCGCTGTGAAGCGTTCGCTCAGAAGTACGGAGGCAGCCTATGCCGAGCCAGCTAAAAGAAAACCCCGTCCTGGCGGCTACCAGTGACGAGGCTTCATTCCAGACTGAACACCTGAATGATAGCCCAGCCGCCCAGGAGAATACCAGCAGTCTCACGGCCCCCTCATGCGGGGCCGTACCCAAGGCAGGTTGACTCTATGGCGAAGAAACCCAAGGTCCATTGGGGGGCTGGGGGCGCTCTCGCCATACCCAAGTTTCTGATGGGCCACGAAGACTTCCGCGAACTGTCGCCGTCTGCGCTCAAGGTGCTGCTTGTGCTGGGATACCAGTACAACGGCAAGAACAACGGGGATCTCTCGGCTACTCACAAGATGATGCAGGACTGGGGCGGTATGGCAGAAGCAACGCTCTCCAGAGCCCTACGAGAGCTTCAGGAGCGCAATCTGATAACCAAGACACGGACCAACTATAAAGGCCGTGACGGCGCTCGATGCGCCCTGTACGCACTGACATGGGCACCTGTCGACGAATGCCCCGGCAAGATGCTTGAGGTCCGCCCTACTATCGTCGCACCACGGAAGCTGTCAGGAGGATAGAGCATGAGTTTCGATGATTACCAGCTTCAAAAATTGAAGTCATAGGCATCAAAAAATGAAGCCTTCCAGCCCGTCTAGCCGAATATCGACCGATAAGGCATCAAAATTTGCAGCCTTACCCCGGCTTTTCGAGGTTTTGTGACTTCAATTTTTGAAGACCCTTATAAGTTACCAGGGGGTATAGCTCAGATGATGGGTTATCGGACCGTTGCGGGGCGATGGCGGGAGTGCCAAGGGGCTCCGATCATCACTGGACCAGCCCGCCCTATCGTCACCGGACGAAAAGGGCTTGCACAACCCTTGTTGAAGCACTATCGTGTAACACGTGACACACGTAACACATAGGCCAGATATGACCGACACCATGGTTCACCTGACGACCCGCGTTCAAAGCCAGATCATCGAGGCGCTGGACGAACTCGCCAAGCAGCGCCGCATGCAGACAGGCGAAGACGTACGCCGTGCCGACCTGGTGCGGGAAGCCTTGGAGAAACTGACGGCAGGAGATGCCGACCAGCAGGTAAACCGACAGTCGGATTTTCAGGCGCTCGGTGACGATGAATACGACTTCGGCACCATCGTGCTGAACGCCCTCGAGGAGCTGGCCGACGAAGCGGAGCGCCAGGGTATCGAGGATGCGCAGGACTTGGCCCTGACTCTTGGCGTCACCGCTGAACAGGATTCACGAACGGAGCGCCTACGCGCTTTCGTGAAGAAGCTGCACGGCACCTTGCACTCCGTGTAGTACAAAGCGCCCCCGCACCTGCTGGAACAGGCCGGGGGCATGACACATCGGCAACCACTGAAGGAGACGCCGACATGCAAAGCAATCTTAACACTGAAACCCGCCAGAACATCGCCCTCGCCTACGACACGCTACGCCGTGAGGTGGCCAAGGGCTACCGGCTCGACACCACCAGCCACATCAACGCCAGATTCAACCGCACATACCTGCAAGGCACGTACCTGTTCTTGAAGGAGGTGGATTACCTGACCCATGAGCAACGCATTCGACTGATGCGTTATGCCAAGGAGCGGATCCGCAAGCGCGATGCTGAACCGGCAGCGTGGTCTTACAAGCCGGACCGCGCCACATGGGTGCAGGCCCGCTATCGTCGTGGCGAGTTCGAGGGCCGGCCCCCAGAAGTGCTCGGACGTGCATTCACTGGCGATGAGGTGATGGCATGAATCAGGCGTGCATCGATAACCGCAGCTCGTATGTGGAAAGATACTGGCGTGAGGTAGGAGCCCCGTGCTTGGCACCTGAGGCCATTACCGAACTTGAGCGCCGCTTCCATAACGCCGGTTTCTCAGATGACCAGATCTCCATTGTCAGGCGACACGTAAAACTGACCCCCAGGCGACACGGAAAACTGACCCCTCCGTGAGCTCACCTGGAGGGTCC
>JAAQTN010000008.1 GCA_011742915.1 Billgrantia desiderata | reverse complement strand
CGCGGTGAACCGGCACTTACTATGGCCTCTGCTGACGTCTGGTGGTCCATCCCGTCGCCTCTCGACGCCGGTAGCACTGTGGCAGACCATCAGACCTCCCAGGGTAAGACGCGCGACCTTCCTCCCATACACCCGCCGCGTCTACTGCCGCCCCTTCCGGATAGCTATTGGGCTTCGAGTTTCTTGGCCCTCTCGCCCAGGTGGCGACAGCCTCGTATGCGATTTCTGTTCGTCGGGCCGGGAGTTTGCCTCCAACTTCCTTCAGATTCCGTCTCGCGACGGACACCCTTGCTGTTCGGCTAACGGTTCCCGCTATCAGGGTCCGTAGGGGACTTTCACCCCCAAGTCATTCCGAGGCACCACCCTCGGAAACAGCGCCCGTCGGGCGCTGCGCGCCATGCCTGGCGCACCAAAAAAAAAAGCCCGGCCTACCAAGGCCGGGCGAATGACAGCACCTGGCTGCCGAGAGAGCACAACAATAGGGTCGGTGAGCCGCTCAGTGGTGAAAACGCTCAGCGGCTTCCTTGGCGAGCTGGCGGATGCCGTTCCAGTCCTCGGCCTCGACCAGGGACTTCGGCGTCAGCCACGAGCCGCCCACGCACATCACGTTCTTCAGCGCCAGGTAGTCCTCGGCGTTGTCGAGGGTGATGCCGCCGGTGGGGCAGAAGCGCGCCTCGGGGATCGGGCCGGCGAAAGCCTTCAGCGCCTTGACGCCACCGCTGGCCTCGGCGGGGAAGAACTTGAAGCGGCGGTAGCCGTACTGCCAGCCGGTCATCAGCTCGGACACCGTGGCCACGCCGGGCAGCATCGGCACCGGGCTGGTGACACCGTAGCGGTAGAGCGCTTCGGTAGTGCCGGGGGTGACCACGAAGTCGGCGCCCACCTGTTCGCTCTGGCGATACTGAGCCGGCGTGAGCACCGTTCCCACCCCGATGCTGGCCTGGGGCAGCGCCTGCTTGAGGCGCTTCACCGCTTCCAGTGCGCAGTCGGTGCGCAGGGTCACTTCCAGCACGCTGAGTCCGCCTTCGACCAGGGCGCGGCCGAGCGGCACGGCATCCTCGATGCGCTCGATGGCCAGCACCGGGATGACTTCCGCCTTGAGGCAGATGCTGTCGAGCTCGGTGGTCCGCGTGGACGGCAGCTGTTTGTCGATGGTCATGCGCAAGACTCCAAGTTCAGGGGGCCCAGTAGACGGCCAGCGGGCAGGAAAGAAAGGCACGGATCGGCAGTTCGCGAGAGTCGTCGCCGGACATGGCCCGGGCCAGTACGCTGCGCTTGTCGTCACCGGTGATGTGCAATACGTGGCGCCGGGCCTGGTGCAGGCGATCGGCGCTCAGGGTGATACGCGGCTGAGGCTGGCTGGGGGTACGTGCGGCCAGCACCGGCGCATCGGTGGTCAGCCCCAGCTCCAGCTCGCGGCTGTCGGGGAACAGCGAGGCGGTGTGACCGTCGCCGCCCATGCCCAGCACCACCAGGCTGGCGGGCCAGGTCAGCGCCTCGATGCGCTGGGTGACGGCCTCGACGCCCTGCTCCGGCGTCTCGTCGTCGGTGGTCAGCGAAACGAAGCTGGCCGCAGCGGCGTGCCCGGTGAGCAGATGGCGACGCACCAGGCGCGCATTGCTCGCCTCGTCGCTCTCGCTGACCCAACGCTCGTCGGCCAGGGTCACCTCGACCCGCTCCCAGGGCAGCTCCTGTTTGGCCAGGGCCTGGAAGAACGGTACCGGCGTCGAGCCGCCGGAGAGCACCAGCAACGCACGCTCCTGTTGCGCCAGATCCCGGCGCAGCGCCTCGGCGGCGGCTTCGGCGAGCTGCTCGGCAAGCTGCTCGCGCGGTGTGGCATCCAGGTTCGTCATCTCAGTAGTCCTCGTACCAGCTGCGCCCGTCCTGGGTGATCATGGCGATGGAGGCCACCGGCCCCCAGGAGCCGGCCGGATAGCGCCGCGGCGGCTCGCCCATCTCCTCCCAGGCGGCGATCAGGCTGTCGCACCAGTGCCAGGCGTGCTCCACTTCGTCACGCCGCACGAACAGGTACTGGCGCCCCTTCATCACCTCGAGCAGCAGACGTTCGTAGGCATCGGGTATGCGCTCCTGGGGGAAGGCGCTGCCGAAATCCAGATGCAGCGGGCCGCGGCGCAGGCGCATGCCGCGGTCCAAGCCGCTGTCCTTGGTCAGCACCTCCAGCGCAATGCCTTCGTCGGGCTGCAGTCGGATGACCAGCTTGTTGGCGGCCAGATTGCGCTGATCGGGGTCGAAGATGTAATGCGCCTGCTGGCGGAAGTGAATCACGATCTGCGACAGCTTCTCGGGCATGCGCTTGCCGGTGCGCAGGTAGAACGGCACCCCGGCCCAACGCCAGTTGGAGACGCCGGTCTTCATCGCAACGAAGGTCTCGGTGCCGCTCTCGCGGTTGGCGCCCTCCTCCTCGAGGTAGCCGGGCACGCCCTTGCCGTTGATGGTGCCGGCGATGTACTGCCCGCGCACCACGTCGCGATTGAGCTTGGCCTCGCTGAAAGGCTGCAGCGCCTTGAGCACCTTGACCTTCTCGTCGCGGATGGCGTCGGCGTCCAGGTTGGCCGGCGGATCCATCGCGATCAGGCAGACCAGCTGCAGCAGGTGGTTCTGCACCATGTCGCGCAGCTGGCCGGCACGGTCGAAGTAGCCCCAGCGGCCTTCGATGCCGACCTGCTCGGCCACGGTGATCTCCACATGGGAGATGTGGTTCTGATTCCACTGGGTGCCGAACAGGGGATTGGCGAAGCGCAGCGCGATCAGGTTCTGCACGGTCTCCTTGCCGAGATAGTGATCGATGCGGTAGACCCGGGACTCCGGGAACACCTCACCGATGGCGTCGTTGATCTCGCAGGAGGATTCGAAGTCGTAGCCGATCGGTTTCTCGACCACCACCCGGGAGAGTTCGTCGAGACACTCACCGGTTTGCAGATTGCGGCAGATATCGCCATACAGGCTGGCCGGCACGGCCAGATAGACCACCAGGGGGCAGACCACGGTGTCGTGACGCACCGCCTTGCGCCACTCGGCGATGCCGCGATAGCCCTCGGCGGTGCCGAAGTCGAGCTGCAGGAAGTCGAGACGCGCGGTGAAACGCTTGACGGTCTCGCGCTCCAGCTCGGCGGGCTTGACGTAGGTCTGCAGGGTCTCGGCCACACGCTTGCGGAAGGCGTCGGTCTGCATCTCCTGACGCGCCAGCCCGAGGATGCGGGTATCGTCGTGAAGCAGCCCCTCGCGGTCGAGATGGTACAGCGCGGGATAGAGCTTGCGCAGCGAGAGGTCGCCCAGGGCGCCGAAAAGCGCCAGATCGATGACCGGCCGATCCTCGTCTTCAGACCGCCTGGTTGCCTTCATGTTTGCCCCCAATCTGGTTAACTTACATAAAAAATACGTCAGCACTGCTGCTCATGCAACGTATGTTTTGTAATATTACACTAATTTCTTAGTGACGGACCTGTCTCGTTCGCGGCCGGGACGACACCGCGATAGGATAGCCCATCATTTTGTTGTTAAATCACTACATCATCTGTTTCAGAGAGTCGCAACCGCCATGGCCCATGATCTGCTGCAACGCATTCGACAACGCCTCGATGAGCTCAACCGCTCCGAGCGCAAGGTAGCAGACGTCATCCTGGCCGACCCGGCTCGGGCCACCGGCCTGAGCATTGCCAGCCTGGCCCAGGCGGCCTCGGTCAGCGAGCCCACCGTCAACCGTTTCTGCCGCAGCTTCGATGCCAAGGGCTATCCCGATTTCAAGATCAAGCTGGCCCAGAGCCTGGCCGGCGGCACGCCCTACGTCAGCCAGTCGGTGGAACCCGGCGACGCGGCGGAGGACTACACGCGCAAGATCTTCGGCGCCACCATCGCCGCCCTCGACGAAGCCAGCCGCACCCTGGACCCGGCCCGCATCGAGCGGGTGGTGGACTACCTGATCCAGGCCAAGCAGATTCACTTCTTCGGCCTGGGCGCCTCCGGCGCGGTGGCCCAGGATGCCCAGCACAAGTTCTTCCGCTTCAATCTCCCGGTTACTTCCTACGTCGACGTGCTGATGCAGCGCATGGTGGCATCGGCCTGCCATACCGGCGACGTGGTGGTGATCATCTCCTGGACCGGGCGCACCCGCGAGCTGGTCGACATCGCCCGCCTGGCGCGGGAGAGCGGCGCCGTGGTACTGGGCATCACCGCCCCCGCCTCGCCGCTGGCCATGGAGTGCACCGAAACCCTGGAGGTCGCCACCCCCGAGGACACCGACGTCTACATGCCGATGACCTCGCGCATGATCCAGCTGACCCTGATCGACGTGCTGGCCACCGGAGTGACCCTACGTCGCGGCGAGGATTTCCTGCCGCACCTGAAGAAGATCAAGGACAGCCTGCTGGAGACCCGCTACCCGGCCACGCGCCAGGATTGAGTTAAGGTGATCAAGGGTTGTCAGCCAGGCGGCACGGCCCAACAATAGCGGCTCCGTCCTCGCCGACCGCCAAGGAACCACCATGCGCCGGATCGCACGCTCTGCCATCTCCCTCACCGCCCTTGCCTTCGCCCTGTTCGCGCAGGGAGCCCTCGCCGAAACCTTCCGCTTCACCGCCATTCCGGACGAGGATCAGGCGCGGTTGGTGGAGCGCTTCGGCAAGGTGGCCGACTACCTCGAGGAGCGCCTCGGGGTCGAGGTGGAGTACGTGCCGGTGAAGTCCTACAGCGCCGCGGTCACCGCATTCCGTAACGACCAGGTCCAGCTGGCCTGGTTCGGCGGCCTTTCCGGCGTGCAGGCCAGGCGTCTGGTACCGGGCTCCCAGGCACTGGCTCAGGGCAGCGAGGACGATGCCTTCATGAGCTACTTCATCGCTCACGCATCCACCGGTCTCGAGCGTGCCGACGAGCTGCCCGACGCGCTGGAAGGCATGAGTCTGACCTTCGGTTCGCGCACTTCGACCTCCGGGCGCCTGATGCCGGAGCACTTCTTCCGCGAGCGTTTCGACGACGTCGCCCCGGAGCGCTTCTTCTCCCGCGTCGGCTACTCCGGCGATCACTCACGCACCATCGCGCTGGTCGAAGCCGGCACCTACGACATCGGTGCGGTCAACTACACGGTGTGGGAAGCCGCCGTCGAGGATGGCCGGGTCGATACCGATCGGGTCCGGGTGATCTGGGCCACACCGCCCTACCCCGACTACAACTGGACCCTGCGCGGCGACGCCGACGAGCGCTTCGGCGAAGGCTTCACCGAGAAGGTACGGGCCGCCTTCCTCGAGATGGACGACCCGGAACTGCTCGCCTCCTTCCCCCGTGAGGCGTTCATTCCCGCCGACAACGAGCTCTATGCTCCCATCGAGGAGGTGGCCGAAGCGCTCGGCCTGCTGCGCTGATGGTGGGCGAGCAACGGCGTCTGCTGATCCGCTTCGAGGGCGAGGACCTCGGTCAGGGCGCGCATGTCGTGCTGCCGCGCCTGACCCTTGCCCTGCACGAAGGCGAGCGGGTCGCCCTGCTCGGCCAGAGCGGCGCCGGCAAGTCGACGCTGCTCGCCGAGCTGCGCCGCCGCCTGGTTGGTCAGGCGGCCTGGTGTCCCCAGCACCACGGCCTGGTGCCGCAGCTCGCCGTCTATCACAACGTCTTCATGGGACGCCTGCCGGAACACTCGACGCTGGCCAACCTGTGGAACCTGGTGCGCCCGCTGCGCGGACCATGGCGAGAGGTGGCCGCGCTGTGCGACGAACTGGGCCTGGCCGGCCTGATGCGCCGCCCGGTGGGCGAGCTTTCCGGCGGCCAACGCCAGCGGGTGGCCATCGCCCGCGCCCTGTATCAGGCCCGCCCGCTGTTCCTGGGTGACGAGCCGGTGGCCAGCGTCGACCCGCACCAGGCGCTGCGGCTGCTGGACCTGATCGACTCCCGCCACACCACCTCGGTGGTGGCGCTGCACCAGCGCGAGCTGGCACTCTCCCACTTCGACCGGGTGTGGGGGCTGCGCGACGGCCGCCTGGCGATCGACGCCCGTGCCGATGCGCTGACCCTGGCCGAGCTCGATGCGCTCTATCCCGATGCCGCGGAGCCGAACCGTCGCTCGCCGCCCGATGGCAGCGACGCCGCAATGCCGAGCCCCGAGGCGCTGCCCTGCGCCCGAGGGCGGCCATGAGCGACGCCCTGGTCGACAGCCGTCCCCCCTCGGCACGCAGCTGGTGGCACGGCGGCTCCCCCGGCCTGCGCCTGGCCCGCCATAGCCTGGGCCTGGTGGCGCTTGCCGTGCTGCTGGTGCCCTTCGCCGATCTGGCCATCCACACCCGCGACCCCTGGGGCGAACTCGGACGCATGGCCGCCGGGCTGGCCTGGCCCGCCTGGGGCGCGCTGGAATCGCCCTTGGCGGCCCTGGGCCTGACCGTGGCGGTGGCCTTGTGGGGCACCCTGGCCGGCGTGGTGCTGGGCTTTCCCCTGGCGCTGCTGTTCGCCCGCTCGCGCCTGGTGCGCGCCGCCTGCGCCTTCGTGCGCGCCATTCACGAGCTGTTCTGGGCGCTGCTGTTCCTGCAGGTGTTCGGCCTCTCGGCGCTCACCGCCCTGGCGGCGCTGGCGATCCCCTATGCCGGCATCTTCGCCAAGGTCTACGCCGAGATCCTCGAGCAGACGCCGCGCGCACCGCGCGACGCCCTGCCACCCGGCAGCGGACGGCTGGCACGCTTCGTCTACGCCGAGCTGCCGCTGGCCTGGTCCCAGCTCGCCGCCTATACCCGCTATCGCTTCGAGTGCGGCCTGCGCGCCAGCGTGCTGCTCGGCTTCGTCGGCCTGCCGACCCTGGGCTTCCATCTCGAGACGGCGTTTCGCGAGGGGCGCTACCATGAGGCGGGTGCACTGCTGTGGCTGTTCTATCTGCTGATCGCCAGCCTGCCGTGGTGGGGCCACAAGCGGCTGATCCCGCTGCTGCTGGTGGGCGGTGTCTGGCTGCTGGGGCCGTGGCCCAGCGTGGACGGCGCGCTGCTGTGGCGCTTCGTCTCCGAGGATATCTGGCCGGCGGCGCTGCTGGTCGGCGACTGGGCGGGGCTGTTCGAGTGGCTGGCGCGGATACCGGCGCTGGGCCCGGCCATCGGCAATACCCTGCTGCTGGGGCTGCTCGGCAGCGTGGGGGCGCTACTGGTAGCGCTCATGCTGTGGCCGCTGGCCAGCCGCCATTTCGGCAACCGTGCCACCCGTCTGGCCGGACACGGCGTGCTGATCTTCCTGCGCTCGACGCCGGAGCTGATGCTGGCGTTCGTCTTCCTGCTGCTGCTCGGCCCCTCGCTGCTGCCCGCCTGGCTGGCCCTGGCGCTGCACAACGGCGCCCTGATCGCCTTTCTGGTGGCACGCCACGCCGATGCCATCACCCCCGGCATGCCGGGGCTTACCGCCAGCGGACGCCTGGCCTACGAGCTGCTGCCGCGGGTCTATCCGGGGCTGCTAGCGCTGCTCTACTACCGCGCCGAGGTGATCCTGCGCGAAACGGCGATCCTCGGCATGCTGGGGGTGGCCACGCTGGGGTTCTATATCGAAGAGGGCTTCGACTACCTGATGTTCGACGTGGCCTTCTTCCTGCTGCTGATCACCGCCGCGCTCAACATCGCCGTGGACGCCCTCTCGCGACGGCTGCGGCCGCGAGAGGCACCGCTGGACGATCCCTGCGTTCGTTAGGAAACCACCGAGGTTCTGCTGCACTCGATATCCGGGTCGCCGGCAGTACTCGTATTCCTCATTGAGCAGACAGTCAACTCCGGTTACTCCGTGCTGGCGGCAACCCGCCTATCTTCGCTCGCCAAGAACCTCGACGGCTTCCTCAGTAGGAATAGTCGCCGCCGACGACTGCCGCCGTGACGGTGATCTCCACCTTGAGCTCGTCGGCAGGCATCGGCGCACAGACGCAGGTACGTGCCGGGGCATGGCCGGTGGGTACCCAAGCGTCCCACACCGCGTTCATGGCGGCGAAGTCATGACCGTCCTTGAGGTAGATGGTGGCCGTCAGCAGGTGCTCGCGGTCGGAACCGATCTCGGCCAGCAGCGCATCCACCCGCGCCAGCATGCTTTCGGTCTGCTCGGTGATGTCACCGTGGCGCGCCTCGGGGCCGGCCACCTGGCCGCACAGGTAGGCGATACCCTGGTGGATCACGGCGCGGCTCATGCGTGCCTTGGTGTCATGACGGACGATGGTCATCTCTTGCTCCTCGGGAAGTAAAAATCTCGCCGATTCTAACGCATTCGGCGGAAGCGACGTCGACACACCCAACCGGCATACCTCCTGCGCGGTATATCCAGGATGCGTTATGCATGGCAGTATACGACGAAGCGTTATATCCATCGGGATATGACGATGACTCGCCCACGCCGGAAGAGCACAGAGAACCCAACGGGGGAACGATCGATGAGCCGTGTTTTTCGTCTACTGGCCGGCGTGGCCGCCCTCGGCCTGAGCCTCACCATCGCCACGGCCATGGCCGACCCGCAGCCGACCCGGATCGCCGCCGCTTCGGACCTGCGCTTCGCCATGGACGAGATCCTGGAGAACTTCGCCAGCGACCATCCGGAACACCCCATCGAGGTGCTCTACGGCTCCTCGGGGCGTTTTCGCAGCCAGATCGAGCACGGCGCCCCCTTCGATCTCTTCTTCTCGGCGGACATCGCCTACCCTCGGGCACTGGAACAGGCCGGCCATGCCGCCGGCGAGGTGATCCCCTACGCCGAAGGGCGCATCGTGATCTGGAGCGACGGACTCGACGCCTCGGAACTGACACTGAGTGACCTCGCCGACGAGCGCTTCCGCCGCATCGCCATCGCCAACCCCCGCCACGCACCCTATGGCGACCGGGCCCGGGAGGCCCTGCGCGCCAGCGGCCTGTGGGAGACGCTGGAGCGACGCCTGGTGTTCGGCGAGAACATCGCCCACACCCTGCAGCTGGTGCAGAGCGGTGCCGCCGAGGTGGGCATCATCGCCCTGTCGCTGGTCCGCCACCCGTCGATACTCGACCAGGGCGGCTACCACTTGATCGACGACGCGCTCCACGCGCCGCTCACCCAGGGCTTCATCATTACCCGCCGCGCCGCCGACAACCCTACCGCGCGGCTGTTCGCCGACTACATGAGCGCAGCGGAAACCCGCAGCATCATGCGCGCCTATGGCTTCCAGCTACCCGATGAGTAAGGCGAGATGACCTGGCTCGGGATCGGCGAGGCCGACTGGATCGCCCTGCAGCTCACCTTCCGTCTGGCGCTGATCAGCACCGCCCTGCTGCTGGTGCTGTGCCTGCCGCTGGCCTGGTGGCTGGCCCATACCCAGCGCCGCATCAAGGTGGTGATCGAGGCGCTGGTCGCGCTGCCGCTGGTGCTGCCGCCCACGGTGATCGGCTTCTACCTGTTGATCCTGCTCGGCCCCCGCGGCGCCGTGGGCGGCACCCTGGAGCGCCTGGGCGCGAGCCACCTGGCCTTCACCTTCACCGGGCTGGTGATCGGCTCGATGATCTATTCGCTGCCCTTCGTGGTGCAGCCGCTGCAGAACGCCTTCCAGGCCATGGGGCGCCGCCCGCTGGAAGTGGCCGCCACCCTGCGCGCGGGCCCATGGGACCGCCTGGTGTCGGTGGTGCTGCCGCTGTCGCGCCAGGGGCTGCTCACCGCGGCGGTGCTCTCCTTCGCCCACACCCTGGGCGAGTTCGGCGTGCTGCTGATGATCGGCGGCGGCATCCCCGGCCAGACCCAGGTCGCCTCCATCGCCATCTACAGCCACGTCGAGGGCATGGACTACGCCTCCGCCCACCGCCTGTCGCTGTTCCTGATCGTGACGGCCTTCGTGATGCTGGTGTGCATCTATGCGCTCAACAAGCGCTTCAAGATCGTGGGAGTGGCGCCATGAGCCTGGCGTGCGAGTTTCGGCTGGCGCGCGGCGACTTCGCGCTGGACGCCCGGATGACCCTGCCCGAGCGCGGCGTCACCGCGCTGTTCGGCCGCTCCGGCTCGGGCAAGACCACGCTGCTGCGCTGCCTGGCCGGCCTCGAGAGAGCCGAGGGATGGCTGACGGTGAACGGCTGCCGCTGGCAGGACGACGAACGCTTCCTGCCGGTGCATCGCCGCCCGCTGGGCTACGTGTTTCAGGAAGCGAGCCTGTTTTCCCACCTGCGGGTACGCGACAACCTGCGCTACGGCTACCGGCGGGTGCCGGTGGCGCGGCGCCGGGTGGACTTCGACGAGACGGTGCGGCTGCTCGGCGTCGAGGCGCTTCTCGAGCGCTACCCGCAAGCGCTCTCCGGCGGCCAGCGCCAGCGGGTGGCCATCGCCCGGGCGCTGCTGGCCAGCCCCCGGCTGCTGCTGATGGACGAACCCATGGCATCGCTGGACGCCACCAGCAAGGCGGAGATCCTGCCCTACCTGGAGCGGCTGCACGACCACCTGGAGATTCCGGTGGTCTATGTCAGTCATGCTCTGGAAGAGGTGGCCCGACTGGCGGATCACATGGTGCTGCTGGAAGCGGGCCGGGTGCTGGCCACCGGGCCCTTGCACGAGTTGCTGACCCGCAGCGACCTGCCGCTGGCCCATGCCGACAATGCCGCCGCGGTGCTGGAAGCGCAGGTGCTGGATTACGACGCCGGGCAGCAGCTGGTCATGCTCGGCTGCGGCGACGTGCGACTGCGGGTCTCGCGGGAGCAGGCACCGTCGAGCCAACGCCTCAGACTCAGCATCAGAGCCAGTGACGTGGCGATCAGCCTGAGCCCAGCGCGGGATTCCAGCGTGCTCAACTGCCTGCCGGTGCGGATTGCCGAGATCGACGACGACCCCCATCCGGGCCACCGGCTGGTGCGTCTGGCCCTCGGCGATCAGGCCCTGCTCGCGCGCATTCCCCGCGAGGCCGTGGAGCGTCTGGCACTCGCCCCCGGCATGGCCGTGCATGCCCAGGTGCGGGCACGGGCGCTGACCTAAGGAAACACTGCACAAATGTCTGCGCGCGCGAATCACTGCGTTGCGCGGTGCTCGGAATCCTCACATATACCCCATATGCTCCGGTTGACTCGAAGCCTGGGGCTTCTCGCCCCTTCGGGGCCAGCCTACGGCTGTTTGTCGCTTCGCTCGGTACTGTGCTCCGTGCGCCTTGTGCTTCATCCCGCTCGCCGATTTGTTCAGCGCTTCCCTAACGGAAACGTTATTCGTTGGGCGGCAGCGAATCGGCAAACAGCGCAGTGAAGGCCTCCATCTCCTCGGCCACCGCCTCGCTGGCGATGCGCTGCATGCGCCGGTAGCGCTCCAGCACTTCCTCGCCGAAGGGCGTGATCCGCGCACCGCCGCCTCGTTTGCCGCCGGTGGCGGTGGTCACCAGCGGCTCCCTGAAGCACTGGTTCATGGTGTCCACCAGCATCCAGGCGCGCCGATAGCTCATGCCCATGTCGCGTGCGGCGGCACTGATCGACCCGGTGGCGGCAATCGCCTCGAGCAGCTGCGCCTTGCCCGGCCCGATGGCGATGGCAGGGCCCAGCTGAATGCGCAGGCGGGGAATGGTCGGATCATGGGCGGCCACGCTGTGCCTCCTTGGGCTAGTCAGCCGGATGCTATCACTCCTCATCTTGTCTGACATGTCGCCAAGGCTAGCCCTCTCAGCGCAGCAGCAGGATAGGGATCTTGGCCCGCCTCAGCATGCCAGTGGTAGTGCTGCCCACCAGCAGGTGGCGAATGCGCGAGTGGCCGTAGGCGCCCATCACCAGCAGGTCGATGGCGTTCTGCTCCTGGTAGACGCGCAGGGTCTCCTCCACCTCGCCGGCACGGATCGCCCCTTCGGCCTCGTGGCCGGCCTCGCGCAGCGTAGCCAGCGCCCACTCCAGCTGCGAGCGGTTGTCGCCGGTCTCGGCCCCGACGATCACCACGTGCACCGGAATGCCGTTGAACAGCGGGCTCTTGGCCAGCATCTCGACGCCCTTGCGGGTGGTCTTGCTGCCGTCGAAGGCGAGCATCACCCGCCGGGGCTGGGTGAAGCTCTCCGGCACCATCAGGATCGGCCGGTGCAGCGTGCGCACCACCCGCTCCAGGTTGGAGCCCAGATGCTCGCTGGCCTGGTGGGCGGTCTCGCCGCGCTTGCCCAGCACCAGCAGGCGAATCTCGTTCTGCAGCTCGTCGAGGGTTTCCACCAGGGTGCCGTTGCGCTGCCGGGTAGCGGGGTCGGCCACGCCATCCTCGATGGCACGCTCCTTGGCCGCCTTGAGCATCAGTCGGCCCTGCTCCTGGGCCACCTTGGCGCGCTGCTCGTCGAGCTGAGCCAGCTCCTCGAGCAGATGCTCGCGGGAACCCAATCCAATATGCCCGGAGAGGTCCGCTTCGGCGGTCTGAGGATGATTGTCCACCACGTGCAGGAAGGTCAGCGGCGCGCCGAGCGCCTGGCTGGCCCAGGCGGCGTAATCGCACACCCCGGTGGAGAACTGCGAGCCGTCGATGGCGGCCATTACCTGTTCGGTCATGTCTTGCTCCTCGTTTCCTTAGTGTCCGCCCATCAACTTTTCCACGGCCGCCGGGTCATCGTGGATGGCATGGCGGTCGACGATGGTGGCACTGGCCTCGTTGAGCCCGATCAGCTCCACCTCGGTGCCCTCACGACGGAACTTGATCACCACCCTGTCCAATGCCTGCACCGCCGTGATGTCCCAGAAGTGAGCGCGGGAGAGGTCGATGGTGACCTTCTCCACCGTCTCCTTGAAGTCGAAGGCGCTGCCGAAGCGCTCGGAGGAGGCGAAGAACACCTGGCCCACTACATGATAGATTCGACGGCTGCCGGCGTCGGCCTCTTCGGAGCCGATGTAGAGAATGTTGCCCACCTTGTTGGCAAAGAACATCGCCGCCAGCAGCACGCCGACGAACACCCCGATGGCCAGATTGTGGGTTCCCACGGTAACCGCCACGGTGGTCAGCATGACGACGTTGGTGCTCAGCGGATGCTTTTTCAGGTCGCGAATCGAGGTCCAACTGAAGGTACCGATGGAGACCATGATCATCACCGCCACCAGCGCAGCCATGGGGATCAACGACACCCAGTCGGAAAGGAACACCACCAAGATCAGCAGCAGCACACCGGCCACCAGAGTGGAGAGCCGCCCGCGTCCGCCCGACTTCACGTTGATCACCGACTGGCCGATCATCGCGCAGCCGGCCATGCCGCCCAGCAGGCCGGAGCCGATATTGGCGATACCCTGTCCCTTGCACTCACGGTTCTTGTCGCTCGGGGTGTCGGTCAGATCGTCGACGATGGTGGCGGTCATCATCGACTCCAGCAGACCCACCACGGCGAGCATCACCGAGTAAGGCAGAATGATCCACAGCGTGTCGAGAGTCAGCGGCACGTCGGGCCACAGGAACACCGGCAGGGTATCGGGAAGCTCGCCCATGTCGCCAACGGTACGAATCTCCATCCCGGAGAGCAGATAAACGGCGGTCAGCACCACGATGCACACCAGCGGCGAAGGAATCGACTTGCCCACCCTGGGCAGGTAGGGAAAGAGGTAGATGATCGCCAGGCCGGCCACGGTCATGGCGTAGACGTGCCAGGTTACCCCGGTCAGCTCAGGCAACTGCGCCATGAAGATCAGGATGGCCAGGGCGTTGACGAAGCCGGTGACCACCGAGCGCGAGACGAAGCGCATCAGCTCGGCCAGTTTCAGGTAGCCGGCCACGATCTGCAGCACCCCGGTGAGCAGGGTGGCGGCCAGCAGGTATTCGAGACCGTGATCGCGCACCAGCGTGACCATCAGCAGCGCCATGGCGCCGGTGGCCGCGGAGATCATTCCCGGACGGCCGCCGGTGAAGGCGATGATCACGGCGATACAGAAGGAGGCATAGAGGCCGACCTTGGGGTCGACACCGGCGATGATGGAGAAGGCGATTGCCTCGGGAATCAGGGCCAATGCGACCACGATGCCGGCGAGGGTATCGCCCTTGATGTTGGAGAACCATTCTTGCTTGGTGGATCGGAACATGCTTCGGTCCAGTCTGTGAGTCGTCATGCCAACCGGCACATATCGGATGGCGTCAGGTGCGATGACACATGTTTCCCACGGCGCGTCGGGTAGCGACCTGAGGGAGCACTGTGAATCGGTGAGATAGGGGCAAGCGGCCCGGGACATCGGCAGATGTCGAGCGGTGGCGTGCCGATGGCGGCATCACCGAGAGAAGGGAAGCGCTAGGGCGGCGTGACCAGCCCTGTCGAAGGTTTCAGCACGTTGCGTTGCATCCGTGGTCGGTTGAGCGGGGCAAAGACGGCATGCCCCGAAACGAGCGGCGCATTCTATCAGTTCCGCTGCAATGCCGCACCCTGAGCCCTCAGCCGCCGCTCCAGCCGCCGTTCGTAAAGCCCTTTGGCCAGCAGCGTGCCCAGCACCAGGCCGCCGCCCAGCAGGGCAATGGGCGCCGGTCGTTCGGCCAGCAGCCACCATACCCATAGCGTGCCTACCACCACTTCCATCAGCATCAGCAGCCCCACCTCGGCGGCGGGCAGGTAGAGCGGCCCGCGCTGAATCAGGGTGAAGCCCAGCGGCAGCAGCACCAGGCACAGCAGTATCAGCAACAGCAGGCTATCGGCCGGCGGCAACGCGATGCCGCCACCGGCTAGCCCGAGCAGCCCCGCGGTGGCGGCTACGATCAGTCCCGAGAGCGTAAGCATGGGACTCATGTCGATGCCGGGACGAGTACGACAAAGGGTAAAATTTGCCGCCAGTGCCGTGGCCGCCAGCAGGGCGAAGGCGTTGCCGATCCACGACCCCGCCCCGGTGTCGTCGAGCACGATAAGCGAGGTGCCGAACAGGCAGATCCAGATGGCGAGCCAGGTGCGCCGGGGCAGCCGCTCGCCGAGGAACAAGCGTGACAGCAGTGCCGCAATCAGCGGCGCCCCGGCCAGGATCATCAGCACATTGCCGCCCTTGGTGTACTGGTTGCCGAGCACGAAGCCGTAGGTGGAAAGGCTGAACAGCACGGCCACGCCGATGCCGGTCCAGCCGCAGCGGCGATAGGCAGCGAAGGTGCCGGCACCGTGGCGGGCCAGCATGATGAGGAGGAAACCCAGTGCGGTGAGCAGACCCCGCCAGACCAGAATCCCGCTGTCGGGCAGAGCGATCAGCTTGATCAGCAGGGCATCGGGAGAAATGATCAGCGCACCGCCGCCGGTCAGCAGCAGCCCCTGCTGGCGGTGCGAAAGAGAGTGGATCAAGGCGACCTCGAATTCCGTCGGATCGCCTCAGCATGCCACGTCCGGGGGGACGTGGCACGCTTCGCTCAGCCTTCGCCCAGGTCGCTTGGCCGCGTGGCGTTGGTCTTCGCCTGGGCGGTGGACGCCTGCATGTGCCGGAACGCCTCCATGATGTCCATCGGCAGCGGGAAGACGATGGTCGAGGCGTTCTTGTTGCTCATGTCGCTCATGGTCTGCAGATAGCGCAGCTGCAGGGCGGCGGAGTTCTCGGCCATGACGTTGGCCGCTTCGACCAGCTTCTTCGAGGCCTGCAGCTCACCCTCGGCGTGGATCACCTTGGCACGACGCTCACGCTCGGCCTCGGCCTGCCGGGCGATGGCGCGGATCATGCTCTCGTTGAGGTCGACATGCTTGATCTCGACGTTGGCCACCTTGATGCCCCACTCCTCGGTCTGGGCGTCGATGATCTCCTGGATGTCGTCGTTGAGCTTGTCGCGTTCGGAGAGCATCTCGTCGAGGTCGTGCTTGCCGAGCACCGAACGCAGCGTGGTCTGAGCCAGCTGGCTGGTGGCCACGGCAAAGTTCTCGACCTGGATGATCGCCTTCTCCGGATCGACCACACGGAAGTAGAGCACCGCGTTGACCTTCACCGTGACGTTGTCCTGGGAGATGACGTCCTGCTCCGGCACGTCCATGGTGATCACACGCAGGTCCACCACGCTCATCTGCTGGATGCCGGGAATGACGATGATCAACCCCGGCCCCTTGACCGACTGAAAGCGGCCGAGGAAGAAGATCACGCCGCGTTTGTACTCCGGCAGAATGCGGATCGACGCGGCGATCAGCATGAACAGCAGGACGACCGGAATGAGATATTCGAGCATCATGGTAACTCTCCTGTGTTGCGCTTGGACTCGATGAATTCCGTTACATTACCGAGCGGTTCGTTGCACGGGTTCGACGTGTAGCGTCAGGCCGTCGACCGCCACCACCCTGACCGCCTCTCCACGCCTCACGGCAACGGGGCTGTGCGCATTCCAGCGCTCCCCCCGCATGCGCACATGGCCTTCCTGCCGGAAGTCCTCCAGGGCCATGCCATGACAGCCTATCAGCTGCTCCTGGCCGGTGCGGGCCGGGCGCCGGCGCAGGCCGGTGAAGCGAATCATCACCCACAGCATGAGTCCCGCCGCCACCAGGGCGACGCCGCCGATCATCGGCAGCGAGACGGCGAGCTGGTCGGTATCCATCAGCATCACCGAACCGATCACGAAGGCCGCGATCCCGCCCATGCCTAGGATGCCGAAGCTCGGCATCAGCGCCTCGCTCACGATCAAGCCCAGCCCCACCAGGATCAGCGCCAGGCCGGCGTAGTTGATCGGCAGCAGCTGAAAGGCGAACAGCGCGAGCAGCAGCGAGATGACGCCGATGGTGCCCGGCACCAGGGCCCCCGGATTGGAGAGTTCGAAGATCAGCCCGTAGAAGCCGATGATCATCAGGAAGTAGGCCACGTTGGGGTTGGTGATCACCTGCAGGAACTGGGTGCGCCAGTCGGGATCGAAGCGCTCGACGGTGATGTCGGCGGTGCTCAGGGTGCGCTCGCCACGCTCCATGACCACCTCGCGACCGTCGATCTGCTCCAGCAGGTCGTCGATGTCACGCGCCACCACGTCGATGACGTTGATTTCGAGCGCTTCGCGGGAGGTCAGGTTGACCGCTTCGCGTACCGCCTCCTCGGCCCAGTCGGCGTTGCGGCCATGGCGCTCGGCCAGCCCGCGAATGTAATAGACGGCGTCCTCCAGCACCTTGCGCTCCATGGCGGTCTCGCCGCGCCGACGCGTATCGGCAGGCTCGGCGGGAGCGTCGCCTTCGGCCTCCGTGGCCTCGGCATCGTTGGCCTCGTTCGCCTCGTCGGCTTCCTGCTCCGCCTCGTCATTCTCCCGTGCGTTGCGCTCCTCGTTCGTCGCCTCCTCTTCTTCGTCACGATCGTCCAGGCCGGGAAAGCCGCCGCCCATCTGCACCGGTGTGGCCGAACCGAGATGGGTCGCGGGCGCCATGGCGGCCACGTGGCTGCCGTAGAGCAGATAGGTGCCGGCGCTGGCGGCACGGGCGCCGCTGGGCGAGACGTAGATGGCCACGGGCACCGGCGAGGTCAGCATGGCGCGGATCATGCTGCGCATGGTGGCATCGAGTCCGCCCGGGGTGTCCATCTGCACGATCACGAGTTCGGCGTTGCGCTCGGCCGCCGTGCGCAGCCCGCGTTCGAAGTAGTCGCCCGTCGCCGGCCCGATGGCACCCTCCACCGTCATCACCAGGGCAATGCGCTCGTTCTCCTGGGCCTGGCTCTGCCAGGCCAGCAGGCCGCCGCCGACGACCAGCGTCAGGAAGCTGAACCACAGCACAAGACGGTGAAGCCAGGCGACACGGCGCACGCTCATGACAAACTTACCTCGCGTCGTGATAGGGGATGCTGGTAAGACCCCATTATTAGTGATTCAGTTTCTCCTTAAATCAGGTTAGCAGGCGAAGCCGAGAAAGCCGAACCCGCTACGAAGCCAATCCATGAGCATGACGAATGCCCCCTCTTGCTTTTCTTCATGGAGATAGCCTCGGCTCGTTTACCCCGCACAGCACGACAGTTGCGTCACATCCTTGGTGAAGGTCTGGGCGCAGAGCTTGAGCCCTTCCACCATGGTCAAGTAGGGAAACAGCTCATTGGCAATGTCGTGTATGGTCATGCGGGCGCGCAGCGCCATCACCGCCGTCTGGATCAGCTCACCGGCCTCCCCCGCCACCGCCTGCACGCCCAGCAAGCGGCCCGAATCGCGTTCGGCCACCAGCTTGATGAAACCACCGGTGTCGAAATTGACCAGTGCACGCGGCACGTTTTCCAGGTTGAGCACGCGGGTATCGACGCTGAAGCCCTGCTCGATGGCCTCGGCTTCCGTCAGGCCGACGGTGGCCACCTGGGGGTCGGTGAAGATCACCGCCGGCATGGCGCTCAGGTCCAGGGTGGCCTCGCCGCCGGTCATGTTGACGGCGGCCCGGCTGCCGCCGGCGGCGGCGACGTAGACGAACTGTGGCTGATCGGTGCAGTCGCCGGCGGCATAGACGCCCGGCACGGTGGTTTGCAGATGCTCATTCACCAGAATCGCCCCACGTGCCGTTTCCACCCCGATGGCCTCCAGGTTCAACGCCTCGGTATTGGGTGTCCGTCCGGTGGCCACCAGCAGTTGATCCGCCCGCAAGATGCCGGCGTTGGTGTCGACAATGAATTCATTGTCGGTGTGGTCCACGCGGCTCGCCTGAGCCTGCTTGAGTACCTCGATTCCCTCGCGGCGAAACGCCACCTCCACCGCGTCCCCTACCGCCGGGTCTTCCTGGGACAACAACCGGCTGCGGGCCAGCACCGTGACCCGGCTGCCCAGCCGGGCGAAGGCCTGGGCCAACTCCAGGGCCACCACCGAAGCGCCGATCACGATCAGCCGTTCGGGAAGGGTGTCCAGGGCCAGCGCGCTGGTGGAGGTCAGGTACGGGGTGTCGGCCAGGCCCGGCACCGGCGGCTCTGCCGGACGGGCGCCGGTGCCGATGAAGGCGCGATCGAAGCGGACGGTCTGCTCGCCGCCCTCGTTCAGCTTGACCGTCAGCTGCTGGGCATCGACGAACCGAGCCTCGCCATGCAGGACCGTGATGGCCGGGTGGTCGCGCAGAATCCCTTCGTACTTGGCGTCACGCAGCTCCTCGACACGCCCCTGCTGTTGCGCAAGCAGTTTTGCCCGGTCCACCACCGGCGCCTGGGCGCTCAACCCCTCGTCAAAGGGACTCTCCTTGCGTAGATGCGCAATATGCGCGGCGCGAATCATGATCTTCGAGGGCACGCAGCCAATATTGACGCAGGTGCCGCCGACGGTGCCGCGTTCGATCAGGGTGATGCGGGCGCCGCGCTCGGCGGCCTTCAGGGCCGCCGCCATGGCGGCGCCGCCGCTGCCGATGACCGCGATATGCAGAGCTTTTGGGTTCTTCATGGTCACTTCCGATCCGCTTCCGAGGGTGTTGGGGTCGAAGGAAATCCTGCGTTGGTGGTGGCCTCGGACAATGCCTCCACCGATGTCCGAGTGTCGTCGAAGATGACCACGGCCTCACGATTCACGTAGCTCACGTCGACCTGCGAGACGCCCTCCACCCTGTTGAGGGCGGCCTTGACGGTGATCGGACAGGCGGCACAGGTCATGCCCGGCACCGACAGCGTTACGGTCTGCATGGCGGCCCAGGCGGGCACGCTAAGCAGAGCGATAAGTGCCACCAGCGCAAAACGCGTTTTCATAGGCCTATCTCCTTTCAATAGAGCAGCGGCAGGACGTAGGGGAACGCTAGGGCGATCAATACCAGCCCCGACACCAGCCAGAAGATCATCTTGTAGGCCACGCGGACACGGGGGACAGCGCACACCTCAGCCGACTGGCACTGTTCCGCTGGCCGAAAGATTCGACGCCAAGCGAAGAATAGCGCCACTAGCGCTACGCCGATGAACAGCGGGCGATAGGGCTCCATCGCTGTCAGATTGCCGATCCAGGCGCCGGAAACGCCCAGCGTGACCAGCACCAGAGGCCCGAGGCAACACGCCGAGGCCAGAAGGGCCGCTATCCCACCGGTGGCTAGGGGCCCTCGCCCTGTTTTCGAAGTTGACATGCCTTTCACACCTTTCATGACCTTGTTCACTGAGATAAGGTTACTTCCGTAGTTGGATACGGAGTCAAGCGGCATGAAGAGACAGTTAGATAGAATGGCGGACACCATGACCATTGGCGGCCTGGCCAAGGCGGCGGGCGTCAATGTCGAGACTATCCGCTATTATCAGCGCCGCGGGCTACTCGCGGAGCCGGAACGCCCTACCGGCGGTATCCGACGCTATGGCACAGCCGACGTGGCACGGCTTACCTTCGTCAAAACCGGACAGCGGCTGGGCTTCAGCCTGGACGAGATTGCTGAGCTGTTGCGATTGGAGGATGGCGCTCATTGCCAGGAGGCCAGCACCCTGGCCGAGCATAAACTGCGGGATGTCCGTGAGAAGATCGCTGGCCTCCAGCGTATCGAGCGAACACTGGCAGAACTAGTACATGCATGCCATGAGCGGGGGGGAAGTATCACCTGCCCCTTGATCGCATCATTACACGAGGGCGTGATCAACGAGAAACCGTGCCCCCCAGAAATTGAAACCCGCAAGCCTCGGGACTTTCGGTAGATAGCCTGTCTCCATCCGCTATCTATCTCCCCGGACGTGCCGATGCTGAGCGAGCAGAAGGACAGCAACCCGCCTGCGACGCCCAGCATTCCGATGGAAAACAGCACGTCCAAGATGGGCTCCAGTGTTAGCGTCTCGCTTAGTGCGTCCGGTAGCGCTCCTAGTCACCGAGAGGACGCCAGCTGCTACCGCCATCCTGGCTGGCGAGTACCCGGTCCTGGCCATCGATGGCATAGAGCCGCTCAGGATCCTGGGGATCCACGGCCAGGTGCAGCAGGTAGTTGTCTCCCCAACCATCGCTCAGTACCCGCCAGTCACGCGAACCATCTCGAGCATGCATCAGGCCGACGCCGACGATGAAGGCATAGAGGTCTCCCGCACCGGTGATGGTCACCACGCTGGTGGGTCGCGGCTCCGGGTAGGCCTGACGCCAGCGCTGACCGGCATCGGGACTCATCAACAGCCCGGCCTGGGTCGCCGCATAGAGGCGGAACAGCCGGCAATCGCGAGGGCCTCCAAGGGAAGCAAGAGATGACGCAGTCTTACCACCATCATGTGGGATCGCCATCGCATGTCGGTAAATGGGGGCAGTGCAGGACGCTCGCTTCAGCACATCAAACGACTAGCGCACTGTATCGAATATTAAGGTTTGGCGCCGGCCCGGCAAGCCATACATGGCATTGCCGGGCCGGGCCGACGGCCTAGAGATTATGGGGTTCACCGGCGAAGCGCCGCTGCACCTCCACCATGTAGGCGGCAAGCGAGGTCAACTGCTCTCCGCCCCACTCCAGCGGCTCGGCGGCCATCGGCGCCACCATGCATATCTGCGTCATCTCGTCGGCATGCACCTTGTCCATGCCGAACTGATCGCGGGCCATGGCGACTTCATGAGGGAAGGGCTGCTCGAAGGTGGCGCTGTAGCCCATGTCGTTGCCGTCGCTACCGTGACAGGAGGCACAGGAAAGGCCGTTGGTGCTAAGCGAGGTGTCGTAATAAAGCTCCTCGCCACGCGCCAGCAGAGCGGGGTCGTTCTCGCCATCTTCACTGTAGGCCGGCGAATACCCCTCGGGTCGCTGGACGTCGCTGACGTCGCCCTCAGCCTCGGCCTCGGCTTCACCTTCTGCCTCGGCTTCACCTTCTGCCTCGGCTTCACCTTCTGCCTCGGCTTCACCTTCTGCTTCGGCTTCGGCTTCCGCACCACCCTCGGCATGGGCGCTGGCCAGCAGCCAGCTCTCCTCGCTCAGGTCGGCCATCGCCGCCTTGCCCGCCTGGCTGAGCGGCCCTTCGGCACCCGCGTGCAAGGCCGCTCCCCCACCCACGGCCAGCATCAATGCCGGCGCCGTATAGGCCAGCCGACGACTGAGGCGCCCCAGCAGCTGCCGTCTCTTGTCGTCATTGTTATATGACATGGTGACTACCTCCGTGATTTGACATGTCGGAACATCTCGCGAACGTCACCGCCGGTCGTCAGCGGTAGGGCTGTGTCGTCAATTTCGGCTCGGCCTTACAGGACTTGGCAGGTTGCCGCCAAGATATGTAAGGATGACAGTCGTTGCGCGACACCACATGCATACCCGTCACGAGGGCCGTCACGCCCAGGATGGGCCATTCTCGTAGCCACCCTATTGAGGAGTGAGTCGATGTCGTTCCGCCTGCTGCGTGTATTGCCACTGGCTGCCATGCTGGCCGTTCCGCTCCATGCAGCCTCCGCGCAGCAGGAGTGGGAGAACGTTCTCGACGAAGCCCGTGGCCAGACCGTCTACTGGCACGCCTGGGCTGGCGATACACGGGTCAACGACTATCTCGAATGGGTCAAACAGCGAGTGCGGGACGAGCACGAGATCGAGCTGGTGCACGTCAAGATCGACGATACCGGTGCCGCCGTCTCTCGCGTACTGGCCGAGCACAGCGCCGGCAATCACGACGGCGGCAGCATCGATCTGATCTGGCTCAACGGCGAAAACTTCGCCGCCATGAAAGAGAACGACCTGCTGTTCGGCCCCTTTGCCGAGCAACTGCCCAACTTCGCCCTCACCTTTCCGGAACACAATCCCGAGGTGGTCACCGACTTCACGCTGCCCACGGAAGGCTATGAGTCGCCCTGGGGCAAGGCACAGCTCACCTTCTATTACGACGCTGCTGAGCTCGGAGAAGCGCCACCGCGCAGCATGACGCAGCTGCTCGCCTGGGCCGAGGCCAATCCCGGGCGTTTCACCTACCCGCGCATTCCCGACTTCCTTGGCAGCACCTTCCTCAAGCAGGCCCTCATTGCTCTGGTGGACGATAGCGATGCCCTCTATGAACCGGTGGCGCAGAGCGACTTCGAAGACGTCACGGCACCGCTGTGGGAGTATCTCGACGCCCTCCACCCTCACCTATGGCGCAGCGGGCGACAGTTTCCCGCCAATGGCCCCGAGCTGCGGCGGCTGATGGCCGACGGCGAAGTCGCACTGGCCTTCACCTTCAATCCGGCGGAGCCGGCCGCCGCGGTGGCCGACTTCGAGCTGCCCGAAACGACCCGCAGCTACGTACTCGACGGCGGCACCCTGGGTAACGTGCATTTCGTTGCCATTCCGTTCAACTCACCGCGCCGTGCCGCCGCCATGGTGGTGGCCGATTTCCTGCTCTCGCCCGAGGCCCAGGCGCGCAAGCAGGACATCTCGGTGTGGGGCGACCCCACCGTGCTCGACGTGACGCGCCTCGATGCCGAGACCCGCGCACTCTTCGAACAGGCGCGCGACAATCCCGCCCTGCTGGCACCGGAGGCGCTGACCGAGACCCTGCCGGAGCCGCACCCGAGCTGGATGACGGCGCTGCAGGACGCCTGGCAGGCGCGTTACGTCGGCCGCTAGGGACAGCCGCTGCCGATGCTGCGCCTTGCTCCGTGGCTGATCGTCATCCTGCTGGTCGGCCCGATACTGGCCGGCCTGACCATGGCGGTACTGCCTGCGTTCGGCTATTTGCCGGCGCTGGGCGGCCATGCCTTCAGCCTGGAGCCCTGGCGGCTGCTCCTGGCCCAACCGGGCCTGACCCGCTCGGTGGGTGTGAGTTTCGCCAGCGGTCTGATTACCACGGCCATCTCGCTTGCCGTGGTGCTGCTGTTTCTGGCCGGCGTATCGGGCAGCCGGCTGGACCGATGGATCCGACGCCTGGTCGCGCCGCTGCTGTCGATCCCCCATGCCGCCGCGGCCTTCGGTCTGGCCTTCCTGATCGCGCCATCCGGCCTGCTGTCACGGCTGGTCTCGCCGGGGCTGACCGGCTGGGAGCGCCCGCCGGACGTGCTGATCGTTCAGGACCCCTGGGGGCTCTCGCTGATGGCCGGGTTGATCATCAAGGAGATCCCCTTCCTGCTGCTGATGTGCCTTGCCGCCCTGCCCCAGCTCGACCCGGAACGGCGCGTGGCCATGGCCCGCTCGCTCGGCTATCGCCCGACCACCGCCTGGCTCAAGGTGGTGACCCCTTCGCTCTATCCGCTGATCCGACTGCCGGTCTTTGCCGTCATCGCCTATGCCACGTCGGTGGTGGACGTGGCGCTGATTCTCGGCCCGACCCTGCCGCCGACGCTGGCGGTCTCGATTCTCGTCTGGTTCAACGACCCCGATCTGAGCCGGCGCTTCATGGCCTCGGCCGGCGCCGTGCTGCAGCTCGGCGTCACGGCCGCAGCGCTCATCGCCTGGTGGTGCCTGGAACGCCTGGTCGCCCGGCTGGGGCGGCACTGGCTCGCGCGTGGCGGACGCGGCAGCGGCGATTCGCCGCTGCGTCTGGCCGGCAAAGGGCTGATCGGGCTGGCCACGTTCACCGCCTTCGCCGGTATCGCCGGCCTGGCGCTATATTCCATTGCCGGCTTCTGGCGCTTTCCCGATGCCCTGCCGCAAGGCCTCACCGCGGCGCACTGGCTGCGCGCCCTGCCCGCCCTTGCGGGGCCGGCCGCCACCACGGCGCTGATCGCCATCGGCGCTACGCTGATCGCTCTGGCGCTGACCCTGGCAGCGCTGGAGAACGAGCAGCGAACGGGTCGGCAGCCGGCCCAGGGACGGCTGCTCTCGGCGCTCACGCTGCTCTACCTGCCGCTGATCGTGCCGCAGATCGCCTTCCTGTTCGGGCTGGTGGTGGTGATGGAGTCGCTGGGCACGCGCCCCACCCATGCGCTGGTGATCTTCGGCCACCTGCTGTTCGTGCTGCCCTACGTGTTTCTCTCCCTCGCAGAGAGCTACCGCCGCTTCGACCCGCGCTGGTCGCAGCTGGCGGTGAGTCTCGGCGCCTCGCGCAACGGCGCCTTCTGGCGGGTGCGGCTGCCGCTGCTGCTGGCGCCGCTGCTCACCGCCGCCGCCGTGGGCCTGGCCGTCAGTATCGGTCAGTACCTGCCCACCCTGCTGCTGGGTGCCGGCCGTGTGCCCACCGTGACCACCGAGGCGGTGTCGCTGGCCGCCGGTGGCAATCGTCGGGTGATCGGCGTGTGGGCGATGGTTCAGGCCAGCCTGCCGCTGGTAGGCTTCGTCATCGCCGTGGGGCTGCCACGGCTGCTGTGGCGCAATCGGCGCGACATGAGGGGGGCACCATGACTGCAGGCCACCGCCTGGTACTTGACGATGTCCGCATCGCTCTGGAAGACAATCCACTGCTCGAGCTCGATGCCAAGATCGGTCCCGGCGAGGTGTTTACCGTGATGGGACCGTCGGGATCGGGCAAGTCGACCCTGCTGGCATACCTGGCCGGCTTCCTGGCACCTGCCTTCCAGGCCAGCGGCCGGGTACTGCTCGACGATAGCGACATCACTCGACTGCCGGCGGAGCGCCGCGGTATCGGCCTGCTGTTCCAGGACCCGCTGCTGTTCCCGCATCTCTCGGTGGCCGGTAACCTGCGCTTCGGCATGCCCCGCGCCCTACCCGACAAGGCGGCAAGGGTCGAGACGGCGCTGGCGCAGGTCGGCCTGGCCGGCTTCGGGCCACGCGACCCGGCCACCCTCTCCGGCGGCCAGAAGGCCCGCGTGGCGCTGATGCGCCTGCTGCTTTCCGAACCGCGTGCCGTACTGCTCGACGAACCCTTCTCGAAGCTCGACAGGCAGCTGCGCCACGACATGCGCCGACTGGTCTTCGGCCGGCTGCGCGAGGCGGGGCTGCCCAGCCTGCTGGTGACCCACGACCGCGAGGATGCCGAGGACGCCGGCGGCAGGGTGATCGAGCTGGGCCAATGAGCCGAAGACGCAACGTTGCCTCCCCGCTGCCACCGGCCTAGGCTTTCATCCATCCCCAGCGAGGAGGACGGGCTCATGCGAACTCCACTGATCTTGGCAGTCACGCTGGCAATGGCCGGCACCGCCCAGGCGATGCACCCTTCTCCCCTGGTCGAGGCCGAGTGGCTGGAAGAGCATCTGAACGCTGCAGGTCTCGTGGTGCTCGACGTGCGCTCCACCATCGACGACGGCGGCGACCGTACCGCCTTCGAGGCCGCCCGCATTCCCGGCAGCCGCTACAGCAACTACGCCGAGGATGGCTGGCGCGAAGAACGCGACGGCGTGGCCGGCCTGATGCCGGACGTGGACGATCTGGCACGGCTGATCGGCGGCCTGGGCATCGACAACGGCGACACCGTCATCGTCGTGCCGGCGGGCACCGGCCCCACCGACTTCGCCAGCGCTACCCGGGTCTACTGGACCTTCAAGACCCTGGGCCATGACGAGGTGGCGATCCTCAACGGCGGCTTCGCCGGTTGGGAACGGCAAGGGTTCGAGACCGCCAGCGGTCCGCTCGAACCGCCCGAGGCGACCGCTTTCTCCGCAACGCTGCGCGAGGAGCTGCTGGCAAGCGACGCCGAGGTCGACGCCTCACGGCAGGCCGGCGAGCAGCTGGTTGATGCCCGCCCCGAGGAGTTCTTCAGCGGAGCACGGCAGTCGCCAGCCACCCGTGCGCCGGGCACCATCCCGGACTCGGTGAACCTGCCCCATGATGATGCGCTGGTAGAGCGCGACGGCGCCTGGTACCTGGAGCCCGAACGCTTGACCGCGGCGATCGACGCCCTGGGGCTGGACCGGGAAGCCCCTACCGTCGCCTTCTGCAATACCGGTCATTGGGCCGCCAGCGGTTGGTTCCAGTTGAGCGAGGTGGGCGGCTTTACGAATGCCACCATGTACGATGGCTCCATGGCCGCCTGGACCCGAGACGACGCCCGGCCGGTGCAACTGGCCGACCGCGGCGTCATGACGGTGGGAGAAATGAGGGACTGATCCCTCTCGGGCGAAGTGCAGATCGCGAACGGACCAGGCCTGCTTCGTCCTCGCAGCGGCCGAAGCAGGCCACGCTGTCCGCCTCATGCCGCCAGCAGTTCGACGTCGTAGCGCTCACCGTGACGTTCCATGTAGTCGGTCAGCCGCGCCAGCGGCAGCGGGCCCGGCAACGGGTAGCGCGCCTTTATCTTCTGCCGGGTCTCGAGGTAGTAGCGTCCCAGCGAACCGAAGTCCCGCGGGTGCAGCTCCTCGCTGACGCCTATGAACTGACCCTGCCTGCGGGCCCGCTCCAGCACCTGCCGCCAGCGGTCGATCTGCGGGAACCCCACCCCCTCGACGCCGTTGTTGAACAGCATCAGGTTGATCTCGTCGAAGGGCTCACGAGAATCGAGGTAGGACTCGATGGCGTCCACCGAGGGGTTCATGTTGAACTTCATCCAGAACGGCACCGAGCCCGTGCGCAGCGCCCAGTAGGGCTCGAGCATGATGAAGGACTCGACCAGTACCCGATTGGCCTTGAGCCCCCGTTCACGGTTCCAGTCGCGGTAGAAGTCGGCCACCATCGGGCTGAGGGAGTCCGGCTCGTCGTAGATCAGTCGCTTGACCTGATAGCCGTGCTGGGCGGCAAAGCGCAGGATGTCGTCGCGCAGCGCCGCCTCGAAGCCCCACTCCGCCTCGGGGCTCCTGCCATCCGGCTCCGGCGAGTCCCAGCGCCGTACCGGCGCATCATAGCGCTCCAGGTACTCCTCGACCCGCTCGCTGCCGTGGTGGAACTCCTCTTCGGTGGCGCCACCCAGCGCCCCGTGCTGGAAGAAGTGGCGCTCGCCGATACGGGTCGTCGGCCAGCTGCTGCCGCACTCGGTCACTATGATGGTGCCGCCCGGCTCGAGGTTCGCCTCGAGAAAGCGCTCGTAGGCCCGACCCAGGGTCAGCCGCTTGACGCGAAAGTAGTCCATGTACTCCACCATCAGGCGATCCTGATTGGCGTCGTGCATGTGATGGAGCTGCAGATCCGGATTGGCTTCGAGCAGCTTGGGGGCATAGCGACGACCGAACTCCATGGCCTTCTTCGGGTCGTCGTTGTCCCCCGTGAGGTGACGCACCGGGATGAAGAAGGTCTGCGGCAGCCAGGGGATGTCGAAGGCGGCGGAGAGATGCGTCAGCGCGCCGCTGGCCGAGCCGACCATCACCGCCTGATAGCGCCGCTTGGGATAGCGGGCGGTGATCCACTCCGCCACCTTTTCGGCATCGACCTGATCGAGCTTGTCGGGGGCGTGCCCCTCGGTCACGCCGCCCACCGCATAGACCTCTTCGCGAGCCGCCTGCGGCAGCCAGTTCGCCGCCTGCACGATGCGGCCCATGGCATGCCCCTTGCCCAGGCCGGGGTAATCCTGACCGTGCAGGTAGTTGGAGGTGGCACGCAGCATGCCGGTAGCGGAATCGAAATCGGCAATGTAGGAAGGGGAACTGGGTCGCATGAGAAACTCCTGTCTTCAGCGATGTGATTCGAAATCCCAAGGGAGCGACATCCTGTCGCTCCCGGCGGTCAGGCTTGGCAGTGAGGCGACGTCAGGTTTGACGGTGATAGGCGTACATCGCCAGCGGCACCACCACGGCCGCCAGCCCTAGTGCCAGCCCCATGCCGCTGCTGGTACCGCCATGTTCGCGCTCGATCCAGCCGCCGCGAACGGCCCCGTCTCCGCGCGAGTGGAACAGGTTACCCGAGCCGGGCTCGACGGGCAGGTCCTGGGCGAAGTGGTCGCTGTTCACCTTGCGTTCCATCATCTTTTCGCCGAGCGGCGGTGCCAGCGTGCGAAGCGCCGCCATCATACGCCCCGAGTTGCCGACGAAGTGTTCGCGCATCGGGTGCCTGGCCACGTGCACGATGGCCGCCGCCACCTTCTCCGGGGGATAGACAGGCGTCATGGCCTTGACCGGCTGCCCCACGTAGTTGGCCGCACGCTGAAACAGCGGTGTATCGATGGAGGCCGGCAGAATGGTGGAAACATGGATGTCCGGCGCATCGGCGAGCTCCATGCGCAGGCACTCCGACAGGCCGCGAATGCCCCATTTCGAGGTCACGTAGGCACTGGTGAAGGGCTGACCGGAGTGGGCCACCATCGAGGAGACGTTGATCAGCCGCCCATGACCCTGCTCGCGAAACTGGCGAATCGCTTCCCGCGCTCCGTTGACGCAGCCCAGCAGGTTGGTCTGGATCACCTTTTCGAAGGCGTCACGCGGCGTTTCCTCCAGGCGGCCGAACAGCGTCACCGCGGCGTTGTTGATCCAGACGTCGATGCGCCCATAGCGCTCCACCGCCTGGGCGCACAGCCGCTCGACCTGATCGGCCTCGCACACGTCGGTGGGCACGACGATGCCACGGCCGCCAAGCCGCTCGCACTCCTGCAGCGTCTCCTGCAGCGCAGATTCTCGCCGGGATGCCAGCACCACGGTGGCTCCGCTGCGGGCGAAAGCATGCGCCGTAGCGCGACCGATGCCGCTCGATGCACCGGTGATGACCACGATCGCGTCGTGTAACTCGCTGCGTTTCATGACCTACCTCCTTGGAAAATCAACGCTGTCGAACATCTTGCCGTGATGCCGGCTCACGCTCCTGCGACTTTTGAGCCTGCGATGAGATTGAGTGCGTGGCGCCCTGCCTCTCGATCGCGCTTCTCTCACCTCATTGCGTAAATATAAAAAAATATTCCAGGCACATTTATTTACCCAAAAAGACGAAATAACAAATCGCATCGAGTTCAATATGGCACACACCGTCGCTCTCCATTGTGTCGACGGGTGAGGAAGTATTTCATGCCTGTTATCAAAAAAACCTTGCTGCTCCGACAGGTATCCTTCCATGCTCCGCCCCACCGTCTTCATGCCTGTCGAGGCAATACCTGGATTACATAGGTTAGTGAGAGATCGACTTCACCAAGGTAGATTTCATCGTCTATACCTAGGCAACGACATCAGCGTCGCACTATGTTTTTCCCGGTTGGCCGATACGGATGCGGCTCCAACCGGGTAGACAGGCTGCATGAACATTGTCTGGCCATGCCACAACAGGGAGGGTTGTCATCATGGGCAATGTGGCATTGAAGGGTATCGATTCCGATACGAAAGCGGTTCCTCGAAGTCGCGCGTTCACCACACGCCTCGAGGAGATCAGGCTCGACGATCACGTCAAGAGCGAACGCGACGCAGCCCTGCCTCGGGACAGGAACGAAGGACGACACCCGTCGCAGCGAATCCTCTTCGTCACCCCGGAAATAGCCGATTTCGTCAAGGTCGGCGGGTTGGGTGACGTCTCTTCGGCACTGCCCCGGGCGTTGGCGGCCCACCACGACATTCGCATTCTCATGCCGGCCTACCGCGAAGTTCGCAATTCGGCGCTCAACATCCGTCGCGTCGGTCGCTTGCCCGCTCACGCCGGGCTGCCGGCCTGCGAGCTTGGCGAGATGACCTGTGCCGATGGCATGGTGATCTACGTACTGCTCTGCCCCGAGCTCTACGAGCGCGATGGCGGTCCCTATGGCACCGGCCCCGGGGGCTACGGCAGCGGCGGCTGGGAAGACAACGACGTACGCTTCGCCAGGCTGTCGCTGGCTGCCGCCCAGATCGCTGCCGGCCAGGCCGGGCTCGACTGGCGGCCCCAACTGCTGCATCTGAACGATTGGTCGTGCGGCCTGGCCCCCGCCTATCTGGCGTGGATGGGACACAAGGTCCCGAGTGTCTTCACCATCCATAACCTGGCCTATCAGGGGCTCTTCGACAGATCGCGCTGCGCGGCGCTGGGCATTCCCGAAAGTGCCTTTCATATCGAAGGGGTCGAGTATTACGACAGGCTCTCCTTCATGAAGGCGGGCATCGTCTACGCCTCCCACGTGACCACGGTGAGCGCCACCTATGCGCGGGAGATCACCACGCCGGAGTTCGGCTGCGGCCTGGATGGGCTGCTACGCTGCAAGGCGCAGCAAGGGCGGCTCAGCGGTATTCCCAACGGTATCGACGACTCCTGGGACCCGCGCACCGACGCTCATCTGGTGCAGGCCTTCTCGGCCAACGACTGGCGCGGCAAACGCGCCAATGCCGATTACGTGCGCCACCGCTTCGGCCTGGCGCCCAGCGCCGGCCCGCTGTTCGCCATGGTCTCGCGCATGGTGCACCAGAAGGGGGTCGACCTGGTCATCGAGGCCGCCCCCAGCATCGTCCAGGCCGGTGGTCAACTGGTCTTCATCGGCAGCGGCGAGCGCCGCGTGGAGGCACAGCTGGATCGGCTGGCGGAGCGCTATCCGGGGGCCGTGGGAACCTACATCGGCTTCGACGAGTACGAAGCCCGCTGCATCTACGCCGGCAGCGACTTCCTGCTGATGCCGTCGCGCTTCGAACCATGCGGTCTCAGTCAGATGTATGCCCAGCGCTTCGGCTCGTTGCCCATCGCTCATCGCACCGGGGGGTTGGCCGATACCATCGAGAACGGCGTGACCGGGTTCCTGTTCGAGGGCGCCAATCTGGCCAGCTTCATGCAGGCGCTCCAGCAGGCCTTCTCGGTCTACCACTCCACCGAGCTGTTCTACGCCATGCGCCGGGCCGCCATGACCGGGCGCTACCACTGGCGTCAGTCTATCGCGCCTTACACGCAGCTCTATCGGCGCATCTGCAACGAAGCAGACGTGGAGGTGCAACAAGCCGGATGAACGCAGTCACTCGATTCGAATACAGCTTCGGCGCCCAGGTACTGGGCCCGCAATGGACCCGCTTCGCGCTCTGGGCGCCAAGCGCCCGCCGGGTCGAGCTGGAAGTGGAAGGGCAGGCGCCGCTCGCCATGATCCAGGCCGGCGAAGGACGCTTCGTCGGCGAGGCCGAGTGCGACCACGGCACCCGCTATCGCTATCGTATCCATCTCGACGACGACGCCGAGGGCATCCTGGTGGCCGACCCCGCCTCCCGCGCCCAGGCAGGTGGCATCGACGGGCCGAGCCTGGTCGTCGATCCTTTTCGGCATGCCTGGCGGCATGCCGACTGGCTGGGCCGGCCGTGGCACGAGACGGTGCTTTACGAGCTGCACCTGGGTGCTCTAGGCGGACTGGAGGCGGCGCGCCGGCAGCTGCCCTACCTGGCCGAGCTCGGCGTCACTGCAGTCGAGCTGATGCCGGTGGCGGCCTTTCCCGGCTCGCGCAACTGGGGCTACGACGGCGTACTGCCCTACGCCGTGGACGAGGCCTACGGCGACCCGGACGCGCTCAAGGCCTTCGTCGACGATGCTCACGGCTTGGGCCTGATGGTGTTTCTCGACGTGGTGTACAACCACTTCGGCCCCGACGGCAATTACCTGCCGCGCTACGCCGAGGCCTTCTTTCGCCACGACCGCGATACCCCCTGGGGGCCGGCCATCGACTTCCGACAGCCCATGGTGCGGCGTTTCTTCATCGAGAACGCGCTGATGTGGCTCGACGAGTACCGCTTCGACGGCCTGCGCCTCGATGCGGTACACGCCATCGGCGAGCGCGACTTCCTGGTCGAGCTGGCCGAGACGCTGCGCAGCCACCTCGACGCCAATCGTCACGTGCATCTGGTGCTGGAGAATGAGCACAACGACGCCGAGCTGCTCGGGCCGGGCCGCTTCACCGCCCAGTGGAACGACGACTGGCACAACGTCATGCACGTGCTGCTCACCGGGGAGCGCGAGGGTTACTACGGCGAATTTGCCGACGAACCGACGCAGAAGCTGGTGCGCTGCCTGAGCGAGGGCTTCGTCTATCAAGGTGACCCCACCCGCGACGGCACGCCGCGAGGCACCCCCAGCGCCCACCTGCCGCCAAGCGCCTTCGTCGCCTTCCTGCAGAATCACGACCAGGTGGGCAACCGCGCCCTGGGCGAACGTCTGACCCGGCTCGCCGAGCCCCAGGCCCTCGAAGCCGCTACGCTGCTGCTGCTGCTCTCGCCCATGGTGCCGCTGCTGTTCATGGGCGAGGAGTGGGCCAGCGAGCGGCCGTTCCTGTTCTTCACCGATCATCGTGCCGAGCTGGCCGAGGCCGTGCGCGAGGGTCGCCGCGCCGAGTTCGCCGCCTTCAGCGCCTTCCAGGACCCGGCCAGGCGGGAAGCCATCCCCGACCCCAACGCCGAGTCGACCTTCGCGGCGTCGCGCCCCGACTTCGACAGCCGGGGGACGCCACCCCATGCCGACCGGCTGGCCTACGTTCGGCACCTGCTGGCAATTCGCCATGAAGAGATCGTGCCGCGGCTCGACGGCGCCCGTGCCCTGGGCGCCGAGCCGCTGGGCGACAAGGCCGTGGTGGCCCGCTGGCAAATGAACGACGACAGCCAGTTGGTCATTGCCGTGAACCTGAGCCAGCAGGCGGTGGCCACCTCCGCCTTCGGCATCGGACGGCGCCTTTACGAGACCCGCGACGGCGCGGCGGTGGCCACCGAGAGCGGCAGCCTGCCGGCCAGCTGCGCCGTCGCCTGGCTGCGCCCTGGTCCTGGCGACGAGGAGCTTTGCGCATGAGCGAGGAACGCCTGGATGCGCTGACCGAGGCCGCCGGTCTGATCGGCGAGTGGCAGGACAGCAAAGGATGCACACACCGGCTCGACGACGCCACCCGGCGGGAGCTGTTGGCGGGCCTGGGTTTCCCCGCCGAGAATGCCAGCGAGATCGACGCCAGCCTGGAACGGTTGCGCCCTCCTGCTTCTCCCGCACATTGGCCACCGCTGATCACCGCCGAGCAGGGCAGGGGCACGGCGCTGCCTTCCGTCCTCCCTGAAGGCACTCGCTACGTTCTCGTTCTGGAAAACGGCGAGCGTCGCGAGGGGCGGCTCCCGCGAGCGGGCAAACTGCCTCCCGTCGAGACACCCGGCTACCACCGGCTGCAGATCGGCGACAGCGTGCGGACCCTGGCCGTGGCCCCGCCGCGCTGCTTCACGCTGGCCGACGCCTGCGACAGCGAGACACCGCGCCAGTGGGGCCTTGCCGCGCAGCTCTACGCCCTGCGTCGGCCCGGCGACGGCGGCATCGGCGACACCCTGGCGCTGGAGCGGCTGGTACGGCATGCCGCCGAGGCCGGTGCCGCAGCCGTGGCGATCAGCCCGACCCACGCCATGTTCAGCGCCGACGTGACGCGCTACAGCCCCTACGCCCCCTCCAGCCGGCTGCTCTACAACGTGCTGCATGCGGCACCGGAAGCCCTGCTCGGCGAGGAGCCGGTCAAGCGCGCCAAGGATATCAGCGGCGTGAACGATGCCCTGCCGCGGCTCGAAGCGGAACCGCTGCTCGACTGGCCCGCTGCGGCCATTGCCAAACTGACCTGGCTGCGGGCCTTGTGCGAGGACCTGATGCAGCGTGAGGATGCGAAGGCAGTCAGGCTTCGCCAGGCCCTGGCGGCCTTTCGCCAACGCGGGGGCTCGACGCTCGAGCACCACTGCCGCTTCGAAGCGCTGCAGCAGCGGCTCGGCATTCTCGACTGGCGCCAATGGCCCGGGGAACTACGCGACCCGACCGGTCCGGAAGTGGCGCGCTTCGCCGAGGTGGATGCTCGCGACGTCGAGTTTCACGCCTTCCTGCAATGGCTGGTAAGCGAAGGCCTCGCCCGCGCCCAGGCCTCGGCCCGGGAGGCCGGCATGACGGTGGGACTGATCGCCGACCTGGCGGTGGGCGCCGATGCAGCGGGCAGCCAGGCCTGGAGCCGCCAGGCGGAGATGCTCGAAGGCCTGTCGATCGGCGCCCCGCCGGACGCCTTCAACGTGCACGGCCAGGACTGGGGCCTTGCGCCCTTCTCGCCCCAGGGCCTGGTGCGCTCGGGGTTTCGCAGCTTCATCGACATGCTGCGCGCCGGTTTCGCCCACGCCGGGGGGCTGCGCATCGACCACGTGATGGGCCTCATGCGCCTGTGGCTGGTGCCCCACGGCAAGGCCCCTACCGCGGGCGGCTACGTGCGCTATCCGTTCGACGATCTGCTGCGGCTGGTGGCGCTGGAGTCCTGGCGTCACCGCGCCATCGTCATCGGCGAGGACCTGGGCACCGTTCCCCCCGGCTTTCGTCAGCGGCTGGCGCGCCACGGCATTCTCGGCATGCGCGTGCTGTGGTTCGAGCGCGATGACGATGGCGGTTTCCTGCCGCCGGCGCAGTGGTCGCGGGACGCCATCGCCACCAGCACGACCCACGATCTGCCCACTTTGGCGGGCTGGTGGGCGGGGCGCGACATCGAGTGGCGCGACCGCCTGGGCCTGCTGGGCGAAGGCCGTGATGCCGACGGCGAGCAGGCCGAGCGCCGCAGCGACCGGGCACGCCTGGCTCGGGCTTTCGGCCTGCTGGATCCACTGGCTTCCTCTACCGTGCTGGAAGCTACCGAGCTGCCCGTGTCGCAGGTGCTGGATGCCGGCGCGCAGCAGTTGGGGCTGACCCCGGCGCCGCTCACGCTGCTGCCGGTGGAAGACGCCCTGGGACTGGAGGAGCAGGCCAACCTCCCGGGTACCCTCGACGAGCACCCCAACTGGCGGCGGCGCCTGCCCGATGCCACCGCACGCCTGTTCGCCTCCACCGAAGTGAGAGATCGGCTGGAGCAGTTGGCCATGGCTCGCCGCCAGGCGGCGCAGGCGGTCACGACACCGGAGACTGCGGATGATGGCGATGAGTGACATTCGCGCCACCGTGCGCCTGCAATTCCATCGCGGCTTCACCCTCGACGAGGCCGCCGAATGGGTCGGCTACTATGCCAGGCTCGGCATCAGTCATGTCTATGCCTCGCCGCTGCAGATGTCCCGCAGCGGCTCGCCCCATGGCTATGACGGCATCGACCCTACCCGCATCGACCCCGAACTCGGCGGCGAGGCGGCGCTGGAGCGGCTGGTATCGCGCCTGCGCGCCCACGGCATGGGCCTGATTCTGGACATCGTGCCCAACCATGTGGCGGTCGGCGGCTCGCAGAACCCCTGGTGGCAGGATGTACTGGCGTGGGGCCAGGCGAGCCCTTTCGCCGGCTTCTTCGACATCGACTGGCACTCCCCCGACCCGCTGCTGCGCGGCAAGGTGCTGCTGCCTTTCCTCGGCGAGCCCTATGCCGACGCCTTGCACGGCGGCGAGCTTTCACTGCGCCACGACCCGGAAACCAGCGCCTTCCACGTGGCCTATCACGAGCATCGCTTTCCTCTCGATCCGCGCCGCTACGGCGACATCCTGGGCCTGGCCGAGCACGCTGCACTCTGGGACCTGGCACCGCGTTTCGACGCCCTGCGGCAGCGCGACGACGCCTATACCGCCGTGGCCGAGTGTCGCCGCGAGCTGCGTCAGGCACTGGCGGACCCGGCCGCCGAGCGAGCGCTGGCCCATGCCCTGGGCTTGTTCGACGGCAGCACCCGCGGCGGCGCCATTCGCCTGCACGACCTGCTGGATCAGCAACATTATCGCCTGGCCTGGTGGCGAACCGGCACCGACGAGATCAACTGGCGCCGCTTCTTCGACATCACCGAACTCGGCGGGCTGCGCATCGAGCAGCCCGAGGTGTTCGAAGCGGTGCACGCCCTGCCGCTGCGCCTGGTGGAACAGGGCTGGGTCGACGGGTTGCGCATCGACCATATCGACGGCCTGGCCGATCCACGCGGCTACTGCCGCCGTCTGCGGGCCCGCCTGGGCGAGGCCCAGAAGCGACGCCCGCCGGACGCGGTACGCCACGTGGCGATCTTCGTCGAGAAGATACTGGCCGCCGACGAGACCCTGCACCGCGACTGGGGCGTCGACGGCACTACCGGTTACGAGCTGATGAATCAGGTCTCGGCCCTGCAGCACGACCCCGCCGGAGCCCAGCCGCTGCGCGAGCTGTGGCGCCGCATCAGCGGGCGCAGCGACGACTTTCTGGACGAGGTGCGCCAGGCCCGCCGCGAGGTGCTGCACACCCTGCTGGTCAGCGAATTCGAGGCCTGCGTTCGTGCTCTGCACGCCGTGGCCCGCCACCGCCTGGCGAGCCGCGACGTCACCCTGGCCGCCCTGCGTCGGGCGCTCGAGGCGCTGATCGTGCATTTCCCGGTCTACCGCACCTACGCCGACGATGGCGGCCGCCCGGAACTCGACGCCTGCTTCTTCGATCAGGCCATGGCCGGTGCCCGCACGGCGCTGAGCCCGCCCGATGCCGTCGTGCTGACCTGGCTCGAGCGCTGGCTGGGCGGCGAAGCCCCCGCCGACGCCGAGGACACAGAGGAGCGCTGGCTGCGCCAGCGCGCCATCGTGCGCTTCCAGCAGCTCACCTCGCCGGTGGCCGCCAAGGCCGTGGAGGACACCGCCGGTTATCGCAGCGCGGCCTTGATCTCGCGTAACGACGTCGGCTTCGACGGCGAGCATTTCAGCCACTCGCCGCGCCGGTTCCACGATGCCAACGCCTGGCGCGCGCGCCACTTCCCCCACGGCCTGGTCGCCACCGCCACCCACGATCACAAGCGCGGTGAAGACGTGCGGGCGCGTCTTGCCGCGCTGAGTGAAAACTCCGCCGCCTTCGCCACCCGCGTCGAACGCTGGCGCGAGCTGACCGCCCCGTTGCGCCAGGTGCTGCCCTCGGGCCCGGCCCCCAGCCCCGGCGATGAGCTGATTCTCTACCAGCTGCTGCTCGGCGCCTGGCCGCCGACGCTCTCGCGTCACGACGACGACGGCATGCGCGAGTTCGCCGAACGCCTGGCTCAGTGGCAGCAGAAGGCGGTGCGCGAAGCCAAGCTGCGCACCCACTGGCTGTGGCCCGACGAGGCCTACGAGAGCGCCTGCCGCGATTATCTGCAGGGCCTCCTGGCCACCCCCGAGCTGTGCCGCGAGATCGAAGCGGCGGCCCGCGAGCTCGATCTGCCGGGCGCGCTCAACGGCCTGGTTCAGACGGCGCTGCGCCTGACCGTACCCGGCATTCCCGATCTCTACCAAGGCTGCGAATTCTGGGACTACAGCCTGGTCGATCCCGACAATCGTCGCCCGGTCGATCACGCCGCTCGCCTGGCAGCTCTCGATGAACACAGCGCCCCTCAGGCGGCGCTGGCCGACTGGCGCCACGGCGCCGTCAAGCAGACGCTGATCGCACGTCTGCTGGCGCTGCGTCACGAGCAGCGCGGGCTGTTCGTTCACGGCGACTACCAACCGCTGGCCACCACCGGCAGGCATGAGGAACGCCTGGTGGCGTTCCTGCGCCGCCACGCCGACCGACAGCTGCTGGTCGTCGTGCCACGGCTGACTGCGGGGCTGCTGACGGACGCCGACCGCCCCCTGGTGCCACCGGCGCAGTGGGGCGACAGCGGCATCTGCCTGCCCGAGGAGGCACGTGGCGCTTGGCAAAGCGCGCTGACCGGTACCACCCTGACAGTAACGATGGAGACTGTCGCCGCCGGGGAACTGCTGAGGGATTTTCCCGTCGGCGTCTACCTACGAGACACGCACAGGCAAAGGGAGAGCTAGGATGGCTGACGAAGAGCGCGTACGGAACCTGGCCTACGAAATCTGGGAATCGGAAGGGCGCCCCGAAGGGCAGCAGCAGCGCCACTGGGACATGGCACTGAAGATCGTCGCCGCGGAGCAGGCCGCGGGCATGGACGCCGAACTCGAGGAGGTCGGCGAGCCGGTTGACGAGCCCCCCATTCTCGAGAACGACCTGCCGCTGGAGGATGACGAGAGGGGCATCGATGAGAATCGGCTGCCGCTGGAGCCCCCCGACGGTGAACCCGACTTCGACGAACTGCCCTACCGCGACGACCGCGACGTGGCCCAGGACGTCCCGGTGCAGGATCGCGCTAGCCCCGGCCCGGCCCCGGACGAGCCCGAACCCACCGCGGCCTCGACCCGCCCGTTGCCGGCCGAGGAGGCGACCAGTACCGGCGCCCAGGACCAGGAGGTCGCCAATCGCGGCGGCACTGAGGCTCCGGAAGCCTCGGCGGAGCCCGGCCCGGGGCCCATGGAGCCGCTACCGCCGCAATCCGCCACGGCCAGGCGCACCCGCAAGCCGCGCCGCGAGAGCGATGGCCTGACCCAGCCCGACACCGGCGACACCGCCCAGGTGCCGGGCAAGACGGCCAAGCGGCAAAGCAAGACGACCGGGGTGGCGAAACCCAAGGCAGCAGCCGACTCGCCCGCGGGCAAGAAGGCCGCAGCGGGCAGCCGCTCGAAAACCCGCAAGAAGTGACCCCGCAAGCAAGAGAGAAAGGAAGCGGGTGATGCGTCAAGCAGCACGATAGCGGGTAAGCCGCCCACTGCGATCAAGGACGACGGACGATGAACACGAGGCAGGAGCCGCAGAAGATCGACCCCGCCGTGGCGGTCGATGAACAACCCGGGGTGATCCGGCGCTCGCGTGTGCGCGAGGGCTGGCCGTTCCCGCTGGGCGCAACCTGGGACGGCCTGGGCGTCAATTTCGCTCTCTTTTCCGCCCACGCCACCCGGGTCGAGCTGTGCCTGTTCGACGCGAGCGGCACCCAGGAGGTGGAGCGCATCGAGCTGCCGGAGTATACCGACGAGGTGTGGCACGGCTACCTGCCCGACGCCCGCCCGGGCCAGCTCTATGCCTATCGGGTCCACGGCCCCTATGAGCCCGAGGCGGGACACCGCTTCAATCCCCACAAGCTGCTGCTCGACCCCTACGCCAAGCAGCTCGTGGGCGAGCTGGTCTGGGACGAGGCGCTGTTCGGCTACACCATCGGCCATGCCGACGGCGACCTCAGCTTCGATAGCCGTGACAGCGCTCCCTTCATGCCCCGCTGCCGGGTGATCGACCCCGCCTTCACCTGGGGTCGCTCCCGCGGCGTTCAGCAGCCCTGGGACCGCACCGTGATCTACGAGACCCACGTGCGCGGCTACACCATGCGTCACCCGGCGGTGCCCGAAGCGCTGCGCGGCACCTTCTCGGGGCTGATGGTCAACGAAGTGGTCGACTACATCCGCTCGCTGGGCGTGTCGTCGGTGGAGCTGCTGCCGATCCACGCCTTCGTCGACGACCAGCACCTGCTCGAGCGCGGGCTGCGCAACTACTGGGGCTACAATACCCTGGGCTTCTTCGCCCCCCACTCGCGCTATCTCTCCGGGTGCAACGTCAACGAGTTCAAACAGATGGTGGCCTGTTACCACGCCGCCGATCTCGAGGTGATCCTCGACGTTGTCTACAACCACACCGCCGAGGGCAACCATCTCGGCCCGACCCTCTCCTTCAAGGGCATCGACAACGCCTCCTACTATCGCCTGCTGCCCGACGAACCGCGCCACTACATCGACGACACCGGCACCGGCAACACGCTCAACCTGAGCCATCCCCGGGTGCTGCAGATGGTCACCGATTCGCTGCGCTACTGGGCCAGCGAGATGCGTGTCGACGGCTTCCGTTTCGACCTGGCGACCATCCTCGGCCGCGAGCCCCACGGCTTCGACGAGGGTGGCGGCTTTCTCGACTCCTGCCGCCAGGATCCGGTGCTGAGCCAGGTCAAGCTGATCGCCGAGCCCTGGGACTGCGGCCCCGGCGGCTATCAGGTCGGCGGCTTCCCCCCCGGCTGGGCGGAGTGGAACGACCACTTCCGCGACACCAGCCGCGCCTTCTGGCGCGGCGACGAAGGCCAGCTCGCCGAGTTCGCCTCGCGGCTGATGGGCTCGGCGGACCTGTTCGACCGTCGCGGGCGTCGTCCCTTCGCCTCGATCAACTTCGTCACCGCCCACGACGGCTTCACCCTGCACGACCTGGTCGCCTACGACGACAAGCACAACCAGGCCAACGGCGAGGAGAACCGCGACGGCCACGACCACAACCTGTCGTGGAACCACGGCGAGGAGGGGCCCACCGATGACCCGGAGATCCATTCGCTGCGCCTGCGCCAGATCCGCAACTTCCTCGCGACGCTGCTGCTCTCCCAGGGCACGCCGATGCTGCTGGCCGGCGACGAGCTGCTGCGCACCCAGCGCGGCAACAACAACGCCTACTGCCAGGACAACGAGATCAGCTGGCTCGACTGGAACCTGGAGGGCGACGCCCACGACATGATCGAGTACCTGCGCCGGCTCATCGCCCTGCGCCTGCGCTACCCGATCCTGCGCCGCGGCCGCTTTCTCTCCGGCGAGTACAACGAGGAGATGGGGCTCAGGGAGGTCACCTGGCTCGCTCCCGACGGCAGCGAGATGGACGTGCAGCGCTGGGAGGACCCGGCGGCACGCAGCCTCGGCCTGCTGCTCGACGGTCGCGCCCGCCCCTCGGGCATTCGTCGTGCCGGTGACGACCGCTCGCTGCTGATCCTGTTCAACGCCAACCCTGAACCAAGCTCCTTCTGTCTGCCCGACGTGCCCCGCGGCAACGGCTGGGTGTGTCGGCTCGACACCAGCCGCAGCGCGGCTCCCGATGCCGACCTGCGCGCCTTCGGCGAGGAGTACGCCATGCTCGGACGCTCACTGGTCATGCTCGAACTGGAGCAGACGCCATGAACACGAACACCCCCCAACGGAAGGGCCCATGACGGAACTGATGGAGAGGAAAACGCAGCCGAATGACCGGCAAGCGAACGCCGCCCTGCCCCGCAGCGATGCCGAGGCCCTGGCAAACGGCCGCCATCCCGACCCTTTTGCGGTGCTGGGGATGCATGCCCAGGGAGACGGGTACGCGCTCAGGGTCTACCTGCCCGGCGCCCAGGGGGTGGAGGTCCTGCGGCGGGACAGCGAGCGTATCGAGGGGCAGCTCAGCGAGCTCGGCACGCCGGGGCTGTTCGTCATCGCGCTGGACGAGGCCTTCGCCTACCGGCTGCGCATTCACTGGTCCGACGGCGTTCAGGAGACGGAAGACCCCTACAGCTTCGGTCTCCTGCTCGGTGACATCGACCTGCACCTGATCGGCGAGGGAACTCATCGCGATCTCGGCCGCTGCCTGGGTGCCCAACTCATGGAGATCGACGGCGTGGCAGGCGTGCGCTTCGCCGTGTGGGCGCCCAATGCCCGGCGCGTCTCGGTGATCGGCGCCTTCAACGGCTGGGACGGTCGCCGCCATCCCATGCGCCTGCGCCACCAGGCCGGCGTGTGGGAGCTGTTCGTGCCGCGCCTGCAGCCGGGTGAAGTCTACAAGTACGAGCTGGTGAATGCCCAGGAGCAGGTGGTGCACAAGGCCGATCCGGTGGCGCTGGCCAGCGAGCTGCCACCCGGCACCGCCTCCAGAGTGGCCGACATCGAGAGCTTCGAATGGCACGACGAGGCCTGGCTCGCCCGGCGTGGCGAGACGTTAGCCCCCGACCGGCCGATCGCCATCTACGAAGTTCACGCCGCCTCGTGGCGCAAGCACGGCGGCAACGAGGGCGAGCTCTACGACTGGCGGGAGCTGGCCGAGCAGCTGATCCCCTACGTGAGCGAGATGGGCTTCACCCACATCGAGCTGCTGCCGATCATGGAGCATCCCTTCGGCGGCTCCTGGGGTTATCAGCCGCTGGGGCTGTTCGCCCCCACCGCACGCCACGGCTCGCCGGCGGATTTCGCTTACTTCGTCGACGCCTGCCACCGGGCGGGGCTAGGCGTGATCCTCGACTGGGTGCCGGCCCACTTTCCCACCGACGCCCACGGTCTGGCGCGCTTCGACGGCACCGCCCTGTACGAGTACGAGCACCCCTACGAGGGCTTCCATCAGGACTGGGACACTTACATCTACAACCTGGGCCGGCGCGAGGTGCACGGCTTCATGCTCTCTTCCGCCCTGCACTGGCTCAGGCACTACCACATCGACGCCCTGCGCGTGGATGCGGTGGCCTCGATGATCTACCGCAACTACTCGCGGCGCGACGGCGAGTGGATTCCCAATCGCCATGGCGGGCACGAGAACCTCGAGGCACTCGATTTCCTGCGTCACCTCAATGCCGTGGTCGCCGAGGAGTTTCCCGACGCCGCCGTCATCGCCGAGGAGTCGACCGCCTGGCCCGATGTGACCCGGCCGGTGGCCGAGGGCGGGCTCGGCTTCGCCTACAAGTGGAACCTCGGCTGGATGCACGACACTCTGTGCTACATGGTGGAGGATCCCTTATACCGCTGCCATGGCCACCACAACATGACCTTTCCTCAGGTCTACGCTTACTCCGAGCGCTTCGTGCTGCCGATCTCCCATGACGAGGTGGTTCACGGCAAGCGCGCGCTGCTCGACAAGATGCCCGGCGACGAGTGGCAGAAGTTCGCCAACCTACGCGCCTACCTCGCCACACTGTGGACCCAGCCGGGCAAGAAGCTGCTGTTCATGGGCTGCGAGTTCGGCCAGTGGCGTGAATGGGATCACGACCGCGAGCTCGACTGGTGGCTGCTCGATGAGCCGCGCCACGCCGGCGTCAGGCTGCTGCTGGGGGATCTCAACCGTCTGTATCGCGAGCTGCCGGCGCTGCACCAGGGCGACTGCGATCCGGCCGGTTTCGTCTGGGTCATCGGCAACGACCACGCCAACAGCGTGTTCGCCTGGCTGCGCTGCGATGCCCAGGGAGCACCGCTGCTGATAGTGGCCAACATGACCCCTGTGCCACGGCACGATTACCGGGTCGGGGTGCCGCGAGCCGGCGCCTGGGAAGAGATCATCAACAGCGACGCGGCGTGCTATGGCGGTTCGAACCTGGGCAACCTGGGCCGCCTCGAGGCCGCCGAGCAGTCGCTGCACGGCCAGCCGGCAAGCCTGGAGCTGACCCTGCCGCCGCTGGCGGTGATCGTTCTGCGGCCGCTGGCGAGGTAGGGGAACACACTCACGACTTCAACACGGAAGTAAGGAGAGATGGCATGCTGGCCATGCTGCAACCGGTCCGTTCGATTCTCTGGAGCGTTGCCCTGCTGCTGCTGGGCAACGGCCTGATCAATACGCTGCTGACCCTGCGCGGCACCGACGAGGGATTCTCGTCCACCATAGTGGGCGTGATCATGTCGGCCTACTTCGTCGGCTTCACCTGCGGTACCTGGGTCAGCAGCCGCTTGATTCGTCGCGCCGGACACATTCGCACCTTCGCCTTCTGTGCCGCGCTGTGCGCCTCGGGCGCGCTGCTGCACATCATCTTCGTCGACCCCTGGGTGTGGATCGTGCTGCGCTTCTTCTACGGCCTGGCCTTCGTCACCCTGATGACTGTGATCGAGAGCTGGCTCAACGGTCAGGCGGCCAGCCACGAGCGCGGCCGCGTGTTCGCCACCTACATGCTGGTCAACCTCGGCGCGATTGCCGCTGCCCAGCAGATCCTGCGCCTGGATACGCCCGGTGGTTTTCTGCTGTTTGCCGTGACGGCCATCCTGATCAGCTGGGCGCTGCTGCCGATCACCATGACCCGGCGCCAGCAGCCCACCGTGCCTGAAAACGCCAAGAGCAGCCTCAAGGCTTTGATCGGCTTCGCGCCGTTGTCGGTCACGGCCTCGGTGCTGTCGGGGCTGGCCATGGGCGCCTTCTGGGGCATGGCGCCGCTCTATGCCCGCCAGTTGGGCTGGAGCGCCGGCGACGTGGGTACGCTGATGAGCGTGACTATCCTGGGAGGCGCGCTGCTGCAGCTGCCCATCGGCCGCTTCTCCGACAAGCACGACCGCTCTCAGGTGCTGACCTGGGTGGTGATCGCCGCCGCGGCGCTCGCCGCGCTGATGCCCTTCGCCCCCAACCAGGTCGCCCTGCTGGGCCTGTTCTTCCTGTGGGGCGGCTTCTCCTTCGCCATCTACCCGCTGGCGGTGGCACAACTGATCGATCAGCTGCATCCCGAAGAGGTGGTTTCGGCCTCGGCCGACATGCTGGTGACCCAGGGGGCGGGCAGCGCCCTGGCGCCCATCGTCGCCGGGGCCCTGATGGGCGTGCTGGGCCCCCAGGCGCTGCCCTTGTACATCGCCGCGGTGCTGGCCGTGCTCGGCGCTTATGCCCTGTATCGCCGTCGCCACGTTTCCGATCTGGTCTACGGCCATCCTGCCCACTTCGAGCCGATGACCCAGACCAGCCCGCTGGCGCTGGAGATGATCTTCGACGACTCCCAGCCCGACCTGTTCGACGACCCCAGCTTCTACGAGGAGCAGGAACGCCAGCGGCTGATCGAGGCGTACCGCCAGCGGGAATAGCGTGCTTACCCAGCCCAGCCGGTCCGAGAGCCTTCAGCTCAAGTCGGAAAGCCTTCAGCCCAGGCGGTCGGAAAGCGCATCCAGATCGGTGACGGTCAGGTCCGGCTCGATGCCCCAGGGATCGAAGGGGGCATCGAGGCTGCGCCGCACCCAGGCGGCATGCAGTCCGGCATGGCGCGCGCCGATCACGTCGAAGGGGTTGCTCGAGATCAGCCAGGTGTCGCCGGGAGCGACGTCGAGGCGGTTGCGCAGATGAGCGTAGACGGCGGGGTCGGGCTTGAATCGCTTGACCTCATCGACGCTGATCACCGCCTCGAAGCATTCGCCTATTCCGGCCTGTTCCAGCAGGCCGCTGACCGCTTCGAGGGTGCCGTTGGAAAAGGCCACGCAGCGCATGCCGCTCGCCGCCAGTCGCTTCAATGCACCGGCGGCCTCGGCAAAGGCCGGCAGACGTCCGTAGACCGACATCAGGTGGTCCTTGTCGACGTCCGACAGCTGCGTCTGCAGGGCGCGGTCGGTGAAGTCCAATGCCTCGCGGGTGCACTGGCCGAAGGTCACGTAGGCTCCCATCAGGCCGCGGCGGAAGCTGTACTCCAGCTGCTTGTCGCGCCAGCGCCGCGAGAACTCCGCGGCCAGCTCCGCCCTGCCGTTCCTGCCGAGCCGCTCTTCCAGTTCAGCGACCACGCCATGGGTATCGATCAGGGTACCGTAAACATCGAAGGCGAGTACCGTTGCCATCCGCTGCGCTCCTCGTTGCGTTTCGTCACCCCAAGCATGGGGGCGGCTGCGTTCGGGCTCAAGGCGTGCCCGCGGAGATACCCTGCCGCTTACCCCGCCAGCCGAGAGAGGGCGAAGTTGGCAATGGCGGTGTCCTGCACGCCGGTGCCGGTGAGATCGCACACGGTGATGGTCGCCTCGGAATTCCGCAGCCGCTCCCCCCGTTCGATCACCCGGCCCAGCTCGTATACCTGGAATGGCGGCTCGCGCCCCGCGTTGGCAAAGACCTTGAGTTCCCCGTTTTGCTCGCTCTGCGCCCGGCTGTCGCAGACGAAGGCGTCGGCCCGGGTCAGTACCGATTCGTCCAGCTCGCGCTTGTCGGGGCTGTCCGAGCCCATGGCGGTGACATGCACGCCCTCGGGCAGGTCGCCGGCGTTCAACAGCGGCTCCCGCGACGGCGTGGCGGTGACGATGATGTCGGCCTGCTGGCAGGCGGTGTGCACGCTATCGCGCACGGTGACGGTGAGGCCCTGGCTGCGCATCTCCTCGGCGTAGGCCTCGGCCGCTTCGCGGCGGCGCGCCCAGACGTCCAGGGTATCGACGTTGCGCACCAGGCGCAGTGCTTCCACCTGCCGCCGCGCCTGCTCGCCGGCGCCGATCACCCCGACCCGACGGCTGTCCTCGCGGGACAGATGCTTGGCGGCGATGGCCCCGGCCAGGGCGGTGCGCACCATCGTCAGGTAGCCTTCGTCGAACAGCACCGCCTCGACCCGGCCGGTCTCGGCGGAGAACAGCATCATCAGGCCGCTCAGGCTCGGCAGGCCGCGCTTGGGATTGTCGAAGGCGCCGCTGCTGACCTTGATCGCATAACGTTCCCACCCCTTGATATGGGCCGTCTTGACGTCGACCTCGCTATTGAACTCCTCCATGGCCATCGACAGGATCGGCGGCTGTACCACCTCGCCGCGCCCCAGCGCGGCGAAGCCCGCCTCCACCTGGCGCAGCGCCTCGTCGTCGATACCCACCACCGCTTCGATTTCGTCACGTTGATAGAGCTTCATCTCTCCTCCTTGAAGACTGCACGTCAAACTCGACCAGCGGCGATTCGGCGCGCCCGATCCAGCGTCTCCAGCGCCACGCCGTTGCCCGACAGGATCAGCGCCACCCGCTGGCCGCGCACCTCGATACCATGCTCCGCAAGCGCCGCCAGCCCCACCGCAGCGGCCCCTTCCACCAGCAGCTTCTCGTGCTCGAGGATGTCGACCATGGCCTGGGCGATGGCCGCCTCCGAGACCTGGTAGTGCTCGTCCATCACCTCGCGCACCAGGCTGAACGTGCAGCGATTGTCGAGGCCGATACCGCCGCCCAGCGAGTCGGCCAGACTCTCCACCTCTTCGACCGCCACGGGACGCCCAGCCTGCAGACTCTGCCACATGGCCGCGCCGCGGGAGAGGCTGACGCCGGTGATGCGGGCCTCGGGGCGGATGGCCTTCACCGCCGCGCCGATGCCCCCCAGCAGCCCACCGCCGGAGAGACCGACGATCACCCGGTCGAGATCCGGCGCGTCCTCCATCAGCTCCAGGCCGATGGTGCCCTGGCCGGCTGCGATCAGCGGGTCGTCAAAGGGCGGAATCAGCGTCATGCCGCGTTCGCGGATCAGCCGCTCGACCTCGCCGAAGGCCTCGTCCTGACTCTCGCCCACGCGCCTGACCTCGGCGCCCAGCGCCTCGATGGCGGCCACCTTGTTGGCCGGTACCAGGCGCGACAGGCAGATCGTCGCCGGCACGCCGAGCCGTGCCGCCGCGTACGCCACCGCGCGGCCGTGGTTGCCGGTCGAGGCCGTGACCACCCCGGCCTCCAGGGCATCGCAACCGTGACGCTCGATCAGCGCGGCGATCATGTTGGCGGCACCGCGCAGCTTGAACGCCCCGCTGGGCTGAAGGGTTTCCAGCTTGAGCAGGATATCGGCATCGAAACGCTCGGAAAGCGCGTGGGAGCGGACCAGCGGCGTGCGCAGCGCCTGACCGGCGATGCGACGTCGCGCCTGGTAGATGGAAGCGAGGGTAACCCCGTGAGCAGAGGTCGACATTGGCAGATCCGGTTGCTTGGCTCGTGGCGAGAGACTTGGCGCTTTCAGCCTAGAAGAGAAGGACAGGCCCAGCCAAGCAAAGCGCCGCGGGCATTACCCGCGGCGCTCGTGGCCAGACATACTGAGCGCTTGCCGATTCGACTCGGCAGTACGGCTCAGCTCACCGACATGGCGGCCTTGACCACGCCTTCGCGCACCAGCTGGTCGGTGACCTTGTTCACCGCACGCTCGGCGCGGGCGACGATCTCGTCGATCTCGGCAGGGGTCGCCACCAGCGGCGGCGCGAAGCCGAGGATGTCGCCCTGGGGCATGGCGCGGGCGATCAGGTTCTCGTCCAGCGCCGCCGCGGCGATGCGCGGACCGACCTTGTGCGCGGCGTCGAAGTGCGCGCGCCGGGCAGGGTCGACCGAGAACTCCAGCGCCGCCAGCATGCCCACGCCGCGCACGTTGCCGACGATGGGATGCTCGCCGAAGGCGGCCTGCATCCGCTGCTGCAGGTAGGCGCCGGTTTCGGCGGCGTTCCGGGTCAGCCCCTCGCGCTCGATGATCGCCAGGTTGGCCAGCGCCGCGGCGCAGCCCAGGGCGTGACCGGAGTAGGTCCAGCCGTGGCCGATGGGGCCGTACTGGCCGGTGCCCTGCTCCAGCACGCTCCATACGCGGTCGCCGACGATCACGCCGGAGAGCGGCTGGTAGGCGCTGGTCAGGCCCTTGGCGACGGTGATCAGGTCGGGCTTGATGCCGTAGTGGTGGCTGCCGAAATCGGCGCCGATACGACCGAAGCCGCACACCACTTCGTCAGCGATCAGCAGCACGTCGTACTTGGCCAGCACGGCCTGGATCGCCTCCCAGTAGCCTTCCGGCGGCGGCACGATGCCGCCGGTGCCGAGCACCGGCTCGCCGATGAAGGCGGCCACGGTGTCGGGGCCTTCGGCCAGGATCATCTCTTCCAGCTTCTGCGCGCAGAACTGGGAGAACTCGCGCTCGCTCATACCTTCCTGCTCGGCTGCGCGGTGGTAGTAGTACGGCGCCTCGGTGTGCAGGATGCCCGCCAGCGGCAGGTCGAACTGGTCGTGGAACGCCTTGAGGCCGGTCAGCGAGCCGGTGGCCAGGCCCGAGCCGTGGTAGCCGCGCTGACGCGAGATCACCTTCTTCTTCTGCGGGCGACCGAGCACGTTGTTGTAGTAGCGCACGATCTTGAGCTGGGTCTCGTTGGCGTCACTGCCGCCGAGGCCGTAGTAGACCTTGGACATGCCGGGGCCGGCGAGCGCGATGATCTTCTCGGAGAGCGCGATCTGCGGCTCGTTGGAGTGGCCCACGTAGGTGTGATAGTACGAGAGCTCCAGCGCCTGCTGATAGATCGCCTCGGCCACCTCGGTGCGGCCGTAGCCGATGTTGACGCAGTACAGCCCGGCGAAGCCGTCGATGAACTCGCGGCCGTCCTTGTCGACGATGTGGATGCCCTTGCCGCCGGTGATCACCCGGCCCGGCGCATCGCCATGGGCGAAATCGCGCAGGTGGGTGGAGGCGTGGAAGGTGACCTTGCGGTCGCGCTCGATCAGATCGCGGTGCTGCTGGTTCATTATGCTCTCTCTTCTCCAATGCCCCGCCGCAGCGGGGAGATGTTCAATTCGTTATGACGTCGCTGGCCCAGCGCCAGGGCAAGCCAACGAGCGATATCTACCCAAGGGCGCTGGCGCAAGTGCAGCGGCGCGCGGCGATCGACAGGGATGTCGATCGAGGACCGGCAAGAGGGACCTTGATCCGGTCCGACGCGCAAGCCGCAAACGCAGCGTCAGGGTTTCGCCCTTGGGCATCGCGAGATGGGATGCGCTGGCGCTTCCTCTCGCTTCAGCTCCCCGATACGGACCCCAAAGCCCCCAGGCAGTAATACTTGGTCTCGAGATACTCATCGATCCCGGTGATGCCGCCCTCGCGGCCCAGCCCCGACTGCTTGACGCCGCCGAAGGGCACGGGCGGGCCGGTCATCTTCACCGAGTTGACGCTGACCATGCCGTACTCCAGCGCCCGCAGCAGCTTCCAGATGCGGCGGATGTCGTGGGTGTAGACATAGGCCGCCAGGCCGTACTCGGTGTCGTTGGCCATCTCGATCACTTCGTCGTCGTCGCGGTAGGCGGTCACGCCGGCCACCGGGGCGAAGTTCTCCTCGCGCCATACCTTCATCTGCGGGGTCACGCCGGTGAGCAGCGTGGGCATGAAGAAGTTCTCTCCCGGTGCCCGGGTCTGGTCGCCGGCCACCAGCGTGGCGCCACGGGAGATGGCGTCGTCGACGATGGCCGCCGCCTTGTCCACCGCCTGACGATGGATCAGCGGCCCCAGGTCGACCTCGCTCTCCATGCCGTTGCCCACGGTCAATGCCGCCATGCGCTCGGCGAAGTGTTCGACGAACTCGTCGTGGATCGACTCGTGCACCAGGATGCGGTTGGCCGCCAGGCAGTCCTGACCGGCGGTCTGGAACTTGGCCGCCACCGCGGCAAAGGCCGCCTCCTTGGGGTCCATGTCGGGGCCGACGATGAACGGGGCGTTGCCGCCGAGCTCCAGCGACACGCGCTTCACCGTCTGGGCACTCTGCTCGAGCAGCAGCCGGCCGACCCGGGTGGAACCGGTGAAGGATAGCGCCTTGACCCGCTCTTCAGCACATAGAATTTTCGAGACCTCGGCGGGCTCGCCCAGTACCACGTTGAACACGCCTGCCGGAATGCCGGCACGCTCGGCCAGCTCGGCCAGTGCCAGCGCCGAGAACGGCGTCTCGCCGGCCGGCTTGACCACCACGGTGCAGCCGGCGGCCAGGGCGGCGGCGGCCTTGCGCGTGATCATCGCCAGCGGGAAGTTCCACGGCGTGATCAGCGCGGCGATGCCCACCGGCTCCTTGAGCGTGCCCAGGGCGGCGTTGGGGATGTGGCTGGGAATGGTCTCGCCGAAGGTGCGCTTGCCCTCCTCGGCGAACCAGCGCACGAAGCTGGCGCCGTACTCCACCTCGCCGCGGGCGTCGGGCAGCGGCTTGCCCTGCTCCAGGGTCATGATGATGGCGAGGTCCTCGCGGTGGGCCTGCAGCAGGTCGTGCCAGGCCATGAGCCGCTCGGCGCGCTCGTCTGCACGCAGCGCACGCCAGTGCACGAAGGCGGCATCGGCGGCGTCTACCGCTTCACGGATCTGATGCGCCTCGAGCCAGGGGATGTAGCCGATGACCTCGCCGGTGGCAGGATCGAACACCGTCTCCTCACGGCCGCCGTCGCCGTGGGTCCATTTGCCGTTCACATAGGCGTGCTGACGAAACAGACGCGGATCATCGAGCATGGTGGACAGTGTATTGGTCAGCTTCATGTTCATGGGCACCTCCCCTGACACCGGCCCCTCGCTCACGGGCCGGCTGTGGCAAAACGACAGAGCAGCCGGCGGCTGCTCGATGGCTACAGGGTAAGGGCAAACCCGGGGCGGGACTTTTCGTTAACCGGCAGGGCAAGTGCGCTTTTTTTTGTCCTCCAGAGCTAAGTTGCGTTTTTTTCTGCGCGCGGCGCTCAGGTCTCCGGCGGCGCGGCCAGCGCCTCTTCGGTGAACACGATCAGGCCCAGCTCCGGCCGGTAGCCGTGGATCTCCTTGACGTCGAGCGCCTGCAGGAAGTGGAGGATCTCCTCGCTGATCACCTGCCCCGGCACCAGCACCGGGAAGCCCGGCGGATAGGGAATCACGAAGCTGGCCGAGACCACGTCGCGGCCGGCGCGCATCTCGGCCTGGAGTTCGCCGTTGTCGAAGCGCAGGTACTCGGTGTTCTCCTCGTCGTAGCTGAGGAAGTAGGCACGTCGAATGTCGCCCTCGGGGGTCTCGGGGCACTGGCGGAAGGCGTCGTGGAAGCGGCTGAAGTCGGGCAGCGGCGGCAGCTCCTGGGTCAGCGAATGCACCCGGCGTTCGATGATCTTGCGCTCGGGCCGGCTGCTCTCCTCCCAGCGGTACTCGAACTCCTTGGCCAGCTTGATCAGCACGTCGAGCAGGTAGGCGATGGAGCCGCGGGTGGTGCCGATGTTGGTCATGAACAGCACGGTGTTGCGCGAGGTCTTGTTGATCTGAATGCCGTACTTGTTCATCAGGTATTCGTTCTTGAAGGCGTCGCCGTCGACCCCGGTGTTGCCGATGGCGATGGTCACCCGGGTGGGATCGACCACGAACTCGTCCCGCGCCCACGCCTCCTCCATCTGGTTCCAGCCGGTCACCGGGTCGAAGTAGGACTCGACCCCCGACTCACGATACTCGGCGGGCACCATGTCGCTGTTCTTGAGTACCCGGAAGTACTTCTGCAGCAGCGGATGGGTGTAGAGCTGCTCGCGCAGCGACAGTGCCGCCTCCACCTGGGCATGAACCAGCTCGAAGCCCTCCATCTCGGCCTGCATGCGCCCAACGTCCAGCGACGCCACAATCTGATAGTTGGGCGAGGTGGAGGTATGCGTCATGTAGGCCTCGTGGAACGGCGCCTCGACCTTCTGGCGGAAGTCCTGGTCCCAGACATGGATCATCGAGCCCTGGCGCAGCGAGGTCAGGGTCTTGTGGGTGGAGTGGGTGGCATAGGCGCGGATGCGCACCGTCTCCGGGTCGGGCAGCAGCCGGCGCTCGAGCCAGGTGGCATCGTCGTCGGGGTCGAGCGCATCGAACTCCGCCTTCCACGCCGCATACTCCTCGCGGTAGGCCTCGCTGCGGTAGCGCTCGCGCAGGGTGCGCGCAGCGTGCATGGCGGTACGCGGCCGGTAGGTGGGGTTGAAGGTGGCGAAGGCGAACCACGCCTCGTCCCACAGGAACACCAGGTCGGGCTTGATCGCCAGGCACTCCTCCATCACCCGACGCACGTTGTAGACCACGCCGTCGAAGGTGCAGTTGGTCAGCAGCAGCATCTTGACCCGGTGGAGCTGACCGGCGCGCTTGTACTCCAGCAGCGTCTTCTTGATCTCGCGCAGCGGCACCGCGCCGTACATCGAGTAATCGTTGAGCGGATAGGAGTCCAGGTAGCTGACGTGGGCACCCGCCAGCACCATGCCGTAGTGGTGCGACTTGTGGCAGTCGCGGTCGATCAGCACGATGTCGCGGGGCTTGACCAGCGCCTGCACCACGATCTTGTTGGCCGTCGAGGTGCCGTTGGTGACGAAGAAGCTCTGGCGCGCCCCGAAGGCGCGGGCGGCGTACTCCTGGGCCTTCTTGATCGGACCGTAGGGCTGCAGCAGCGAATCGAGGCCGCCCGAGGTGGCCGAGGTCTCGGCGAGGAAGATGTTGATGCCGTAGAAGTCGATCATGTGCCCCGCCCAGTGCGAGCGGGTCACCGACTTGCCGCGCGAGATGGGCATGGCGTGGAACACCCCGGTGGGCTTCTTGCTGTATTCGCGCAGGGCGTCGAAGAACGGCGTGCGGTAGCGGCTGTCGATGGCACGCAGGATGGTGTGGTGCTGCTCGATGTAGTCGGTCTCGCGATAGAAGATGCGGTTGAAGTGGCGGATGTCGCGGCTCGCCGTGGCCTCGACGTCGCCGCTGGTGACCAGGAACTGATCGATCTCGGGGCGCAGCTCGTGGATCATCGAGCTGAGCAGGATGCTGCGCTCGGCCTCCGACTGGTGCTCCAGCTCCTGCTCCGAGAGCCCCTCCAGGTAGTTGCGCAGCGCACTGAGGTTGTACTTGGACTTGTAGGGAAACTCGTAGCGGATCAGACAGGCCTGGATGTTGGGATTGACCAGCACCGCGATCAGGGCGTCCTCGAAGCTGCGTACGGTGACCACGTCGTAGACGAAGCGGTCCTCGGGCCGGCGCAGGCTATGGAACGCCTCGCGCACCACCTCCTCTTCCTGGGACGAGAGATTGTCGACGATCAGCAGCTCGAAATAGGGCTGGGCCGAGCTGTTGGAGGCCGGATGCCCATGGCGCAGCTGCGCCAGGGCATCAAGGGTCTCGAGATCCTCGGCGTCGGCATCGGTCTCGGAGAGATCGACGTGGCGGCGACGGTAGGATTCGCTGATCAGCGCCCGCACCAGCCGCTTGACCACCTTCTCCAGCAGCACGTACTCCTCACGGTCGAACAGCGCCCAGAGGTGACGGAAGTCCTCCTTGGAGGGAAAGGCGTGGTAGTCCTCGATGATCTCGAGGCGCGTCAGCTTGACGTCGATCGCCTTGATCAGGTTACGTGCCCGGCTCTCGTCGTTGAGCCGCACCAGCTGTCCCAGGTCGCGCTTGAGCGCGTTCCAGGTGTCGGCGCGCAGCTGGGAGATCTTGTGATAGAAGCCCAGCGCGGTATAGGGCGTTTCGGTATGGCTGCTTTCGTTCATGGCGACACCCATCCCTCTTTGTCGTTATTGTTCCCGCGGCGCCTGCGCGATACCGCGGCTACGCTACCTGGGGCCGTAACGGACCCTCAACTGCTGTTCGGGAAAATGCTCGAAGGCCAGTTCCAGACGCTGCTGCGGCCAGCGATAGCTGATCCGTCCCGACAGCGGCCAGTAGGCGGCGGTGTAGATGGTGCCGAGCCCGCGTGCGTAGTCGCGGCGAAACAACGGCGGTGCGGCGAAGGCGTCGAGCAGGCGCGCCTCGCTGGTGGCCGGGTCGTCCACCAGGATCGACAGCTGGCGCTCGCGGATCAGGGTTTCCGAGGCCAGTGCATGGGCGTACCACTCGATCTTCTTCTGGTGGTTGGTGGCCACCGCCACCCGGCGGATGCTGGCCCGCTGGTCGGGGGCGATCATCGCCGTGACATAGCGTCCCGCGGCATCGGTCAGGGTGACGTTGTAGGCCATGTGGCTGGGCACCCGGGCCAGCACCTCGGCGGCCTGGGGCACGCTGTCGCAGAACTCCAGCAGATAGCGCAGGATGATCGGCGCGCCGAAGCCCTCGCCCACCGCCTTGCGTCCGCCGAAGGCCAGCGACACGGCCAGCCCCGCCTCGTTCATGCCATCCAGCACGCCCCACAGGCAGTCGGTCATGGCGATCACGCCGCGTCCGTTCCAGCGGGTGTACAGCACCGTGCCCTCGCACAGCTCGGGCGGGTAGTCGTAGTTGCGCGCCAGCACCGGCGCGCCATGGCGCACCAGCACCGCCTGGGAACAGCCGGTGATGTACGGCGGCGGCTGGTAGAGACTGAGAAAGCGCGCCGCCAGATCGCCGCCCCCGGCCAGCTCGCACAGCGCCCGGTAAGTGTCCAGCAGTTCCGGCATGTGCCGACGCAGGGCGTTGTAGCAGCTCAGGTAACCCGGCCGCTCACGCTCCCCCTCGGCCAGGTACCACGCCTCGTAGGCCGGCCAATGGTAATCGAACAGCGATCGCCACTTGGGCCCCGGCGTCTCCTCCTGCAGGGTACGAAAGACCAGCGCTTTCTCCATCTCCCCTCGCCGCGCCTGGTGGTGCCGCTCGACTTCGCCGTTCATAGGATCTTGAAGTTGCCGCCGCCGATGGCGTGACTCACCGCGACCTCCTCCACCAGCGGGTCCTGCAGCGGCTGGCCGGCGTATTCGCCGCGAATGCCCTCGATCCAGGCCTTGGCCCGCTCGGTGAGCTGGAAGTCGTCGTCCATCAGGCGACCCCGGGTGATCAGGATGCCCAGGTCGGCGCCCTCGTAGCGGAAGTCGCCCGGCCCGCTGATACGCAGGAAGAAGGCCTCGCGCTCGTTCTCGGCGGCATGGGGGTGATAGCTGTAGTGGTCATAGGCGATGCGGTTGTCCGCGCCCAGCGTCCACACCCCGGTACGCGGCGCCCGGGTGAGCAGATCGACGCTCTCGTCGGTGTGCTTGATCACCAGCTGGCTCCAGCTGTCGACGCTGTCGGGGTGCGACCAGCGCTCGTTGATCTCCTCGATGTCGAGATCGAACTCGACGTCGGAGAACTCCAGCAGGTGGAACAGGAACAGCGGGATGTCGGAGTGGGCGAAGGCCGCCACGTTGGTCAGCGAGCTGGCGCCGGTGACCCGCGGGTTGAGTTCGCCCAGGTAGACCTCGCCGTTGTCCATGTCGATCAGGAAGTCGAGCTCGAAGTAGCCGCGGTAGCCTTCTTCGCGCAGGGCCTCGCCGAACTTGAAGGTGTATTCGCGGGCCTTGTCGCGGATCTCCTGGCTGAAGGCGCCGGCGAACATCTCGTTGCCGCACCAGCCGCCCTTGTAGGGAGTCAACGACTTGAAGCCCACCAGTTCGGTCATCAACGGCCCCACCACGGTGCCGCAGCGGGTGGCGCAGGCCTCGATGGCCGAGCCGCGGCAGTTGATGCGCTTCATGATCTTGACCTCGGGCTCGGCCTCGATCTCCTCGGCGTGCTTGTAGTAGTCGTCTTCGCTGGCGATGAAGAAGGTGGTGTGACCGGAGTCGCCGTAGGCGGTCTGCACCACCAGGTCGTCGCCCAGCTCACGGCTGACCTCGAGCAACTCCTGGTAGCTGCCGACCCTAGCCAGCACGTTGGGCACGCTGGGCACTCCGGCCTTGTTGCCGATACGTACCGTCTCGATCTTGTTGTCCATGCGCGAGCGCAGCTCCGCCGGCGGGAAGGCGACCCGCAGGCCGAGCTGCCGGCAGATCTCCTCGGTATGCTCGTCGAACATCAGGAAGGCGGCTACCCCGGCATCGTCGCCGCTGGCCCGCGACTGGATGAAGTCGATCACCTCCTTGTGTTCGAGCAGGTAGTTGTTGATGTCCTCGATGCTCTCGAAGTCGCGCGGGAATTTCTCCTTGGGCACGAAGACGTTGCGCTGCTGACCGTCGAAGCAGTCGATGTAGTTGATGTGCCGGAAGTTGCCCACCCAGTCGCCGATACCGAGCAGGTTGAAGTTGGTCGCCGAGATGAAGTAGACCGGCTCCTTGTTGTTGCGAAAATGACGGCGAACGTCGGCAATGTTGTTGATCTTGTTCATTGTTTTCGCTCCATCGATGACGGAAGGGATAGCATCGGCGCGGCCTGTACCGGCGGCCAATGCCGCAGTGGAGCCCCGCGACGGGAAGCTCCGCTGCAACAGCCGAATCAGGCGCAACAGGAACTCCCGCATGACGACCTCCTGAAGGGTCAATACTCTTCGATATCGGTGCGCTGCGGCTTGGCCAGCGGCCCCAGGCTGGCAAGAAACGGCGAGGGACCATGCTCGAAGCGGTAGACCGAGAAATCCACCTGACGGTCGCGGAAGCTCTTGAGCGGTTGCCCCAGGCCGCGCAGGCCCGTCTCGCGCTCGCGCCGCACCCGACTGAAGTCGACCTCGATGGGCATGATCTCCTCACCGGTGCCGGCCTGATGGATCACGTCGCCAGAGGGGCCCACCACGATGGAACGGCCGTTGCCGAGGGCGCCGGCACCGTTGATGTCGAAGAAGTAGCACTGGTTGACCGCGGCGTTGGTGCGGGCGATGGAAAGCTCGATGTCGCGGTCGATGGTATCGGTCATGGTGGGGTGTAGAATCACCTCGGCGCCCATGGCGGCCAGGGTTCGGGTGGTCTCGGGGAACCACATGTCGTAGCAGATCGACACACCGAAACGACCGACGTTGGGCACGTCGAAGACGACGAACTCCGTGCCGCTCTCCACGCCGGCCTCGTAGGGGCGGAAGGGGAACATCTTGCGGTAACGCGCCACCACCTGGCCGCTCGGATCGATCACCGACAAGGTGTTGTAGATACCGCTCTCGGTGCGTTCGAACATGGAGCCGGGAATCAGCCAGATACGGTACTGCTCGGCGAGCTGGCAGAAGAACTGCTCGACATGGCTGGGCAATGGGTGGGCGTGGTGTGGCGAAGCGCCGAGCGGCATCAGCTCGCTGAACAGAACCATCTGCACCTGGGGAAAGCGACTCATCAGCGCGTCGACCCGGTGGCGCATGGCCTCGGTATTGTCACCGTGATGCAGGGCCTGCATCTGCACCCCGGCAATGGTGAAGTAGGACATGGGCATCTCTCTACGTCAGGCGATCTTGTCTCTGGGCGCTAACCAACTCGTCCGGCACCGCGATGACATGCCGGAAGATCGCCCGGCTGAGTGAACCGTCGGCTCACTCTCGCTTTTAGCTTATGCCATGATTCTACTCAGGGTATCAACGTTGAGTTCGCGTTGGAGACCGCGCCAGCAGCGGCTCCAGCCTAAATCAACTGAGAAAGTCGCTCCGCGCCAGGCCCGGCGCGGGGCGTTTGACCGCCTTGGTCACGATGTAGGTGAAATAGCGCTCGATGCCGACGTCCGAGGTGAGCCAGGCGTCGATGAGACGCTGGTAGGCATCGACGGAGTCGGCCTCGACCTTCATCAGGTAATCGACCCCGCCGCCCACCGCCACGCATTCGGTGACCTCGGGGGTTTCGTGGACCAGCGCCTCGAAGCGGGCGAAGCTCTCGGCATTGTGCTGCTTGAGCTCGATCTGCACCCACACCGGGGTGCGCTTGACCAGCGCATCGGGATTGATGCGCGCACCGTAACCCTCGATGATGCCGGCCTTCTCCAGCCGCCGCACCCGCTCCCAGCACGGGCTGACCGAGAGGTTGATGGCCTCGGCCAGCTTCGACTTGGTGATGCGTCCATCGCGGGACAGGATCTCGAGAATCTTCAGGTCGTATCGATCGAGCTTCATCGTTTTCTCTTGTTAACGGCGGATCGGCCTTGTCATCGGCAGAGCGACGCGGATTCAGCCGAGGGAATCGACCACGTCGGCAATCACGGCAATGGTGTCACCCATGTTGACCAGCGCGGGGAAACGCCGCGCTGCCAGGATGCCGTCACGCCCGGCATGGTACTCGACCGGTGCCGCACCGCTGCGGGTCATGTCGTAAACGCGGGCGATCACCTGGCCCTTCTCCACCCTGTCGCCCAGCGCCAGGGTCAGCTCGAGCAGACCGCTGTGCTCGCTCTGCACGTAGCAACTGGCGTCGGGCATGTCGAGATAGACCTGCGGCTCGGCGGGCATCTCCACCTTGCCCTGAAGCAGGCCGAAGTGGATCAGGAAATTGCGCACGCCCCGCTCGGTGAGGGCCAGACTCTCGGGCGTCGAGGTGCCGCCACCACCCAGCTCGGTGGCGACGAAGATCTTGCCCTGACTCTCCACCGCGGTATCGAACAGCGCCGCGGCATCGAGTTCGAACATCATCATGGCGTAGGGGGCGCCGAACGCCTTGGCGCCCTCCAGCGCCTGGCGCTGCTGCTCGGGATCGTCGAGCACGTGGGAGGCGCCGAAGGGAATGATGTCCAGGGTACGCCCGCCGGAGTGCAGGTCGAGCACCACGTCGCACATCGGCGTCATGACCCGGGTGAAGTAGTCGGCGATCTTCTCGGTCACCGTGCCGTCGGGGTCGCCCGGAAAGCTGCGGTTGAGGTTGCCGCCATCCATCGGCGAGGTGCGCTTGCCGGCCATGGCCGCCGGCATGTTCATCATCGGCACGATGATCACGCGACCGCTCACGTCCTCGGCACGCAGCGAGCTCGACAGCTTCAGCAGCGCAGTGATGCCCTCGTACTCGTCGCCGTGGTTGCCGCCGGTCAGCAGCGCCGTGGGGCCCTCGCCGTTCTTGACCACGGTCACCGGAATCATCACCGCCCCCCAGGCCGACTCGTCGGTGGAGATCGGCAGCTTGAGGAAACCGTGCTGGACGCCGTCGGCGTCGAAGTCGACGGTAGCGGAAATAGGGCTTGGGCGCTTGGTCATTGGGTGCACTCCATATTCTTGTGCAGATTGTCGCGATTCTATTCTCAGGGCCATTACAGCCGTGACACGGGGCTCGCCCGGCGGCAAACCTGCGAGGAGGCGCTGTGAATACTTCCCTGTACGCTACTTTTGCCTTCCCTGGCAAAAGACCTCCTCTTCGGTTTGCCCCCGGCGCCCCGCCGTTGGCTGTACTCCGGGCTCAACGCACGAAAAGCTGGCGCGGAAAATTGGCCAGCGCTTCGCAGCCGGTCTCGGTGATCAGAATGCTCTCGGTAATCTCGAGCCCCCAGTCGTCCTGCCACAGGCCCGGCATGAAGTGAAAGGTCATGCCCGGCTCGAGAACGGTCTCGTCGGAGGGACGCAGGCTCATGGTGCGCTCGCCCCAGTCCGGCGGGTAGCTGATGCCGATGGGGTAGCCGCAGCGGGCACCGCCGCGGTCGAAGCCGTACTTGTCCATCGCCGCGCCCAGGGCCATGGCGATGTCGGCGGTGCGATTGCCGGGCTTGGCCACGGCCAGGCCGTTCTCGATACCCTCGAGCAGCGCCGACTCGGCACGCACGAAGTCCCGCGGCGGCCGGCCCAGGAATACCGTGCGCGACAGCGGCGCATGGTAGCGCTTGAACACCCCGGCGATCTCGAAGAAGGTCCCTTCCCCCTTGCGGAACGGCGTGTCGTCCCAGGTCAGGTGAGGTGCCGCCGCATCCTTGCCGGTGGGCAGCATGGGCACGATGGCGGGGTAGTCGCCGCCGTGCACCTTGCCGTTCTCGTCGACCCAGCCCTCGATACCGACACGGTAGATCTCCGAGACCAGCTTGCTCTTGGGCAGGCCGGGCTCGATCACCTCGAGAATGCGAGAGTGCATGCCCTCGACGATCTTGCCTGCGACCCGCATGTAGGCGATCTCCTGGGGCGACTTGATCGCACGGCACCAGTTGACCAGCGAGTTGGCGTCCATGAAGCGCGCATGGGGCAGTTCGCGCAGCAGGCTCTGGTAGGCCTTGGCCGAGAAGTAGTAGTTGTCCATCTCCAGCCCTACCACGCCCTGATGCCAGCCGCGATCGGGCATGATCGACTGGGCCAGGTAATCCATGGGGTGCATGTCCGGGTTCTGGACGTAGTAGTCGGGGTAGTAGGTGATGTTGTCCGGATCGATCCAGCAGGTGCGCAGCGCCCCATTGGCGTCCATGCGCCGGCCGTACCACACCGGTTCGCCCTCCAGCCCCACCAGCACGCACTGGTGCACGTAGAAGGACCAGCCATCATAGCCCGTCAGCCAGGCCATGTTGGACGGGTCACTGATCACCAGCACGTCGATCCCTCGACTGGCCATTTCGGCCCGCACCTTCCACAGCCGGCTGGCATATTCCTCACGAGTGAAGGACAGGGATACCTGAGTCATGGGCCACTCGCCATAAAATCACCAAGAACCGGCCCTCTTCGCTGCAGAAGAAAGCCGGGCCATCGGATAGTCGGTCATCGCGGTCAGGGGTGAAAGGACCGGCCCAAAATTGTCATGATCGATTTTGGCGGAAAACATGACAATCCCAGTTCAATGCCGCTAAGCTGATAGTAGCATCCCCCCTTGGCTGGCGGTCAAAGGCTTTATTGAATCATGACGATTGACCTAACCCCGTACCTGACGGATACGGGCCCCAAGTATTTGGCCATCGCTCGCGCTCTCTCGGAAGCGGTGCGCCAGGGTGAACTCGTGCCCGGCACCCGGTTGCCGCCCCATCGCCAACTGGCCGAGAGTCTGGGGGTCAGCGTCCAGACCGTGTCACGGGCCTATGCCCAGGCCGAGAGGATGGGACTGGTGCAAGCCCGGGTGGGCAGCGGCACCTGGATCAATGCGCTGGACGACGCCCGCGAGTCGGCCTATCTGCGTGGTCACGAAGCACGTCACGAGAGCCCGCTGATCGATCTGTCGATCGCCCACCCGGTATGCCCACCGAGCCATCATTTGCGTTTTCGCCACACCCTGGCCGAGCTGGCCGAACTGGCCAGCCCCGAAGTGATCAGCGCCTGCCGCCCCATCGCCGGCCTCGCTCACCAGCGCGAGCGCGCCAGCGCCTGGCTGCAGTCGCGCCTGCACGTACCCGGCGAGATGGACGACCGCATTCTCTGCAACGGCGCCGCCCACGGACTGATGCTGGCGATTTCCAGCGTAGTGCAGCACGGCGACCTGGTGCTGACCGAGGCGCTCACCGATCACGGCCTGATCGCCCTGTCGCGCACGCTGGGATTCCAGCTGCGCGGCATCGCCATCGACGCCGAGGGCATCGTGCCGGAAGCGCTGGAGCTGGCCTGCCAGCGCTTCAAGCCGCGCGCGCTCTACCTGACCCCGACCCAGCTCAACCCCACCGGAGCGACCATGAGCGAGGCGCGCCGCGACGCCGTGGCCGAGGTGCTGGCGCGACACCGGGTGTGGCTGATCGAGGACGACGTGCATGCGCTGCTGGAAGCCCCGGGATTCACCCCCGTCGCGGCGCGCATCCCGCAGTTGAGCTTCCACGTCACCAGCCTGACCAAGGTCACCGTGCCGGGCCTGCGTGCCGGCTACCTCACCGTGCCGCGCGGCCAGCTGCACCATGTGCTGCCGCGCATGCGTGCGACCACCTGGATGGCAACGCCGCTGATCTTCGAGATCGCCGACCGCTGGCTGGCCGACGGCACCGTCGAGACCCTGGCTGCCGAACAGCGCAGCCTGCTGGGCGAACGTCAGCAGCTTGCCCAGCGCCTGCTCGGCCATCATGCCCTGGAGTCACGCCCCACCAGCCTGCACGTGTGGATTTCCCTGCCCGACGCCTGGCGCGCCGAGGAGCTGCAGCAGCAGGCGGAACAGGAGGGACTGGCCATCACCACGGCGGTGCCGTTCATGGTGGAGCAGACCCCGCCGCCCAGGCGCATCCGGGTGAGCCTTGGCGCCGAGCAGGACATTGCCCGCCTCGAAGAGGGGCTCAAGCGTCTGGCCGTGCTGCTCGACGAGGCGCCGCCGCCCATGATGCAGATCGTCTATTGAGAGCCATCGTCTACCGAGAAAGGAGCCGTCATGCGCATATTGCTTCACATCGACGACATCGAGGCCTGGCGCGATGCCCTGGCCGACCGGCTGCCCGGTGCCGAGATCGTCACCGCCGACGACCCTGCCGACAAGCGCCGCGATGCCGACTACCTGGCGGTGTGGAAGCCCCCCGAGGCACTGCTCGCCGAACAGACCCGCGCCCGCGGCATCGTCAACCTGGGAGCGGGCGTGGATGCCCTGCTGAGCAATCCGGCGCTGCCCGCGGGCGTACCCATCGTCAAGCTGCGCGATGCCGGCATGGCCGAGCTGATCGGCGACTACGTGCGCTATGGGGTGCTGCACTTTCAGCGCGACTTCGACCGCTACCGCCGCCAGCAGGCGAGTCGGGAATGGCATGAGCATAACGTCACTGCCAAGCGCGACTGGCCGGTGGGCGTGCTCGGCCTTGGCGCCATCGGCGCCAGGGTGGCCGCCATGATCGCCGCCGACGGTTTTCCCGTGCACGGCTGGAGCCGCTCGCCCAAGTCGCTCGAGGGCATTACCTGCCACCACGGCGACGAGGGCCTGGTCGAGCTGCTCGGCCAGGTTCGCACCCTGGTGCTGCTGCTGCCCGGCACCAACTCGACCCGCCATATCATCAATGCTGCGGCACTCGTCGCCCTGCCCGAAGGCGCCAGCCTGATCAACCCTGGCCGCGGCAGCCTGATCGACGAGGCGGCGCTGCTCGCAGCGCTGGGTGAAGGCGAACGGGAAGGCCGGCTGCGTGGCGCCATCCTCGACGCCTTCCCCGAGGAGCCGCTGCCCGAATCGAGCCCGCTGTGGCGGCATCCGCGCATCTGGGTGACGCCGCACATGGCCGGGCCGACCCCGCTGGACGAGGCCGTCGATCAGGTGGCAGAGGCGATCCGCGCCTTCGAGGCCGGCGACGAAGTGGAGAGCGTCGACCCCGAAGCGGGCTACTGATATCGACGCCGGCCTGCGCCGGCAGTAACTGAAACGGCGGGCCCTTGGCCCGCCGCTGCTATCGTCGCTGCCGGTTCAAGCCGGCTGGGGCAAGCGCTCCATGCCGCGATACTCGAGCCGCGATACATCCGAGACTTCCATCATCGACGCGGGCTGCCCCAGGCTGTCGCTGACGCGGAAGCGGGAGATCAGTCTGGCCATCTCTCCGGCCTGGTCGTCCAGCGAACGGCTCGCGGTGGCGACCTGCTCGACCAGCGCCGCGTTCTGCTGGGTGGTGGCCTCGAGCTGGGCCACGGCCTGATTGATCTGCTCGATACCCGCCGACTGCTCGACGCTGGCCGAGGAGATCTCCGCCACCAGATCGGAGACTCGGCGCACGTCCTGGGAGATGGCGGTCAACGCCTCGAAGGTACGCCCCACCAGGCCGTTGCCCGCCTCCACCCTCTGAGTGGTGTTGCCGATCAGTTGGCGAATGCGCTCGGCCTCTTCGGCGCTGCGGCTGGCCAGCTTGCGTACTTCACCGGCCACCACGGCGAAGCCGCGCCCGTGCTCGCCGGCGCGGGCGGCCTCGACCGAGGCATTGAGCGCCAGCAGATTGGTCTGGAAGGCGATGCCGTCGATGGCTTCGACGATGGCCGTGACCTGCCGGTTGGCCTCGAAGATCTGCTGCATGGCCTGGCGCGCCTCCTCGGCCACCCGGCTGGCCTGCTCGGCCTGGGCCACTGCCTGCTCCGTCATGCTGTTGGCCTGGCGCGCATTGTCGGCGGACTGACGCACGGTGGAGGTCATCTGCTCCATGCTGGTGGCGGTTTCCACCAGCGAGGCGGACTGCTCCTCGGTACGACTGGCCAGATCCTCGTTGCCCTGGGCGATCTCGCCGCTGGCCGAGCCTACGCCGCGTGCCCCCTGCTGAATCGAAGCCACCAGTGCTTCCATGCTGTCCGTTGAGTGATTGAAGGCAGCATAGAGCCGCGACAGCTCGTCGCTGCCGGGTACTGCCAGCCGCTGGGTCAGATCGCCGCCGCGCGACTCGATCAGGGCAAGCGCCCGGCGCAGGGGCACGACCATGCTGCGCACCAGCAGGATGGAAAGCACGACGGAGACCAGAATGGCCGCCAGGGCCAGACCGGCGAACGTCCATAGCCCAATGCGAGCCTCGCTTGCCAGACCATGGGCACGGACCTGTACATAGTCGGCCAGCGCCAGCTCCACTGCGCGCAGCCGCTCCAGCTTGCCGGTCTGGGCGTCAAACCAGCGTTCCGCGCGAATGCCATAGCCGCCGTCGATGCCTTGACGCATGGCGATCTGGCGCATCATGGTCAGCTCGCCATTGGCCTCGTGTTCGGTGGTGGCGGCACGATACCGAGCCCACATCTCGGCGTCGGCCTGGATGAGGAAGCTCTCCTCGAACGCTTCCTCTTCGCCGAGCAGGCGGAGAAAGCGGAAATAGACATCCTGTGACATGCTGTTGGCGGCGAAAGCGCTGGCCAACAGCGCCCGCTCTATACCCGCCGTCTCCTTGAGCTCGAGCAGGGAGTAATAGGCACCCAAGCCACGGGAGAGCTCGCCGGCATTGCTCAGCGAACTCAGCCGCCCCACGATCTCGGTCAGGTATGCGTTGATGTCGGTGTAGTAATCAAGGGCATCGAGCCCGCCAATCTCGAGGGCATCTACCTGGCGACGCTTATCGGCCACCTCAGCCAGCAGCGCATCGATCTCCTGCTGTCGCTGGGTAATACCGACGTCGCCACCCACATCGATGCCGGTCCAGGCTGCGCGATAGGCCTCGATCTGCTCGTCGACCAGGCCACGCTGGGCGGCCAGCCGCGTGCCGAAGGCCTCGCCGCGGCTACCGATGAAGCCGACCGACAGGCCGCGCTCCACCTGCAGCTCGTGTATCAGACCACCGAGCTGCACCGACAGACCGGTGAAGCGGTCGACCTGCTGCATGTTGTTGGCAACTTGTTGTCTGTCCATGATGCCGCTCGCGGCCAGCCAGACGATGATGCAAAGGGGCAGTGCCAGCACAAGCATGAACTTGCGTGACACTGGAATGCGGTGAAGGAGGTTTTTCATGTGTTGGAACCCTGCCAAGCTCGAAGATATCGGGAGTCGGGACGTGGCTGGCGTAGCATGCCGTTGTAGTTGTGATATCCGTCGGCCGTCGTGGCGCTGCCTGTCGGCGCGCGAAGGCTTCTTCGGCCGCGCAGCGGGAATCTTGAAAACCGGAGTTCGCCATTCGTCCTGGAATTTGACCGTCATCATTCTTTTCGCCGCGCCGCGGAAATCTGCTTGACCTTCCTACAACGAAGACCGCTAAAGGCATACGCTGTCAGTTACCATTCGTGATCTGCTGGAGGTACGTCATGGCCAAGGTGGAGTACGGACCCGATACCGCACTGCTGGTCGTCGACATGCAGAACGACTTCTGCGAGGGCGGGGCCCTGCCCGTTAAAGGGGGGAGCGCGCTGGTGCCAGGCATCAATGCCGAAATCGATGCCGCCAGGCGCGCCGGTGCGCTGGTGGTGGCCTCGCGGGACTGGCATCCCGTCGACCACATGAGCTTCGTACATCGCGGCGGCCACTGGCCTGTGCACTGCGTGCAGGACACCCCGGGGGCAGGTTTCCACCCCCAGTTGTCCCTGCCCGACGACGTCATACGTCTGAGCAAGGCCACTGCCTTCGACTCCGACGCTTACTCCGCCTTCGAGGGCACCGGCCTGGCCGACTACCTGCGCGAGCGCGGCATCGTACGCGTCGCAGTCTGCGGGCTGGCCATGGACGTCTGCGTCAGGGCCACCGCGCTGGCGGCGCGTCGTGAGGGTTTCTACGTGATCGTGCTCGATGCACTCACGGCGACGGTTGCGCCGGACGCCCGCGGCCACTGCCGGCGCGAGCTAGAAGAAGCCGGCATCGAAGTACGAAAATGAGTGAGGCGACTCCGCTGCAGGTCGAGGACGACGAGCTGGCACTGCTGACCGACCTGTACCAATTGACCATGCTCGAGGCCTACTGGAAGGAGTCGATGCGGGAGCGGGCCACCTTCAGCCTGTTCTTTCGCAAGATGCCTTCCACGCGCCGCTTCATGCTCGCCTGTGGCCAGCAGCACGCCGCGGCAACGATCAGTCGGCTGCGGTTCACCCCAGCGGTGCTGAGGCGCCTCGCTGCGACAGGTCGCTTCCACCCCGAATTCCTCGCCTGGCTCGGCGAATGGCGCTTCAGCGGCGATATCTGGACGCTACCCGAGGGCACGCCGGTGTTCCCCAACGAACCGCTGCTGGAGGTGGACGCCCCTATTGCGGAAGCGCAGTTGATCGAGAGCCTGCTCATGAATCTGGTGCAGCTCGAGACGGTACTGGCCTCCAAGGCCGTGCGTATCGTAATGGCGGCGCGCGGCCGCCCGGTGGTGGACTTCGGCCTGCGCCGCATGCACGGTGTCGATGCCGCCGTGCGTGGCATACGCGCCTACCGCACGGCGGGTCTGTCCGGGACCAGCAACGTGCTGGGCGGCCTGCGGCATGACCTGCAACTGAGCGGCACCATGGCGCACAGCTATATCCTCGCTCACGACAGCGAGACTAACGCGTTCCGTGCCTTCGCCCGGCATTTTCCCGGTACCACGCTGCTGGTGGACACCCACGACACCCTCGAAGGTGTGCGTCAGGTCATCGAACTGCTTCAGGAGGAGCCGGATCTGCGCATCGAGGCCATCCGCCTGGACTCCGGCGATCTCGGCGAACTCGCCCGACGCTCCCGCACGCTGCTCGACGCAGCCGGCCAGACGCATGTCAAGATCATCGCCAGCAGCGGCCTGGACGAATACGAGATCGCCACTCTGCTCGATGCCGGCGCGCCGATCGATGCCTTCGGTGTCGGCACCGCCATGGGCGTCTCGGCCGATGCCCCGGTGCTAGACCTCTCCTACAAGCTGGTGGAGTATGCCGGCGTGCCCCGGGTCAAGCACTCGACCGGCAAGGTCAACCTGCCCGGGCGCAAGCAGCTGTTCCGTCGACGGGACCAACAGGGCAACGTCACCGGCGATATCATCGCCCGGCGCGAGGAAGTCATTCCGGATGCCGAGCCGCTGCTGGTGCCGCTGGTGCGCCATGGCCGGCTGGATGAGGCCCACATGGGCGATGCAGGCCGAGCCCGCGAACGGGTCGCCGCCATCTTGCCTCGGCTACCCGAGCGGCTGCGTCGACTGGAGCCTCACGATGACGCCGCCTATCCGGTCATCCTGAGCCCGGCGCTGGAGAGCCTGGCCGCTTTCACCAGGCAAAGCATGGAATAACCGTGCATCACGGAACCCGGTGGGCTGGCGAGGTTCACAGCTACTGTCGCCAACAGCCAAACGGTTCCCGACATGACACCATCATCACGAGCCCTGGCTCGTCTGACTCTCTCCGTTCTGCTGCTGGCCTGGCTTCCGGTCAAGGCCGTGGCGGCCGCGCCCCAGCCCGACGCGCAACTGCAGCCGTTCAGCGCCAGTTACCGCCTGGAAGTGAGGGGCTGGCCCAACGCCACCATCGAGCATGACCTGACTCGGGAGAGCGGCCATTGGCAGAGCCGCATGCAGGCCGCCATCGCCGTGGCCCGAGGCAACGAGCGCAGCCGTTTCATCGTCACGCCTGAGGGCGTGCATTCGGTGAACTACGCCAGCGGCTACTCGCTGTTCGGTGTGGGCGGCAACTATCGTCTGGGCAGCAGCGAACTGGCCGAGCTGCCGGACCGCCAGGCCGCTCTGATCGAACTCTCGCGACGCGCCCTGAACGGCGGCTGCGAGCGCGATACCTGCCGCCTGGTCTACCAGGATCACCGCGGCCGCGAGGAGACCCTCGACTACCGCCTGCTCGGCACCGACGTACTGCAGTTGCCCGCCGGCGAGTTCCAGGCGCTCAAGGTAGAAGTCAGGGAGCCGGACACGCCGGAGCGCAGTATGGTGTTTCACTTCCACCCCGAGTACCCCGGCCTGCTGCTGGCAGTGGATTACCAGCGCGACGGCGAGCGCCGCAGCCGGCTCACCCTGACCTCACTCAGGACCGACTGAGCACGAGACCCGGCGCCGGGCACGAAAGCCTGGTAGAGTTGGCGGTTTTCGCCGCCCTGAGCGGCCGGGATGAAGGAAATCGCCATGCTGTCGGGGCTTTTGATCGTGCTGCTGCCACTGGTGCTGGGCTATCTGGTGCCGGTGCGAAGTCCCGACGTTCTGGCCGTCATCAATCGCGGCGTCAGCGCTTCGGTCTATGTCATTCTGCTGTTGATGGGCATCAGCCTGGCGGGGCTGGACGAGCTGGGCCGCGAGCTGTCGCGCATGGGCGGACAGGCACTGACTCTGTTCACGGTGATCACCGCCTGCAACCTGCTGGCGCTGGGGTGGCTGTCGCAGCGTCTGGCCCTGCGCATGGGACCCTCCCCGGTGGTGGCCAATGCGCCTACCACCAAACTGGCCGCACTGGCCGGCTCCCTGGCCCTGGTGGCGGTGGTGGCGGGCGGCGTGCTGATCGGCCTGGCGCTTGCCTGGCTGGGCGGCGATGCCATCTTTCAGCATGCCGAGCTTCTGGCCGAATGGGTGCTCTACGTGCTACTGGCGCTGATTGGCTGTCAGTTGCGCAACTCCGGCATGCCGCTGCGCCAGATCCTGCTCAACCGCCACGGGCTGGCCATTGCCATGACTCTGGCCGTGAGTTCGCTGATCGGCGGCTTGCTCGCCGCTCCCCTGCTGTCGCTGAGCTGGAACGAGGGCCTGGCGATGGCATCGGGCTTCGGCTGGTATTCGCTCTCGGCGATCCTGGTCGGCGATCAGCTCGGCCCCGTGTTCGGCGGAGTGGCCTTCTTCAACGATCTCAGCCGCGAGCTGCTGGCCTTCATCCTGATCCCGCTGTTCATCAAGCGCCACGCGCCCCTGGCCATCGGCTACGGCGGCGCGACCTCCATGGACTTCACCCTGCCGGTGATCCAGCAGCACGGTGGCGTGGCCTGCGTGCCCATCGCCGTGGTCAGCGGCTTCATCCTCTCGCTGCTGTCGCCGCCGCTGATCCTGTTCTTCCTGTCGCTGTGAGCCGCGGGAGCTATGCTCAGGAAGCAACGGCAAGCGCCAAGCCCACTGTTAGCCGAAAGTCTAGGTTGAACTCTCCAGGCAGAAACGGCTAACTGAGCGGCGAACGATCTTAATCGTTTAAGTCTCCTCAGCCGCCATCGATAACAACAAGCCGACAAGGATACCTGCATGTACAAGAAGACGTTGCTCTCCACCCTCGTCGTTGCCGGAGCCGCCAGCTTCAGTCACGCCCAGGCCGCCGACCTGACCATTTCCTGCGGTGCCGTGGGCGCCGAACTGCAGCTCTGCCAGCAGGGCGTGCGGGCGTGGGAAGAGAAGACCGGTTACAGCGTCGACGTGGTCTCGACCCCCAACTCCTCCACCGAACGCCTGTCGCTCTACCAGCAGATCCTCTCCGCCAACTCCACCGACATCGACATCATGCAGATCGACGTCGTATGGCCGGGCCTGCTCGCCAACCATCTGCTCGACCTGCGCGAAGTGCTGGGCGACGACGCCGGTGAAGGGCACTTCTCCGCCATCGTCGAGAACAACACCATCGACGACCGCCTGGTCGCGATGCCCTGGTTCACCGATGCCGGCGTGCTCTACTACCGCGCCGACCTGCTCGAGCAGTACGGCTTCGAGCCGCCGGAAACCTGGGAAGAGCTGACTGAAGTCGCCCGCGAGATCCAGAACGCCGAGCGCGAGGCAGGCAACAGCCGTATGCATGGCTTCGTCTTCCAGGGCCGCGCCTACGAGGGGCTGACCTGCAACGCCCTGGAGTGGGTGGCCAGTCACGGTGGCGGCACCATCGTCGACCAGGACGGCGAGATCACCATCAACAACCCGCAGGCCGCCGCAGCACTGGACCTTGCCGCCTCCTGGATCGGCGACATCTCGCCCAACGGCGTACTCAACTACACCGAGGAAGAGGCCCGCGGCGTGTTCCAGGGCGGCAACGCCGTGTTCATGCGTAACTGGCCCTATGCCTGGGCGCTGGCTCAGAGCGAGGGCAGCGAGGTACGCGGCAAAGTGGGCGTGACCCAACTGCCCTACAGCGGCGACGGCAGCACTGCCGCCACGCTGGGCGGCTGGAACCTGGCGGTGTCGCGCTACAGCGAGAACCCTGAGCTCGCCGCCGATCTGGTGGCCTTCCTGGCCGGCGAAGAGGAGCAGAAGCGGCGCGCCATCGAGGGTGCCTACAACCCGACCCTCGAAGCACTCTACCAGGATGACGAAGTACTCGAGGCAGTGCCCTTCTTCGGCGAACTCTACGAGACCTTCGTCAATGCCGTGGCGCGGCCTTCGGCCCCCACCGGCGATGCCTATGGCCGCGTCAGCAACGCCTTCTTCAGCGCCACTCACGACGTGCTCTCCGGCAACCGCAGCGGCGAGCAGGCGATGAGCGACCTGGACCACGAGCTGGCCCGTCTCAAGCGCCGCAACTGGTAACCCCCTTCAGGAGCCCGCCATGTCGACTCCCGTGACCGAAAGCGCGCCGATCCCGGCGCGCCCCCTACCGGCAAGCTATCGCAGTACCAAGGTGAGGCGGCAGCGAGTACGCGCCGCCTGGCTGTTCCTGGCGCCGATGCTGGTGACCCTGGCCATGGTGGCCGGCTGGCCTCTGCTGCGCACCTTCTACTTCAGCTTCACCGACGCCTCGCTGTCGGACATGAGCGATACCCTGTTCATCGGGCTGGAGAATTACCTGGTCTACGACGACGGCCGCTGGTTCGGCGTGCTGGCCGATCCCATCTGGTGGCGGGCGGTGTGGAACACCGTCTACTTCTCGGTGGTCTCGGTGTCGCTGGAAGTGGTGTTCGGGGTCATCGTCGCCCTGGTGCTCAACGCTGAGTTCAAGGGTCGTACCCTGGTACGCGCCGCGGTGTTGATCCCCTGGGCGATTCCGACCATCGTCTCGGCGCAGATGTGGGCGTGGATGCTCAACGACCAGTTCGGCATCATCAATCATCTGCTGATGGCGCTCGGCATCATCGCCAGCCCCATCGCCTGGACCGCCGATGCCAACTACTCCATGTGGGCGGTGATCATGGTCGACGTGTGGAAGACCACGCCGTTCGTCGCCCTGCTGGTGCTGGCGGCACTGCAGATGCTGCCCAAGGACTGCTACGAAGCGGCCGAGGTCGACGGCATCCACCCGGTCAAGGTGTTCTTCCGCGTCACCCTGCCGCTGATCACCCCCGCACTGATGGTGGCGGTGATCTTCCGCCTGCTCGACGCGCTGCGCGTGTTCGACGTGATCTACGTGCTCACCTCCAACTCCACCAGCACCATGTCGATGTCGATCTACGCTCGTCAACAATTGGTGGAGTTCCAGGACGTAGGCTACGGCAGTGCCGCTTCCACCCTGCTGTTCCTGATCATCGCCCTGGCGACCATCGCCTATCTCTACCTGGGCCGCAAGCAACTGCAACTGGGAGGTGACTGATGACCTCGCGCCAGCTTTCCAAACTCGCAGCGCGTGCCGGCTTCTGGCTGCTGGTGGCCTTGATCGTGGTGGTCGCGGTATTCCCGTTCTACTACGCCATCAAGACCTCCTTCACGCCTTCCGGCGACCTGTTCCGGGTCGAGCTGTGGCCCACGCGAGCCACGCTTGCCAACTACGCGCAGATCTTCTCCCAGCGCAGCTTCCTGCAGGCGATCTTCAACTCGATCCTGGTTGCCACCAGCGTGGTGTTCATCGCGCTGCTGCTGGGCATCACCGCCTCCTACGCCCTGGGGCGGGTACGCTTTCGCGGCCGCACCTCGGTGCTGCTGATCATCCTCGGCGTGTCGATGTTCCCGCAGGTGGCGGTGCTCTCGGGCCTGTTCGAGGTGATCCGCGCGCTCAACCTCTACAACAACCCGGGCGGGCTGATCCTGAGCTACACCATCTTCACCCTGCCCTTCACCGTGTGGGTGCTGACCACCTTCATGCGCCAGCTGCCCCTGGAGCTCGAGGAGGCCGCGATCATGGACGGCGCCACGCCCTGGGTGACCATCACCAAGGTGTTCCTGCCGCTGATGTGGCCGGCCATGGCGACCACCGGGCTGCTCGCCTTCATTGCCGCCTGGAACGAGTTCCTCTTCGCCCTGACCTTCACCCTGACCGACAGCCAGCGCACGGTACCGGTGGCGATCGCCCTGCTCTCCGGCGGCAGCGCCTACGAGCTGCCCTGGGCGCCGATCATGGCCGCTTCGGTGGTGGTGACGGTACCGCTGGTGGTGCTGGTGATCATCTTCCAGCGGCGCATCGTCTCGGGACTGACGGCCGGTGCGGTGAAAGGGTAAACCCATGCATCAAGGAAACCCCATGCAAGACAACACCTTCTGGTGGCGCGGCGGCGTCATCTACCAGATCTACCCGCGCAGCTTCATGGACAGCAACGGCGACGGCGTCGGCGATCTGCCCGGCATCACCGAGCGACTCGATTACGTCGCCTCGCTGGGCGTGGACGGCATCTGGCTGTCGCCCTTCTTCACCTCACCGATGCGCGACTTCGGTTACGACATCAGCAATTATCGCGACGTCGACCCCCTGTTCGGCACCCTGGCGGACTTCAAGGCGCTGCTGGAACGCGCCCATGCACTCGGCCTCAAGGTGATCATCGACCAGGTGATCAGCCACACCTCGGACCAGCACCCCTGGTTCCAGGAGAGCCGCATGAATCGCGACAACCCGCGTGCCGACTGGTACGTGTGGGCCGACCCCAACCCGGACGGCACCGCGCCCAACAACTGGCTGTCGATCTTCGGCGGACCGGCCTGGACCTTCGACAGCCGGCGTCAGCAGTACTACCTGCACAACTTCCTGTCGAGCCAGCCCGACCTCAACTTCCACAACCCCGAGGTGCGCGCCGCCCAGCTCGACAACATGCGCTTCTGGCTGGAGCTGGGGGTCGACGGCTTCCGCCTCGACACGGTCAACTTCTACTTCCACGACCAGCACCTGCGCAGCAACCCGGCGCTGACCATCGACGCCACCCGCACGCTGGGCGCGCCCAAGGAGAACCCCTATACCTGGCAGCGCCACATCTACGACATCAGCCGCCCCGAGAACGTCGAGTTCCTGCGCGAGCTGCGGGCGCTGATGGACGAGTACCCCGGCACCACCACGGTGGGCGAGATCGGCGACGACACGCCGCTGGAGCGCATGGCCGAGTACACCTCGGGCGGCGACAAGCTGCACATGGCCTATACCTTCGACCTGCTCAACGCACCGCGCTCGCCGGACTACATTCGCGGCGTGCTCGAGCGCTTCCAGCAGTTCGCCGGCGATGCCTGGCCGTGCTGGGCGCTGTCCAATCACGACGTGGTGCGCAGCGCCACTCGCTGGGGCAGCGAAGAGTGCGCCTTCGCCTATCCCCGCGTGGCGCTGGCCCTGCTCTTCTCGCTGCGTGGCAGCGTCTGTCTGTACCAGGGCGAGGAGCTCGGTCTGCCCGAGGCCGAGGTGCCCTTCGAGCGCATTCAGGACCCCTACGGCCTGCCACTGTGGCCTGACTTCAAGGGCCGCGACGGCTGCCGCACGCCGATGCCCTGGGACGATACCCCGCTGGCCGGTTTCTCTGACGTGGAGCCGTGGCTGCCGGTGGCCGAACCGCACCTGGCCATGTCGGTGGCACGCCAGCAGGATGAGCCGGACTCGATGCTCAACGCCACCCGCCGCCTGCTGCGCTTCCGCCACCAGCATCCGGCCCTGTTCGACGGCGACATGACGCTGCTCGACCTGGGCGAAGCGCTGGTCGCCTTCACCCGTCAGCGTGGCAGCGACAGGCTGCTGTGCGTCTTCAACCTCACCGGCCAGCCCCAGAGTGCCACGCTGCCCGAGGTGCGCGAGGCGCTGCAGGAGCACGGCTTCCAGTACGAGGTGAGCGGCGGCAGGTTGCATTTACCACCGTACCAAGCCGCCTATTTCCGGTTCTAGGAGTGCCTTTTCAGGCTGCGTAGTGGCAATGTCTTGACAACAACGACCGGCCGTATAGCGGCCGAGGATGAATCGAATGGCAAGCGTCACCCTCGACAAAATCAACAAGGTCTTCGGCAGCACGCACATCATCAAGGATGTGGACCTGGCGATCGGTGAAGGCGAATTCGTGGTCTTCGTCGGCCCTTCGGGCTGCGGCAAGTCCACCCTGCTGCGCCTGATCGCCGGGCTGGAGTCGATCACCGATGGCGAGCTCTCCATCGGCGATCAGGTGGTCAACGAGCTGCCGCCGCGGGAACGCGGCGTGGGCATGGTGTTCCAGTCCTACGCGCTCTACCCGCACATGACCGTGTACGAGAACATGGCCTTCGGCCTCAAGCTGGCCAAGACCGCCAAGGAGACCGTACATGAGCGGGTGATGGCGACGGCACGCATCCTGCAGCTCGAGGAGCTGCTCGAACGCAAGCCCAAGGCGCTCTCCGGCGGCCAGCGCCAGCGCGTGGCCATGGGCCGCGCCATGGCCCGGGAGCCGCGCATCCTGCTGTTCGACGAGCCACTCTCGAACCTCGACGCCTCGCTGCGGGTACAGATGCGCAACGAGATCGCCCGTCTGCACAAGCGGCTAGGCTCGACCATGGTCTACGTCACTCACGACCAGGTCGAGGCGATGACCCTGGCCGACAAGATCGTGGTGCTCAATGGCGGTCGCGTGGAGCAGGTGGGCAGTCCGCAGGAGCTCTATCAGCGCCCGGCAACCAAGTTCGTGGCCGGCTTCATCGGCTCGCCGACGATGAACTTCCTGCCCGCACGCCTGCTCGGTGCCGATGCCACCGGCTGCCGGATCGGCGCCACCGGGCTGACCGAGCTGGCGCTGCCCCAGGATGCCTCAGGGCATGCCCAGGGGGCGGCGCTGACGCTGGGCATTCGCCCCGAGCACCTGCGCCTGAGCGAGGCCCAGGGCAGTGAGGGCTTCGAGATCGTCAACGTCGAATACCTGGGCAACGAGGTCTACGTCTACCTCGAGCCCAAGGAGGGCGAGACCCTGCTGATTCAGCGCGGCGAAGCACCCACGACGTGGCGGGTCGGTCAGCGCGTGACGCTGGCTCCCGACCCCGAGCACGTGCACCTGTTCGACGCCGGCGGCCGGGCGCTGTCGGTCAAGGCCGCACGCGCCGTGGCCTGAGACCATGGTAGCGTTACAAAAATAGACGGCGGTACTGTCCCGGCCACGGCCGGGGCGGTATGCTGGGCGCCGTACTCATTAGCAGGAAAATAATCGTGTCGCCACCGGCCCGCCGTATCACACTCAAGGATCTGGCCCGCGAGCTCGGCGTCTCCACCGCCACCATATCCAATGCCTTCAACCGGCCCGACCAGCTCTCGCCCGGTCTGCGCGAGCGCATTCTCGCCGAGGCCAAGCGGCTGGGCTATCGCGGCCCCGACGCCAAGGCACGCAGCCTGCGTACCGGGCGTTCGCGCATCATCGCGGTGGTTCTGGCCGAGAGTCTTACCTACAGCCTCAACGATGCGGTTTCCAGCGAGTTCCTCTCCGGCGTGGCCGAGGTGCTCGACAGCCAGGGCCATACCCTGCTGCTGCTCTCGGCGCGGCAGGTCAATTGCCAGCTGGTCGACTCGGCAAGCATGGCCGATGGCTTCATCGTCTACGGTCTGATGCCCTCCGCCGAGCTGTTCGACTCGCTGCCCCTCCACGCCGCGCTGGTGGCGGTCGACTTCAACGTGGCGGGCCATCCTTCGATTCATGTCGACAACGAACCTTCCTGCTTCGAGATCGCCGACCACGCGCTGACGGCCGCCCCACGCAAGCGACCGGGCATCGTCAACCTGCGCCTCACGGCGGAACCCTGCAATGGAAGAATCGATCCGCAGTACACCCTGCTCTCGGCCGAACTCACCATTACCCGCTCGCGGCTGGCCGGCTTTCATGCCGCTCTGGAAAAGCACGACTTCGACCTCGAACGGATCCCGATGTGGAACGTGGAGGAGAACACCTTCGAGGTGTGCGCCCCGGTGATCAAGGAGATTCTCGATCTGCCCGACGCCGAGCGCCCCGACCTGCTGCTGTGCATGTCGGACCGTATCGCCCTGACCGCTCTGACCCTGGCCGAGCAGCGCGGCCTGCGCATTCCCGACGACCTGTGTCTGATCGGCTTCGACGGTATCGCCGAGGGCCAGTATCGGGCTCCGCGGCTGACCACGGTGCGCCAGGAGAGCAGCGAGAAAGGCCGTCTGGCGGCGCGCATGATCCTGGGCCTGGAGCCGAGCCATTCACGCCTGCTGACGACCGAGATGATTCTCGGCGAGACCTGCCCCTAAGAGCAGATTCGTCAAATAGCGGGCTCGCTTGCACGTTGCTTGCACACTTCATGACCATTGGCTGCATCGCCTTGCGAGATGCTGCATGGGCCCACCCTTCGCCACGAGCCCACGATGCCAGCCTTCCCTCTGTTCTCCATGTCTACTCCCGGTCGCACCGGCCGCCGCCAACGGGGGCGCTTGACCTTGGGCGCTCTGCTGGCCGTGCTGGTGCTGGCGGCAGGCGCGGCCGGGGCCTGGTGGCTGGTCTCGCAGCCGCCCCGCATCGAGCGTCGGGCACCGGTCGAACCGCCCGCCCCGCTGGTGGACACCGTACTGGCACAGCGTCAGGCGGCCGCGCCAGCGCTGTACGGCTTCGGTCGGGTGATCGCCGAGCGCGAGGCGCACCTGGCCAGCCGCGTGAGCGGCGAGCTGCTCGAATTCACTGACGCAGCGCTACCCGGCCGCGTGGTCGAGGCCGGCAGCGTGCTGGCACGACTCGACGATGCCGACCTGCGTCTGGCTCTGCGCGAGGCCGAGGCCGCGCTGGCCCAGGCCGAGGCGGCACTGGCCATGGAGCGCGGCGAGCAGCAGCGCGCCGAGACGGAGTATCGCAGTTTCGGTCGCGAGCTCTCCGCCGAGCGCCGCGCGCTGGTGCTGCGCCAGCCGCAGCTGCGTCAGGCCGAGGCCGAAGTGGAGCGCGCCCGTGCCGCTCGCGACCGGGCGCGGCTGGAGCTGGAGCGGGCCACCCTCATCGCCCCCTGGCGGGGGATGGTGCAATCGCGTCTGCTGGGCAGCGGCAGCATGGTGAACAACGGCACCGAGCTGTTGCATCTGGTCGACGTCTCGCGCTTCTGGGTTCGTGTCTCGCTGCCCGGCGAAGCGCTGGGCTGGCTGCACGCCGCCGACGCCAACGGAGCTGGCAGCGGCGTGACGCTCTCGACACGCACCTGGCCCGGCGGCGAGACCCGCCGCGGCGAGGTGATCGCCGTCCTGCCGGCGCTGGAGGAACAGGGCCTGCAGGCCCAGTTGCTGGTGGCGGTCGACGACCCGCTGGGGCTCGACAACGGCGCACCGGCCCTGCGCCTGGGCGACGTGGTGCGCCTGGAGTTCGAGGCGCGCGCGCAGGACGGCCTGTTCGTGCTGCCTGCCGCCGCCCTGCGTCCGGGTGACGAGCTGTGGCTGCTCGACGAGGAGGAGCGTCTGCGCCGCCGCACGGTGAACGTGATCCATCGCGGCGAGACGCGGGTGCTGATCGCCGACGGCCTCGAGGACGGCGAACGAGTGGTCACCTCGCAACTGGGCCAGCCGCGTACCGGCATGCGCCTACGCACACGCATCGCCGACAGCGAGCGTCCGGCCGGTGAACGTCGGGAGTCCCGTTCATGACGCGCCGTGGCCCCATCGCCTGGATGGTCAATCACGGCGTCGCCCCCAACCTGCTGATGGTGCTGCTGATCGTCGGTGGCCTGCTGGCGTCGATGACGATCAAGAAGGAGGTGTTCCCCGAGTTCGAGCTGGAGATCGTCCACGTGGCGATCGGCTATCCCGGCGCCACGCCCGAAGAGGTGGAGCGCAGCCTGCTGCTGCCCATGGAAGCGGCCCTGGCCGACGTCGACGGCATCGACGAGATGACCGCCACCGCCAACGAGGGCGCCGGGCGCGTCTCGCTGAGCCTGATCGACGGGGTCGACGTGATGCGTGCCTATCAGGACATCCAGCAGGCGATCAACGCCATCACCAACCTGCCCGCTGCCGCCGACCCGCCGCGCTTCAGTCTTGCCGGCCGCTCGCGCAGCGTGATGAGCCTGCAGGTGCACGGCTGGGTCGACGAGCGGCTGCTGCACGATGTGGCCGAGGATCTGCGCGCCGAGCTGCAGGCCGCCTCCGGCATCTCGCGGGTGGAGCTGGCGGGCAACCGCGAGCGTGAGGTGCAGATCCTGCTCGACGAAGAGGCCATGCACCGCCATGGCCTCGACCATCGCGGGCTGGCCTCGCGCATCGCCGACGAGGCACTGGATCTCGCCAGCGGCCGGCTGGCCACCGCCGAGGGTGAATGGCTGATCCGCTACCAGGGACGCCGCGACGATGCCCGCGAGTTCGCCGAGCTGCCGCTGGTCGGCACCGCCGACGGCGGCCAACTGCGCCTGGGCGACATCGCCCGGGTGATGGACGGCTTCGCCGAGAGCGATCGCGAGGTGTTGTTCAACGGCGCCCCAGCGCTCAGCCTCGACGTCTACCAGATCGGCAACCAGACCCCGATCGGCATTTCCGACGCCGTGCACGCCCAGCTCGAACGGCTGCGGGCCGGCCTGCCCGAAGGGGTCTATCTGAGCGTGTCCCAGGACACCTCGGAGATCTATCGCGACCGCCTCGACCTGCTGCTGAAGAACGCCTGGCTGGGCCTGGCCCTGGTGCTGGTGCTGATGGCGCTGTTCCTCGAGGCGCGGCTGGCGTTCTGGGTCACCCTGGGCATCCCCACCGCCTTCCTCGGCGCCATGCTGTTCCTGCCGTGGCTGGGCGTGTCGATCAACATGATGTCGATGTTCGCCTTCATCATCGCGCTGGGCATCGTCGTCGACGACGCCATCATGGTGGGCGAGAACATCCACAGCTATCGCGAGCAGGGCCACTCCCTGCGCGAAGCCGCCGTGCGTGGCGCCCGCGAGATGGCGGTGCCGATCTCCTTCGCCATCCTCTCCAACATCGTCGCCTTCATGCCGCTGCTGTTCCTGCCGGGCTTCCTGGGCATGATCTTCGCCGTCATCCCGGTGGTGGTGGTCACGGTATTCCTGGTGTCGTGGCTGGAAGCGCTGTTCATTCTGCCTGCGCACCTGGCCCATCGCGCCGGGGGCCGCGAGCCGGCGCCCTGGCTCAGGCCGCTGGACCGCCTGCGCCGTACCCTGCAGAACGGCCTGACGCATTTCACCCAGCAGCGCTTCGAGCCGTTCCTGCAGCACGCCCTGAATCAGCGCCTGCTCACCGTGAGCCTGGCCGTCGCCGTGCTGACCCTGGCCATCGCCTGGAGCATGAGCGGTCGCATGGGCTTCTCGCTGATGCCGCGGGTAGAGTCCGACCGGGTTCAGGCCACGGTGACCCTGCCGGTGGGCAGCCCCATCGCCGACGATCGCCGCATTCGCGATCAGCTGCTCGATGCCGCCATGGCGCTGAGCGAACGCGATGACGGACCGCGCTTCGCCGCCAGCCGCGCCCAGATCGATGGCGACCGTCTGAACGTGCGCCTGACCATCGAGCGCGACACCCTCGACGCCTGGCCGCCGTCGCGAGTCGCGCGGGAGTGGCGCGAAGAGGCCGGCGACATCATGGGCGCCCAAGCGGTGCGCTTCGAGTCGGATTTCGGCGGCCCGGGCGCCGGCGCCGGCCTCACCCTGCGCCTCTCCCACCCCGACAGCCGCGCGCTGGAAGCCGCCGCCACCCGGCTGGCCGACGAGCTGACCGAGTTCGAGGGCCTGACCGACATCGACAGCGGTCTGGCCGACGGCAAGCCGCAGCTCGAACTGCGCCTGGCGCCGGAAGGCCGGGCGCTGGGTCTCACCGGCGCCGACCTGGCCGCGCAGCTGCGCGGCCCGCTGCAGGGCGTCACCGCCATCGAGCAGTTCGTCGGGCGCCACGAGATCAGCGTCGCGGTGCGCCTGCCCAGCGAGGAGCGCGACAGTCTGGGCCACCTCCACCAGTTGCCGATTCGCACGCCGGATGGTCAGGTGGTGCCGCTTGCACGCATCGCCGAGATCCACCTCGGCCGCGCAGCGACCACGCTGCAGCGCGTCGACGGCAGGCGTCAGATCAGCGTCACCGCCGATACCGACAGCGACGCGCAGATCAACCAGGTGGTGGCTACCCTGCAGGCGGACGTCTTCCCCGCCCTGCAGGCGGCCTGGCCGGGACTCGAGCTGACATTGGGCGGTCGCCAGCAGGAAACCGCCGAGAACGTCTCGGCCCTGACCCAGGCTACCTGGCTGACGCTGATCGCGCTGTACGCGCTGCTGGCGATACCGTTTCGCAGCTACCTGCAGCCGCTGCTGGTGCTGGCAGCGATTCCCTTCGGCGTGATCGGCGCCATGGCAGGCCATGCCATCATGGGCTTCGGCCTCTCGGTGATCAGTCTGATGGGCATGCTGGCGCTTTCGGGGGTGGTGATCAACGACGCCCTGGTGCTGATCGACTACGCCAACCGGCGCCGGCGCGAGGGCTTCGGCGCCCGCGAGGCGATCGTCGCCGCGGCGACCCGGCGTCTGCGTCCGATCATGATGACCACCCTGACCACCTTCCTGGGGCTGGCGCCGATGATCTTCGAGACCTCGCGCCAGGCCCGCTTCATGATTCCCATGGCCATCTCGCTGGGCTTCGGCATGCTGTTCGCCACCGTGATCCTGCTGGTGCTGGTACCCTGTCTCTATCTGATGCTTGAGGGGCTGCGCGAGCGATGGGAACGCCTGACCACTACCGTTACCACTCAGGAGACGACCCGATGAGGCCGCGTCTGCTCCGCGCCCCGTTCTCTCGTCTGGGCGTCAAGCTGTTCGTCATCATCCTGTCGGTCAACGTGGCGATCGCCGGGCTGGTCTTCCTGTCGGTATCGCGCAGCCTCGACCGGGGCTTTCTCGACTATCTCGAGACCACCCAGGCGCAGCGTGCCGAAACCCTGGCCGAGGGGCTGGGCCAGGAGTGGGCGCGTCGCAACGGCTGGCAGTGGCTGCGCGACTCGCCGCCGGCCTGGGAGCGGCTGGTGCGCCAGCAGCTGTGGCCGGGCGAGCGTCAGCCACCCCAGGGGATCGAACGTCGCCTGGGCGATGCCCGCGACTTCGTGCTGCACGATGCCGAGGGCCTGCCGGTGATCGGCCTGCCCCCGGACGACCAGGAAATGGCCTCGGAGCTCCACTGGCTGCCCATCGAGTACCGCGGTCAGCGGGTCGGCACCCTGGGCTACCGTCCGCCGCAGCAGTTGATGGCGCGCATGGACCGTATCTTCCTCGCGCGCCAGCAGCGCAATCTGGGCATCATCGTCGCCTCCCTCGGCCTGGCCTCGCTGCTGCTGGCCGGTGGGCTGGCCTGGTGGCTGGGCCGTCGCACCCGCAGCATGGCGCTGGCCACGCGCAGCCTGATCGAAGGCGACTACAGCGCCCGCCTGCCGGAACGCGGCCGCGACGAACTCTCGCGTTTGGCCCGCGACTTCAACATGCTGGCCGCCACCCTGGAGGCAAGCCGCGAGGCGCGCTCGCGCTGGGTGTCGGACATCGCCCACGAGCTGCGCACGCCGCTGGCGGTGCTGCGCGGCGAGATCGAGGCCATGCAGGACGGCATCCGTCCCTTCAATGAAGACAACCTTCACTCGCTGTCCCAGGAGGTGGGTCAGCTCGAGCGCCTGGTGGCCGACCTGCGCCTGCTCTCCCAGAGCGATGCCGGCGCCCTCGAGGTGCAGCTGGCACCGCTCGACCTGGCAGCCAGCCTGGCCTCGCGCCTCGAGGAAGCCAGCGGCTGGCTCGGGGATTGCGGCATGACGCTCACCACCTCGATCCAGGGCCCGGCCTGGATCCGCGGCGACACCCGGCGCCTGCGCCAGCTGTGGACCAACCTGCTCGACAACAGCTGTGCCTACACCACCTCGCCGGGCCAGTTGGACGTCAGCCTGACTCAGGACGCAGAGCGAGTGCGCGTGATCTGGCAGGACAGCCCTCCCGGCGTACCCGAGGCATCGCTGGAGCGACTCACCGAACGCCTCTACCGGGTCGAGGGCTCGCGCAGTCGCGCCAGCGGCGGCAGCGGGCTGGGACTCTCCATCGCCAGCGCTCTAGTCAAGAGTCACGGCGGCACCATGCAGGCCTCACCCTCGCCGCTGGGTGGGTTATGCTGGACGCTCGAGTTTCCGGCCCTGATGGCCGACGAGCGAACCCCATGAGGAAAGGCGCCCATGCATGACTCCGACGCCCCACGCGACACCCTGCTGATCGTCGAGGACGAACCCAAGATCGCCCGTCTGGTAGCCGACTACCTGGAGGGCAGCGGCTTTGCCACCCGCCACATCGATCATGGCGATCAGGTGCTGCCATGGCTGAATGAGCAAGCCGGCGAGGAACGGCTGCCCGCCCTGGTGCTGCTCGACCTGATGCTACCCGGCACCGACGGCCTCACCCTGTGTCGCGAGATTCGCCAGCGCTGGCCCGGCATTGCCATCATCATGCTCACGGCGCGGGTCGAGGAGGTCGACCGCCTGCTGGGCCTGGAGCTCGGCGCCGACGACTACATCTGCAAGCCCTTCAGCCCGCGCGAGGTGGTGGCCCGGGTCAAGGCGGTGCTGCGGCGCAGCCAGGCGCTGCGCGACCCCGCCGCGGCCGGCGGCAGCCAGCTCACCCTCGACGACGAGGGCTGGCGCGCGCTGGCCGACGGCCAGGACCTGGGGCTTACCGCGGTGGAATATCAACTGCTCAAGGTGATGATGCAGGCCCCCGGCCGCATCTTCACCCGCGACCAGCTGATGGACCGCATGTACCGCGATCATCGCATCGTCTCCGAGCGCACCGTGGATAGCCACGTCAAGAAGCTCCGGCGCAAGATCGCCGACATCTGGCCCGAGCGCGAGATCATTCGTTCTGTCTACGGAGTGGGCTACAAGTATCAGCCTGAAGAGTGAGCGTCCCTGCCTGCCCATTCGGCCGACGATGGAATCCAAGCCAGGTTGTCCTGTCGAACGACGACGAGCCTTTGTAGTTGCACGATTGCTGCAAGTTGATTGCACAGGGCCGTACGACACTGCAAGCATCCACTCAACGTGAAGGAGTCACTCGCATGCGCCGTACCATTACCCGAAACATGCTGATGCCCGCCCTGCTCGCCGTCGCCATCGCCCCCATGTCGCTGGCTGCGGTGGCCGCTCCCGGACAGGGCGAAGGCGGCTGGCACGAGCAACGCCAGGAACGTTTCCAGGAGCGGCGCCAGGCGCTGTTCGAGCGTGCCGGACTCGACGAGGAGACCCGCAGCGCCCTGGAAGAGGCCCACGATGAGCACATGCAGGCGCTGCGCGAGCTGCACGAGCAGCACCGCGAGCGCATGGACGAGATCCTCGACGAGGAGCAGCGTGAAGCCCTGCGCGAGGCCAAGCGCGAAATGCGCCAGGAGCACCGCGCCGAGCGTGGCGGTGAGCGTCGTCAGAGCATGCAGCAGCGCCTGACCACTCTGGTCGACAGCTGGGAGCTCTCCGACGAGGAGCGCGAGCGGCTGACCGAACTGCGCGAATCCCTGTATGCCGACATGCAGGAGCTGCGCGGCCAGGAGTTCGACTCCCGCGAGGAGCGCCGCGAAGCGTGGCAGGAACTGCGCGACGAACATCGTGAAGCCCTGACGGAAGTGCTCACCGAAGAGCAGATCGACGCTCTCGAAGCGTTCATGAAATCAGGCAAGCACAAAGGCCACAAGCATCACGGCCGCGGCTGATCGCCAAGCCGCACCAGGTGCGATACGAACGGGCCCGGCATTGCGCCGGGCCCGCTGCGTTTCTTCTGGCATCTTCGCTATCAGTTGTAGAGCACCCCCGGCAGCCAGAAGACGATACTCGGCACCATGTAGAGAATGAACATGGCCACGAACACCAGCAGCAGGAACGGGGCGATGCCGATGAAGATGTCGTTGAGCTCGATGCCCTTGGGCGAGATGCCCTTCAGGTAGAAGGCCGACATCGCCATGGGTGGCGTCAGGAACGAGGTTTGGATGTTGAGCGCCACCAGCACGCCGAAGAACAGCGGGTCGATGCCGAACAAGTGCAGCAGCGGCAGGAAGATCGGCACGAAGATGATGATGATCTCGGTCCATTCCAGCGGCCAGCCGAGGATGAAGATCAGCAGTTGCGCCAGCAGCAGGAACTGCAGCGGCGTCAGCGACATGCCGCTGATCCAGTGCTCGATGAGGGAATGGCCGTCGAGCAGCGAGAACACCGAAGAGAAGATCCACGAGCCGACGAACAGCCAGCACACCATGGCGCTGGTACGCGCGGTGAGAAACACCGCCTCGCGCAGCCGCGCCAGGGTCAGCTGGCGGTAGGCCGCCGCCAGCAGGATGGCGCCCAGCGCACCGATACCCGCAGCTTCGTGAGGCGTGGCCAGGCCGAAGAGGATCGCCCCCAGCACCGACATGATCAGCACGAACAGCGGCACGAAGGAGGTCAGCAGGCCCCGGTAGACCTCTCCCAGCGGCACGTCGAGCTTCTCCGCCGGCAGCTTGGGCGCCACCTTGGGGTTGATCATCGCCCGCCCCATCACGTAGACGATGTACAGCCCCGCCAGCAGCAACCCGGGAATCAGCGCCGCGGCATACAGACGTACCACCGAGACGCCGGCCATCGCCCCGTAGAGGATCAGCATGATGCTCGGCGGGATCAGAATACCGAGGCAGCCCCCGGCACAGATCACGCCGCTCGACATGCGCTTGTCGTAGCCGGCGTTGAGCATGGCGGGCAACGCCAGCAGCCCCATCAGCGTGACCACGGCACCGACGATGCCGGTGGCGGTGGCGAACAGCGCACAGGTGATCAAGCTGGCCACCGCCAGCGAGGCGGGCATGCCGCGAGCGGCAAGCTGCAGGCTGGCGAACAGCCGGTCGAGGATGTTGGCCCGCTCCACCATGTAGCCCATGAACAGGAACAGCGGCACGGCGATCAGCACGTCGTTGGACATCACGCCGTAGGCACGCTGCACCAGCAGCGAGAAAATGATGTCGCCGATGGCGAAGTAGCCGAAGCCGATGCCCATGGCGATCAGCGTGAAGGCGATGGGAAAGCCGAGCATGATCAGCACGATCAACATGCCCAGCATCAGGATACCGATTTCCGGCTCGCTCATTGGCGGGGCTCCCCTGACTGTTCCTGGGCGGCCTTGATCTCCGCCTCCTTGTTGATGGGAATGGCGATCTCCTCCACGTCACCCAGCCGGCGCGGCCACTTGCCGTGCATGAGGCACATCACGCAGCGGGTCACTTCCGCCACCCCCTGCAGGGCCAACAGCGCCGCGCAGGCGGGAATCACGAACTTGTAGGGCCAGATGGGCGGGCCACCGGGCGTATAGGAGCTGTGCTCGTTCTGACGGTAGGAGATGGCGAAGAAGTCCCAGCCGTAGAACAGCAGCGCGAAGATGCCGGGGTAGAAGAACAGCAGGTAGAGCGCGAGCTCCAGCCCGGCCTGGACGCGGGTGGGGAAGTAGCGCGACACCACGTCGGCCCGCACGTGGGCGTTGTGAGCCAGCGCATAGGCGCCGCTCATCATGAACAGGGTACCGTAGAGCATGTAGCTGGTGTCGTAGGCCCAGGTGGTCGGCGCCCCCATGGCATAGCGCATGAAGACCTCGTAGCTCACCACCAGCGTGAGGATCAGAATCGCCCAGGCAAAGGTCTTGCCCACCCAGGTGCTGAGATGGTCGATGAAGAACACGAAACGCATGGTCACCTCTCACCATCCCTGCGCCACCCACCGGGGTGGCGCAGGACGGAACATGAACCCGGCAACGTCCTGCTCCGGGGCAACATGCCGAACCGGGCCCGCAGGCCCGGCGGCTCACAGGATGGTTGAGGTGTCGGTTGGCGACTTGCCGTAGAAGTGCACGTAGGCCGGCTCCTTGGGGGTGGTGTGCTCGAGGTGGTAGCCCACGACCCGCTCACAGTACTCCCGCTGGTGGTCCACCACCTTCTTGAAGAACTCGTCGCGGGACTCGTTCTCGATCACCTTGTCCCACGCTTCGAGCTGGGCCTGCAGCACCGAGTCGGGTGTGATGTAGGTCTGTACTCCCTGCTGTTCGCGCATACCGTTGAGATCGCGCGGATAGCGCTCCATGGCCTTCCAGTACATCTCGGAAGAGGCCGCCTTGGCGGCATACTGCAGAATGGCCTGGAACTCCTCGGGCAGGCTGTCGTGCCGGTTCCTGTTGAAGATGATCTCGAAAGCCTCGCAATCCTGGTGATAGCTGCGCAGCATCCAGGTCTTGCTGACGTCGGGGAAGCCGAGCAGCCGGTCCGACGAGGGGTTGTTGAACTCGGCGCCGTCGAGCAGGCCGCGGTCCATGGCCGGCACGATGTCGCCCCCGCCCATGATGGTCACGGCCGCGCCGAACTCGCGCATCAGGTCGGCCGCCAGGCCCACGGTGCGGTACTTGAGACCGCGCAGGTCGTCGGCGCTGCGAATCGGCTCCTTGAACCAGCCCAGTGCCTGGGTAGGCATGGGGCCGGTCTGGTAGCCCACCAGCGGCAGCTCGAGCATCTCCAGCAACTCGCCGTAGAGCTCCATGCCGCCGCCGGTCCAGTACCAGGCAAGGAACTGATGGGCATCCCAACCGAAGGGTGGTGGCGTGCCGAACAGCGAGAAGGCCTTGTGCTTGCCGTACCAGTAGGCCGTCACGCCATGGCCGCCGTCGAGCGCGCCGGAGATCACCGCATCCTGCAACTGCAGCGCTCCGACCACGGCACCGGCCGGCAGCAGGTTGAGCCGCAGGCGACCGCCGGACATCTCGTTGACGATGCGCACGTAGTCGGCAGCGAACTCGTGGAAGATATCCTGGTTGGGCCAGGTGCTCTGGAAGCGCAGCGTAGTGGTCTGAGCCACGGCGATACTGGGGAAGCCCACCGCGGCGGCCGCCCCGGCCCCCACGGCCGCTGCCGATCCCGTGAGGAAACGACGACGCGAGGTGTCGGTGGTGGATTTGCTGTCGCTGGCGCTCTGCCCGCCGGCCTGGGCCGCGGGCGTTTTCTTTTCTTGAGCCATCAGATACTCCGGAAACAAGCGTTATCGTTGTACTTCTTGCCCGCACGAGCCGGCACCGGTCCGAGCGGTCTTCCCGAAAGCATCCATGCCGATACTGGCATAGCGTGCATGTTCCCTGACTTGCAGTCGGTTACATCAGGTATAGCTGGGGTAAGTAAGCCTGCAAGCTAACTTTGCGTAGACTCGTTAACGTTTTGCCCGAATCTGTTAACGCAGGGTTGAAGGGCACAGGCAAAGCGCGTATTTTATTTGAACGTTCATTCAAAAATAAGAGCGGCTTTCCGCCATGAAGTTGTCAGCCCTGACGCCATCATTCCAATTCCGCCGCAGCGGCGTACGAACGGTCTCCTTTCGGCTTCGGTAGTCGCCGACGGTTCCGTCAGGTCTGAAGCATTGAATGGTCCTCAGGCGTGCTTTCGATTGTTGCAAAACAATCCAGAGCACGTCTCGACAGGGATTGGCGGAAAGGTTCATTCACTTCGGAATGGAGTTCGCCTACATGGCGCAGAACCTACCCAGCGAGCGTCGCGATCGGCTCAACCCCGTGGTCTTCCACGGCTCGATGGCCGGCATTCTGGTCTTTCTCGTGCTCACCATGACCTTCACCGAACAGGCCGGCGCCTTCTTCGATGCCGGCCTGGCCTGGGTCAGCGAAACCTTCGGCTGGTACTACATGCTGGCGGTGCTGGCCTACCTGGTCTTCGTGATCGCCATCGGCATGTCGCGCTTCGGTCGCATCCGTCTCGGTCCCGACCACTCACGACCGGAGTTCTCGACGCTCTCCTGGGCGGCCATGCTGTTCGCCGCCGGCATCGGCATCGACCTGCTGTTCTTCAGCGTCGCCGAGCCGGTGGCCCACTACCTGATGCCGCCGGAGCTGACTCCCGAAAGCCAGGAGGCCATGCGCGCCGCCGTGGTCCAGACCTTCATGCACTGGGGGCTCTCCGGCTGGGGGCTCTACGTGCTGATGGGCATGGCGCTGGCCTACTTCAGCTATCGCCACCGCCTGCCGCTGGCCATCCGCAGCGCGCTCTACCCGCTGCTGGGCAAGCGCATCCACGGCCCCATCGGCAACGCCGTGGACATCACCGCGGTGATCTCCACCGTATTCGGCATTGCCACCAGCCTCGGCATCGGCGTGATGCAGCTCAACTACGGCCTGGCCTACATGTTCGACGTGCCCGAGAGCCTCTCGGTGCAGATCATCCTGATCGCGCTGGTGGTGGTGCTCGCCACCATCTCGGTGGTCAGCGGGGTGGAGAAGGGCATCCGCCGGCTGTCGGAGTTCAACATGCTGCTGGCGCTCGCGCTGCTGCTGTTCGTGCTGTTTCAGGGCCACACCCTGCAACTGCTCGACATGGCGGTGAACAACGCCGGCGACTACCTTTCCAGCTTCGTGGCCATGAGCTTCAACACCTATGCCTTCGCCGGTGAAGAGGCCAACGAATGGAAAATGTGGTGGACGATCTTCTTCTGGGGTTGGTGGATCGCCTGGACGCCCTTCGTCGGCCTGTTCCTGGCGCGTATCTCCCGCGGCCGCACCATCCGTCAGTTCGTCGCCGGAGCGCTGGGCATTCCGCTGGCGTTCATGATGGTGTGGATGTCGGTGTTCGGTAACAGCGGCATCGAACTGGTGGCCAACCAGGGCGTCGTCGAGCTCGGCGAACAGGCCCTGAACACTCCGCAGACCACCATGTACACGCTGCTCGAGTACTACCCCTGGGTCGGTCTCACCGCCGCGGTGGTGACGATTCTCGGCATCGTCTTCTTCATCACCTCGGCGGACTCCGGCGCGCTGGTGCTGGCGAACTTCACCTCTATCCTGTCCGACGTGAACCACGACGCCCCGATCAAGCTGCGCATCTTCTGGTCGGCGGTGATCGGCCTGGTGACGGTGGCACTGCTCATGGCAGGCGGCCTGGCGGCGCTGCAGAGCGCGGTGGTGATCACCGCCCTGCCCTTCTCGCTGGTGATATTCGCCATCATGCTCGGCATGTACAAGGCGTTGAAGCTGGAGGGCAGCAAGGCCGAAGCGCGCCGTCGCATTGCCGGCACCGCCCCGGGCGGCGACTGGCGCGAGCGTCTCGACCGCGCCCTGGATACCTCCACCCGTGCGGGCGCCGCCGCCACCCTCGAGCACGCCATTCGCCCGGCGCTGACGCAGTTCGCCCAGGAACTCGAAAGCCGCGGCCAGGAGGCCAACGTGAGCGAGGAGCAGCTCGAAGGCGAGGCGCTGCCCTGCCTGACCCTGCAGGTGGACCTGGAGAATGCTGCCAGCTTCGTCTATCAGGTGTGTCCGCACCGCATGCGCACGCCGAGCTTCCTGCCGGCGGACGACGACTTCTACGTGCGGTTGGACGTCTATCTGGCCGAAGGCGGCCAGGAGAAGGATCTCAACGGCTTCACCCGCGGCCAGGTGATCGCCGACGTACTCTCGGAATACGAGCGCCATCTGCACTTCCTGGCCCTGGCCGGCCAGGGCGGCAACGTGCAGGCCATGCCGGGAGCGGTGGGCGAACCGCCGGCGGACGCCAGCCCGGCCTGACCGGCTCGCTTGACCTAGCGCGGCGACACCTTCGGGTGTCGCCGCTTTCTTTTGCAACTTGGGCATAGTCTGAAAAGTCGGCGAGCGCTGGCCGGATAAGACATAGACGTTTGCCGCCTTGTGGCGACGCAATATGCAGGAGTAACGTTATCGTTACCTTGCGCCTCTCTCGGTATCGCCATGGCCCGCTCCCGCTTCCCATCCGGTTTTCGATTCCCCCTGCCCGGCAGCGCGCTGCTCGCCGCCTGGCGAGAGGGTTACGGCCTGGCCGAGCTCAAGCGCGACCTGCTGGCCGGCCTGACCATCGGTATCGTCGCGGTGCCGCTCTCCATGGCCCTGGCCATCGCCACCGGCGTGCCGCCGCAGCACGGTCTGTATACCGCCATCGTGGCCGGCGCCATCATCGCCCTCACCGGCGGCTCGCGCTTCAACATCTCCGGCCCCACCGCCGCTTTCGTGGTCATCCTGTTCCCCATCGTCGCCAGTCATGGTCTCGGTGGGCTGCTGATCGCCACACTGATGGCGGGACTGATCCTGGTGGCGCTGGGGCTGGCGCGATTGGGCAACCTGATCCAGTTCGTGCCCTATCCGGTGGTGCTCGGGTTCACCGCCGGCATCGCCGTGGTGATCGCGCTGCTGCAGCTGCCCGACTTCCTCGGGCTGGACGATGTCGCGCTCGGCGACAGCACGCTGCACAATCTGGTGACCATCCTGCATGCCCTGCCCTCGCTGGCGCCGGCCGAGCTGGGTATCGGCCTGATCACGCTGGGCACGCTGATCCTGTGGCCGCGCTCGAAGCTGCCGGTGCCGGCCCCGCTGGTGGGCCTGGCGGTGGGTACGCTGGCTGCCCTGGCCGCCACCTGGTGGGGCATGGAAGTCGAGACCATTGCCTCGCGTTTCAGTTGGGAATACCAGGGCCAGAGCGGCAGCGGCATTCCGCCCTTCGCCCCGGGGCTGGTGCTGCCCTGGCGCCTGCCGGGGCCGGACGGTCTGCCGCTCACGGTGGATTTCGCGCTGATCCGCGAGCTGCTCGGCCCGGCCTTGGCCATCGCCATGCTGGCTGCCATCGAGTCGCTGCTCTGCGCGGTGGTGGCCGACGGCCTGACGCGCACCCGCCACGACCCCAATGCCGAACTGATCGGCCAGGGGCTGGGTAACATTGCCGCCCCCTTCTTCGGCGGCATCACCGCCACCGCGGCGCTGGCGCGCACGGCCACTAACGTGCGCAGCGGCGCCTTCTCGCCGCTGGCCGCGGTGATCCATGCGCTGGTCGTGCTGCTGGCGGTGGTGGCGCTGGCGGGCGTGCTGGCCCTGGTGCCGATGGCGGCGCTGGCAGCGCTGCTGTTCATCATCGCCTGGAACATGAGCGAGGCGCGCCACTTCATGCACACCTTGAAGAGCGCGCCGGGCAGCGACGTCGCCATCCTGGTGATCTGCTTCCTGCTCACGGTGGTGTTCGACATGGTACTGGCGGTGGCGGTCGGCATCGGCCTTGCCGCGGCGCTGTTCATTCGCCGCATGGCCCATCTGACCCATGCCCGCCGCCTGGAGCCGGGCCACGACGAGGAGAGCCGCGACCTGCCGCGCCAGGTAGCGCTGTATGACATCAACGGGCCGCTGTTCTTCGGCGCCGCGGAGAAGGCCGTATCGTCGCTGCGGGTGGTGGACCCCGAGGTGCGGGTGGTGATGCTCGACATGCGCGACGTGCCGAGCCTGGATGCCACGGCCATCGTTGCCCTGCAGTCGCTGGTCGAGGAACTGAGTGCGCGCCAGGTGGGGTTGATCTTCATCGGCATGCCGGCGCGCATGGTACTCAAGCTCAAGCGCGCCGGCGTCAAGCGTCAGGCCGGGCGCCTGGCCGCCGTGCGCCAGCCCGCCCAGGCCCGCCGGCTGGCCGAGCAGTGGCTGGCCGCGCCGGCCGCTTGAAACGCGCTACTCGCCCTGCAGCGTGGCGATCAGCCGCCGCGCCCCGCCGTGGTCGCGATGCTCGCCGAGCCAGATGCCCTGCCAGGTGCCCAGCGCCAGGCGACCGTCGCGCACCGCCAGGGTCAGTTGGGTGCCGAGCAGGCTGGCGCAGACGTGGGCGGGCATGTCGTCCGGCCCCTCCAGGGTGTGGCGGAAATAGGGCAGATCCCCCGGGATGCGTTCGCGCAGGAAGGCGTCGAGGTCGTGGCGCACGTCCGGGTCGGCGTTCTCGTTGAGGGTCAGCGAGGCCGAGGTGTGCAGCAGCTGCAGATGCAGCAGGCCGACCTTTACCTCGCGCAATTCGGCCAGCGCTGTGGCGATCTCGTCGGTGATCAGATGAAAGCCGCGCGAGCGCGGCGCCAGGCGCAGTTCCTGCTGATGCCACATGATGGCGTTCCTCGTGCGGGGTTTCCGCCATGCTAGCGCGCTATCTCACGACTGCAACAGCACCGCCCCGACGGGCATCACCCTGCACGTTACCATCCAGTGCAGTTGCCGCGGGGTCGCCTCCCCCGCGACAACTGCCACAGCGGTCACTCGCTGGCCACCGTGGTGGGCTGCCCCTCCGCTGCGGCGAACACCACCAGAATCCTGGCATCGCTGTCGCTCACGTTGAAGAGCTGGTGATCGCGATTGAGCGCTTCGACATAGGCCTCTCCCGTGCCGTACACATGAGGATCGCCACCCTCCGTGCGCAGCTCCACCTCACCTTCGAGCACGAAGACATAGACGGGCACCGGGTGTTGATGCAGTGGCGTCCTGCCGCCCGGCTCAATGGTACCGATCACGGAGACGATCTCGGGCGTCCCCTCCGGCCAAGCGATGGTATCGCCATCGCGGGTCACGGTCGTCTTCAACACCGGTGAGGTCGCGAATCCCTCCGGCAAGGCGTTGTCCTGGGCGAGTGCCCAGGGTGGAAGGACCGCAGCCAATCCAAAGGCCAGTGCGATGGGCGTGATGATCGTTTTCATGGTTTCACTCCTCTTCGATATGAAGATCCCGCTACTCAGTGCTTGATCGCCAGCAGCGAGATGCTCTTGACCCCGTAGGTAGCGCAGGCCGCCTGGGCCGACGCGGTCAGGAAGCGGTACTCGGGATGCTCGCGCCAGACCTCGATCTGCAGCCCGGCCGCCTCGATGGCTGCACGATAGGCATCCTGCTGCAGGGCGCCACCGATGCAGGCTGCCCAGAGGGTGGCATTGCAGGAGACGCTCTCGGGCAGCGCCGTTTCGGTGACGATGTCGGCCAGCGCCAGGCGTCCACCGGGGCGCAGCACCCGCGCCGCCTCGGCAAACACCTTGGCCTTGTCGGCGGAGAGGTTGATCACGCCATTGCTGATCACCACATCGACGCTGGCATCGGCGAAGGGCGGCGACTCGATATAGCCGGCATGAAAGGTGACCTGCTCGAAGCCGGCTTCGCGCGCCAGCCGCTCGGCCTTTCCGCGTTGGGCCTCGGTCATGTCGAGCCCCAGCACCTGTCCGCCCGGCCCCGTGGCCAGTGCCGCCAGCAGGCTGTCCATGCCGGAGCCGCTACCGAGGTCGAGTATCGTCTCGCCGGGCTGTATGGCAGCCAGATCGTGAAAATGGCCCACCCCTGCGAAGGAGGCGATAGCCGCCGCCGGGATCCGGTCCAGGCCGAGCGGATCGTATCCGAGCCGCTCGGCCAGAGGGCGCCCCATCTCGAAATGGAACTCTCCTGCGGGCGCTTCGGCCACCTCGCGATACATCGCCTTGACGCGCTCCTCCAGCTCCCGGCGGTCCACGCTGGCGGCCGCTGTATTTGTCATGTCACTCATTACGCTTGCTCCTGTTCGGCTGATATGGACGGCACCGCCTGGTGCCGTACGGCCAGGACGCAGCGCACGGAGAAAGGGTTCCCATGGGAACCGAACGTGGGGATGACGCGTCCTGGCGATGTGCGCTTGCCCAGCAGGGGCGAGCGAGCCAAGCTTCAAGAGGTATCGCCATGACAGTGGCCGGTTCCTTGCCCTGCCAGCCGGGGGCTTCGCCCATCGCCGGAAGCCCGCTTGCCACGGGAACGATCATGCGCTTCGACGATACCGCCAGTCGGCGGGAGTGGTTCGAGCGGCGCCTGGCGCCGCTGTTGGACCGTCTATACGGCACGGCGCTGCGCCTGACCCGCAACCCCGCCGATGCCGAGGATGTCGTTGCCGAGGCCGTGGCCAAGGCCTGGAGCCAGCTCGGCCGGCTGCAAGACCCCGAGCGCTTCGAAGGCTGGTTGTTTCATATTCTCACCAACACCTTCATCAGCGAGTGGCGACGGCGTCGCTGCCGCCCGCAGAGCGCCAGTGCCGACATCACCGAACCCAGCGAACTCGACAGCGCCAGCTTCACGCTTTTCCAGCAGCTGCATCAGCCCTTTCTGCTGTGGTGGGGAAGTCTCGAAGAGCAGTTCTTCAACGGCCTCCTGCAGGAGGACCTCGAGCGGGCCCTCGATGCGCTGCCCGATGCCTATCGGGTGACGATTGTGCTGGTCGAGGTGCAGGGCTATACGTATGAAGAAGTCGCGAGACTGCTCGGCATTCCGGTAGGCACCGTGCGCTCGCGATTGAGCCGGGCACGCTCCCGTTTGCAGAAGATGCTTTGGGACCAGGCCAGGGAAGCAGGCGTTGTGCTCGGCAACAAAGAGGGAGGGACACGAGAATGAATCCCAGGGCAATGAGCTGCGAAGAGGTCATCGAACGACTCTTCGACTACCTCGACCGGGAGCTCGATTCCCAGCAAGCGACCGATATCGAATGGCATCTGGCACGCTGCCGCGATTGTTTCACGCGTGCCGAATTCGAACGTCGACTGCGTGCCCGGGTGGCAGCCACCGCCACGGCGAAAGCCCCGCCTCGGCTACACCAGCGCATCAGGACCCTGCTCGACGGCTTCGACGAACCCGACCCCGGCAGGAACCCGTGAGGAGAACGCAGCATGGTGGCCATACTCGGTTACTCCCGCCCCCAGATCCTGACCGCGGTGCAGCAGATGTACACCGCCGTGGCGGATCGACCCGCCTCACCTTTTCACTTTCCGGTCGGTGCCGACGCCAGCCGCCGGCTGGGATATGCCCCCGAGCGGCTGGCCACCCTGCCCACCGAGGTCAGCGATGCCTTTGCCGGCGTCGGTTGCCCGTTTCGCGCCGAAGCCATCCGCCGCGGCGACCGGGTGTTGGACATCGGCGCCGGGGCGGGCGGTGACGCCCTGATCGCGCGTCAACTGACCGGCCCCCAGGGACATGTCATCGCCCTCGACCTGACGGCCGCCATGACCCGCCGGCTTCAGCAAGCCGCCGAGCGCCACGCCATCGATCACCTGGCCGTGGTTCAAGGCTCCGCCGAACAGCTGCCGCTACCGGACGCCAGCATCGACAGTATCACCAGCAACGGCGCGCTCAACCTGGTGCCGGACAAGCGCCTTGCCATTGCCGAGATGTTTCGCGTACTCAAACCCCACGGTCGCGTACAGCTTGCCGACGTGGTGATCCATCGCCCGGTATCGGTGGACTGCCATGAAGACCCACGCCTATGGGTGGAGTGCGTGGTGGGCGCCACGGTGAAGGAGGAACTGCTGGCACTGTTCGAGGAAGCCGGCTTCGAAGACGTCACCATCGTCGGCAGTCATGACTACTTTGCGCTGAGCCCCAGCGCCCAGACCCGTGAGATCGCCGCCGGCTTCGGCGCGCACTCCGTCGAAATCGGCATGCGCCGTGGTGCTCACAAACCCGCCTGGCTTCAGCGCTGGTGGCGTCGTCTCGATCCGCGACGCTGGCTGCGACTGTGGTATCGCCGGGGCTTGCTTGGAATGCTGGCCTGGCTGCTGGCCCTGTTGAGCTGCTACGGCACCCTGGCACTGGTGGCCCTGCTGCCGCTGCTGGGCGTTCACCTGACCCTCGACGAAGGCCTCTGGGCCGGTACCATTGCCGCCTTGGTGTTGCTGACCCTGGCCATGGTAGCGACGGGCATTCGCCGGCATCATACGCCGTGGCCCGCTCTGACGGCAGCCGGCGCAGCGTTGCTGGTGCTCTACGCTTTATTTATCGATTACGACATGGCATTGGAGCTGAGTGGCTTCGTGCTGCTGGCAGTCGCCGTGGGATGGGACGTGCTCTTGCGTCGTCGAAGTGAAGCCGAGCTGCTAGGGGTGGAAAAAAAATGGCGCGACCGGAGTCGCGCCTGAACGCCGCCAGCTCAGGCGACGAGAGAGCAACCTTTCAGCTGGCCAGGTCGAGCACCACCCGGCCTTCTATCCTGCCTTCGTGAAGACGCTGGAAGACGTCGTTGATGTTCTCCAGGCGGTCGGTGCTCACCGTGGCCTTGACCTTGCCCTCGCCGGCGAAGTCGAACGACTCCTGCAGGTCCTGGCGGGTGCCGACGATGGAGCCACGCACGGTGATGCCGTTGAGCACGGTCTCGAAGATCGGCAGCGGGAAGTCGCCGGGCGGCAGGCCGTTGAGCGAGATGGTGCCGCCGCGGCGTACCATGCCCTGGGCCTGCTCAAAGGCCTTGGGCGACACCGCCGTGACCAGCACGCCGTGGGCGCCACCGATGGCCTTCTTGAGATAGGCCACCGGATCGGTCTTGGCAGCGTTGACCGTCACGCTCGCCCCCAGCCGCTCGGCCAGCGCCAGCTTGGCGTCGTCGATGTCGACCGCGGCCACGTTCAGTCCCATGGCCTTGGCGTACTGCACCGCCATGTGGCCCAGGCCGCCGATGCCCGAAATGACCACCCACTGGCCGGGGCGGGTGTCGGTGACCTTGAGCCCCTTGTAGACGGTGACACCGGCGCACAGCACCGGGGCAACCTCGACGAAGCCGACATTGTCCGGCAGGTGGCCGGCGTAGTCCGCCACCGCCAGGGTGTAGTCGGCGAAGCCGCCGTTGACCGAATAGCCGGTGTTTTGCTGCGACTCGCACAGGGTTTCCCAGCCACCCAGGCAGTGCTCGCAGTGGCCGCAGGCGGAGTGCAGCCAGGGCACGCCGATACGGTCGCCCTCCTTGAGGTGCTTGACCCCGGCACCGACGGCGGCGACGTGGCCCACGCCTTCGTGGCCGGGAATGAAGGGCGGATTGGGCTTGACCGGCCAGTCGCCGTGGGCGGCGTGCAGGTCGGTATGGCATACACCGGAGGCAGCGATCTTGACCAGCACCTCGCCGGGGCCGGGACGCGGTACCTCGACCTCCTCGATGGCCAACGGTTCGCCGAACTTGCGCACCACGGCGGCTCTCATCGTCTTGTCCATAGCCTTGCTCTCCTTATCTCTCCTGTCGTGTCGGACGGCAGTTGCCGAAGACGGAATCAACGCAATCGCCAGGGCCTGGAGTGGTGGGCCACTCTCGAAAAAAGAGGAAGGACGCCGCCCGGTTGGGCGGCGTGGTTCACGACATGCTGGCTCAGAAGAAGCCGAGCGGATTGATGTCGTAGCTGACCAGCAGGTTCTTGGTCTGCTGGTAGTGCTCGAGCGCCACCTTGTGGGTCTCGCGGCCGACGCCGGACTTCTTGTAGCCGCCGAAGGCGGCGTGAGCCGGGTACTGGTGGTAGCAGTTGGTCCACACGCGGCCGGCCTGGATGCCGCGGCCCATGCGGAAGGCGACGTTGATATCGCGGCTCCACACCCCGGCGCCGAGACCGAACTCGGTGTCGTTGGCGATGGCCAGGGCCTCGGCCTCGTCCTTGAAGGTGGTCACCGCCACCACCGGGCCGAAGATCTCCTCCTGGAACACGCGCATCTTGTTGTTGCCCTTGAGCAGGGTCGGCTGGATGTAGTAGCCCTTGTCATAGGCCGGGTCGAAGCTCTCCTTGTCGCCGCCGGTGAGGAACTCTGCCCCCTCTTCGCGGGCGATGTCCATGTAGGACATGATCTTGTCGAACTGCTCCTGGGAGGCCTGAGCGCCGACCTGCACGTCGGTGTCCAGCGGATTGCCACGCTTGATCTTGCCCACCCGCTCCATGACCTTGGCCATGAAGGCGTCGTAGATGTCTTCCTGGATCAGCGCCCGCGACGGGCAGGTACACACCTCGCCCTGGTTGAAGAACGCCAGCACCAGACCCTCGGCGGCCTTCTCGATGAACGCCGGCTCGGCGTCCATGATGTCGGCGAAGTAGATGTTGGGCGACTTGCCGCCCAGCTCCACGGTGGAAGGAATGATGTTGTCGGCGGCGCACTTGAGGATGTGCGCACCCACCGGGGTGGAGCCGGTGAAGGCGATCTTAGCGATGCGCTTGCTGGTGGCCAGCGCCTGGCCCGCCTCGGCGCCGTAGCCGTTGACCACGTTGACCACGCCCGGCGGCAGCAGGTCGCCGACCAGCTTCATCAGCTCGAGCACGGAAGCCGGGGTCTGCTCGGCGGGCTTGAGCACCACGCAGTTGCCGGCGGCCAGGGCCGGGGCCAGCTTCCACACCGCCATCAGCAGCGGGAAGTTCCACGGGATGATCTGGCCCACCACGCCCAGCGGCTCGTGGAAGTGATAGGAGACGGTGTTGGCGTCGATGTCGGCGGCGGTGCCCTCCTGAGCGCGGATACAGCCGGCGAAGTAGCGGAAGTGGTCGATGGCCAGCGGCAGGTCGGCGTTGAGGGTCTCGCGCACCGCCTTGCCGTTGTCCCAGGTTTCGGCAACGGCGAGTTTCTCCAGGTTCTGCTCGATACGGTCGGCCATCTTGAGCAGGATGTTGCTGCGCTCGGTGGCGGAGGTCCGGCCCCAGGCGGGAGCGGCGGCATGGGCGGCATCCAGCGCCTTGTCGATGTCCTCGGCGGTGGAGCGTGGAATCTGGCAGAACACTTCGCCGTTGACCGGGCTGACGTTGTCGAAGTACTGGCCCTTGACGGGTGGGACGAACTCGCCGCCGATGTAGTTGCCGTAGCGCTGTTCGAAGGTGATGACGGAACCGGGCTGACCGGGATTGGCGTAGATCATGATGCTAGCTCCTGATTGAGTTGTTCTTGCTCGGCAATGCAGAGAAAGGCTGCTTGCTTTCGGGCCGTCGGTGCTGTCGGGTACTGCCCCGGCTCACTCGACCGACCCGCCAGGAAGCGAGTCTTGTAGCCAGTGTAGATACCCTTTGAAGGCCTGCCCCATACTTCATTTGAAGGAGGATGGGGTGGCCTTTGGTAGTAGCCTGCCGGGCCCGGTTGCGGCCCGGCGGGCAACGCTTTCGCCCCCTCTTACTGCGCGTACTCACGCGGCAGCTTGAAGGTCCACAGCATGCCACCCTGGTTGAAGTTCTTGATCACCTCGGCCACCTCGCCGCCCCACAGTGGCACCGCACCGCCCCAGCCGGATACCACCGAGACGTACTGCTCGCCATCCATCTCCCAGGTGATGGGCGTACCGACCACGCCGGAGCCGGTGTTGAAGCCCCACAGTTCCTCGCCGGTGACGGCATCGAATGCCTTGAGATAGCCCTCCGGCGTACCGGTGAAGACCAGGTTGCCGGCGGTGGTCATCACGCCGCCCCACAGCGGGGCGCGATTCTCATGCCGCCAGACTTCTTCGCCGGTGCGCGGATCGACCGCCCGCAGCACACCGATGTAGTCGTCGTTGGCGGGCCGGATGGTGAAGCCCGCGCCCAGGTAGGCCGCCCCCTTGCGGTAGGAGACCGGTTCGTTCCAGATATCCATCATCCACTCGTTGGAGGGGATGTAGAAAAGGCCGGTGTCCTGGCTGTAGGCCATGGGGTTCCAGTTCTTGGCTCCCAGGAAGGCCGGATAGGCCTGCACCGACTCGCCTCGCTCATCCGCCACATCCGCCGGATTGCCCGGTCGCCCTGCGGGGTTGAAGATCGGCCGGCCGTTCTCGTCCAGGCCTTCCGCCCAGGTGATCTTGTCGGCGAAGGGGAAGCCGCGAATGAACTCGCCGTTTTCACGGTTCAGCACGTAGAAGAAGCCGTTGCGATCTGCCGTGGCCGCCGCCTTGATCACGCTGCCGTTCTCCTCGTAGTCGAACGAGATCACCTCGTTGACGCCGTCGTAGTCCCAGCCGTCGTTGGGCGTGGCCTGGAAGTGCCACTTGATGCTGCCGTCGTCGGGGTCGATGGCCAGCCGCGAGGAGCTGTAGAGGTTGTCGCCGGGACGCAGGTGAGAGTTCCACGGCGCCGGGTTGCCGGTGCCGATCAGCAGGGTATGGGTGTCGGCGTCGTAGAAGCCGCCCAGCCAGGGGGCGCCGCCGCCCTGCTGCCACATGTCGCCCGGCCAGGTCAGTCCGGCCTCGCCGCCGGTGATGCCGTTCTCTACCGCTTCGCCGTTCTCGTAGACGTAGCCCATGTGGCCCTCGATCACCGGTCGGGTCCACAGCTCGTCGCCGGTCTCGGCATCGAAGGCGAAGATCGTGCCCACCACGCCGAACTCGCCGCCGGCCACCCCGGTGATCAGCTTGCCGTCGATCACGATGGGTGCCGCCGAAATCGCGTGGCCCGCCTGGTAGTCGGCCACGCGCTTGATCCACTGCACCCTCCCGGTCTCGCGGTCCAGCGCCACCAGACGTGCATCCAGGGTGCCGAAATAGACCTTGTCGCCATAGATGGCGGCACCGCGGTTGACCACGTCGCAGCAGGGCATGATCCCATCCGGCAGACGCGCCTCGTACTGCCAGATCTCCTCGCCGGTATAGGCATCCACCGCCCAGATACGCGAGTAGGAGCCGGTCACGTACATCACGCCGTCCTTGACCAGCGGCTGGGACTCCTGGCCCCGCTGCTTCTCGCCACCGAAGGAGAAGGCCCACACCGGCCTGAGTTGATGAACGTTGTCGGTATTGAGTGTCGTCAGCGGGCTGTAGCGCTGGCCGTGCAGGCCCATGCCATTGGTGACCACCTGATCGGTGGTGAGATGGTCGTTGAGCATGTCGTCGAAGGTGACGGCCTGGGCCTGGGCGGAAATGGCCAGGGCAAGGGCCGTCAGGGCAAACGGTCGAGACAGCTTGCCGATGGGAAATGACTGAGTCATGACGCTCTCCGGAGGGGCAGTAGGTCAACAGGATTGTTATTCGCTCCAGCGCCGCTCCTGCCAGGCGCTTCACGACTCAATGTGTGTCATGTGTTACGGGCCAGCCATGGCCAACAGGGACGACATGCTCTCCTCACTTGGTCGTAATACTCCCCGGCTCCTGAGTGAAAAATGACCCTGAGAATGCAAAAAAGCCACCCGCCTTCCTGCTGACAGGAAGAGAAGTGGCAAGAGCCATGCGCGACAAGAAACGGCAATGAATCGGGGTCGGTGTGGTGTCATCCTCCTTCGGAAATCAGTTCGAGTGCCTCCAGCTCATAGCGCCCGTAGAGGTGCACCACGCTGCGCATCAGCTCGTGGCGAGCCACGGCAATTTCATCGAATCGTTCGGGAATCGGCAGTGCCATGACCTCGCTTGCGGTCATGCCGGCGCCGGCGGCACTGCGCAGGGTGTCGTCCAGCCAGGCGAGATAGTCGTGCATCTGCTCGAAGGGTTCCGTTCCCTCCACCACCGGCCCATGACCGGGCACCAGATAGCGGAAATCGAGCGCTTCCAGCGTACGCAGCTCCTCACGCCAGACGTCGATCCCCGGTGTGTGCGGCGTGGTCGGTGCACGTTGGTAAAACACCATGTCGGCGGCCAACAGCACACCGGTCGTATGATCCAACAGCACCAGATCGGCGCCCGAATGCCCGCTCATGGCGATCAGCTCGATCTCCCGGCCACCGATCGTCACTCGCCCGGGGGTCACCACTTGCGTGGGCAGTACGACCTCGGTACCGCGCATCCAGTCGCCCAGCGCGCGGTAGAGGTTGTCCGCGAAGTCGCCGCCCTGCTCGGTAAGAAGCCGAATCGTTCCCTCCAGGGCGTGGAGGTTGTCGGCATCGAAGGCCTGATTGCCGAAGACGTGGTCGGGATGGTGATGAGAGAGAAACACATGGGTGATGGGCAGCGCGGTCACCGCCTCTATCGCTTCGCGCATCTGCTCGCCATAGCGACGCGATGGCCCGGTGTCGAACACGACCACCCCTTCCTCGGTGATGAGGAAGGCGGTATTGACGATATTGCCGCCATTGGCGCGGGCAAAATCCTCCCTGGCGCCTTCGAAGACCCATACACCCGGGGCGATCTCCAGCGGCTCGAGAGAGTAGCGATAGGCATCGGCATGGGCGGTGAAATTCCCCACCATCAGACAGCCCAGCAGCAGCAGGACTTGGCGCATGCTCATCCCCCCAGGCGGCTTTCGATGAGGTTGCCGCCATTGTCGCGCAGCAGCAGGGTGATGCCGGCCGGGGCGTCGTCGTGCTCCAGGTCGAAGACGAACAGCGGGTTCTCCGAGGCGGACTCCGACAGCGACATGCTGGCCAGGCGCTGTTGGCTCGCCGTGTGGCGGAGCTCCACGCTCTCGATGTTGAAGCGGGGAATGTTGGCCACCATGCCGGAATCCATGGGGTGCATGACCTGGGCCTTGAGCCGGCTACCGGCCATGCCGTCGGCCGGCGAGAACAGGGCGCCGCGCACCTGGCCGAAGCTGTTCGCCCAGTCGGGGTTGCTGGCGGTGGCGCTGGGCGCAGTGCACCCGCCGCCGGCCGCCTCGACGTGAACGCTGCCGATGTGCCAGGTGTCCTGGTCGTCACGCACCGCGGCGCGCACGGTGGACGCCTGTTGAATGCGGAAGTTGAGCGCCACCGTGCGGATGTCGGCCGCCTCTGGGCGCAGGGTGAAGAGATGCGGCACCGGGTTGAGGTCCACCCAGGCGATCACCTCCTGGACGGCATGGGGAAACGCCGACAGATCGACGGTCAGCGGCACCTGGGTGGCATCCTCGGCGAAGGGCGGCGCCTTGAGTACCACCGTGTCGCTGTGGCGGATGTCGGCCCCCTCACCCAGGTAGCGGGCCAGGTTGTAGTCCCACATCGGTGAGCGAAAGGGATCCTCCGGCACCTCGGCGGCCACCGGCGTGACCGTCAGCCAGGCCAGGGCCAGCAGCCAGACGCAGCGGCACGATTCGGGTAGCAAGCGGGGCATCGCCGTCACTCCGTCTGGCCGAGGATCTCGGCGTAGAAGTCGGGCATGCGGTAGACCAGTGCATGGGCCTGAAAGATGTCGCCCAGGCTGCCCTCGCGCAGCGCACGGTCGACGATCGCCTCGACGGCATAGCCCAGCTGGCGATGGCTTTCGCGCACCGCCATGCCGATGTCCCATTGCTGGCGGGAGATGCCCGGAAACACCGCCTCGGCGAGGCGGAAATCATGCTGCGGATACTGCGCCAGATAATGTTCGAGCTCGCCGCGCATGGCCATGACCCCGGCCACCTCGCCGCGGGCCATGGCGGCGAAGGCATCTCCCACATCACGGTAATGGCGTACGCCATCGCGCAGCTGGCCGCCCATGGTGGCCGTCAGATAAGTGGCCGGCAGGGTGTCGTACTCCGCGCCGATGCGCTGTTGGCGGAAGCTGCCCAGGGTGACCTCGCCCTCGAGCCGGCCGGCATCGTAGGCGATGTCCCACTGCTCACGCTGATAGGGGCCGAACATCACCACGCTCTTGTTGATGTACTCGCCGGTGGAGTCGCGCATGTAGGAGAAGTCGCGGTCGTAGGGCACCCGCATCATCACGTCGGCCACCTGAGTGGGACGCAGATAGTGGCCGCGGGAGACACTGTTGCCAAGATCCCGCCCCAGGCTGCTGCCTGGCTTGATCCAGAAAGGCCGAAACTCCACGCCCAGCCCGGCGGCGATGGCCCGGCCGATCTCGGCATCGATACCGCGCGCCTCTCCCTGCTCGTCGCGATAGGCGTAAGGGGGAAAGTCCTGGTAGAGCCCGATGTTGATATGCCCCGATGCCAGGACCTCATCCAGATCGCGCAGCGCAGGGCGCCGCAGCAGCTCGGCGCTGGCTTGGCTTCGCGTCACCTCGTGGGCGGTTTCGAGTGCTGCCGCCGAGAGTTCGCCCGCACCGCTTGGCGGTGCCAGCAGCAGCCAGCCGGACGCCGCCAGGACGCTGATCCAGTTGCGCTTGCCCATGATGCGCTCCTCCTTCCCGGAAAATCGGTCGGCGGGCGCCCCTCAGGGGGTCACCGATTCGATATAGGTCTTGATCGCCCAGATGGCGGTCTGATCGAGGTTGGACTTGAACGACGGCATCCCCCGCTCGGTGCCATTGACCACGCGCTGCAGATAGAACTCGTCGTCCCACTCCTCGAGGTTGCGCAGATCGGGGGTCAGACCGCCCGACATGGCCTGGATGCCGTGACAGACGGCGCAGTTGCCGGCGTAACCGCGCTCGCCGACTGCAACCGCCTCGTCGTAATGGTCAGCGTGCTGGTTGCCGGAACGGAAGGGGTTTTCCATCAGCGGCGCCTCGCCCAGGTCGGGCAATCCCTTGGTGTCGACCTCCTGGGGCGTGACGTCGCCATGCCCCAGGGCAGCGCTGGCGGCGCCCAGCGACAGGGCCAGCAGCGCCACACCGGCGAGGCGTCGGGAGACGTGAACGGCGGAAGAAAGGACAGGAAGGGGCATGCGGTTCATGGGAGCACCTGTTCTTGTGGTGATTGACTCGTTGTAGTGACTGGCTGGTGGTGACTAGCTGAGTCGAGTCTGGTCACAACGCAGCGCAGCCGCATCGCCACTTTTTGCCCCTTCCCCCTCCTTCCTTGGTCGTAGTTCGCTTTTCCCGCCCTGCTCCCGTCGTAAGCCCTTGGGAGGAGCACAAGGGCCCCATGGTGGCATGGGCCATCTGCGGGTGAAGTGCTGAACTGCTCCACATCCCTCACACGAACGATCGTCACGACAACCCTCATCACGACAACTCTCATCATGACAACAAGGACAACGAACATGACTGACGCCCCCCTTACCTCACCGGTCGCACGCCCCACGCGCCCTACCCACCGCCAGCTCGGCCTGGCACTGCTCGCTGCGGCCCTGGGCCTCTCCTCGACCCTGGCCCTGGCGGCCGGAGATCTCGCCACCCGCCCCGAACGCCTGGAACGGCTGGTGATCGGCACCGGCGAGAGCATGCTCGGCGTATCGGTACGCGAACATCACATGGAGACCGGGCAGTCCTACCGCCTGGTGATCGAGGCCACCGGCATGCAGGAGTGCGCCTGGGTGGCGCCCGGCTTCTTCAAGAACGCCTGGCTGCGCAAGATCGAGGTGGGCAACGTCGAGATCAAGGCGCCCACCCTCACCGAGCTGGAGTTCGAGCGGGAGGGCGAGGCGGAGCTGTTCTTCGTACCCATTCGCCCTGGCACCTACGAATGGGCCTGCGCCGGTCTGGAAGAGCGCGGTGTGACCGGCACCTTCATCGTGCAGTGACCTGACCTTTCACTGCCCCACAGGAGCCGATCATGAAAGAGTCCCCGCTTAGCCGTTGCCTGGCCGGCGGCGTATTCCTCGCCACCTGCCTGCTCGCCCCCCTGGCCCAGGCCGATACGCTCGAGGTGCGTTTCGGCTACCTGCAGTGGCAGCCCGACCGCGGCCCGGCGCTGGCCCGGCTGACCCCCGAGCCCGAAGACGCCGGCCTGCAGGGGGCGCAGCTGGCGATCAACGACAACCTGAGTACCGGCCGCTTTCTCGGCCAGCACTATCAACTCGAGAGCGCCATCCTGGGCAGTGAGGACGCCCTGCTGGAAGCGCTGGCCGCCATGCTCGACGCCGACATCGAGTTGATCGTGCTGAACGTGCCGGCGACGACCCTGCGCAAGGCGAGCGAGATCGGCGGTGAGCGCGCCCTGCTGTTCAATGCCGGCGCGCGTGACGTCTCGCTGCGCCTCGACGAGTGCTCCCCCTATCTGCTGCACACCGTCCCCAGCCACGCCATGCTCACCGATGCCCTGGCCCAGTGGTTGAACGTGCGCCGCTGGCGCTCGGTGTTTCTGATCAGCGGAACAACCGACGACGACCGGGCCTGGGCCGAGGCCTTCCGCCGCTCGGCGCAGAAGTTCGCCTTGAACGTGGTCACCGACAAGGAGTGGACCTTCGAGGCCGACATGCGCCGCAACGCTTCCGCCGAGCTGCCGCTGTTCACCCAGGGGCCCGACTACGACGTGGTGGTGGTGGCCGACGAGCGCAACGACTTCGGCGACTTCGTGCCCTTCAACACCTGGCTGCCCAGGCCGGTGATAGGCACCCAGGGCATGTCGCCGGATGCCTGGCACCCGGCCATCGAGGCGTGGGGGGCAGCGCAGTTGCAGAACCGCTTCGCCAAGCAGGCCGAGCGCCCCATGACCGGCACCGACTACGCCGCCTGGGCGGCGGTACGCGCCGTGGGGGAAGCCGTGACGCGCACCGAGAGCGCCGACATGGAGATCCTGCGCGACTACCTGCTCGGCGACGACTTCGAGCTGGCCGCCTTCAAGGGCCGGCCGCTGAGCTTCCGCGACTGGAACGGCCAGCTGCGCCAGCCGGTGCCGCTGGCTCACCCCAACAGCCTGGTGGCCATGGCCCCGTTCGAGGGCTTCCTTCACCAGCACACCGAGCTAGACACCCTGGGCTACGACCGTCCGGAAAGCCGCTGTCGCCTGCGCGACTGACGCCTTGCCTGCCGATCTCCTTGCCTGCCTAACTACAGGAGCAGAACAATGAAACTCCCCATCCGTCTTGCCGCCGCCGTGTTGATGTTTGGCCTCTCCTCATCGCTGTGGGCCCAGAGTCTGGCCTACGTCTCCAACGAGCGCGATCACACCATCTCGGTGATCGACATGGCCACTCTGGAGGTGGTGGACACCTTCCCCGTCGGCCAGCGCCCACGCGGCATCCTGCTCTCCCCCGACGAGAGCCTGCTCTATGTCTGCGCCAGCGACGACGACACCGTTCAGGTGGTCGACCTGGCCACACGCCGCGTCATCGATACCCTGCCTTCCGGCGAGGACCCGGAGCAGTTCGCCCTGCACCCCAACGGGCGGCATCTCTACATCGCCAACGAGGACGATGCCCTGGTCACCGTGCTCGATGTGGAAACCAAGCGCGTGCTGGCCCAGATCGAGGTCGGCATCGAGCCCGAAGGCATGGGGGTGAGCCACGACGGCCGCTGGGCGGTGAACACCAGCGAGACCTCCAACATGCTGCACTGGATCAACACCGAGACCTTCGAGATCGAGAAGAACATCGTCATCGGCTCCCGCCCGCGCCACGTGGAGTTCACCCGTGACGACGCCCTGCTGTGGGCCTCGGCGGAAATCGGCGGCACCGTGCACATCATCGACGTCGAGAGTCTCGAAGAGATCCACACCATCGACTTCCGCATCCCCGGGGTGAATCAGGACCGGGTCCAGCCGGTGGGCATCCAGCTCACCTCCGACGGTCGCTACGCCTTCGTCGCCCTGGGCCCGGCTAACCATATCGCCGTGGTGGATGCCCAGACCTTCGAGGTGCTCGACTACCTGCTGGTGGGCGCCCGGGTATGGCAGGTAGCGCTCAGCCCGGATGAAAAGACACTGCTCACCACCAACGGCGTGAGCGGCGACGTCTCGGTGATCGACGTGGACAAGCTGGAGGTGATCAAGACCATCGACGTGGGCCGCTTCCCCTGGGGAGTGAAGATAACCTCGGGATCCCGGTCATGAACGTGCAAGCCCTCGATATCGGCTATCGCTATCGGCACGATCCCGTCCTGCAGGAGGTCAGCTTCACGCTGGCCTCCGGCCGTTTCCACGCCCTGCTGGGGCCCAACGGGGCCGGCAAGTCGACCCTGTTCGGCCTGCTCACGCGCCTGCTTGCGCTGCAGCAGGGCGACCTGCTGCTGGGCGGCCGCTCGCTCCGGCGCCAGCCAGCCGCGGTGATGCGCCATATGGGCGTGGTGTTTCAGCAGAATGCCCTGGATCTGGACCTCAGCGTGATGCAGAACCTGCTCTATCACGCCGCCCTGCACGGCATGCCGCCACGCGAGGCCCGTCGGCGCTGCGCCGAAGAACTCGAGCGCCAGCGGCTGGACATGCACGCCCGCACGCCGGTGCGCCGGCTCAACGGCGGCCACCGCCGCCGCGTGGAGATCGCCCGTGCCCTGCTGCACGGCCCTGCCCTGCTGCTGCTCGACGAGGCCACCGCCGGGCTCGATCTCGACAGTCGAACGGCACTCAATGCCCACGTGCGGGATCTGTGCCGCGAACGGGGGCTCACCGTGCTGTGGGCCACCCATCTCATCGAGGAGGTCGGCGACGGGGATCGAGTGCTGGTGTTGCACCGCGGTCGGCTGCTGGCCGACGAGACCGGCGAGGCGCTGTGCCGCCGCCATGGCGGCACCAGCCTGACCGAGACCTTCCACAGCCTGACCCGGGAGGCCGTGGCATGACACCGCGCGATTACTGGTACTGCTTTGTGGGCGTGCAGAAGCGCGAATGGCTGCGCTTCTGGCAGCAGCGTACGCGCTTCGCCAGCGCCCTGGTCCGGCCATTGCTGTGGCTGGTGGTGTTCGCCGCCGGCTTCCGCATGGTGCTGGGGGTGTCCATCATCCCGCCCTACGTGACCTACATCACCTACGAGACCTACATCGTGCCCGGGCTGTGCGGCATGATCATCCTGTTCAACTCCATGCAGGGCGCGCTCTCGATGGTCTACGACCGTGAGCTGGGCTCCATGCGGGTGCTGCTCACCAGCCCCCTGCCGCGCCCCTTCCTGCTACTGACCAAGCTGCTGGCCATGGGCAGCGTCTCGGTCGCCCAGGTGTACGTCTTCCTGCTGATCGCCCGCTGGGGCGTCGGCGTGCGTCCGCCGCTCGAGGGCTACCTGGCGGTGCTGCCCGCGCTGCTGCTGGCATCGCTGATGCTGGGGGCGCTGGGGCTGCTGATCGCCACCTGGATCAAGCAGCTGGAGAACTTCGCCGGGGTCATGAACTTCGTCATCTTTCCGATGTTCTTTCTCTCCTCGGCGCTCTATCCGCTATGGCGCATGCAGGAAGCCAGCCCCTGGATCTATCAGCTGTGTCTGCTCAACCCCTTCACCCACGCCGTCGAGACGCTGCGCTTCGCGCTTTATCTGCAGTGGAACGGCGAGGCGGCCACCATCACGCTTGCCACCACTCTGGTGCTGGCCACGCTGGCAATCGGCGGCTTTCGGCCGCAGCGGACCAGGCTACTTGGCATGCGCATCAACTAAGCCTGGGGCGAAGAGCGCCTAACTGTCGATAGAGCCGATCGAGAGGGGCTCTCCGTTCGCCTGGCCGGACGCCTGGCGCCCCAGCGCATCCAGGCGCCGGGCCAGCCCGGCGTGGGCCTCGGCATCGAGCCGGGCATCGTAGCGCAGGTGGGCGGGGCGCCCCGCCAGATACCAGATGCGATTGGCCAGCGCCTCGGCGTCACGCGCCTCGTGGGTCACGCAGATCATGGCCATGGCGGGAAACTGCTTCAGCAGCATGCGGATCAAGCCTTTCAGCTCGTCGGCGCGGTGAGGGTCCAGAGAGGCGAAGGGTTCGTCCAGCAGCAGCAGATCGGGGCGCATGGCCAGGCAGCGTGCCAGGGCGGCACGCCGGGCCATGCCCAGCGACAGCTGATCGGGGTAGCGGTCGGCGGCCTGCTCCAGCCCGACCCGGGCCAGCAGCGGCTTCACCTGGTCGCGGCCGACCCCGACCAGGCGCAGGTTGTCGCGCAGCGTACGCCAGGGCAGCAGGCGATGCTCCTGAAACAGATAGCCGATGCGCAGCGTCGGCCGCGGCTGGCCCCGCTCCAGGCCGGCCAGGCGGTTGAGCAGAGTGGTCTTGCCGATACCGGAGGGGCCGAGCAGGCAGATATGGTCTCCCGGCGCCACCTTGAGGCTCATGGGTGCCAGGATGGCGTGGCCGGCCGGCACGTCGAACTCAGCCATGTTCGGCTCCGGCATGCTCGACTCCGGCATGGCGCCAGCGCGTGGCGCGGCGCTCCAGCGGCTGCAGCAGACCGAGCTCGATCAACTGCACGATGGCGATGAACGCCAGGCTGTAGGCCAGCAGTCCGGCCACGTCGAAGACCTGGAACGCCAGATGCAGTTGGAAGCCGACGCCGTCGGAACGCCCCAGCAGCTCGACCACCAGCACGATCTTCCAGATCAGCGCCAGCCCGCCGCGGGTCGCCGCCATCAGGTAGGGAAACAGCTGCGGCAGCCACACGTGCCACAGGCGCATGGGGGAAGAAAAACCGTAGACACGCGCCATCTGCTCCAGCCTCGGATCGAGACTGCGCGCCCCCTCGCGCAAGGTGACGGCGACGTTGGGTACCTTGTTGATGACCACTGCCAGGATCGCCGCGGCCTCCACCAGACCGAACCAGACGTAGAGCAGGATGATCAGCACCAGCGCCGGCAGATTGAGCAGCAGCACCAGCAGCGGGTCCAGCAGGGCATCGAGCCAGGCCAGGCGTCCCATGGCGATGCCGATCAGGCTGCCGAAGGCCATCGCCAGCAGGAAACTGAGCGCGACCCGCTGCAGGGTCACGGCCAGGTGGCGCTGCAGCTCGCCGCTGGCCGCCTCCCGTTGCAGGGTGTTGAGCACCGCCGCCGGCGAGGGCAGTAGGGAGGTGTCGAGCTGCCAGGCCAGCACCCCCCACAGCCCCACTAGCAGCGGCAGGACCACCCAGCAGGCGAGCGCCGAGCGCCTCATGGCACGCCGCCTGGATCGAGCACGAAGAGCCGGGCGGGCATCACCTCCTCCGCGGCACTGCCGGCCATGACCAGCAGCCGTTGCAGCGCCGCCACCCGTGCCTCGTCCAGCGGTTCGGGAATACCCTGCAGGTAGCCTTGGCGCAGCGCGGTGAAGTGGGCGTCGTCGTTTACGCGCATCAGCGGGCGCAGCGCCTCCCAGTGGTCGGGGTCGTCGCGCAGTTGCCGTTTGGTGCGCGCCACGGCGCGGGCGAAGCCGGCCACCAATGCCTGATGGTCGTCGGCCCAAGGGTCATGGAAGACGTAGCCCAGAATGGGCAGGCCGGTGGGAATGTCCAGGCTGGCCAGTAGCGAGTCCATGGGCAGCGCCACGTCGGCCTCACCGGCGGCGGTCAGCTCGGCCGCGAAGTGCCAGAAGGTCACCAGCACGTCGAACTGCCCGCGGCGAAAGGCCTGACTCAGCAGCGGTGGCGCGCCGAACTGCACCTGCGCCTCACGCTCCAGTGCCATGCCCCGGGCCTGTGCCGCCCGGGTCAGCAGCACCCAACCCTTGCTGTCGGGGCCGCCGGCCACGCCGATGCGCTTGCCGCGCAGGTCTTCGATGTCGTGAATGGGCGCCCCGGGGGCGGCCAGCACGTCGCCCATCTGCGAGGAATAGGGTAGATAGCGGTAGGAGTGTCCCGCCACATGCCGCGCCTGGGCCCAGGTCAGATCGACCACGGCACCATCCACATCGCCGCTGGAGACGGCGATGCGCGAGGCCGGCAGATTGGCCACCAGGCGCACGTCGAGCACGAAGCCCTCGTCCCGGTCGAGGCCGTGGCGCTGCAGATGGTCCAGCTCCCAGTGGGCGGTGCCGAACTGCAGCACGCTGAGGCGCAGCAGCGGCGGCTCGGCGCGCAGGCTGTCGGCGGCGACCAGCAGCGCGAGCAGCAGCGCAGCGCGGGCCAGCGGCAGGAACTTGGCAAGGCTCGGTGTCTTCATGTCTTCAGACTAAGGAGCTGCCTGTCGCGGCAGAATAGTACTTTCGTGCTTTACGCTTCGCGACAAAGGTGCAATTCCGGCTTACGACAAAAGAGAGTCCCATAGCGCTATGAGGCTAGTTCCAAGAGGCCACGGGAAGCACGCCATGAGGATAGCGAAGCGGATACTGGCCGCCCTGCTGCTGGCGGCACTTTGCCCGGCCACTTCCGGTGCTGCCGCCCCGGGCGAGGATCCGCTGCTGTTCTCGGAGCGGGGCTATCGCATCGACCGCTATCGCAGCCCCACTCCCGCCACCGCACCGGGCGCGGAGACGGTGGACACCGCGGCGGTGGTCGAGCTGCTCGGCGCCAGCCCGCCCGCGCTGGCCATCGACGTGATCAACCTCACCTTTCGCCATGGCCGCTTTCTGCAGAGCGAGCCGCACCGCTCCGTCCCGGGCGCGCTGTGGCTGCCCAACACCGGGCTCGGTCATCTCGACGACGACTGGTACTACAGCCGGCACGATTGGGTGGGCTACCTGCTCGACGAGGTCGGCGCGGCCAGCGGCGGCGACCCGCACCATCCCATCGTGGTGCTGTGCCGTTCGGATTGCTGGCTCTCCTGGAATGCGGTGAAGCGCCTGGCCGAGGCGGGTTACCAGCGTCTTTACTGGTATCGTGACGGTATCGACAGCTGGGAGGCGGACGGCCAGCCGCTGGAGAGCGCCGCCCCGCGCCCGCCGCCATTCGCCGCTACTGGGCGCCAGGCCCCACGACGTACGACTACAAGGATAACGACAAGATGCACGACCACGCCCCCAGCTACCGTATCCTGATCGCCGACGATCATCCGCTGTTCCGCGAGGCCATCGCCCGGGTGGTCGGCGACGGCTTTCCCGGCAGCGAGCTGCTGGAAACGGCGGACCTCGACGCCACCCTCGCCGTGACCGCCGACGAGGAGGACCTGGACCTGATCCTGCTCGACCTCAACATGCCCGGCATGAGCGGCCTCACCGGTCTGCTGCAGCTGCGCAACGAGGCGCCTACCATCCCGGTGGCGATCATCTCCGCCGAAGAGGACAAGAACGTCATGCTGCAGGCGGTCTCCTGCGGGGCGGTCGGCTTTCTGACCAAGTCCTCGCCCAAGGAGCAGTTGATCAAGGCCATCGCCCAGATACTGGAGGGCAACATCTACCTGCCCTCGGAGATCATGCGTGCCAGTGCCGCCCGGGCTCATGAGCCGAACGAGCGCAGCATCAGCGCCGAACAGCTCGAGACCCTGACCCGCAAGCAGATCCAGGTGCTCGAACGCATGACCCGCGGCGAATCCAACAAGATGATCGCCTACAACCTCAACATCGCCGAGACCACGGTCAAGGCCCACGTCTCGGCAATCCTGCGCAAGCTCGGCGTGAGCAACCGAGTCCAGGCGATTCTCTCGGCCAGCGACATCGACTTCAGCCGCTATCTGCGCAAGCCCTGATCCGCTTCCTCGACGAATTCGAGTGGAGTCTCCGCCAGCAGCTGCTGCAACGTGGTTCTCAAGCGCAGCGGCTTGACCGGCTTGTTGAGCAGCTGGAAGCCCAGCTCGCGCACCCGCTGGCGCAGCTCGCGACTGTGATCGGCGGTGATCACCAATACCGGCAGCGGCTCCTGACGTAGCGCGTTGATGCGCTCCGCCAGCGCCACCCCGCTGCGCTCGTGGTCGAGGTGATAGTCGACCACCAGGGCATCGGCCTCGCCATCGGCCAGGTTCACCCGCGCGGCGAGACGCTCCTCACTCTCGGCGACCACCACCTGACAGCCCCAACGTTCCAGCAGGTGGCGCATGGCCAGGCAGATGGAAGGATCGTTGTCCACCACCCACAGCCGCCGTCCGGCGAGTTCGCGACCGGCCACGCAGCCTACGGGCTGACGCCGCTCGCCGACCTCGACGCGCTGGGCGTAGGGCAGCGTCACACCGAACAGGGTGCCGTGCCCGACCCGCGACGCCACCCGCACCGGCTGCTGCAGCATGCGCGTGATCTTGTCGACGATGGAGAGGCCGAGACCCAGGCCGCGATCCCGCGCGTTGGCCGCCGCCGGCAGACGCCGAAACTCCTGGAAGATCAGCTCGCGCTCCTCTTCGGCGATGCCGCAGCCGGTATCGAGTACCTGGATCTCGAGCCCCTCCCGGCGCCGCCGACAGCCCAGCAGCAGGCGGCCGCGAGGGGTATAGCGCACGGCGTTGCTGAGCAGGTTGCGGATCACCCGGGCGAGCAGCGAGATGTCGCTGCTGACCAGCGCCGACGACGGCACGTAGTGGAACTCCAGACCCTCGCTGGCGGCCACCTGGCGATACTCCCGCGCCAGGCCGTCGAGCAGGTCGCGAATGGCGAAGGGCGCGACCTCGGGAGTGATCACGCCGGCATCCAGCTTGGAGATGTCGACCAGGGTGCCGAGCAGCGCCTCCACGTCCTTCAGCGAATGGCCCACCTGCTGGATCAGCTCCTGATTGGCCGGCGACATCTCCTGCTCCACCAGGGCACCGACGAACAGCCGGGCCGCATTGAGCGGCTGCAACAGGTCATGGCTCACCGCTGCCAGGAACTTGGTCTTGGAGAGGTTGGCCGCCTCGGCCTCGGTCTTGGCCTCGCGCAGTTGGCCTTCGGCGGCCAGCCGCTCCTCGATCTCCTCGCGCAACTGGGCGTTGACCCGGGTCAGCTCCGCGGTACGCTCCCGCACTCGCTGCTCGAGGTTCTGATAGGCATGGTGCAGCGCCTCGGAGGTGCGCCGCTGCTCGGTGATGTCACGGATCAGCACGAAGAAGCCGATCACGCTGCCATCGCTGTCCCGGTGCGGCACGTAGGCCCGCAGCAGCACCCGGTGCTCGCCCTCGGCATTCTGCTCGGGCAGTTCGAAGCTGATGCGCTCCCCCGCCAGCACCCGCTGCAGGTAGGGCATCAGGCGCGCGCAATGCTCCGCCGAATGGAGGTCGCCGAGCGCCGAACCCAGCAGCAGGTCGTGGGGCCAGCCGTACCACTCCTCGTAGACCCGGTTGGTGAACACGTAGCGCAGCCCTCGATCCAGGTAGGCGATCATCGCCGGCACGTGGTCGGTGATGGTACGGATCCAGCGTTCCCGCTCGGCCAGCGCCTCGGCCTGGCGAATGCGCTCGGTGATGTCGGTGTAGGTCAGCACCTGACCGCCGCCCGGCATGGGGTGGCCGCGTACCTCCACCACGCGGCCGTCGCTGAGCCGGCGCTCGCAGGCGGCCAGCACGGCCTGCCCATCGGCGGGGTCGACCAGTTCGCTGGCACGGCTCAGCTCGGTCAGCGCCAGCGGCAGCGTCAGCCCCGCGAGACCGGTGAGCTGAGAGAAGCGCTGGTTGTGCATCTCCAGCTGGCCCTGAGGGGTGACCACGGCCACCCCCTGGGAGAGGCTGTCCAGGGTGGCCTGCAGCAGGCGCGACTTCTGCGCCAGGGCATGCTCGCGCTCGGCGTGCTCATGGCGCTTGAGCTCGGTGATGTCGACGTAGAGGAATACCCTGCCGCCGCCGCGAATCGGCCGCTGGTTGACCTGCACCCAGCGCCCGTCGTGAAGCTGATAGACGGTACGCCCCTGGCGCTGCTTGAGCTGCTCGCTGACCACCAACCCCGAGCTCAGCGCCAGCCGGCGCAGCTCCTCCAGGGTCATGCCGGCATGCACCTCGATGCCTGCCGGCCGCCAGAACTCGGCGAAGCGGCTGTTGTAGTGACGAATGCGCTGGTCGGCACCGAACAGCACGAAGGCGTCGGTGATGCTCTCGATGGCATCGACCAGGTACTGGTTGGCCTGCTCGGCCCGCTCCCGCGCCTCGCCCAGCAGGCGGTTGCTGGCACGCAGCTCATGCAGGGTCTGGTTGAGCGCGCGGGTTCGCTCGCGCACCTGCTCGGCCAGCAGGGCGGCATGCTCGAAGGCGGCATAGGGCGCGGTACGCGGCAGGTTGCTCGACTCGACCCGCTCGATCAGCGCCGCGTTGATGCGCTGAAGCTTGGCGACCTGGCGCTCCAGCTCGCGTTCGCGCTCAGTGGTCGCCACGGGAGCGTCCTATGTAGACCCCGCTGAAGGTCTGGTTGAGGTGCAGGCCGCTGTAGTGCTCGCCGTAGGTGTTGAAGCCGAGGATGCGGCGCTGGCGGTAGAACTCCCCGGCCGCCTGCTGCCGCCCCTCCTGCTCGAGTTCCAGGCGGCGCAGGAAGCAGTCGCAGCCGAGGATGCACTCCGCCGGCCCCAGGCGCCCTTCGATGTCGGCGATTTCACGGTCGAGATCCGTCAGCAGATCGCTCGCCTGCATGGCCGTCAGCACGATGCCGGTCTCCACGGCGCAGTAGAAGCTCAGGCTGAGGTCGGGATTGACGCTCTGGATGGCGCGTACGTAGGTCTTGTCGTGGAGCCTCACGGCGAGCGGATGACGCGCGAACACCTCGGGGTTCAGTTCTTCCAGCGTACAGCCCACCAGTCGCGCGTACTCCAGAGCCGCCGGCTCGGCGTTGAGTTCCATCACCCGACGCTGCTCCTGGTCGGCCGCCGTGACCACCAGCTTCTCGCCGCTGGGGCGCAGGTGGTGGGTCGAGAACACTTCGAAATCCAGCGCGGTGTTGACCATCAGCACCACGGCGGCGCGGTCATGGAAGGCGCCCTCGCCGTACACGTGCGTGCCGGTGAGGCGGTTGTCGTCGCCGGCGCTGCCACCGAAGTGAGGAATCCCGGCCAGCACCGAGGTCAAGGTCAGCAGCACCTGCTCCTCGCAGGTCGAGAGCCCGTCGAGCAGGGTCATGGCGAAGGTGTGACCCTTGAGCGGCGCCAGCCCCGAACGGGTACAGTGCTCCATCAGCCGGTCGGTGATGCGCTGGGCGTCGAGCAGGGTGAAACGGTCGAGATCGCGGATCAGCCGATAGTCGAGAGCAAAGGCCCGGCGGTCGAAGCCCACCGCCACGATGGAGCCTCGCGAGTAGCCGTCGCTGCCAAGTTCGCCCGCGGTGGTGCAGCCGCACAGCTTGACGCCCCCCAGATGCGCCTCCAGGGCCGTGGCCAGGGCCGGCAGATCGTGCTCGGCGGAACAGAAGAACAGCACGCCCTCGAGGTCGGGGTGCAGCAGTCGGCTGGCCAGGTACTGAGCCGCCAGTTCGGGGTCCCTGGCGAAGGAGTGCGCCACGCGCAGGGGCTCATCCGGCAAAGCCTGGTCACGGTAATGCGACTTCGCTAATGGCAACATGGCACTCCTCGAGCAAGACAGGGATCCTGCTTTCAGTCTAGGGCTTGATGCAAAGCAGCAACATAGGACTTGAGTGCCGGGGCACGCTTACACGGCTACGACCAAGGTTGTAGCTTCGCTCATCCCTTCTCTTGGCGCGCGATCAGTTGACTGAGCACGGCACGCAGCTTGCCGGGTCGCAGCGGCTTGTGCAGCAGCGGGATACCGCACTCCGCCAGGGTGCGGCGCCAGGCCTCGGAGCGGTCGGCGGTGATCACCACCGCCGGCAGCTGCGGCTGCCGCCAGTGCCGCCGCAGCTTCTCCACCAGCCGGTCGCCGGTCTCTCCGGCATCGAGATGCAGGTCCACCAGCAGCACGTCGGGCGCCGCGAGCCGCTGCTCCTGTACTTCGTCGAAATCGTGGGCGGTATCGCACCGCATGCCCCACTGCTCGAGCAGGGCCTGCATGCCCATCAGGATCCGGCTGTCGTTGTCCACCACCAGCATGCGCCGCCCCGTCAGCGGGCTGTCCGGCTGAGCGGCGGCCGACGAGGCAGCCTGGGCAGGCGCCGGGCGGCAGATCGGCACCTGGACGGCAAAGCTCGAGCCCCGCCCAAGGGTGGAGGTCACCGACACCGCCAGCCCCAGCCGCTGGCAGATGCGCTCGACGATGGCCAGCCCGAGCCCCACCCCCTGCCGGTTACGCGCCCGCTCGGCGTTGAGCTGGTGATACTCCTCGAAGATCGCCCGCAGCTGATCCGGCGGAATGCCCGGCCCACTGTCGTGCACCTCGATGGAAACGACGTCGCCGCGGCGCCGCACGCCCAGCAGTACGCTGCCGGCGTCGGTGTAGCGGCAGGCATTGGAGAGCAGGTTGCGCAACACCCGCCCCAGCAGGCGGTGGTCACTGTCGACGTACAGGCTGCTCTCCACGCAGCGAAAGCGCAGCGCCTTGCGCTGGGCACGCGGCGCATATTCGGCCACCAGGCCGCACAGCATCTGCGCGAGCGGAAAGCACTCGCGCTGCGGCTGGATGCGCTCCTGGTCGAGCCGGGCGATGTCGAGCAGGTCGGTGAGCAGCTCCTCGGCGCCCTCGAGGGAGAGATGGATGCTGTCGACCAGGCGGCTCGCGTCATCGTCCAAGGCACGCTCGCGCAGCGTGGAAACCAGCAGCCGGGCCGCATTGAGCGGCTGCAACAAGTCGTGGCTGGCTGCCGCCAGGTAGCGGTCCTTGCTGCGATTGGCCTCCTGGGCCAGGTCACGGGCGGCGCGCAGCTGCTCCTCGATCAGGCGGCGTTCGGCCACCTCGCCGGCCAGATCGTCATTGAGCTGCTCGAGCCGCTGGGTGCGCTCGCGCACGCGAGCCTCGAGCCGCGCATTGAGCGCCAGCAGCTCCTGGCGCGCGCGTTCGCGCTCGGTGATGTCGGCCACGAAACCCTCGACCAGGATCTCGCCGCCCCGGTCCGGCTTGCGCAGCAGGGTCAGGGCCACCGGTACCCGCCTGCCGTCGCAGCCGGCCAGCCAGGTGGTATGGCCTTGCAGGTGACCCTGCCTGTGCAGCAGGCGGGAGACCTCGTCGAGTCCCTCGGCATCGGCGAACAGCGCTTCCAGCGACGTGCAGCGTGCCAGCGTGGCGGCCACGTCGGCATCGCCGAGCATGGCCGCCAGCGCCGGATTGGCGGCCAGCAGGCGTCCGCCCAGCGAGGCCTGGAAGATACCGTGCAGGGCGTTCTCGAACAGCCATTTGTAGCGGTTGCGCTCCGCCTCGAGCTCGGCCATGCGCGCCGTCAGCTCGGGGTAGTAGCTCTTGCGCGCCGACTGCTGACCCAAGCCCAGCAGCTGACTGACCGAATAGCCCTCGGGGTCGCCGGCCTTCTTCATCGGCTACCTGTCGCTTGGCGCGTCACATCGCCTCCTCGTACACCACCTGGACGTCGCGGGGGCTGGAGCGGCGCGGATTGGTCAGGATGCAGGGGTCCTCCAGTGCGTGGCGGGCCAGGAACGGCACGTCGCTGGTGTGGACACCGAGCCTGCCCAGGCTGCCCGTCAGGCCCACGGCCCGCTTCAACTCGATCAGGTGATCGATCAGCCGCGCCTTGACCTGTGTGCTGTTCAACCCGCGACAGTCGATGCCCAGGGTCTCGGCAATGCGGGTGAAGCGCTCCGGCGCGGCCTCGAAGTTGTAGGCCACCACGTGCTCGAGCAGCAGTGAATTGCACAGCCCATGGGGCAGGTCGAGGAAGCCGCCGAGACTGTGCGACATGGCATGTACGGCGCCGAGTATGGCGTTGGAGAACGCCAGCCCCGCCTGCATGCTGCCGAGCATGACCTGGGAACGCAGTTCCAGGTCGTGGGGAGCCTGTACCAGCGCCACCAGATGCCCATTGATCAGGCGCATGGCCTCCAGGGCATGGGCATCGGTGAGCGGTCCGCTGCCGGTGGAGACGAAGGCCTCGATGGCATGCACCAGGGCATCGACGCCGGTGCACGCCGTGAGGAAGGGGCTCATGGTCATGGTGACCTGGGGGTCGATCAGCGAGACGTCCGGTACCACCGACTTGCTGACGATGGAGAATTTCATGCGTCGCTGCTGGTCGGAGATGATCGCGAACTGGGAGATGTCGGCCGAGGTGCCCGCCGTGGTGGGCACGAAGATCAGCGGCGGGATGGGCACCCGCAGGGTGTCGACGCCCTCGAAGTCGATGATGTGGCCGTCGTGAGCGACGACGATACCGATGCCCTTGGCGCAATCCATGGGGCTGCCGCCGCCGATGGCGACGATGGCCTGGGCGCCCATCTCGCGGTACGCCATAGCCCCCGCCATGACCTCCTCGGCCCGCGGGTTGGGCGAGACCGAGGTGAAGCGCTGGCTGAAGATGCCCTGCTCCGCCAGATCCGCCTCCACCTCCTCGACCCAGCCGGCCAACACCACGCCGGGGTCCGACACCAGCAGCACCCGCTCGGCGCCGAAGGTGCCCACGAAGTTGGCCACGGCGCGCCGGGCACCGTCGCCGAAGATGATCTCCGGAGCCACGAACTTGCGCAGCTCGTTGATATTGGATGCCATACCGGGTCTCCGCTTGGGAAACACTGCACAAATGCCTGCACGAGCGAATCACTGCGTTGCGCGGTGCGCGGAATCCTCACATATACCTCATATGCTCCGGTTCCTGTGCTCCGGGCGCCTTGTGCTTCACCTCGCTCGGCGATTTGTCCAGCGCTTCCCTTGACGCTGACCGGCAAAGAGGCGCGGCCGAGATCAGCGGTTTCTTGTTATGTCGTCGCCTCGCGCGGGCGCATTACCGTCATGGTACGAGCCGGCCTGCCCCAGCGCCCTTCGCCCTTGGTCGGGTACTCTCAGCCGCGCCAGAAGGTGCGCGAATGCCTTGCCTGCCTCGGCACCAGCGCCGCGATGTCGCCGGCCGACTCGGCGGCCTCGGCCACGGCCCGGTCGATCAGCTCGCGCCGGGGCGACTTGCGGCACACCGGGTCGGCGGCCGCCGGGTCGCCGGTGAGCAGGAACGCCTGACAGCGGCAGCCGCCGTGGTCCTGGTGGCGCTCGCTGCAGCTGCCGCAGGGCTCGGGCATCCAGGCGTCACCGCGAAAGCGGTTGAACGCTTCGCTGGCGTACCAGATCTCTTCGAGCGAGCCGTCGCGCACATGGGGAAAGGCCATGGGCAGCTCGCGGGCGCTGTGACACGGCAGCACGCTGCCGTCCGGCGCCACGGTGAGAAAGATCGCCCCCCAGCCGCCCATGCACGCCTTGGGGCGCTCGGCAAAGTAGTCGGGTACCACGAACAACAGGCGCATCTCCCGCCCGCGCTCGGCGAGACGCTCGCGCCAGCGCTGCGTCACCGCCTCGGCGCGCTCGACCTGGGCACGGCTCGGCAGCAGACCGGCGCGGTTGAGCTTGGCCCAGCCGTAATACTGACAGCTGGCCAGCTCCACGGCGTCGGCCCCCAGTTCGTCGCACAGGGCGATCAGCCGGTCGGTGTCGTCGATGTTGTGCCGATGCAGCACCACGTTGAGCACCATGGGATAGCCGGCCGCCTTGACCGCCCTCGCCATGGCCAGCTTGGCGGCATGGGCCTTGGCCGAGCCCGCCACGGCGGCGGCCAGCTCGTCATCCGCGGCCTGCAGGCTGATCTGGATGTGATCCAGCCCCGCCTCGCGCAGCGCCTCGATCCGGGTACCGTCCAGCCCCACCCCGGAAGTGATCAGGTTGGTGTAGAAACCGAGCCGCCGCGCCTCGGCGACCAGCACCTCCAGATCGCGCCGCACCAACGGCTCGCCCCCGGAGAAACCGAGCTGCACGGCGCCCATGGCCCGCGCCTGGCGCAGCACGTCGATCCAGGCATCGGTGTCGAGTTCGTCACGGTAGCGGGCGAAGTCGAGCGGGTTGGAGCAGTAGGGGCACTGCAGCGGGCAGCGATAGGTCAGCTCGGCCAGCAGCCACAGGGGCGGGTCGATCGCTTGCGGGGACGCGGCATGGCTCATGGGCCCACCTCCAGCCAGCCCTGGCGCCCGGCCTCGGCGAGAAACGCCGCCACGTCGTCGGCAATCTCCGCGGCACCGGGGAACTGCGCCTCCAGCTCGGCCACGATGTCCTCCTCATGGCGCCGACCATCGACCAGCGCCAAGATGGCGCCGGCACTCTCGTTGAGCTGCACCATGCCCTCGGGGTAGAGCAGCACGTGACGCTGCTGAGCGGGCTCCCACTGCAGCCGCCAGCCGCGGCGCAGCGCCGGAGCCACCTCCGGGCTCATGCCAACCCCCGATGGAACACGGCCCGCTCGGTCACGCTGTGGTAGGGCGGACGGCCAAGCTGATAGGCCAGGGTCATGGCGTCGAGCATGCTCCACAGCACGTCGAGCTTGAACTGCAGAATCTCCAGCGTGCGCTGCTGGGTTTCCACGGTGGTGCACACCGTGAGCGCCACCTCCAGGCCATGCTCGACGTCACGGCGCGCCTCCTTCAGGCGCTTGCGGAAGTAGCCGTAGCCGGCCTCGTCGATCCAGGGGTAGTGACCCGGCCAGGTATCGAGGCGACTCTGGTGCGCCAGAGGGGCGAACAGCTCGGTGAGCGAAGAGATCGCCCCCTCCTGCCAGCTCGCCCGGCGCACGAAATTGACGTAGGCATCCACCGCGAAGCGCACGCCGGGCAACACGTGCTGCTGCGACCACAGCTCGTCGCGGGAGAGGCCCACGGCTTCGCCCAGGGTCAGCCAGGCCTCGATGCCGCCGGCGTCTTCATCGCGTCCGTCATGGTCGAGCAGGCGCTGAATCCAGCGCCGCCGGGTGTCGGCATCCGGGCAGTTGGCCAGCAGCGCGGCGTCCTTCTGCGGGATCATCACCTGGTAATAGAAGCGGTTGGCCACCCAGCCACGGATCTGCTCCGGCGTGGCACGCCCTTCTGCCATGTCGATCTGATAAGGATGATGGATGTGGTAGTAGGCACCCTTGGCCATCAGGGCCTCACGAAAGGCCTCGGGCGAGAGTGCGGTGGTCGGCGATATTTGCACGGCGTTCATGGCGAGCCCCTCTTTGTTGTTCTGTTTTGTCTTGTCGTCGTCTGTGACGTGGGACGACTCTTCCAGCGGCTACAGGATGAGCTGCATGCCGTCGTGGGCCACCTCGATGCCACGCCGGTTCAGCACGGCGCGTTCCGGAGAGGCCTCGTCGAGCACGGGATTGGTGTTGTTGATATGAATCAGAATGCGCCGCGTCGTCTCCGGCAGCGCATCGAGCTCGGCGATCATGCCCGCTTCGCCGGCCAGCGCCAGATGCCCCATGTCGCGCCCGGTGGCATGGCCGATGCCAAGGCGTATCATCTCGTCGTCGTGCCACAGGGTGCCGTCCACCAGCACGCAGTCGGCCTGCTGCATCAACTTCCGCGCCGCCTCGCTCGGCTCGCCCAGGCCCGGTCCGTAGAACAGCACGCCGCCCGTCAGCGTGTCGCGCAGCAGCAGCCCCAGGTTGTCGCCGGTGGCCGGTGCGCCGCGGCGCGGAGAATAAGGCGGCGCATTGGAGCTCAACGAGAGTGCGGTGATCTCGAGCCCGGGGCAGCTCGGCACCTGGAAGGTGCAGCGCTCACGCTCCCCTGCCAGCGGGATCTCGCGCCAGGTGAGCCCACCGTTCCAGTGGCGCAGCATGGGGAACAGCGGAAAGCCGCTGGAGAGATCGTCATGCACGTTGGGCGTGCACCAGACGTCGAGCGGGCACCCCTCACGCAGTGACAGCAGCCCGCTCACGTGATCGATCTGCGCATCCACCAGCAGCACCTCGGCAATGCCGGTGTGACGCAGGCCGCGCCTGGGAAAGAGCGCCGGCGAGGCGCCGAGCTGGGCGCGGATATCGGGTGAGGCGTTGCACAGCAGCCAGCGCTCGCCGTCCATGCTCACCGCTATCGACGACTGGGTTCTCGCCACGAAGCCGGGTTGGCCGAGACGCACGTCGCGGCAGTTGCGACAGTTGCAGTTCCACTGCGGGAACCCACCGCCCGCCGCCGAGCCGAGTATCAGCACCTGCATGGCACTCTCCTGAAGCTGAAACACGGGACCTCTCGGCCCCGTGGCATCGATCGATCAGCGGTTGGCAATGTACAGGGTGACTTCGAAGCCGAGGCGCAGGTCACGAAAGCTGGGCTTGGTCCACATGGCGGTTCCTCCAAGGTTGTTGTCGTGTCGAGTGGCACCGCGCCGATGGGCGACGGCAACCTCAGTAAAGCACTGGTGAGGTCTCGCCAAGACGGTACTTTGGAGGGAGAAACGCCCCTTCATTGGGCCCGGCTCCCAACTTGAGGAGCCCGGTGGGTTTTCCTACGCTGGCTAGGGATCGGCGCTTCACGGCGTCGCTTCCCCTCGCCTGCAAGGAGCAATGCGACATGAAGCTATACGGATCCCCTTCTCATCCGCACTTTACACGCACCCCGCTCGCCCTCGCCGTAACCGGCGGCATGGCATTCGCCGGACTCGCCCACGCCGACGTCCAGGTCACCAATGAAGAGGTGGCCTCCGGCGTGGAGAGCGAAGAAGCCACCCTGACCGTGACTCAGGTGGTGGGCGGTATCGAACACCCCTGGGCCGTCGCCTGGCTGCCAGACGAGCGGATGCTGATCACCGCGCGTCCGGGCCGCCTGTACCTAGTCGATGGCGACGAGGTGACCGAGGTCGGCAACCTGCCCAAGATCGATGCCGAAGAGGATCAGCAGACCGCTCCCGAAGGTGGCAACCAGGGCGGCCTGCTGGATGTCGTCGTGCATCCCGATTACGAGAACAACGGCTGGATCTACTTCACCTACTCCAGCCCCGGCGACGACGACTCGGTCATGGGCGACGACGAGTACGGCACCGGCACGGCGCTGGCCCGCGCCCGCCTGAGCGACGACGGCAGCGAGCTGACCGACCTCGAGACCATCTATGCCCAGGTGCCGCGCACCGCGCCCGGCCGTCACTACGGTTCGCGTATCGTCTTTCCCGGCGACGGCAGCGTGATGTTCTCCATCGGCGACCGCGGCATTCGCTACCCCTCCCAGGATCTCACCGATCCGGGTGGCTCGATCATTCGCCTGCACGAGGACGGCGGCGCCTTCGAAGGCAATCCCTTCATCGAGGCGGAGCCGGGCAACCTGCGTCCCGAGATCTTCTCCTACGGCCACCGCAACAATCAGGGGCTGGCACTGCACCCCGAAACCGGCGAGCTGTGGGCCATCGACCATGGCCCTTCCGGTGGCGGCGAGCAGCTCTACGTCGCCGAGGCCGGCAGCAACCACGGCTGGCCTCAGGTCTCCTTCGGACGGGAATACGACACCGACGAGTTCATCGGCATCGGCGAGGTGGCGCCCGGCGTCAAGCCGCCGGTACACGTGTGGGAAGACACCCTGGCGCCCTCGGGGCTGACGTTCTACACCGGGGACGAGTTCCCGGGCTGGCAGGGCAACCTCTTCATCGGGGCGCTCTACGCCGAACGCCTCCATCGCGTGGTGCTGGATGGCGAAGCCATCGCCCATGAAGAGATCCTGCTGGAGAACGAGCTGGGTCGTATTCGCGACGTGCGCCAGGGCCCCGACGGTCTGCTCTACGTGCTTACCGACGAGAGCGACGGCGGGCTCTATCGCATCGAGCCCGAAGCCTGACGCCCGGTATCGAAAGACGCCGCATCAGTCTTGGCAGGCACTCAGCCAGCTCTCCAGCGCCTCTAGGGTGACGGGGATGCTGGCCTGCAGGACCCGAAGCTCGACGGCTGCCTCGTCATGCCGCTCATCGCGCGCGGCAAGTTCGAGGCGCCGTGCCGAGTCGGCAAGCCTGCGCCCGCCGAGACTGCCCGACTCCCCCTTGAGCCGGTGTGCACGCGCGGCAAGTGCCGCCAGATCCCCCTGCTCGAATGCCTGCTCCAGGCTCTCGGTATGCTGCTGCAATTGCTCGCGGTGCACCGCAAGCAAGGCGGCCAGCGCCTCCAGCCCCAGCGACTCGCGCAACTCCCTGAGTACCCCTTCATCCAGCATGTCGGCACTCGCGCGCTCTTCCACACCCTCGACCTGCTCCTTCCCGGACAGACCCTGGCGCAGCGCCGCTGCCAGCTCAGCGCGTCGCAGCGGCTTCGCGAGATAGCCGCTCATGCCGACCGTGAGGCAGCGCTCGCGCTCGGCTCCCGGCCCCCCTGCCGTCATCGCCACGATGGGCACTTCGGCAAGCCAGCCTTCCCTCGAGCGCAGGCGACGAGTCGTTTCCAGACCGTCCATGCCGGGCATCTGCACGTCCATGAAGATCATGTCGAAGCGCTCACGGCCAGCCATTTCCAAGGCTTTTTCGCCGCTGTCTGCAACGCTGACCGTACAGCCGTGGCGTTCCAGCATCGCCACAGCCACCTGCTGGTTGACCGGGTTGTCTTCGACCAGCAGCACCTTCCCGCCAGCAGCAGGTTCCAGAATCGGTTGGAACACCGGTGACTCAGGTTCGCTGGAAACCACCGTTTCCAGCGGCAGAACGACCCAGAAACGGCTGCCCTGGCCGGGGGCGCTGTCGACCCCGATTCTGCCGCCCATGGCTTCCGTCAGGCGACGGCAGATGGCGAGGCCCAGTCCGGTACCGCCGTAGCGCCTGGCGGTCGAGGCGTCTGCCTGTCGAAAGGGTTCGAAAAGCCAGTCCTGCTTCTCCGGCGCGACCCCGGGGCCCGTATCCCTCACGGCGAGCACCAGTTCCCCCTGTTCGCTCAGTGCCGCCTCGACGCAGACCTCACCGTGTTCGGTGAACTTGATGGCGTTGGAGAGCAGATTGAGCAGCACCTGGCGCAGCCGGGCCGGATCGCCCATCACGTGCTCAGGCAGCGCCGAGGACACCGCCGTCGTGAGCTTGAGCCCCTTGGCTTCGGCGTGCGGTCCGAACAGCCGGCAGGCCTCGCCGATCAGCGTGGTCAGGCGAATCGGGCGCCGTTCGAGCTCCAGCTTGCCCGATTCGATCTTGGAGAAGTCGAGTATGTCGTTGATCAGTTCCAGCAGCCGTGCGGCGCTGACATGCAGGGTGCGGGCGTACTCTCGCGATTTCGGATCGATCGGCTGGTCCATGAGCAGATCGCTCATGCCGATGACGCCGTTCAACGGCGTACGAATCTCATGGCTCACGGTGGCCAGAAACTCCGATTTGGCCTGACTGGCAGCCTCGGCACGATGCGCGGTGGCTTGCAGTTCGCGGCTCAGCGACTCCAGAGAACGCCGGGCCTCGGCATTGTCGCGCGCCTCCCGCACCAGAAACACCACCACCATCAGCGCCGCCAGACTCATGGCCATGATCAGCGCCAGCAACAGCGCATACAGCGTCTGCAGCGCCTCCCGGTCGCGGGTGGCCGCTTCGGCGAGGTGGCCATTGACGGCGATGATCAGCTGCTCGGTCAGTCCCCCGACCCGCTCCAGCCGGTCGGACAACACCCAGCGCTCTCCCTGCCCCAACTGGTCGATTTCGTCGAGCAGGCTGTCGATGTCGGTCATGAGCACGACGAGGTCCGGCAGCAGCCGCTTGGCCACCGGGATCTGCTGCAGCAACTGATTGACATCGCCACGCTGCAGCAGGTTTACCCGGCTGTAGATCAGCTCGAAGCGCAGCCGCAGGGCATCCAGCGAGCGGGCGCTGCCGACCTGCTGCACCAGATCGCTGCGCAGCTGGATGATGTCGCGATCGAGCTTGTAGGCATGCCAGGCGGCATCGCCGATGACGCTCTGATGCAACTCCTCCTGACGCCATGCCGCCAACCCTACGACTACCAAAGCGGCAGCGAAGAACAGCAAGGCCGCCACCGCCCCCAGCTTCAGTCGCAGCGGATAGCGCAACATGCTTCAGCGCCCCGTACTGAGGCTTCGCCGCGAGACCTCACTGCACATCGACGGTACCCACATGCCAGACGGAGCGATGGCGAATGGTTTCGTTGAGCAGTTCGGGGTGCTCATCGAAGGGGTAGAGCACCAGCACGGGCCCCAGGTCGCGCACCGCGATGGGCTCGCCGTCGCGCATGACGGCGAGAATCACATCGTAATCGTACAGGTCGGACCAGGGTATCTCGATCTCGTACTCGTTCAGCGACGTTACCCGGACCCGCTCGCCCTCAGCGCCAGCCGCTTCCAGCACGGCACGAAACAGCGGCCCCTCGAAGCGTCCGATGCCCTCCGTCCAGGGCGTGGCCGTCTCGATGACGTGGGGAGAAAGCGTCATCAGTTGGTCCAGGTCAAGCTGCAGCTCGCCGTCCACATTCGAGTGTTCGATATTGCCCGTCACTCTGAGCAGCACCTCACCTTCGGGTGGCGGCAGCGTCGCAGCCTGCGCAGACAGCAAGGTGGAGGAAAGGAACAAAGCGGCTGCAGCCATTGCACAGCTTGGCCATGATCGAGGCATAGTGGACCGTCCGAGTCATTGGGATGGGCCAAGCGTACGCGAAACTGAAGAAAAGTTCAGGTAGGGAAAGCGTATTCTGGACAGGCAGGAGGCACCGGCCTCCTGCCTGTGGGCGGATCACGATTCCAGCTTCTCCACCGGCTCACAGCGAACCAGATCCTCATAGGCGTGCCAACTGGCATGCCCCAGTACCGGCAGGATCAGCGCCAGGCCGATGTAGAACGTCATCATGCCAATCAGTACGCTGCCGGTCAGGATGACTGCCCACAGCAGCATCGGCTTGAAGTTGCGCGCGACGGTGCGCACGCTCGCTTCGATGCCCTCCATGAAGGTCAGGTCCTGGTCCATCAGCGTCGGAATGGCGACCACACTGATGGAAAAAGCGCCGAAGGCCAGCACGGCTCCCGCCGCGGTGCCTACCGCGATCAGTCCGAGCCCTTCCGGGGTGGTCAGCAGCGAAGCGTAGAGCTCCGCCACGCCCGGCGCCTCGAAGCCGAAGAAGAGCGCAAAGAGCAGGGTCGCCAGGCGAATCCAGGCCAGGAAGAAGATCATCATCATCACGCCCATCATCGCCAGTTGCCCGGCATGGGGGCGCCAGGCGCCGAAAGCGTCGCCGAGGTGCGGCACGCGGCCCTCCTCGAGCGCCCGGCTGATCCCGTAGGAACCCACCGCGACCAGGGGGCCGATGAACATGAAGCCGGCCACCAGCGGCAGCAACCAATGCCACAGGTCGAGGACGATGGCCCCGGCCGTGACGGCGATACTCAGGCCGACCCAGAACATGCCGTAGGCAAGACTGACGGCCGTGGCCCGACGGAAATCCTCGAAACCCGCAGCCAGCCAGGCTCGCGGTCTGTCCATGCCAATGGGGTTGATGGTGATCTTGACGTTGGGTGCGGAGCTCTGCCCTGAGGATTTGGTCGCTGCATTCATTGTCGTACCCCGTTTGGTCGCCATGGTAGGGACTGGCAAGCGTCTTTCCGGCCGGGTGGTTCGGACGACGTCTTGTTGTCTTCGTAATTTCCACTCTAGTTGACCGCGCACAAGAGTGCCGAGCAAAGTTGTCAACGCTGCGCGCGAAACCGCATCGGTCCTTCCACGCTGCCGCGCCCGCCCGGGACGTCGTGGCGGTTGCTGGAATGCTTCAAGGTAATAACAACGGCCGATTGTTGTATATTCAGTCATAAGGGAATGCCGAAGTGTTCCTTCTGAGGGGCTGTCCTTGGCTTTAACATTCCGCTTAGCTTCCCTTACGGATATTCGAACAACAGACAACGCAATCAGGAGCCTGACGATGAAACGGTTCTTTCGCAGGGCGGCTGCACCGGTGCTGGGGGTGCTGCTGTTCGGGGGCATCGCCGCCAAGAGTCTCGCCGAACCCAGTTTCTCCTCCGAGCAGGTTGATCTCATGGCCGCCGCCTGCGCCAACTGCCATGGCACCGACGGTCGCCTGGTAGGCAGCGTGCCGGCCCTCGCCGGGCGGCCCGCCGAGGTTCTCGAGGCGCGGTTGCTCGCGTTCAAGCACGAGGAGCAGAGCGATACCACTATCATGGATCGTATCGCCAAGGGCTTCACCGACGAGGAGCTGGCCGCCCTGGCTGCCCATTTTGCCGCCATCGACCCAGACGGCGATGACGATTCGCAAGCAGAACAAGAACCGCAGGAGTGAGGCGCGCCATGACACAGCATTCCCAACGTTCCGGCATCAATCGTCGGCAACTGATCAAGGGCCTGGGTGCCGCCTCGCTGCTGCCCCTGGTAGGCGGCGTTACGCCCTTCGCCATCGGCGGACAGCACGCCGGTAAGGTCGTCGTCGTGGGCGGCGGCTTCGGTGGTGCTACGGCGGCCAAGTATCTCAAGCGAGCCAATCCGGCCATCGAGGTGATCCTGGTCGAGCCGGCCGAGACCTTCTACACCTGCCCGTTCAGCAACCTGCACCTGGGCGGGCTGCGCAGCATGGATGAGATCGCCCACGGGTACGACGAGCTGCAGGATCGCTATGGGGTTCGCGTGATCCATGCCAGGGCCGAGGATGTCGATGCCGCCGCGCACAAGGTCACCCTCTCCACCGGCAGCGAGCTCGACTACGACCGGCTGCTACTCTCCCCGGGGATCGACATCCGCTGGAATGCCCTGGAGGGCTACGACGAAGCGGCTGCCGAGAAGGCGCCCCACGCCTGGAAGGCCGGCAGTCAGACGGAAAAGCTGCGCGCCCAGCTGGAAGCCATGGAGGATGGCGGCACCTTCGTCATGGTGGCCCCGGAGAACCCCTTCCGCTGCCCGCCCGGCCCCTACGAGCGCGCCAGCCTCGTGGCCAATTACCTGGCCCAGTACAAGCCCAAGTCCAAGGTGTTGATCCTCGACGCCAAGGACAACTTCTCCAAGCAGGGGCTGTTCATGGAGGGCTGGGAGCAGCTCTACGGCGACCGTATCGAGTGGGTGGGACTCTCCAACGACGGCCGTGTCACGCGGGTGGACGCCGAGCGCCTGGAGGTGGAAACCGAATTCGGCACCGTGCACAAGGCCGACGTGCTCAACGTCATCCCGCCACAGAAGGCCGGCTGGATCGCCGAACGTGCCGGCGTCACCGACGACTCCGGCTGGGTGCCGGTCAAGCCCGAGACCTTCGAATCGCAGCAGGTCGAGGACATCTACGTGATCGGCGATGCCACTGTCGCCGCGCCGATGCCCAAGTCAGGCTTCTGTGCCAATGCCCAGGCCAAGGTCGTGGCGGCCGCCATCGCCGCTTCGCTCGAGTCGCGCCCGGCCCCCGAGGCCTACTGGACCAATACCTGCTACAGCCTGGTGGGCCCCGAGTACGGTATCTCGGTGGCCGGGGTCTACCGCGTGGTGGACGGCGCGATTGCCGAAGTGGAAGGTTCCGGCGGCGTGAGCCCGACCGGCGCTCCCAGCGCTACGCGGGCGCTGGAAGCCCAGTATGCCGTCGGCTGGTACAACGCCATCTGCCAGGATACATGGGGCACTCAGACCTGAACTCCATCGCGGCAAGGCGCTATACTGCTCGGCCACCCAAGGTGGCGTCATCGAAGGGCCGCCCGCGGGCGGTCCTTTTCATTACATCGCATTTCTCGAGGAGCTGCGCACCATGAGTCATACCGAGCTGGTCGTTTGGGCGGGGTTGGCGATCGGCCTTGTCTTCGGCGCCGTCGGCCAGCTCTCCGGCTTCTGCCTGCTGCGCGGTGTGGTCAACGCCACGACGCAGGGCGATTCACGCAAGCTGCGGGCCTTCGCCGTGGCCATGGGCGTGGCCGTGCTGGGCAGCCAGGGCCTGGTCGCGACCGGGCTGGTCTCGCTCGACGCCTCGCTGTACGCGGTGGACAGGTTCTCCTGGCTGGCCGTGCCGCTGGGCGGCCTGCTCTTCGGTTACGGCATGGCCCTGGCCAACGGCTGCGGGGCCCGCGCCCTGGTGCTGCTCGCCAGCGGCAACCTGCGCAGCTTCGTGGTGCTGGTGTGCCTGGGTCTGGCAGCCTTCATGATGCTGTCGGGCGTGCTTGCCCCGCTGCGGCTGTGGCTCGATGGCGCTACCACGCTGCGCCTGCCCGCGGCCACCCTGCCGAACCTGATCGGTCTGCCGGGCTGGCTGCCGGCACTGCTGGTGGGTGGCGGCCTGTGCGCCTGGGCCTTCACCAGTCCGGCCTTTCGCCACACTCCGCGGGAGTGGGCCAGCGGCCTTGCCATCGGCGCCCTGGTGCCTGCCAGCTGGTACACCACCGGCGTGCTCGGCTTCGACGACTTCGAACCCGTGCGCCTGGCCAGTCTCACCTTCGTCGCGCCCATCGGCGAGTCGCTGCAGTACCTCATGCTCTCCACCGGCACCCGCCTGGGCTTCGGCGTCAGCGTGGTGGGCGGTGTCGTGCTGGGGGCGCTGGCCACGGCGCTGCTGCGGCGGGACTTCCGCCTGCATTCGTTCGACTCGCCGGCCCATATGCTGCGCAGCATGACGGGGGGTGCTCTCATGGGCATAGGCGGCGTGATGTCGCTGGGCTGCTCCATCGGCCAGGGCCTGTCGGGCTTCTCGACGCTGTCGCTCGCCTCGTTCCTCGCCGTGGCCGGCATCGTGCTGGGTGCGCGTCTGGGAATCCGCGGGCCGTTGGCGCTGTCAAAGCATTGATCAACTGGAGGAGTCCATGCATCCGTTCCGTCAATCTCGTCACGACGCCTCTCGCCGCCGCCTGCTGCGCGGGCTGACCCTGGCCTGCGCCGGCCTCGGGCTGGCCGGTCTGGCCATGCCCGGGTTCGCCAACGAGCCCTGGCAGCGCCTGGAAGCCGCTCAGAGCGTGCTGGGCGAGAGCACACCCAGCACCGAGGGGCTGACGCTCGACCTGCCGCACGTGTCCGAAGACGGCTCTGCCGTGCCGCTCACGGTCAGCTTCGATGGCGAACTCGCCGAGGGCGATTACATCGAGCGCATCGACCTGTTCGCCAACGGCAACCCCTACCCCGAGGTAGCCACCTTCCGCCTGACACAGCTGAGCGCCAAGCCGGAGATCTCCACCCGGGTGCGTCTCAACGAGACCCAGCAGGTCATCGCCATTGCCACCAGCCACCAGGGCGAACGTTTTGCCACCTCGCGCGAGGTGCGCATCACCGTGAGCGGCTGTCTGATGCGTAACGGCAACGATGCCAACGACGCGCTCTCCAATCCGCGCGTCAGCGTTCCCTCAGGGCTGTCCGCCGGGGAACCTGCCGAGGTGCGCACGCTGATCAATCACCCCATGGAGACCGGGCTGCGCGAAGGGGATGACGGAGAAACCCTGCCCCGCCACATCGTCGAACGCTTCAGCGTCTCCATCGATGGCGATGTGGTGTTCGAGGCCGACCTGCATCAGGCGGTTTCCGCCAACCCCTACCTGCGCTTCTTCCTCACTCCCGTGGAGAGTGGAGAGGCCGAGTTCACCTGGCAGGACGACACGGGCGAAACGGCCCGCCATGTGGCCGAGCTGGAGCTGTCCTGATACCGCTCGACGAGCACGCCTGAGCGCAGAAGCCCCGGCCAGTGGCCGGGGCTTCTGCGTTTCCAACATGACGACTCGACGCACTCAGCGCACGATCATCACCGACATCTTGGTGTGATGCACCACGTGCTCGGCGTTGGGGCCCAACACGTAGTCGGCGAACTTGCGCTTGTTGTGCGACGCCATGACGATCAGATCGACCTCGAGCTTCTTGGCCGACTTGACGATCGCCTCCCAGGGCGAGCCGTCGACGATCACCGACTGCACCTTGATGTCGTCGGGCACGTGCTCGTCGATGAAACGATGCTGGGCCTGGGAAATCGCCTCGTGAGCCTTCTTGGCGAAATCGCGCGGGAAGTAGGAACCCACCAGCGGCATGTGGTAATCCGGCAACACCGTGACCACGTGCAGCGACGCGCCGAAGGTGCGGCACAGGGTCACCGCCGTGGGCAACGCCTTGGCCCACGATGACTCCTCGTTGAGATCCACAGCCAGCAGAATCTTGTCGTACATCTCTGCATCCTCCTCAGGCAGCGTGAGCGGTAGACGACGGCTGCTGAAGCTTGCGCCGACGCTGCAACAGCACCACCAGGCCGAACAGCAGGAAGCCGGGGATCCACATCCACTCCTTGGCCCAGCGATCCACCGGCGCCAGCACCTCGATGATCTCCTGATCGAAGTCGAAGCCGATGTCCGCCGCCAGGCTGCCGAACTCGACGAAGTCGACCGTGGCCTGATCGCCATCGATCCACAGCTCCATGCCCAGTCGCTCCATGCGCTCTTCGGCCGTATCGCCACGCGGCACCGGCACCAGCAGATAGGTGGTCATGGGATCGCCGAAGGCGTCCTCACCGGCGATCTGCACGCGCAGCTGGCTGCCGTCCTCGACCTGGCCCAGCGCCTGGGCGAACTCGGCCGGCGGGATCGACTGATAGGGATCGTGGATACGATCCATCCAGTAGCCGGGGCGGAACAGGGTGAAGGCCACCAGCAGCAGCAGAACCGATTCGTACCAGCGGCTGCGTACCAGCATATAGCCCTGGGTCCCGGCAGCGAATATCAACATGGCGATGGTCGCGATGATGAATATCACGATGCCCTGGAGCCAACCGACGTCGATCAACAGCAGGTCAGTGTTGAAGATGAACAGGAATGGCAGCGCCGCAGTACGCAGGCTGTAGTAGAACGCCTGGAAACCGGTGCGCAGCGGATCGCCGCCCGATACCGCGGCCGCGGCGAACGAGGCCAGCCCCACCGGCGGCGTCACGTCGGCCATGATGCCGAAGTAGAACACGAACAGATGCACCGCGATCAGCGGCACGATCAGCCCGTTCTGCTGCCCCAGCATCACGATGACCGGCGCCATCAGCGCCGACACCACGATGTAGTTGGCGGTGGTGGGCAGGCCCATGCCTAGGATCAGGCTGAGCACGGCGGTGAGCAGCAGGATCAGCATCAGGTTGCCCATGGCCAGGATCTCGACCACGTCGGCCAGCACCAGGCCGACACCGGTCTGAGAGACCGCGCCCACCACGATGCCAGCGGTAGCCGTGGCGATACCGATGCCGATCATGTTGCGGGCACCGGCGACCAGACCGTCCCACAGGTCGAGGAAGCCCTCCTTGATGTCGGCAGCGAGACGGCTTCGACCACGGAAGAAGGCGGTGATGGGACGCTGAGTGATCATGATACAGATCATGAACACCGTAGCCCAGAAGGCCGACAGCCCGGGCGAGAGGCGCTCCACCATCAGGCACCACACCAGCACGATCACCGGCAGGATGTAGTGCAGCCCCACCATCACCGTGGGCTTGGTGCGGGGCAACGTGACGACCTTGGAAGTCGGATCGTCGAGCTCGAGCTCGGGATAGTAAGAGCCGAGCTTCAGCAGCCCTACATAGATGGCGGCAAGGCCCAACCCTACGACCCAGGGAGTGGCGTCGCCCAGCACCGGCTTGAGCCAGCCCAGGCCGTAGTAGACGGCAAACGACAACGCCATCAGCAGGATCAGGCCGGTCAGGAAACCGATCACCTTGTTGAGCAGCGGACGCACCGGGTTGCTGGAAGGCAGCCCCTTCATGTCGGCCTTGAGCGCTTCCAGATGCACGATGTAGATCAGCGCGATATAGGAGATCACAGCCGGCAGGAAGGCGTGACGAATGACATCCACATAGGGAATGCCGACGTACTCCACCATCAGGAAGGCCGCCGCCCCCATGACCGGCGGCATGATCTGTCCGTTCACCGATGAGGAGACCTCAACCGCCCCGGCCTTCTCGGCGGAAAATCCCACCCGCTTCATCATCGGAATGGTGAAGGTACCGGTGGTCACGGTATTGGCAATGGAGGAGCCGGAAATCAGGCCGGTCATGCCCGACGCCACCACGGCGGCCTTGGCCGGCCCGCCCTTGTAATGGCCGAGCAGCGAGAAGGCGACCTTGATGAAATAGTTGCCGGCACCGGCCTTGTCGAGCAGCGCGCCGAACAGCACGAAGAGGAAGACGAAGCTGGTCGACACCCCCAAAGCGATACCGAACACCCCCTGGGCCGTGAGCCACTGATGGTTGACCAGGCCGTACAGGCTGACCCCGCGATGGGCCAGAATGCCCGGCATGTAGGGGCCGAAAAGCGAGTAGAGAATGAATATCGAAGCAACGATGGCCAGCGGCGGCCCCAGGGCACGCCGGGTCGCCTCGAGCAGCACCACGATGCCGACCACGCCGACGATCACGTCGCGCAGAATGGGCGAGCCGGGCCGGTCGGAGAGCTCCGCGTAGAAGAGAAAGATATAGGCGGCGCAGAACGCCCCCACCAGCGCCAGCAGCCAGTCCTGCAGCGGTATGCGGTCGCGCGGCGAACGCTTCAGCGCCGGATAGGCCATGAAGGCCAGGAACATGGCAAACGCCAGGTGAATGGAGCGCGCCTCGGTGGCATTGAACACCCCGATGCGGAAGATATAGGGCAGCGGCGAGGCGATCCAGAGCTGGAACAGCGACCAGGCGGCAGCCACACCGACCAGCAGCTTGCCGGGCGCCCCCAGCGGCTTGCGCGCCCCGGTATCGCTGGAGGCGACCATGTCCTCCAAGTCGGCCTCGGGTTTTCGTGGATTCGTCTTTTCGTCAGTCATTACCGTCGTGCCCCATTGGCTTGACTCCTGGGTGCAGCCGCTGCGGGTAACGTCTCGGCAGCTGACCCAAACAGATGCGCGGACCCCGTGGGTCCGCGCATTTTACCGAAGGGAGTGGCTACCCCCTGCCTCTCACTCGATCCAGCCACGCTCACGATAGTAGCGAGCGGCGCCGTCATGCAGCGGTGCAGTCAGACCCTCGGAGATCATGTCCTCTTCGTTGAGGTTCTCGAAGGCCGGATGCAGACGCTTGAAGCGATCGAAGTTCTCGAACACCGCCTTGACGGTCTCGTAGACGACTTCTTCATCCACGGCAGTGGAGGTCACGAAAGTGGCCGCGACGCCGAAGGTCTCGACGTCTTCGTCGTTGCCGCGATAGAGGCCGCCGGGGATCACCGAACGGGTGTAGTAGGGATACTCCTCGATCAGGGCGTCGATCTCATCACCGGTCACCGGGATGATGCGCGCATCGATGGTGGTGGTGGCTTCCTGGATGGAACCGTTGGGGTGACCGACCACGTAGACCATGGCGTCGATGTTGTTGTCGGACAGCGCCGCAGCCTGCTCGGCGGCATCCAGCTGCGACGCCAGCGAGAAGGTACCGGTATCCCAGCCCATGGCCTCCATCACCACGTTCATGGTGTTGCGCTGGCCGGAGCCCGGGTTGCCGATGTTGACGCGCTTGCCGGGGAAATCGGTGAAGTGCTCGATGCCGGAGTCGGCACGCGCGACCACGGTCAGCGGCTCACCGTGCATGGTGAAGACGGCACGCATCTCTTCCCATGGACCATCTGACTCGAAGTTGGCCTCACCGTGATAGGCACGGAACTGCACGTCGGACTGCACCACGCCCATGTCGAGCTCGCCGCTCTTCATGCCGTTGACGTTGGCCACGGAACCGCCGGTGGAGGGGGCGTTACAACGGATGTTGTGCTCGTCGCTGCCGCGGTTCACCATGCGGCATACCGACTGCCCCACCACGTAGTAGACCCCGGTCTGGCCGCCGGTGCCGATGGTGATGAAACGGTCCTGCGCCACGGCCGGGGCAGAGAACATGGCAGCGCCCAACAGGGCTCCCGAGAAGGCGGCTGCGGAAAAAGCATGGCGTTTCATTAACACACCTCTTTAGACGTTATTGGCTAGCCGGTTTTCACCAGCTGCTTTGGCTGAAGCAAGATTCCCTGGTGGCCAAGACGCACGATCCTTGGCCAGCGGTTTCCACCGCTCTCATCTACTTTAGCGAAAAAAACGCCGTCATGATGGTCTTTTTCAACTGACTCAATTCTAGTAGGGATTTACGTTAAGTGTACGTTAATTCCTAAATTGCATGACTCATGAAATAGGGGTCTGCTCCTTGCCATGGGCAGCGTATGAATGGCATGCGCGACCGTTGCGAACGTCAGGTCGCACTGGCGATCAGCTCCCGCTTGGCACGCTTCATGGCGACGAACTCCGCCTCGTAGAAGAACTCGCTCTCCCCCAGCGCAGGCTCGAGGTGGTTGAGCCAGGTAGCGGTCTCGTCGTACCTGGCGAAGAACGGCCGCTGCACCCAGCCGGCTTCCCTGCCCTGAATGAAGCGCAGCACGAAGACCTTTTCGCCGTGGATCTCGGTGACGCCCTGGATCTCCACCTTGCCCGGATCGGCAGACATCGACGGCCCCCGGGCGGTACGCGCCAGGCCGGGCACCCGCTGCATGGCCTCGCGGTAGATCTCCCAGGCCCGCACCAGCGGCACCTCGAAGTAGTGACGGGCACCGGTGTCGCGCTCGACGAACATGTAGTAGGGAATCATCCCCAGGCGCACCTGCGTCGTCCACATTCTCGCCCACTGGTCGGCATCGTCGTTGATGTGGCAGAGCAGCGGTGCCTGGGTGCGAATCTCGGCGCCGGTGGCGCGGATACGGCGTATCGCCTCGCGGCAAATGGGGGTGTCCATCTCCTTCCAGTGATTGAAGTGCGCCATGAAGGCGACGTGCTTGCCGGCCGCGGTCAGCTCGCGGAACAGCGCCAGGACGTCATCGGCATCCGGGTCGGTGACGAAGCGATAAGGCCAGAAGGTGAGGCTCTTGGAGCCGATGCGGATGTCCTGGACGTGATCGAGCTCCGGCGCCATCAGCCCTTCCAGATACATCCTGAGGTGCTTGGCCTTCATCACCATGGGGTCGCCGCCGGTCATCAGCAGATCGGTCACCTCGGTATGCTCGGCCAGATAGCGATGCAGCGATTCGGCTTCGCTGGCGGCGAACTTGAGCGTCTTGTCGCCGACGAACTGCGCCCAGCGGAAGCAGAAAGTGCAGTAGCTGTGGCACACCTGCCCCTGGCTGGGAAAGAACAGCACCGTCTCGCGGTACTTGTGCTGCATGCCGGGCAGCGGCTCGCCGTCGAGCAGCGGCAGATTGAGATCCATCTGGCCCGCCGGATGCGGGTTGAGCTCGGCACGAATGCGCTCGATCACCGGTTTCATCTCGGCGGCGTCGGCGTCGCGGCGCACCAGCTCGGCCACCGCGTCGTAGTGCTCCGGCCTGAGCATGCCGCGCTGGGGAAAGGTAAGCTGGAAGACGGGGTCGGCCGGTACGTCGCTCCAGTCGATCAGCTCCTCGATGACGTACTCGTTGACCCGAAACGGCAGCACCTGGCTGACGACCCGCATGTCGAAACGCAGGTCTTCAGGCAGATTCTGAATCGCCTCGATCTTGTCCAGCTGACGGTGGGTGTAGACCTTGAATTGGCGGGCCTCGATGACCTCGGCCCCTGCATCGCCGAGCTCGATGTTCACACGCTGGTTCATCGTCTCCTCCTGTTGTCGTGGGTCACGGCGGCGCCTGCGCGACGGCGCAACCACGCCGTCACGCCGACCTGAGGTCGGCGAGCCGTGACTTATCGGGGGAGCACATTGGTACCGTTCAGCGCCGCGACTTGCAAGTTTTTGCGTCTATTTGCAACGAATGTCACGAAAACCGAGCGATACGCAACGATTCGTTCTTTTCTCGCATACGCTGAACCGGCGCGGGAACTTGCCGACCGGCGACCCTTGCCACCAGACTGAAATGACACAGCAGAGGAGATAGCGACCATGTCCGCTCGCCTGGAATGCCTGCAGGGAGACATCGCCAATCAGCCGGATATCGACGTCGTGGTCAACGCCGCCAACGCCCAGCTGCGCACCGGCGGCGGGGTGGCCGGCGCCCTGCACCGGGCAGCCGGCCCGGAGCTGGAGCGTGCCTGTCGGCCACTGGCGCCGATCGCACCCGGTCAGGCGGTGATCACCGAAGCCTTCGGCCTGCCCAACCGACATGTGATTCACTGCCTGGGGCCGGTCTACGGTCGCGACAGGCCGGAAGCGGAGCTGCTGGCGGACTGCTATCGCAACGCCCTGGAGCTGGCCGAGCGGCACGGCCTTGCCAGCATCGCCTTCCCTGCCCTTTCGGCCGGCGCCTTCGGCTATCCCCTCGAAGAGGCCGCCCGGGTCGCCCTTGCCACGGTGCAGGAGACGCTGCCTCGCTGCCCTGGCATCGAACGGGTGCGCTTCGTGCTGTTCGATGCCGGCAGCGCCAAGCTCTTCCAAGACACCCTGGTGAGCCTACAAACGGCCTAAAATCAGGAAAAGCTCTGATGCGCGTCGCGAGCGAAGAGAGGTTGGCCGCCGCCGGAACGCAGCGACCGGAGTTGACTGACTGCTCAATGAGGATCGCGACGGTCCGACGCTTCGGTACCGCCGGCGGTCAAGATATCGAGCGCAGCAGGGCATCAGAGCTTTTCAGACGTTGTAGCCGAGAGTGCGCGGTAACCACAGGGCGATTTCCGGGAAGATCGCCACCAGCGCCAGGGCGCTGGCCATGGCCAGCACGAACAGCAGCGCCCAGCCCACGGTCTGCTCCAGCCGTATCCTGGCGATGTTGGTGGTCACCATCAGATTGACCGCCACCGGTGGCGTGAACTGGCCGATGGCGATGTTCATCGCCAGCAGGATGCCGAACCACACCGGGTTCCAGCCGAAGTGCTGCATCACCGGGAGCAGGATCGGCATCATGATCAGATAGATCGAGATGGCATCGAGCAGCATGCCGGCCAGCAGCACCGCCAGCATGATCAGGATCAGCAGCAGCACGCCGTTGTCGGTGAGCCCGATGATCCACTCCGCCAGGTGGCGGAAGGTACCGAGCATGGTGCCGGCCCAGGCGAAGATACCGGCCAGGGCGATGATCAGCATCACCACACCGGAGATCACCGCCGCCTCGCCGAGCAGGCTCCACAGATCGCGCCAGCCGATCTCGCGAGTCAGGAACAGCCCGACCAGGGCGCCGTAGGCCACCGCCACCACCGCCGCCTCGGTGGGCGTGAACAGGCCCGAGCGCAGCCCGCCCAGGATCAGCACCGGTGCGAACAGCGCCGGCAGCGCCTGCTTGAAGGTCTCGCCCACCTTGAGCCGTTCCGCTCCCTCCACCGGCGTGCCGCCCTCCCAACCATAGCGCTTCGAGACCAGCAGCGCCGGCACCAGCAGCGCCAGACCGGCCAGGATGCCGGGAAACAGCCCGGCCGCGAACAGCGCCCGCAGGTCGACCCCGGGCACCACGATGGAGTAGAGAATCAGCGCCACCGAGGGCGGAATCAGGATCGCCGTCGAGGCCGACGCGGCGATCAGCGTGGCCGAGAAGGGCTTGGGGTAGCCGGCCTTGGTCATGCTGGGCAGCATCACCATGGCCACTGCCGCGGCGTCCGCCGGCCCGGAGCCGCTCATGCCGCCCATGATCATGCACACCAGCACCGCCACCAGCGCCAGGCCGCCGTGACGCGGGCCGATCAGGGCCTGGGCGAAGCGCACCAGACGCAGCGCGACCCCGGCGCGCTCGAAGATCAAGCCGGTCATGATGAACAGCGGGATGGCGATCAGCGGATACTTGGCGATGCTGTTGTAGGTGTTGGTACCGAGGGTGGCCAGCATTTCCGGGGTGAGGCCGACGAGGATGCCCACCGCGCCGGCCAGGGCCAGGGAGAACGCCACCGGCACGCCGGCGATCAAGAGCCCGGCGAAGGCCAGGATCATCCACAGGTCAGGACTCATCGTCGAGCCTCCCGCGCAGGCGGTCGACGGTCTGCTGCACCAGGCGAACCAGCATCGCCGCCGACAGCAGCGGCAGCCACAGCAGGTACCACCACTGCGGCAGGCCGAGCCCCGGCGACAGCGACTCCCACTGGTACTCCTCCCAGGTGAGCTTGGCGCCGAACCAGGTGATCAGCCCCAGCACGATGGCGCCGCACAGCCCCTGGAACAGGATCAGCGCACGCCGTGGCGCAGCCGGCAGGGCCCGCTCGAGCAGGCCGATACGAATGTGGCCGTTGCGCCGCAGCGCCACCGAGGCACCGGCGAAGGTGAGCACCACCAGCAGGAACACCGAGAACTCCTCGGTGAAGGCCAGCGAGCCGCCGGTCACGTAACGCGTGATGACGTTGCCCAGGCTGATCAGCGAAATGATCGCCAGCGCCAGCGAGCCCAGCCAACGCTCGGGCCTGGCATCGGGAGAGAACTTCATGGAAGCCTCGCAATGAAGGCCCGACTCCGCACACGGAGCCGGGGCTAGACGTTTGCCTGAACGTTGATGAGGCTCAGCGAGCCTCGATGGCCTGACGCGCGGCTTCGACCAGCTCCGGGCCGATGCGCGGAATCCACTTGTCGTGCACGCTGCGGGTGGCATTGACGAAGGCGGCATGCTGCTCTTCGGTCAGCTCGGTGACCTGCACGCCACGCTCCTGAATGGCGGCCAGCCGCTCGCTCTCCTGCTCGCGGGTCATGGCGATCTCCCACTCGCCGGCCTCGACGGCGGTCTCACGCAGGATCTCGCGATGCTCTTCGGAGAGCGAATCCCATACGCGCTGGTTGACGGCGAAGATCAGCGGATCGTTCATGTAGTTCCACAGGGTCAGGTGCTCCTGGCCCACCTGATCGATGCGCGCCACGTCGAACACCGACAGCGGGTTCTCCTGACCGTCCACGGCACCGGTGGTCAGCGCCGGCTGGGCGTCGGTCCAGCTCATCTGGGTGGGGTCGGCACCCAGTGCGGTGAAGGTGTCCTGGAACAGCGGCGAGCCGACCACGCGTATCTTCAAGCCGTTGAGGTCGCTGGGCTCGCTGATCGGACCGCGCGAGTTGGAGAGCTGGCGGAAGCCGTTCTCGCCCCAGGCCAGCGGAATCACGCCGCGGGATTCGATGGCCTCGAAGACCATCTCGCCGGCCTCGCCGCCGGTCACCGCATCGACCGCCGCCTCGTCGGGCATGAAGAAGGGCAGCGAGAAGAGGTTGAGCTCCGGCACCTGGGGCGACCAGTTGATGGTCGAGCCCACGGCCATGTCGATCAGACCGGAACGCATGGCGGAGAACTCACGGGTCTGGTCGCCGGCCACCAGCTGCGAGTTGGGGTAGACGCGCAGGGTCAGCTCGCCACCGGTGCGCTCTTCCACCAGTTCGGCCCACTTCTCCGCCGCCTGGCCCCAGGGGAAGGCGTCGGAGAGCACGGTGGAAACGGAAAGCTCCCGCGCCTGCGCCGAGAGCGAGGCCGTGAGCACGGCGGCACCGGCCAGGGCCGCGGCGATACGGGTGATACGACGTGGTGAATTCATGACGTGTCCTTGCAGCAGGGGCCGGCTCCGACAGGGCCGGCCGTGATTATCGTTCTGGCGGGCATCGACAATTTCGCCTCGCCTCGACATTCTACGATGTCGGGCGTTGAATGGTAGTCCGTTAACGATATCGGCGACGCACGGCACCGGGCTGCCATCCTCGCCGGGGCGAATACGACAAGGAGTCAGCCGTGCCAGTGCGCGACCTGCTGCTGGGCCTCTCGATCGTGGTGATCTGGGCCTTGAACATCATCGTCATCAAATGGGGGGTGACGGAACTGCCGCCGCTGCTGCTCACCACCCTGCGCTTTCTTCTGGTGGCGGCGCTGCTGGTGCCCTTCCATCCGGTGGCGCGTCGTCATCTGCCCTTCCTGCTGCTGCTCTCCGCCACCTTCGGCACCCTGCACTTCGCCCTGCTGTTCATCGGCCTGGGCCAGGCGGAAGCCGGCACCGGCGCCCTGCTGGTGCAGATGGGCACGCCCTTCGCCACGCTGCTGGCGGTGCTGTTCCTGGGCGAGCGCCTGAGCGTCAAGCGCGTGGCCGGCCTCGTGCTGTCGTTCGGCGGGGTGGTGGTGCTGGCCGGCGGACCCAGCCTGCCCTCGGCGCTGCCCATGACGCTGCTGCTGCTCAGCGCCTTCGGCTGGGCCGTGTCGCAGCTGCTGATCAAGATGGGGCCCAATATCCCACCGCTGGCACTGGCCGGCTGGACGGCCCTGCTCGCCGTGCCCCAGGTGGCCATCGGCTCCTGGTGGTTCGAAAGCGGCCAGGTCAGCGCCATGGCCACCGCCGGCTGGTTCGGCTGGGGCGCGGTGTTCTATACCGCGGTGATGTCGTCGATCGTCGCCTACGGCATGTGGTACGGCCTGCTGCGGCGCCACCCGGTGAGCCGACTGGCCCCGCTGAGCCTGATGGTGCCGATGGGCGCGGTCGTGCTGGGCATCGTGCTGCTGGGCGAGAGTCTCAACGCCCATGTGCTGATCGGCGGCGTCATGGTCATCGCCGGCGTGGCACTGATCGTGATTCGCTTTCGCGCCCTGCTCGGCCGCTGACGGTCGAGACGGCGGCCCTTTTCACTCCGTCTCCGATGCCGCTTCCGCCCCGGCACCGCCCGGCCTGCGCGTGCTTCCTCTCAGCATCGGCGTCACCGGCAGCATGATGTGCTCGGGCTCGGTATCGGCGTGAGCGATCTGCTCGAGCAACAGCTCCGTGGCCTTGACCACCATCTGCTCGACCGGCTGCTGCAGCGTCGTCAGCGAATGGCTTGGCCAGGTCGACATGGGGATGTCGTCGAAGCCGACGATCGACACGTCTTGCGGCACCGCAAGGCCGAGTTCATGGCGCAGCGTCTCCATGGCGGCAATGGCCATGAGGTCGTTGGCGGCAAACAGCGCATCCGGCACGCTGGGCGCAGCGAACAGGCGCCGTGTGGCCTGGCAGGCGTCGAGGTAGCGGTAGTTGCCGACCTCGACGGCGTGGCACTGCTGCCCCCGCGACGCCAGGCCCGCCACGAACCCCGCGTAGCGCTGCTGGCTGGTCGAGGAGTCCTCCAGGCCGGCCAGGTAGGCGATGCGCCGATGCCCCAGGCTGGCCAGGTAGCTGCCCGCCCAGAACCCGCCGCGGTGATTGTCGCAGCCGACCTGGCTGATGCCGGCGTAGTTGACGGTACGGTTGACGATCACCACGGGGATGCCGAAGTCCGCCACCGTTTCTGCCTGCTCGGTGTCCAGGGTGATGGCGAGCATGAGCACCCCCTCGACCTGACTTCTGATGATCTCATCGATCACCGAGTCGAAGCCCCGATCGGAGGGGGCGAAGAACAGCAGCAGGTGATACCCCTGCTTCTGGAAGAAGCGCGACGCCCGCTCCAGCACGAAGGTATAGAACGGGTTCTCGAGGCTGTAGGTCACCACCGCGATGGTGCGGCTCGAGCGCGTGATGAGCGAGCGGGCGATGGTGTTGGGGCGATAACCCAGCTCGCGCGCCGCCTCCATCACCTTCTTGCGGGTCTTGTCCGAAACACTGGCATTGGGCGAGAAGCTGCGACTGACGGCCGACTGCGACACGCCGGCCAGTCGGGCCACATCGCGGGAGGTTACGGATTTCCTTTTCATGCATGGAGCTCGCAGCGGGCGGATACCGAAATGACGGGAATCGTACCACTTTGCCACGGCAGGCGCCGGTAGCGGCTCAGAAGCCGACCCGGTCGCCGCCCTTCAATTCCAGGATCTCGCGCGCCTCGTCCGCTGTGGCCACGGCCAGCGAGAGCCCTTCCAGCAGCTCGCGCACCTTGCGCACCTGGCTGGCATTGCTCTCCGCCAGCCGCCCCGGCCCGAGCCACAGGGAGTCCTCCAGCCCCACCCGCACGTGCCCACCCATGGCGGCGGCCTGGGCCGCGATGCGCATCTGATTGCTGCCCGCTCCCAGCACGGACCAGGCATAGCCGTCGCCGAACAGCCTGTCGGCGGTGCGACGCATGTGCATGACGTCCTCGGCGTGGGGGCCGATGCCGCCCAGAATGCCGAACACGCTCTGCACGAAGAGCCGCCCACCGACGACGCCACGATCCACCAGGTTGCGCAGATTGTAGAGATGGCCGATGTCGTAGCACTCGCATTCGAAACGCGTGCCGTTGCGCGCCCCCAGGGTCATGGTCTTCTCGATGTCGGCAAAGGTGTTCTTGAACACCAGGTCGCGGCTGTTCTCCAGGTGCTCGCGCTCCCACTCGTGCTCGAACGCCTGGAAGCGCTCAAGCATCGGGAACAGCCCAAAGTTCATCGAGCCCATGTTCATCGAGGCCAGCTCCGGCTGGAACTCGATGGCGGGCCGCATGCGCTCCTCCACCGTCATGTGCGGGCTGCCGCCCGTGGTGAGGTTGATCACCGCATCGGTGGAGGCCTTGATCCGCGGCAGGAACTTCTCGAACACCGCAGGATCCTGGGTCGGCCTGCCGGTGCGGGGGTCGCGGGCATGCAGGTGCAGAATGGCGGCACCCGCCTCGGCGGCGGCGATGGCCGCCTCGGCGATCTCCTCGGGCGTCACCGGCAGATGGGGCGACATGGAAGGCGTATGGATGGCGCCGGTGACGGCACAGGTGATGATGACTTTACGTTGCGTCGCCATGAAAGACCTCGCTGTTCTGATTCAGGAGTCGTGGAGCCGCGCCACGCGCCAAGCCCTTACAGCGACTCGACGTTGGCGCAGACGCTGAGCGCCTGACCGGAAATGTTGGCGCCTCCGGGAGAGGCCAGGAACAGGGCCATGGCCGCGATGTCGCTGGGCTCGACCATCTTGCGCATCGACACCTTGGCCAGGTTCTCCTGCTCCATCTCGTCGCGGCCGATGCCGCGCTGTGCGGCGCGGTCGGCGATCACCCGCTCGATGCGCGGGCCGCGTACGATACCCGGCAGGATCGCGTTGACCCTGACCCCCGCCGGGCCGAGCTCGCAGGCCAGGCTCTTGGTCAACCCCACCACGCCCCATTTGCTGGCGGCATAGGGCGTGCGATAGGCGAAGCCGAGGCGTCCCGCCACCGACGCCATGTTGAGCAGCACGCCCCGGCTCTCGCGCAGAGCGCCGGCGGCCCATTTGGCCACGTAATATTGACCGTTGAGATTGATGTCGATGGTCTGTCGCCACGCTTCGCTCTCGATCTCGTCGATCCCGGCCGTCGGCCCGGCGATGCCGGCGTTGTTGACCACCACGTCCAGCCCGCCCAGGCCGGCCGCCTCGTCGAACAGACGCGCCACGTCCGCCTCGCGGCTGACGTCCGCCCGGGTTGCCGCGATGCCCTCGGGCAGCGCAGCCAGGGCGGCTTCGTCGATGTCGCACACATGCACGCGCGCCCCGGCCTCATGGAAGGCCTGGGCAATGGCCAGGCCGATGCCGTTGGCGCCCGCCGTCACCAGCACTCTCAGGCCCTGCCGCGGAATCAGGCTGTCTACCACTTTCATTGTCGTGTCTCCCGGATGGGTGGAACGGCCGTCGCCCCGCTAGCGCAGCGAGGGCAGCCAGGTGGAGAGGAAAGGCACCACGCTGATGATGAAGAGATTGACCAGCACGATGGCGACGAAAGGCAGGATCGACCAGGTCAGCCGGGCCACGCCGACCTTGGAGATCTGCGACGCCACGAACAGGTTGAGGCCCACCGGCGGCGTGAACATGCCCATGGCCAGGTTGACCACCATGATGATGCCGAAATGCACCGGATCGAAGCCGAAGCTCACCGCGATGGGCAGCAGGATCGGCACGAAGATCAGGATCGCCGCGGCGGCCTCGATGAACATGCCGGCCATCAGCAGCAGCACATTGACCAGCACGATGAACAGCAGCGGGCTGTCGATGGCGCCGATGACGAAGTTGGAGAGCATCGACGGCACCCGCAGGCTCTGCAGGATCCTGCCGTACAGCCCGGCGGCGCCGATGATGCTGAGCACCACGGCGGTGGTGACGGCGGCCTCCTGGAGGATGCCGACGATGTCCTTGAGCGAGATTTCGCGGTAGATCACGAAGCCCACGAGGAAGGAGTAGACCACGGCGATCACCGCCGCCTCCGTCGGCGTGAAGATACCGCCATAGATGCCACCGAGGATGATCACCGGCATCAGGATCGCCAGCAGCGCCTTGCGCCCCGCCGTGAACATCTCGTGCCAGGAGCTGCGCTCGCCGCCGCCGTGGCCGTGGTAGCGGGCGTAGCCGTAGGCGAAGAGCAGCAGGCTCAGGGTGATCATGAGGCCCGGCAGGATGCCGGCGACGAACATGTCGCCCACCGAGACGTTGGCGGCGATACCGTAGAGGATCAGCGGAATGCTCGGCGGGATGATCACCCCCAGCGCCCCGGAGGCCGCCTGATTGGCCGCCGCGTAGCCGGAGTCATAGCCCTTGGCGATCATCGCCGGGATCAGGATCGCGCCGATGGCGGCGGTGGTGGCCGCCCCCGAGCCCGAGATGGCGGCAAAGAACAGCGAGGTGACGATGGCCACCATGGCCAGTCCGCCGGTCATGCTCCCCACCATGGTATTGGAGAAGTCCACCAGCCGCCGGGAGATGCCGCCGCTCTGCATCAGGTAGCCCGCCAGGATGAAGAACGGAATCGCCATCAGCGGGAAGGAGTTGACCGAGGTGATGTACTGCTGGGCCACGATCAGCATCGGCATCAGCTCGCCCTGCCACACCGTGATGGCCGATGCCAGGCCCAACGAGAAGGCGATCGGCACGCCGATGACGAACAGCACGATCAGCAGCAGGAAAAGCAGCAGCGCCATCAGCCCCTCTCCTCTTTTTTGTGGCCCGTGACCTCGTCGATCAGCAGCGCCACCGAATTGACCAGGATGACGATCCCGCCCAGGGGCACGGCAAGGTAGGGCCACATCATCGACACCCGGGTACTGGGCGCCGTCTGGTTGGCGACCCGGCCCACCATCTCGAAGCCGTACTTGACCAGGATGAAGGCGAACAGCGCCGAGGCCAGCACGACCAGGACGCGCATCACGCGCGCCAGCCTCGGCCCAGCGAACTCGAGCACGATGTCGACCGAGATCATCAGCCCCTTGCGATAGGCGTAGCCGGCGCCGATGAAGGTGAGCCAGATCATGGCGAAGCGGGCGATCTCATCGGAGAAGTAGAGCGGCCTTCCCACCACGAATCGCGCGAAGACCTGCCAGAAGATCAGCACGGTCATGACCAGCAACAGCCCGGCGAGCCCCCAGCCGATCAGGCGATTGAACAGGTCGATGCCCCTGTTGGTTTGCCGCAATAACGTCTTCATGACTGCCTCGTGTCGCTAGTTGACGGCGCGGGCGGCAGACCGCCGCCCGCGGGCCACACTCAATACTCGAAATTGATGGCAGCCTCGACGAGGTCCTCGCCCACGGTGGGAGCCCACTTCTCGATGACCGGCTGCACCGCCTCGCGGAAGGGCTCCAGGTCGGGCTCGGTGACGGTCATGCCCAGCTCCGCCAGTTGGACCAGGTAGCGCTGCTCAAGCTCCTGGCTGGCCTCGCGCTGAACCGGCAGGGCCAACTGCGCCGCTTCCAGGATGATTGCCTGGTCCTCTTCGCTGAACGAATTGAACAGGTCCAGCCCCATCATCAGCGGTGCCGGCGAATAGACGTGCTGGGTCATGTTCAGGTAATCCTGAACCTCGTAGAAATTGACGTCGTAGATGGTCGGCAGCGGGTTCTCCTGGCTATCCATGACCCCCTGCTGCAAGGCGGTGTAGACCTCGGTCCAGGCCATCGGCGTGGCATTGGCGCCCAGCGCCTCCCAGGTGTCCACCTGGACGCGGCTCTCCTGGGTGCGGTGATTGATGCCGCGCAAGTCGTCCGGGTGATTCAGCTCCCGCACCGAATTGGTGTTGTGGCGAAAGCCGTTCTCCATCCAGGCCAGGATCTTGACGTTCATGCCCTCCTCGGCCAGCTGAGCGAGATGCTCGCCGTGCTCGCTGTCGAGAAAGGCATAGGCGTGGTCGTGGTTCTCGAAGACGTAGGGAAGATCGAAGAGCAGGAACTCGTCGACGAAGCCGCCCATGGGGCCGGTCGAGGAGATGCCGGCGTCGACGATGCCGAATCCCATGCCCTCGACGACCTCGCGCTCGGCACCCAGGGCATTGTCATAGTGGGGGTCGATGGACAGGCGGCCCTCGGAGAGGCGCTCCAGCTCCTCACCGAACTTCAGCACGCCGATGCCCTGCTGCGAGTCGGGCCCCAGGGGCAGGCTGACATCGATGACGCGCTCCGTGCCGGCCTGGGCAGCGGCGGCCATGGCAAGTGACAGCGCCATCGCCAACGGCGCCTTGAGGAAAACGGGGTGGGTATTACGCGTCATGTTGCGGCTCCTTTCGAGTTGTCGTTGTGGTCATCCAGGAATTCGTATGCATCTCCTTTCGCTCCCGCTATCACAAGCGAGCTGCGTAACGTTTAGATCAAAATAGACTACGTATGCAAATCGGTTGAATAAAATCCACCGAAACCAGGCCACAAGTGCATGATCGAAAAGAAAATATACTTTAGTATTAGAAATAGAATACGTATGCCAAAAATTGCAGGCATCGTCGTGCCGCGAGTACTCGCGCAGGCGCAGCTCAGGCTCGCAGCGAGCGACGCACTGTCATGCAAATGCGCTGCAACGATAGCGGCGGCGTAGCGATTGATCTCAGGGGTCGCGAAGGTGGGCGCACTCCGAGGCACTGCCGGGCCAGATCACGCAGTCGCCCACCCCGATGTCGTGCGCCTCGAAATAGCCGGCGTTGACCTCCAGCGCCGCGTGGTAGGTCACGCCCGCCAGGGTGACCGGGCAGTCGTAGGGGTTTTGCGACGGGCAAGGCTGCATGGTGGCCTTGGCCGCGATACGCCCTTCGGCGTCGATGAAGGCAATATCCAACGGGATACGGGTGCGGTACATCCAGAAGCCGCCCTGGGGCGGCTGAGGCTCCGTGTAGAGAAACAGCATGCCGGCTTCCGCCGCCAGATGGTCGCGATCCATCAGCCCCTTCTGGCGCTCGGCCGAGCTGCGCGCCAGCTCCACCTCGAGCCGATGGCGCTCGTCCTCGGTCACGATCTCCAGCGGTGCCCGTTCGAGCGTGGACGGCTCCCCGGCGCCGGCCGGCCACTGCCAGACGAGCAGCAGGCCGCCGAGCAGGGCCAGAACGGCAGCCTGGCTCCTGCGCGTACCGAGCGTCAGGTCTGCCGGGGGGTTCAAGGTATCGCACCCTCACGCTGACCGAGAATCGCCATCAGATCGATGCGCGTCTCTCGTGTGCTGAGGTCCAGCAGCCCTTCCAGTGCCTGAAGATGCTCGTGGATGCAGCGCCGGGCCGCCTCACCGTCGCCGCTGCGCAAGTGGGCGAGCAGCGCCGGATGGTCCTCGGCCAGGTAGCAGCTCGCCAGACCGGCCCGTTTGTATAGGGCAATGACGATGGAGGTACGCAGGATCAGGTCGGTGAGCATGGCGCCGAGCACCCGGTTGGGCGAATGCTCGGCGAGCAGGTGGTGGATCGCCAGGGAGTGCTCGATGCGGGCCGCCTCGTCGCCTCGGGCATGTGCTTCGGCTTCGCGTTCGACGCGCGCGGCGATCTCCCCCAGCAGCTCGGCGTCGAGGCGGCCGGCCAGCAGTGCCGCCACCTCACCCTCCACCAGGCGTCGTGCAGCGAAGGTCTCGCGGGTCTCCTCGATGCTCGGTGCGCGCACCCGGGCGACCTGGTTGGGCTGCTGGCTGACGACGTGGTCGGCAGCCAGCCGGGTCAGCGCCTTGCGCACCACCGAGCGGCTGACGCCGAAGATCTCGCCCAGCGCCACCTCGGGCAGGCGCGTACCCGGCGGCAGACGCTGGGTCAGCACCGCCGCGCGCACCTTGTCGACGATGAAACGATCGCTGATCCTGCCGCCTGCCCGGGTTTCGGCGGCAACCTCGTCCTGCCAGGTGGTGCTCATGGCCTGCCCTCTCGCCTTGTCATGGGCTTACCTTCGCACGTTTCCTTCATTCTGACCACAGGAAAGCAGGCTTCCTGTATACAAAAACCGAGCGATACCAAATCAAGCCTGGTGCTTCTCGGAAACATCGAGAATCTTCAGGGTATTGGTTCCACCGTGGGCGTTCATGTGATCGCCCCGGGTCAGGATGACATGATCCCCCGGTTCGGCAATCCCCTGTTGCACCAGCAGCGCCAGCGCCCGGTCGTTGAGCTCGCTGGC
>JAAQTN010000079.1 GCA_011742915.1 Billgrantia desiderata | reverse complement strand
ACCCCAGATCCCTTTTATCCCCACCGAGCCTGGCATCTGGGGACTTCTGACTGACCCGGTGCAACATCCGGGCTAGGAGGATCTTGCAGAGGTGGCGTACTTGCACGAATCGGCACAGTAGGAAAAAGCTGTGCAAAACCTGTACAATCAAAGCCTGGAGGTAGATAGGATATTGCGAATTTGTTGTCATATTGGTAGCGGCCAATATGAGTAGCCTGTTAAGTAAGCGCTGCACTCATTGGCTACGCGAACGAATCGCTGCGTTGCGCTTCGTCTAGCTCGCCAATTCGTTCAGTGCTTTCTGAAGCCAAAGGAGTTGGCTTCCGTCGCGACCCGAAAACCACGACAAGAGCCACCCATGACCACATCGCGCACTTCTTTTCCCGGAGCCTGGCGCTGGCTGGCACCGCTCTGCCTGCTGATGGCCGTCTCGCTACCCCTGGCAGCTCAGGACCGCACCGCCGTGATCGGCGCCCGCGCTGCGCTGCAGCCGTGGTCCGACCCGCTGGAGGCGCTGGGTACGCTGCGCGCCGACGAGAGCGTGACCCTTTCCGCCACGGTGACCGAGCTGGTCGCCGAGCTGAACTTCCGCGATGGCGAAGCGGTGGAGGCCGGCCGGATGCTGATCCGTCTGGAGGATGGTGAGGAGCAGGCTCAGCTGCGCGCCGCCCAGGCCCTGCGTGACGAACGCCGCAGCGCGGTGGAGCGCCTGACCCAGCTGCAGAGCCGCAACATGGCGCCGCGTGCCGACGTGGAAGACAGCCAGGCGCGGCTGCGCCAGGTAGAGGCCGAGATCCAAGGGCTGGAAGCGCGGCTGACCAACTATCGCCTGCGCGCCCCCTTCGACGGCGTGGTCGGCTTTCGCAACATCAGCGTCGGCAGCCTGGTCACCCCCGGCACCGAGCTGGTGACCCTGGACAAGCTCGACGTGATGAAGCTCGACTTCAGCGTGCCGGAAGTCTACCTCTCGATCCTCGAACCCGGCCTGCCGCTCTCCGCCCGCAGCGTGGCCTTCCCCGACGAGCTGTTCGAGGGCGAGGTGAGCAGCATCGGCTCGCGGGTCGACCCCGTGAGCCGCAGCGTGACGATACGTGCCGAGATCGACAACCCCGAGCTGCGCCTGCGTCCGGGCATGCTGATGGAAGTGATCCTGCAGCGCAGCCCGCGCCAGGCCGTGGTGGTACCCGAAGCGGCGCTGATTCCCAGCGGCGACCGGCAGTACGTGTTGGTGATCGACGAGAGCGACGAGAACCGCGTCGAGCGGCGCGAGGTGCGCGTCGGCGAGCGCAGGATCGGCCAGGCCGAGATTCTCGAGGGGCTGGAGCCGGATGAGCTGATCGTCTCCCATGGCGTGCAGCGCGCCCGGGAGGGCGACCGTGTGCAACTGCTCGGCATCGCCGACGAGGAGATGTCCATTCGCGAGATTCTCGAGGCGCATCGCGACGAGGGAGACGCCTGATGCGCCTCTCCGACATCTCCGTACAGCGGCCGGTCCTGGCTACGGTACTGGCCCTGCTGATCGTCGCCTTCGGCCTGCTCTCGCTGGAGCGGCTCTCGCTGCAGGAGTACCCGGCCATCGACCCGCCGGTGGTGAGCATCGACACGCGCTACCCCGGGGCGGCGGCCAACGTGGTCGAGTCGCGCATCACCCAGGTGCTGGAGGACCGCATTGCCGGGATCGAAGGCATCGAGGTGGTGACCTCTTCCAGCGAGGACGGCCGCTCGCGTATCAACATCGAATTCAATCTGGGCATGGACATCGACGCCGCCGCCAACGACGTGCGTGACCGCATTGCCGGCGCCCAGCGCAATCTGCCCGACGATGCCGACCCGCCCGAGGTGCAGAAGGCCGACTCCAGCGAAGAGATCGTGGTGTGGCTCAGCCTCTCCGGCGAGGGCTACTCCATGCCGGAGCTGACCGACTACGCCAACCGCTACCTGGTCGACCGCCTCTCGGTGCAGCCCGGCGTGGCCCGGGTGCGGCTGGGCGGCGGACGCGACTACGCCATGCGCGTGTGGCTCGACCGCAACGCCCTGGCGGCGCGCAACCTGACGGTGAGCGACGTGGAAAACGCCCTGCGCGCCGAGAACGTCGAGCTGCCCGCCGGCTCCATCGAGTCCCGCGAGCGCCAGTTCATCGTGCGCCTGCCGCGCAGCTTCGCCGAAGCGGAGGATTTCCGCCGCCTGGCCATCGGCCAGGGCAGCGACGGCTACCTGATACGCCTGGGCGACGTGGCCCGGGTCGAGGTGGGCTCGGTGGACGACCGCTCGGTATTCCGCGCCAACGGCGTGCCGATGGTGGGGCTCGGCATCATGATGCAGTCCACCGCCAACGTGCTGGAGCTCTCCCAGGGGGTCCAGGCAGAGATGGAGCGGCTGCAGGCCACCCTGCCCGAGGGCATGCAGATGAGCCTCAACTTCGATGCCTCGGTATTCGTCGCCGGGGCCATCGAGCAGGTGGTGATCACGCTGTTCATCGCCATGGGGCTGGTGGTGGTGGTCATCTTCATGTTCCTCGGCAACGTGCGTACCACCCTGGTGCCGGCGGTGACGGTGCCCATCGCCATCATCGGCTCGTTCATCGCGCTGGCTGCCATGGGGTTCTCGATCAACCTGCTCACCCTGCTGGCCCTGGTGCTGGCCATCGGCCTGATCGTCGACGATGCCATCGTGGTGCTCGAGAACATCAACCGGCGCATGCACGACTATGGCGAAACGCCGCTGGTGGCGGCCTTCCGCGGCACCCGGCAGATTGCCTTCGCCGTCATCGCCACCACCCTGGTGCTGATCGCGGTGTTCGTGCCGCTGAGTTTTCTGCAGGGCAACGTGGGCCGGCTGTTCTCCGAGTTCGCCCTGACCATGGCCGCGGCGGTGGCGATATCCAGCCTGCTGGCGCTGACGCTCACGCCGATGATGGCCTCGAAGATCCTCAAACCCAACATGGGCGACAGCCTGGCGGCCCGCGGCGTGCAGTGGCTGCTGGAACTGTCGCAGCGCATCTACCGTGCGCTGCTCGAAATCGTGCTCAAGGCGCGCCTGGCGGTGCTGGCCGTGTTCGTCGCGCTGATCGCAGCCACCGTGTGGATGGCCGAACAGCTACCCAACGAGTACACCCCACGCGAAGATCGCGGCAACTTCATCATCCTGGTCAACGGTCCCGAAGGCGCCACCTTCGACTACATGATGGACTACATGGACGAGATCGAGCTGCGCCTGCAGCCGCTGCTGGACTCGGGCGAGCTCGAACGCGTGGTGATTCGCGCGCCGCGGGGCTTCGGCAACATCGAGAACTACAACAGCGGCTTCGCCATCATCAACATGGCCGACTGGGGGCAGCGCCGCAGCGCCTGGGAGATCATGGACGAGGTGCGCGGGCTGCTGGCCGACCTTCCCGGCATACAGGCCAGTCCGGTGATGCGGCAGGGTTTCGGCCAGCGCGTGCAGAAGCCGGTGCAGTTCGTCCTGGGTGGCGGCACCTACGAGCAGCTCGCCGAGTGGCGCGATCTGATGTTCGAGCACATTCGCGAGCACAACCCGCGCCTGGCGGGCCTGGAGAGCGACTATCGCGAAACCCAGCCACAGCTGCGCGTGGACATCGACTACGAACGGGCGGCTTCGCTCGGGGTCACGGTGACCGAGATCGGCCGCACCCTGGAGGTGCTGCTGGGCGGACGCAACGTGACGCGCTACGTGGACGACGGCGAGGAGTACGACGTCATCCTCGAGGGCGACCGGGCCCGGCAGAACAGCCCCCGCGCGCTGGACAACATCCAGGTACGCTCGGCACGCTCGGGCGAGCTGATCCCCCTGGCCAGCCTGGTGTCCCTGACCGACTACGCGGGCGCCAGTACCCTCAACCGCTTCAACCGCATACGCTCCATCACCATCGAAGCCAACCTGGTGGATGGCTACCCGTTGGGCGAAGCGCTGGAGTACCTGGAGCAGACGGCCAACGAGATTCTCCCGCCCGAGGCCCAGACCAACGTGGCCGGCCCCTCGCGCGACTATCGCGAGGCCAGCGGCGCCACCACCTTCCTGCTGGTGCTGGGCGCGCTGGTGGTGTTCCTGGTGCTGGCGGCCCAGTTCGAGAGTTTCGTGCACCCCTTCGTGATCATGCTCACCGTGCCCCTGGCCATGAGCGGCGCCCTGCTCGGCCTGTTGCTGACCGGACAGTCGCTCAACATCTACAGTCAGGTGGGGCTGGTCATGCTGATCGGCCTGGCGGCCAAGAACGGCATTCTCATCGTCGAGTTCGCCAATCAGCTGCGCGATCAGGGCCTGGCCTTCCGCGATGCCCTGCTCGATGCTGCGGTGACGCGCCTGCGCCCGATCCTGATGACGGCGGTGACCACCATGGCCGGCGCCATTCCGCTGATTCTCTCCACCGGCGCCGGTTCAGAATCGCGCATGGTGATCGGTACGGTGATCATTGCCGGCGTGGCCGCCGCCACCTTCTTCACGCTGTTCGTGGTACCGGTGGCCTACGACCTGCTGGCACGCCATACCGGCTCCCCCGGAGACGTGAAGCGACGGCTGGAAAGCGAGATGGGCGAGGTTCCGGCCGGGCGATGAGGCCTGCCCGCCGGCCCCTCGAGTCGCCCGGCCCCGACACAGTGCTGCCCGCGGCGGTAGGCGGCCTCGAGTCGCCGCTGAAGGCCATCCGCAGCGCCTGGTTTTTGGTGCGCAACATGCCAGCGGGGACTATCCTGAAAGGTGGGATCATCACCTGTGCAAGGAGGTCCCCCAATGACAACAACAACCCTCTGTCGAACCCTACTTGGAGGTATCCTCGCCCTGCCCTTGACCCTTCTCGGCGTCTTCGCCAGCAGTTCCACCCACGCCGATGACGCACCGCTCTATGACCGCCTCGGCGGCCTGCCGGCCATCTCCCTGGCCGTAAGCGAGTTCGTTGATGACTTCATCGAGGACCCGCTGATCATGGCCAACCCGGCGGTGGCCGAACAGAAGACAACCGAAGCCGCGCCCTACATCAAGTTCCAGGTGACGGCTCTGGTCTGCGAGCTCAGCGGTGGCCCCTGCCAGTACACCGGCAAGAACATGCGGGAGGCCCATGACGGACTCGGCGTCACAGCCGAAGAGTGGGATCGAATGGTGGAAATCTTCGTGGCGACACTGGATACCTTGGAGGTACCCGAGACGGAGCAGCAGGAACTGCTCGACCTGCTAGGCCCCACCCGTGATGACATCGTAATGGCGGGCGGCTAGCGTTCAACCCAAGCCAATAGACGTACCAGCGCCCATCGGAAGGCTCCGATGGGCGCTTTTTGCGATGCTATGAAGGCTGCGCTTGCATGCTCACATTTTCGACAGGCCAAGCCGCAGTAGCTCAGCACTCGCCGAGGCGTTCGCCCTCGATGGCGGTTTCGAGACGCATCTGCCCCATGGGCGATTCGGTGTCGATGTTGACGCTGCCTTCGACCCGCTCTCCCAGGAAGTCCATGCGACCGTCGATGTTGGCCTCGCCACCCTCGGCACGACAGATCATGCGGTAATCGACGCCATCGGCGGAGACGTTGTGCTCGAGCAGCTCGCAGCCCTCTTCGACTTCGAGGAACTGGAAGTCGGCATCGTCGAGGTCGCCCTGCACGATGCACTCCTGATGGCTCTCCGTCTGATCGGGAATCGGCACGTCGCCCTTGACGGAAGTGGTGCTGGTGAACTGCCACTGGCCCGGCACGATGTTGGGCGTATCGGCCAGCGCCGTCAGCGGGAACATCAACACGGCAGCGGCAACCCAGGGTCGTAAGGACATGAAACTCTCCGTTGTGGTGGTAGGCATGCAGAGGAAGCGACTCCTCCAGCGACATGTGTGAACCAGCTTAACCCACCATCAACCGGAAAAGGAGGAAACACAACGTGACATTTTCCATCAGGTGGGGATGAAGCTTTCAGCCATTTTCAGCTTGAGGTTCTCCCTGGCCTGCGGCCGGCCGAAATAGTAGCCCTGAAACACCTGGCAGCCCTGCTCGAGCAACCAGCGATGTTGGGCTTCGCTTTCGACCCCCTCCGCGGTGACTTCCAGGCCGAGACTCTCCGCCAGCGTGATGGTGGTATTGACGATGGCGGCGTCCACCGGGTCTTCGAGCACGCCGTTGACGAACGACTTGTCGATCTTCAGGCCATGCAGGGGCAGGCGCTTCAGATAGTTGAGCGAAGAGAACCCCGTGCCGAAATCGTCCAGAGCGAAACGAATGCCGAGCTTGCTGAGACGCAGCATGATCTCGCGCACCCGCTGCGGATCCTCCATCAGCAGGCTTTCGGTCACCTCCAGCACCAGCCGGGCCGGATCGGCACCGGTCACCTCCAGTGCGTGCTGCACGCGAGCCACGAAGTCGGTCTGATGAAACTGAACCGAGCTGACGTTGACCGCAATGTAAAGGCTCTCCGTGTCGCGCTCCTTGGCCCATTCGGCCAGCTGCCGACAAGCCGTTTCGAGCACCCAGTAGCCGATCGGCAGGATCAGCCGGTTCTTTTCCGCCAGGGGAATGAACAGCATCGGCGGAACAAGGCCGCGCTTGGGATGGTTCCAGCGAATCAGGGCCTCGACACCGATCACGCTGGCGCGGCTGTCGACCTGAACCTGATAGTGCAGACACAGCTCGTCGCGTGCCAGCGCCTGATGCAGGTCGGCCTCGAGCGACACCCGCTCCATCACGTCGGCCTGCATCTCGGCATTGAAGAAGCGCAGTGTATTCCCACCTGCCGCCTTGGCCTGCTGCAGGGCGATGTCCGCCTGTCGCATGGCCGTCTCGACGTTGGCGTCACCGTCGGCGAACAGCGTGATGCCGATACTGGCGGTGATGGGCAGCGTCGGCAGCCGGTCTTCCTCGGCGCGGGCGTCAACGATCTGGCTCAGCAGCTTCTCGGCCACACGCTCGGCGGCATGAGCGGCCTGCTCCACGTCGAGCCCCAGGTCGTGAATGAGCAGGACGAACTCATCCGCCCCCAGGCGCGCCAGGGTATCGCTTTCCCGCACCACCTCCTCCAGGCATCGAGCCACCCGGCTCAGTAGCCGGTCGCCACTGTAAAGTCCCTGGGTCTCGTTGACGACCTTGAAATCGTCCAGGTCGATGAACAGCAATGCCGCATAACGCTCGCTGCGACGCGTGCCCTTGACGACCATGCCGAGGCGATCCAGCAACAGACGGCGGTTGGGGAGGCCGGTCAGGGGATCGTAATAGGTCAGGCGGTACTTGCTCTCCTGGATGTCACGATACTCGGTGACGTCGGTGGAGATACCACAGAGCGCTCGGATCGAGCCGTCGGCGGCATGCAGCGGTAGCTTGATCGACAGATAGGTACGGATGGTGTCGCCCGTGGCCAGCACGTGGCCCTCTTCGGCCACTACCTTCTCCCCCTGCTGCAACACCCGCTGATCGTTGAAGCGCAGATCCGCTGCCATGTTCGTATCGAAGAGGTCGAAGTCGGTCTTGCCAAGGATCGAGTCGACCGGCAAGCCGATGCTCTGGGCGGTCTTGTGGTTGACGTATTGATAGCGCAGGTCGGCCGACTTGACGTAGATGCAGGCGTCGACGCTGTCGAGGATGGTCGCCAGTTCTTCCCGCCCGGCCCGCAGCCGCTCGGCCTCTTTCGTCAACCTGCGGCGATAGGCCAGCCCGGCGACGATCAGAACAGGTACCAGCACCACCGTCAGCGCGAGCCCGCCCCACCCGGGAGATAGTGGCAACTCGCCATTCCCAGCCGCCGCGAAGACGGCCATGGGCAAGCCAGCCACTGCGCCTGCAGAAGCCGTACGGCACATGCTGACCAGCCAGCCAGTGTTGGACATCCCGTCACCCGGTAGAAGGATACGTCAAGTTATAGCAGAAAATTCTAATTATCCTACAATGGTCGACTCCCCATCATCTACCCTGTCACGGCAAAGCAAAAGCAAAAAATCGACGATCATCAGGCGACTTTTCAAGCTTTAAGGCCTGAGGCCTCGTTAGAAACGACCCGCCAGAAGCAAAGAGCCCGACCTCTCGGCCGGGCTGATCTTCGCCTCCTTGCTTCATCCTCGATCTTCCTGATCGAGCTTCCCTGGAACTTGCATCGTCCTGATGCGGCCTTCCCTGTCTCGGGCTTCCTGCCCTTGTAAACAGCATGGCAGCTTTCGGGCAAAATGCTGTTAACCTGGGATATGCTTACTTGTAAGAAATAACCTACAAAGCTTGTAAGTGTTCACCTGCTGCAAGCCATGTACCGATTAACTCGCCTCTCGTAACTCTTTGGAAACTCAGAACTAAAGTCTTCTTAGTGCTGGCAACAGGGCCAAGGTGGACAATAATCGCAACATTAAGCACTACAAAATAAAAATCGGGTAGGGGCCGGGGTCACCCCCGGCGCCCTCCCACACCACCGTACGTACCGTTCGGTATACGGCGGTTCATG
>JAAQTN010000078.1 GCA_011742915.1 Billgrantia desiderata | reverse complement strand
GGTGCCGATGCTGGCTCCGGGCAAGAAAAAGACCCATAAGGCCTACCTCTGGGCCTATGCCACCACGCCCTACGCCGGGTTGAAAGCGGTGATCTACGACTTCGCGCCCGGGCGCGGCGGCCAGCATGCCCGGGACTTCCTCGGCGACTGGCAAGGCAAGCTGATCTGTGACGATTACGGCGGCTATAAACAGAGCTTTGCCAACGGCGTCACCGAAGTGGGCTGCATGGCCCACGCCCGGCGCAAGTTCGTCGACCTGCACGTGGCCGGCAAGAGCCAGATTGCCGAGCAGGCCATCGAGCTCATCGGCCAGCTCTACCAGGTGGAGCGCGACGCCCAGCCGCTGAGTGCTGAAGAGCGCCAGCAGCTACGCGACACCCGGGCGAGGCCTATCGCCGACGCACTACACCGCTGGATGTTGGCTCACCGCGAGAAGGTACCCAACGGCTCAGCACCGGCGAAAGCGTTGGATTACAGCCTGAAACGCTGGGCGGCGCTGACGCGCTACCTGGATGACGGCGGGTTGCCGATTGACAATAACCGAGTCGAGAACCTGATTCGCCCCTGGGCGCTCGGACGCAGCAACTGGCTGTTTGCCGGCTCACTGCGCAGCGGCCAGCGTGCCGCCAACATCATGAGCCTGATCCAGACTGCCAAGCTGAACGGCCATGAACCGCATGCTTACCTGAAAGACGTGCTGGCTCGGCTGCCGACGCAAAAGGCCAGCCAGATCCACGAGCTCTTACCTCAGCACTGGAAGCCAAGCATTTGATCACTCACGAAGGGTGATGCCCGACCGCTTACTTTTCTACAGCCGTTGGCTACAGCGAGTCAGCCAGAAGAGCGAAGCCAAGGTAATCGTCGCCATGCCCGCCGTATAGACGGTGAGGGGCCAAGCGGTGTCGCCGCCCAGCCCTATCACGACGCCCGTTCCTATCACACCGACGATGAGGCTCTGAACGCAGAAATGCAGGGCGACAGCGGTGCCCGCCATTTCACTGAACTCCTGAAGGGCACCATTGGCAGTAACGGAAGTGATGAACACGATGCCGACAGCAGCTAGCCACATCGGTAAGACGAAGGACCAAAAGGAGGGTGGTAGAAATATTTCGCCCAGCCCTAGCAAGCCGGCACTGAGTAGTAGCACCAGCATGCCGCGCAACACGCTGCCGGGGATACCCCAACGTGCAACGAAGCTCTTGGCGAAGCGCGTCGTGGCGATCATGGCGAAGGCTACTGTGGCAAAGGCGAAGCTAAAGCCCAGTTCTGAGAAGCTGGCCCTGTCGATCAGGACACGTGGAGCTGTGGAAAAGAACACGAAGAACGAACCCATGGCCGTGCCGAAAGCCAGCGTATACGTCCAGAAATAAGGACTCCTCAGCACCGCTCCGAAGCCGGCTCCACTGGTTTGTGTCCTGATTTGTCGTGTCTCATGCCACTTCGGCGATACGCAAGCGAGCATGATGAGCGCCGGCAGGCCGAGGGCAAGGAAGATGGCACGCCAGCCGAGAGCGCTCGCGATCAAGGCGCCCGCAATTGGGCCAAGCGCAGGCACGAAGGCGAGCATGGCATTCAACAGGCTATAGATCACCGCACTTTCTGGCTTCTCGGCATAGACATCGCGCACTGTGGCGAAGACCGCTACCAACATCGCAGCCGCCCCGGTTGCTTGCACTAGCCGTAGCAAAACGAAAAGCCAGGCCGAGGTAGTGGTCGCGAGGGCGAAGGAGGTCGCAGCAAAGACCAGCGCGCCACCAAACAGAATCGGGCGCCGGCCGAAGCGGTCTGAAAGTGGCCCGAAGACGATCTGCCCCACGCCAAGCATGATCATGTAAAGAGTTAGGGTTAGCTGAACCACCTCGGGTGTGGTTGCGAGAATGCCCGGCATAGCGGGAACGATCGGCAGGTAAATGTCCATGCCGAGGGAAGCGAGCACATTAAAGGGGGTCAGCAGCAGCAGGGCCGCCGGCAGGCTGTACGTCCACAGCCGTGGGTTTTGAACAGGCACGATGAAATCTCCGCGCAAATCGAGGTATTTGGCGGCGGCCTACATGTAATGGGTGAGGTGGGCCAAGCAGGCTGCCGCAACAACGAGGAAGCAAGGTTGTTGCGGCTTAGCGGTCTGACTTCTTAGAACCCATGAGTGCGTGCCTCTGTGAATTAGCCTAACGGCGCCATGGATACTACCAGCCATGAGAAGGGGCTGGCCAGTGTCTCCATCTATCGAGCCTTTGCGGTGCTCGCACCGCTGAAGTTTCGTCACGCGACGCTTGGGAATAGACATTCCTACGCTAATTCCAACCAGTACGTGAATCTACAAATACGGGCGCCTCAAGGGCGCCCGCTTTCATTATGGCCTCACCTTCAGAAGCGGTCGACCCGGAACGGGGCCATATCCACCGCGGGCTCTTCGCCATCCATCATCTGGGCGAGCAGTTCGCCGGTGGCCGGGCCGAGGGTGAAGCCCTGGTGGCCGTGGCCGAAGGCGAGCCACAGCCCTTCCTTGTTGGGGGCGGGGCCGATCACCGGTTTCATGTCGGGCAGGCAGGGGCGGGCGCCTTTCCAGGGCTGGCTGTCGCGACGCTTGCCCAGCGGGAACAGCTTGCGTGCCACCTTCTCGGCGGCGGCTAGCTGCTTGTACTGGGGTGGTGAATCCAGATCGGCCAGCTCGGCGCCGGTGGTCAGGCGAATGCCGGCGCGCATCGGTTCGAGCAGGAAGCCTTTCTCGGCATCCATCACCCAGTGGTTGAGCTTGGCATCCCCTTCGGCGGAGTAGTGCATGTGGTAGCCGCGCTTCACGAACAGCGGCACTTTTATGCCCAGCCTGCCCAGCAGCTCTCCGGCCCAGGGGCCCAGGGCTACCACTACCTGTTCTGCCTCCATGGGGCCTTCGCTGGTATTGACTCGCCAGCCGCCCTCGACCTGGAGCACGTCCTCGACGCTGGCCTGCTTTATGTGGCCGCCCTGTGCGGCAAAGCTGCGGGCATAGGCCTGCACCAGGCCGCCCGGGTCTGAGACCATCCAGGGCTGGGTCCAGTGGATCGCCCCGACCAGCCCCTTGGCCAGATGCGGCTCCTTGGCGTAGAGCGCCTCGGCGTCCAGCGCTTCATACTCGACCCCGAAGCGCTCATGGTTTTCCTGGGCTTCTTTCTGGCGCTCTTCGAACTCCTTCTGGGTGCGGTAAAGCTCCAGCCAGCCGCCCTTGCGTACCAGCGCCTCGGCGCCGGCGGCTTCGATCATCGGGGCGTGGGCATCCTGGCAGCGCATGATCAGCGATGCCCACTCGGTCACGATGCGCTCGTAGCGCTTACCGCTCGAGTTCAGCCAGTAGTCCAGCAGCGGGCCCGCCGCGCTCAGCATGCCGGTGGGGCGGTAGCGGATGTCCACCTGGCGGTTGGGCACCACCCGCAGCAGGGTGGCGATATCGCGGGGGAAGGCGTAGGGGCGCACCGCCTCGCGCTGGATGATGCCGGCATTGCCGAAGGAGGTCTCGAGGCCCGGTTCGCGGCGGTCCACCAGCGTGACGTCATGACCGCGACGCACCAGATGCCAGGCTACGGATACGCCGACCATGCCGGCACCAAGAACGATGATTTTGCGGGCCATGAAGGTCTCCCTGCCGATGGAATAAGGAAGCTCCGCTGGGGCAGAGCCTGTCATTGCGCGGAGTTTATCAGCACTTCCCAGAAAATCGGCTACCTGCTGAAAATTAAGATAAAGACACCATATTTGAATGTCATGGCAGAATATTTGCCCGTGGTGATGGAGCTGAATGGGATTTTTTGTTTGTGGCTGGCTGTTAGGCCTGCTTGTGCCATTACCGGATAGTGTAGGTGCTGCACTGAGGGCCGCCATGGTCTGGCATGATCTGGCTAGGCTCTGATCAAGGACGGGTGGGACGGGGGCTGATTCCGGCGGCTCGCAACGGGAAAATTACCGCTCGGTAATCTCCCATGGTGATCAAGGCTCGGTTCGCGGGAAAATTACCGCTCGGTAACTTTTGTACGGTCGTTCTTGCCAGTCTTTCGTGAACGGTAGCGATGGGGCTCGAACTGATGAGGCTCGGGCGGCTGCGTTGTTCATCGCGCAATGCCGCGAATCTTCGCTTCGCCTTCCGTCAGTACGCTCCATGCCTGACGCCTCAGCGCCTGGTCTCCTGCTGTCATCACTTCCAGCAGCCGGCGTTTCTCGGCCAGGTAGACCCGGGCGAAGCCGCGGTCTCGTGCGACGATGCTGATGGTGTTGTCGATCAGGTCGGCGTACTTGATGGTCTGCGCCTCTGGGGAGACCTGCGCCAGCCTGTCGCGCTCCAGCGCCTTGCGGTGAGCGCGGTTGCCGATTTCCGGATCGATGAATTGATCCGTCAGCTCCTGCACCAGGGTGGCAACGCGCTGGCCGAAGCACTCCTCGATGTCCAGCGCCGTTACGGCGGTATCTTCGAGCACGTCGTGCAGGTGGGCGGCGGCGATCATCTCCGCTGTCGCTGCCTCCACGGCCGACACCATCTCTGCCACGGTCGCCGGATGCTGCCAGTAGGGCTCGCCGGTGTACTTGCGGCGCTGGCCCACGGCCTGATGGGCGGCCCGGCTGAACAGCGCCGCCCGTTCGATCATGTCGTTCATTCCGGCAGTTCTCTCCATAATCCTCTCCGCAGCTATCTCCTCTTCACCGCCACTCTCATCTTTTACCATCATGAAGGCCAGAGCTCCCTCGGGCTCGGGTTGCTCTCGTAGGCTCACACAGGGGAGGGGCCGAACTGCTTACCCCGCCCTGAGACTCTTGGGCAGGTCGCTCGGGCCGACCGCGGGCGCGGCATCGGCGGAGCCGAACGCTTGGCTGATGAGCAGGGTATCTTCGTATAGCTGGAGATGGGTGACCTTGCCGCCATCCACCTTCAGATGCAGGGCCACGGGGGTGGTGAAAGCTCTGCCATTCCGTTCGATGGTGTGCGAGAAGGTGCCCAGGATGACGGCGTTCTTGTCATCCGAGATGATTTCAGCGACCTCCGCCGAACTCTTGCCCGGTACGTAGTACGGCCACATGACGGCGAAGAAGTCGGCCACCTGGCTGCCTCGTGTGCGTCGACCGGTCCAGGGCAGCTCGCTCGACCCCGGCACGAACCATTGGATCTCGTCGGCGAACAGCGCCTGCATGCCATCCAGATCTTGCGCGCCAATGCACTCCAGAAGCTGAACGGCGACGCTCTTGGCGTCTGTCGGCGCGGCACTCTCCACCGGCTCGACCAGCAGCCGTTCGAGTCGAACGCTGGCAATGCGCCACCGTCCCTCTATCTTCCTGTAGGTCTCGTGATAGATGCCCCACCCCTGCAGCACCTTGAGCGGGCCGCCATCGGGAAACACCAGCCGATCGGAGATCGTCCAGAGGCCCTGCGCACTCTCGGCATCCAGCAGCTCGATCTCCGGTGCATGAACCTGATGCACGGAGACCAGGGGCCCCATCTTCTCCCGTAGCCCCTCGACGAAGGCGCGTGCCGAGGTGAAGGTCTGTATGTCATCGGCGCCACCCGGCGCGCCGGCAATCTCGATAGCCGCGTCGACGGTGAAGTCCGCTTCCAGCTCCTGCCACTTTTTCTGATCGATCAACCGGCAGTAGCGGGCCTTCAACTGCTTTATCTCTTCGATGTCGTTGAGTTGCTCGATTGTCCTGGTCATGGCTCCTCCTTTGCACCAGCGGGTGTCGTGGTAATGGAGGGATGATAGGATCGAGGTTTTAATACTTCTAGTACTTACCATTTTGTAAGTGTAGTCTTGGAGAAGAATGTGGAGAGATTTGTGGAGACAGCTTTGAAGAAGAGCGAGATGTCAGAACCCCCGTTTCGCTGCGGGATGGAGGCGGTGCTCGATCTGGTCGGCGGTAAGTGGAAGCTGCTGATTCTTTACCATGTTTGCAGGCAACGGCTGCGCTTCAGCGAGTTGCGCAGGTTGATTGGCGACGTCAGCGAGAAAATGCTGAGCCAGCAGCTCAAGGAGATGGTGGCGGATGGTCTCCTGCAACGCATCGACTTCAAGACCGTTCCCCCTCACGTCGAGTACGAGGCGACGGCCTTCGGGCTGGCGCTCGGGCGTTCCATGCAGCCCGTTTGCGAATGGGGGGAGCAGCACATGGAGGCGATCGCTGCCATCGCCGAGGCCCGTGCCGCCCGCCAGTGACCTCTGCCTGCGGCGTGAGTGGGTGGTGATGCCAGATATTTCTCGGCTTCAAGTACGTCGCCCAGGCGGTTGCGCTTCCGCTAGGTGCGCCTCAATCGCGCGGGAGCTTCTTCAGGCGCTCGTCGGCGCGCTTCACCGTTTTCATCTTTTCCGGCCGCTTCATGGCTTTCCAGTGGCGTATTTCTTCGATCGTGCGGCCGCAGCCGATGCAGAGATCGCCTTTCAGTTGGCATATCGAGACGCACGGGCTTTCGATTTTCTTCGCCATTCAGTGCCTCGTTGGCTTGCTGCGTAGCCTGCGCTGCCAGTCGCCGCCGTGCTCTCGTTCACAGGCTTCTTCACTGTCGAAATCGAGATGGCGCGAGGCATCGGCGACATCAAGGCCTGCCTCGGCCAGTGCCTCGGCGGTCAAGTCGGCGATGTGGCGCCGGGCATCGCCCTTGAGCGCATTCGCCAGGTTGGGGTGGGTGTCGAACACCCAGGTCACTACCAGGCTTTCGGGAAAGCGCTGGTAATCGACCTCGTGGGTCAGCCAGCAGAAGCCGGGCAGCAGGGGCTTGGCCTGCTCGCAGGCGTGGGTCAGCGCAGCGCTCAGCCGTCGCTCCATCTTGCCGCGTTCTTTCTTGGCAATCATTGCATCTCCAAATACGTACCTATTTCAATGAGACTTTAAAGCATCGATCAAGGCGCGTAGCGCAACGGGTACGTGGCGACGGCTTGGGTAGTAAAGATAGTAGCCAGGAAAGGTGGGGCACCACTCAGCGAGTACCTGAATCAATTGCCCAGAAGCGATGTCGTCGGCCACATCATGCTCTAGCAGATAGCCGAGGCCTGCACCGGCTCTTACCGCCGCTACTGCGAGTGGTGCTTCATTGACAATCAGCGGGCCGCCGGTGTGTATCTTGAGCTCCCGCCCGTTGTGCTCGAACTCCCAGGGTAATAGGCCGCCGGACGTCGTGAGCCGAAAGCCAATGCAGCGATGTCGTTTCAGGTCAGCCGGTGTTCGGGGCTTGGGGTGTCGTTCGAAGTAGTCCGCTGTGCCCACCACCACCGTGCGCATCGACGGCCCAACTGGTACGGCAACCATGTCTTTCTCGACCGTCTCGTGAAAGCGGATGCCCGCATCGAAGCCTGCGGCCACAATATCGGTCAACCCGTTCTCTATGCTCACCTCTACCTGAACATCCGGGTTGGCAAGTAGAAAGGCGGGCAGTGCTGGCTCCAGAATCATCTGCGCTGCATGAGCAAAGGTGGTAATGCGGATGGTGCCCGAAGGCGATTCACGCCACTGGGCCAGTGCGGCCAGGCCATCCTCTATCTCTGCCAGCGCAGGGCTGATTGAGCGTAGCAGGTGTTCGCCAGCCTCGGTCGGGGCAACGCTGCGCGTGGTACGTGCTAATAAACGTACACCCAGGCGCTCCTCCAGTCCGCGCATGGCGTGGCTGAGGGCGGAAGGGGACATGGCCAGAAGGGCAGCGGCACGGGTGAAGCTTCGCTCGCGCGCCACGGTCGTGAAGGCCAGAAGATCATTGAGTTCGCGTCGTTGCATTGTTGCATTCTATTCACAAGTCCATGCCCGTTTCCAGGTCTAATCTCCACACGAAGATGAGCCTATAGTGCGCAAGAGATGTTAATCGCTATAGGAGACAGGGCATGGATCTAACCCATTACCGTACGTTAGGCAATTCGGGGCTTGCGGTAAGTCCTCTGGCACTGGGCACCATGACGTTTGGTGCTGGTCGCTGGGGTACTGGAGAGGAAACATCACGCAGCGTGTTCAACACCTACGTTGAAGCTGGCGGTAATTTTGTCGATTCAGCAGATATCTATTCAGCTGGCCAGAGCGAAGAGATGCTCGGCAGCTTCATTGCCGAAAGCGGCTTGCGAGACACGTTGGTGATTGCGACTAAGTCCGGCTTTTCCCGTACCCAGGGGGCGCCCAATGCCGGTGGGAGTAGTGCGAAGAACATCCGTCTTGGGTTGGAGGGGTCTCTCAGGCGCCTGCGCACCGACTATATCGATATGTTCTGGGTGCATGTATGGGATCGGCTCACGCCCACAGAAGAAGTGTTGCAAACCCTGGTGGACGCCAAGCGGAGTGGAAAAATCCTTCACTATGGCTTCTCTAATACGCCTGGCTGGTATGTCGCCAAAATTGCAACGTTAGCCCAGGCGCACGGCCTTCCCGCACCGGTCGGCCTTCAGTATCAATACTCGCTCATTGAACGAGGCATCGAACTCGATATCCTGCCTGCCGGTAAAGAGTTCGGGCTTGGTATGGTGCCTTGGAGCCCACTGGGAGGTGGCCTGCTCAGCGGGAAATATGGTCGTGACATGCTTGCCGAGTCGAGCCGTGAAGGGGGGCTGCCGGACCAGGCGGGTGTGGCACAGGAGGGAAGCGATGGTCGTCTGAACGGCGACAACCCTTTCGGTGGAATGCTGTTTACCGAGCGCAACTTCGATGTCGTCGATGTGGTGCGTGACGTTGCTCAGGAGATAGGCCGCTCAATGGCCGAGGTGGCGCTGTCATGGGTCGTCAATCGGCCTGGCGTTTCCAGCGTACTAGTCGGTGCCAGCCGCGTTCCTCAGCTATCCCAGAATATTGCCGCTCTCGATATCATGCTCACTCCCGAACAGCAGAGCCGTCTTGATCAGGTTAGCGAGCTGGCGCAGAGCTACCCTTACTTTGTTTTCCAACTACCGCCGGACTTAATCCGTGGTGTGCCATCAGTCACTTCTTGGAAAGCCGCTTGATATCACCATCTTGTTAATACTCCCGACAAGCGTTCGGCGGGAATTGCATTCCGGCCAACTCCGCCTCACCGGGGGAGGTCGGCCTGCCACTGACGCTCGACACGTGGCATGAGCTCAACGAGCAAATCCACGAATGCCCGCACGATGGGCGACAAGTGGCGGTTGTGTGGGTACAGGACCGATATGGGCACGGTGGGCGCTTGAATGTGGCCTAACACTCGCTGCAGCTGGCCGCTGCGTAGGTGAGGCATCACCATGTAATTTGCCGCGCGTATCAGCCCCAAGCCTTCCAAGCCACAAGCGATGTAGGTCTCGGTGTCGTTGACGATCAAGTTCCCGTTCATCCGTACGACTGCTCTTCATCGTTCTCGAGTAACTTGCAGCCGCATGGGGCCATCCGTGGCCCCATGGAGTGCATCATGGCTTGCCGGTTTTCTAGTGCGCCAGGATCTCGTTGAACTCCAGCACGTTGCGGTCGGGGTCGCGGATGAAGCAGACGCTGCGGCGCCCGTGGCCCATGGTGACCGGCCCTTCGGTGATCTCGATCTCCTCGCGTGCCAGCCATGCCACCAGTTCGTCCATTCTCTCGACGATGAAGGCGGCGTGGGTGTAGCCGGGCCGTTTGATCGGGGCGTCCAGCAGTACGTTGCCTACTTCTGCGGGTTCGCCGTTATAGATCAGGTGGATGCGCAGGCCGGTGGGGTGCACGAGCCCGCAGGCCTTGGCCTCGGGGGCGTACTCTTCGGGGTCGCGCAGGAAGCCCAGCTTGGCGTAGAAGGCTTCGGCGGTGGCGAGATCGGTGTCAAGCGACATCAGAAAGTGACCCCCTGGCGACAGTGAAATCTGACCCCCTTACCCTCTGACGACCTGCTCGT
>JAAQTN010000077.1 GCA_011742915.1 Billgrantia desiderata | reverse complement strand
GTCAGGACAAGCGGTCAGCTTAGGACAACCGGTCAGAGTAGTTGTCGTCGGCCGGCCAGAGTAATTGTCGCTCTATACCCGGCTGATGGGCCAGCTGCAGAAGACCGACCTGCTGATCCTCGACGACTGGGGGATGCAGAAGATGACCGCCCCGCAGCGCCAGGACTTGATGGAGGTGATCGAGGACCGGCACGGCCGGGGTTCGACGCTGATCGCCAGCCAGCTGCCCATCGAGCACTGGCACGACTACATCGGCGCGGCGACGGTGGCCGACGCCATCCTGGACCGGCTGCTGCACAGCGCCCACCGCCTGACACTCAGAGGAGAATCGATGCGCAAGAGCACCGCCCCGCAAGCGGCAGAAGTTGACCCATCGTGACCGGTCAGCTTACAAAACCAGAGCCAGCGAGAGAGGAGTGAGCAGATCGGTCACGATCGTCGGAATGACCGGTCACGTTCGTCGGAATACGCACCTGTTTCTGACGCTGGCTGGCAAGTTGGTCCCGGGATAGCGCTGCGATGTGCTGTCCCCGGCACAGAAAACACATGGGGGTAGGGGGAAGTGCGCCTTGAGCTCAGGAAGTTGATCAACAAGTAGCCAATTCCAGGCCCTGAGTACCATCGTCCTAATCGAGCCTGGAGTCTGGGCTCTTCTGACTGGCCCGGTGCAATATCCGGGCTAGGGAATTCATCCCTTGCTCTCCTGCCCGCGCATTCCGTACTCAGCACGGTCGGCGGACTGTCGTTGGCGTTGTGATAAAGCGCATGCAAGCGGAGCCCGCATGACGTCGTTATCGGCCAGAACGAGAAGGGGTTGAGAGAAAAGCTCAAGAAGTTTGACAATTGTCAAATTTCTTAATCAGCAATGTGCGTTTTCCACCTCGAACGCCACGATCTGACGCCGCTCGCGGGAGAACTCCACACCGATCAGATGAATCGGCTTGCCCTGGCCGCGGTACTTGTCGGCGTAGCCCTTGGCCTTGATCTGCTCGAGCGCGCTGCCTTCGGGCAGCTGCTCTACCACCTTGAACTCGAACAGGTAGAGGTGTCCGGCGAAATCCACCGTCATGTCGACCTTGCCGTGGTGGCTGGCATCCTCCACCGTCACGTTTACCCCCAGCGCGGCAAAGTGGCTGTAGAAAACACTCGCATAGTGGCCTTCATAGCGGGCGATGGGGTTGTTGCGGTACCAGTCGTGCGGCAGCCCGGCGTAAAGGGCCTTGAGATGTGCCTCGAGGCCGGCCAGGTCGTGCGCACGCAGGTGGGTGAACAGTGTCTTTCGCTCACGCGGCGCATTTTCCAGCCCTAGCACAGGCAGCAGAGCGAGGTTGAGGCTCGTTTCCACCTCCTGGTTAGGAAATCCCAAGGTGTAGAGCCGATAACCCAGCATCGGCTCTTCGATATGCTTCACCGTAAGGTAACCGGTCTGAAACAGCAGCGCTTCGGTGGCGATATCATCCACATCGAAGCGACTCAGCAGCGCCGGTCGGCTGTGCCAGGCAGTAAGCGCCGGAGTGAACACCCCGCGCTGCTTGAGCACTTCCACCAGAAAGGTGGGCGTGGCGCTCTCGAACCAGTAGGCGCCGAACTGACGTTTCTGGAACAGCAGTAGCACGTCGAAGGGATTGTAAACGGCCGTAACCTCCTGCCCACCCCAGCGATAGCCGTTGTACCAGTGCTTGATCTGGCTTCGCTCCAGCCCCGGCAGCTCGGGGGCGAATACCGTGTCGATGTCGTCGTCGGTGTAGCCGCAGATGGTCGCGTAGGGGGCGTCCAACGTCACGTCGTTGAGATTGTTGAGGCCGGAGAACAGGCTTACCTTGCTGAACTTCGACACCCCGGTAAGCAGCACGAAGGCCAGGTGCGGGTCGGCATCCTTGAGCACGCTGTAGAGGTTCTTCAATCCCTCGCGCAGCTCGCGGGCCCGTTCGGGCTCGAGCAGGTTGTCGAGAATGGGCTTGTCGTACTCGTCGACCAGCACCACCACGCGCTGACCGTACTTTTCGTGGGTGCCGCGGATCAGGTCGGCAAATTCACCCGGTATGTCTTCCGCCTGGGTCGCGTCAATGCGTAGCCGCTCTCGATTGTGGCGCAATAGATAGCGGATTCGCTTGTCGATATCGTCGCGGCTCTGCATCACGCCATCGGCAAAGCTCAGGCGAATTACCGGATAGCGAACCTGCCAGTCCCACTTGTCGTGAATATAGAGCCCTTCGAATAGCGCCTCGCGGCCCTCGAACAGGCAGCGTAGGGTATCCAGCAGCAGGCTCTTGCCGAAACGCCGCGGCCGCGAGAGGAAGTAGTACTTGCCCGCCTCCACCAAGCGGTGGATCGCCGGGGTCTTGTCGACGTAGTAGTATCCGCCTTCACGGATATCGGCAAAGGTCTGGATCCCGATGGGCAGTTTCTTGCGGGGCGCGGAGGACACGACACTCTCCTGGGAAGTGCTGATTCATGCCAGCATAACATGGCGACCTCGCGCAAGCCTCGAACCAGCAGCCTCTCAAGGGTGGGTGCTTCGCCTCCGCTACGCCGTGGCTTCCTCGATCTTGAAACGCTGCACCAGCCTGGCCAGTTCGCGGGCCTGGTCGCTCAGGGAGTGGCTGGCAGCGGTGGCCTCTTCCACCAAGGCAGCGTTCTGCTGCGTTACCTCGACGATGCTTTCGACCCGCTGATTGGCCTGCTTGATGCTGCCCAATGGACTGCGCCGCCTGCTGGCCCACCCCGCTGGCGTTGCGCGCCTGCTCGTCAGGCTCGACGGTCAGCTCGCGCGCCTGGGTGGAGGATTCCGCCGTCGGTACCAACGAAGAAGATCGTATCGTAGTAGCCGCTCTGCTCGGCCAGCCGCGTCAGCAGGTGCTGCAGCGGTTCGATCTCGAAAAAGCCCAAGAAGTTTGACGATTGTCAAACTTCTTGATCAGCAATGTACGTTTTCTACCTCGAACGCCACGATCTGGCGCCGCTCGCGGGAGAACTCCACGCCTATCAGATGCATCGGCTTGCCCTGGGCGCGGTACTTGTCGGCGTAGCCCTTGGCCTTGATCTGCTCGAGAGCGCTGCCCTCGGGCAGTTGTTCCACCACCTTGAACTCGAACAGGTACAGGTGCCCGGCGAAATCCACCGTCATGTCGACCTTGCCGTGGTGGCTGGCGTCCTCCACCGTCACGTTCACCCCCAGCGCGGCGAAATGGCTGTAGAACACGCTGGCATAGTGGCCTTCGTAGCGGGCGATGGGGTTGTTGCGGTACCAGTCGTGGGGCAGCCCGGCGTAGAGGGCTTTGAGATGGGCCTCGAGGCCGGCCAGGTCATGCGCACGCAGATAGGTGAATAGCGTCTTTCGCTCACGTGGCGCATTTTCCAGCCCTAACACAGGCAGCAGAGCGTGGTTGAGGCTGGTTTCCACCTCCTGGTTGGGAAACCCCAAGGTGTAGAGTCGATAACCCAGCATCGGCTCTTCGATATGCTTCACCGTGAGGTAACCGGTCTGGAACAGCAGCGCTTCGGTGGCGATATCATCCACATCGAAGCGGCCCAGCAATTCCGGCTCGGTCTCCCACCGGTCCAGCGCCGGAGTGAACACTCCGCGCTGCTTGAGCACTTCCACCAGAAAGGTGGGCGTGGCGCTCTCGAACCAGTAGGCGCCGAACTGACGTTTCTGGAACAGCAGTAGCACGTCGAAGGGATTGTAAACGGCCGTAACCTCCTGCCCACCCCAGCGATAGCCGTTGTACCAGTGCTTGATCTGGCTTCGCTCCAGCCCCGGCAGCTCGGGGGCGAATACCGTGTCGATGTCGTCGTCGGTGTAGCCGCAGATGGTCGCGTAGGGGGCGTCCAACGTCACGTCGTTGAGATTGTTGAGGCCGGAGAACAGGCTTACCTTGCTGAACTTCGACACCCCGGTAAGCAGCACGAAGGCCAGGTGCGGGTCGGCATCCTTGAGCACGCTGTAGAGGTTCTTCAATCCCTCGCGCAGCTCGCGGGCCCGTTCGGGCTCGAGCAGGTTGTCGAGAATGGGCTTGTCGTACTCGTCGACCAGCACCACCACGCGCTGACCGTACTTTTCGTGGGTGCCGCGGAGCAGGGCCGAAAATTCGCCAGCGATGTCGGTCTCACGCCGCAAGGGAACACCCAGACGTTCGCGATGTTGAAACAGCTGGTCGCGTATCCGCTCATCGAGTTGCTCGCGGTTTTGCATCACGCCATCGGCAAAGCTCAGGCGGATCACCGGATGCCGGACCTGCCAGTCCCACTTGTCGTGGATATAGAGCCCTTCGAATAGCGCCTCGCGCCCCTCGAACAAACAGCGCAGGGTGTCCAGCAGCAGGCTCTTGCCGAAGCGTCGCGGGCGCGAGAGGAAGTAGTACCCGCCCTGTTCCACCAAGCGATGCAGCTGTGGGGTCTTGTCGACGTAGTAGTAGCCGCCTTCGCGCAGCTTGTCGAAGGCTTGAATACCAATGGGCAGTTTCTGTCGGGGCACGGCGGACACGACATTCTCCTGGGACAAGCGCTCATTCCCGGCCAGCATAGCATGGCGCACGGCCGGGTGGCGTGGTGGTGGAGGCCGATGCGGCTAGGGCTTCCTTCACATTGTGCTAAAGTTGCTCACCCTCTCGCCGATAACGGCTAGTGACACACTATTGCCATGACGACAACGGCATGTTTCTAAATGCTTATGTGAATGATGACGAGGAGCGGGAATGAGTTCACCGGAAACCACCGAAACCCAGGATACCCCGGTAGATACACATCATGGCCTATTCACCTTGGCCAACGCCTTCCGCGTAGCAGCCGTACTCAGTGTTGCCGTCGGCCTCTACTTGTTCTTTCATGCTATTCAGTTTGCCAATATCGTCGGTGCGGCTGCCTACGAGGTTGGGCTTTTCCGACTCGGCATTGCGGTCATCGTATCGCTCTTTCTACTTCTGGGTGAGAAGATTTGCCGATATCTCGATGACTGAGCGCCCTGGCAGCGCCCCGCTGAGAGACTTGGTGGTATCCCAGGATGATGAAAGCGCGGATTGCCAACGCTGAACCGAGCAGGCATCCTGTCTGCATCGCAACCATCATGGTGGAGTGCCATGTCATGCTCACCCGACGCACTAGCAGCCGTCTCGGAGTACTTGGCTGCAGCGCTGCCTGAGCTCCAAGCCGTCTACCTTTATGGCAGCCAGGCCACAGGGACAGCAACACCCGACAGCGATGTGGATCTCGCCCTGCTGCTGCCCACTCGCCTGGCAGCCGAACAGCGCTGGCAGATGAGCGGTGAAGTGGCGGAAAGGTTGCGGGCCGATGTCGACCTGCTGGATCTGCGTCAGACTTCAAACGCTTTGCAATATCAGGTCGTGACCGAGGGACTGTTCTGGTCAAGTCAGAGCGGACACATTTTCAAGCTGCAGCCGCCAATTCGATTTCCCTTGGCGTTTGGTAGCCCAGGGTCGAGTGGAGTCGGCAGCTGTTGTACTCCATCTCGATGTATTCGATCACGTCCCGCCGTGCGGCCTGTCGGCTTCCGTATCGCTGGCCAGCCAGCCACTCGCTTTTCAGTGAGCCGAAGAAGCGCTCCATGACGGCATTATCCCAGCAGTTCCCTTTCCGGCTCATCGAGGCCTGGAACCCGTGCCGGTCCAGCGTGGATCGATAGTCATGCGACGCGTACTGGCTGCCGCGGTCGCTGTGATGTATCAGTCCTTCCTCGGGCTGCCGGCGTCCCACGGCCATCTCCAGGGCGTCCAGGACCAACTGCGTGCGCATGTGCCCCGCCATTGCCCAGCCCACCAGCTGCCGGTCGTAGAGGTCGAGCACCGCCGCCAGATAGAGCCATCCTTCCAGCGTCCAGATCGCGGTGATGTCGGCCACCCAGGCCCGGTTCGGTTCCGCCACCATGAATTGGCGGTTCAACAAGTTAGGCGCCACCGGTAGGCTGTGCTCACTGTCGGTTGTATGACGCCACCGGCGCCGCTGCCGTGCCTCTACACCGGCTTCCCGCATCAGGCTGCGAGCCTGGTAACGGCCGACATCGTAGCCTCGGCGTCGCAGTTCTCTGGCCATGCGGCGGCTGCCATAGCTGCCACGCTTCTGGAGATGAATCTCTCTGACTTCGTGTAGCAGGGCCTGGCGCGGTTCATCAGGGTCACGTCGTCGCCAGTCATAGAAACCACTCCGGCTGACCTGCATAACCCGACACAGCACGGCCACGGGATAGGTGGCCTTCTCCGACTCGATGAACTGGTATCTCAGCTCGACTCTTTGGCGAAGAAGGCCGCCGCCTTTTTTAAAATATCCTTTTCAATCTGAAGCTTACGAACTTCTTCGCGGAGCTTCTTGATCTCGGCGTCGCGATCGTCCTCCTGCCGCCCCGGGATGCCGGAGACCTGCTGACGGTGCTTGCGGCACCAGCGGTCCAGCACGCTGCGCTCCACGCCCAGGCGCCGGGCGGCCTCGGATACGGAATACCCCTGATCGATCACCAGGCTCACCGCATCCGCCTTGAATTCATCGGAAAACCGACGTCGAGTCTTCTTGGTCATGAACACCTCCATGGCCTCCATTATGAGGCTTATCGGGGTGTCCGCTCCAATTGGACCACTTCAGACGGAAGCTTTGGCAGCGCGGCAACAGCAGCGATGAATTCGAGTTGATGGTACTAAGTGAATATTGGGACTTGGCCATTCAACGACGAGAGTTGATCGAAGACATCAAGCAAAGAGGCAGCGTTTATGGCCGATGAAGTACTTCTCAACAAGAGCGCGACCATCGAGCGATGCGTGGCCAGAGAACTACTCGACTATGCCACTCGCTTGATTGAGCTGGCTTAGCCAGTATTCACGCTCAAGCGTATGCATGCCGAGGCGTTCAACATCGCCAGGGTATGCGCCCGCTGCTGCTTCACGGCGTCGTCCAGAATCGCCAGCAGCCTGTCGTAGTCCTGCGGCATCTTCTCGACCATGCCCGCGGTCTCGAAGCGCTCGAGGGTGCTCTGCGTCTCGTCGATAAGCGCTTGTAGTGCATCGATCACACGCTGGTAGTCGGCTTCACTCATGCGCACTGCCGCCCGAGTCGGTTTGCAGCGCATGGGAACGGGCATAGAGTCGCCGGATGCTCTCGATGGCCACGGCTTCATGCTCGTCCAGCGCCAGCAATACACCACCCTTTCCTTCCGGATCGTCCGTTGCTTCCATCAGCTCATCCGAGTAGCGCCTGAGCAAGTGATTGAGGTTCATGCGGATCATGGTCAGCTCCAGCTCGAATTCCGTCTGGAGGTTCTTCAAGCGCAGCGTCTCTCTGGGATCGTCACTGTTCTGAAGCTTGAACGTCAGCGTATCGCTGAGGAAATGCTCGGTGGCCTTCAGTTTCGGAATCAGATCCTCGACAAGCTCTCTGGTCGATAGGCTGGCTACCAATTCAGTCATGCCATGCTCCCCTAAGAAAACAGGCGCCACAAGGGCGCCTGTCGGGTCTTGAAGGGGGGCAAGACCTGCCCCCACCCGATCAAGTCCAGATTAACCCAGCAGAGACAGCACGTTCTGCGGGATCTGGTTGGCCTGAGCCAGTACGGAAGTACCGGCCTGCTGCAGGATCTGCGCGCGGGTCATGTAGCCACTTCAAGAGTCATAAGATGCATACAAATGACTCACACAGGTGCCGCATACTTCCCTTCCAATTCTAGCGCATTCCAGTCTAGCTTCGTCCTCGCTATAACACGTAAATTTATTTTCTGTACTATCTGAAGAGGCCATTCCCTTGCAAATAGATTTATCTTGCGGCCTGCATTTTCTCTGCGGCTGAGACTGGGTGAGCTCTGCGTAAAAAAGATGATATTCCTCAGACTCACCATTCTTTTTAAGCGTAAAGACAGTTTTTTCCATTACCCTTCCTCCTTATTAAAACGGGGACCATTGGTCCCCGTTATTTTTACCACTTCAGCCTTCCAGCCAAGCCTTACCTTAACCCAGCAGAGACAGCACGTTCTGCGGGATCTGGTTGGCTTGTGCCAGTACGGAAGTGCCGGCCTGCTGCAGGATCTGCGCGCGGGTCATATTGGCCACTTCCACCGCGTAGTCGGCATCTTCGATGCGTGAACGCGCGGCAGAGAGGTTGGTCGCATTGGTGTTCAGGTTGTTGATAGCATCTTCGAAGCGGTTCTGAATGGCACCAAGGCTACTGCGCTGCTCGTCAACGGCAGCCAGAGCGGCATCCAGCGTGGAAAGTGCATTAGAACCAGTCAACGGCTGCTCTTCAGTATCGTAGACAACAGTATCGCCTGAAGCCACGGTATCTGTACTAGCAAGGGCAGCAGCGAGGTTGGCGCCAGTGAGAGCCGCGCCAACCGTTATCTGACCATCTTCATCGATAGTAATTGCCGTGGCAGTAGCTACTTCATCCTCGTCCTCACCTACAAGGGCATAAGCTGTGTTGCCATCTTCATCGGTGTAACTAACGATGCTAGTTGCCGCACCATCGATGCCACCCGCACCTTGGAACTGAGTGCTAAGGTCAAAACTTTGAATTTCAGTGGTCAGCTCAACAGTTTCTGTTTCACCTGCTGCAAACATGGAGCGAACGTCAAAACCACGTGCTTCAACCTGACGGGCCTCACCATCAACGGTTGCAAGATCCTCAGCAGCAATTGTTTCATTTTGGAACAGGTTCCAACCGCCCTGAGCACTAATCTTGATGTCGATAGTCTGGTTGTCTTGTGATCCCACCTGAATCTTGATTGTAGTCTCTTCGGCAACATCCAGAACACGCTGACCGTTGAAATCGGTTTCGCGTGCGATACGATCGATCTCTTCCAGACGCTGGTTGACTTCTTGCTGAATTGAGTCGATATCGGACGCAGAGTTGGTACCGTTCTGAGCCTGAACGGTCAGCTCGCGGATACGCTGCAGGTTGTCGTTAATCTGGTTCAGCGAACCTTCGGCGGTCTGGGCGATGGAGATACCGTCGTTGGCGTTACGGCTTGCCTGGTTCAGACCGGTAATCTGGCTGCTCATGCGGTTGGCGATGGCCTGACCGGCGGCATCATCCTTGGCGCTGTTGATGCGCAGGCCGGAGGAGAGGCGCTCCATGGAGGTCTGCAGGGCGTTCTGGCTCTTCTGCAGGTTGGCCTGGCCAATCATGGAAGTGATGTTGGTATTGATGACTGACATGGGTCATTCCTTCTTTTCGTTGAGGGCTCCATTGGCGGGCCCACTGAACCTTGTTTTCCTGGCCCAGCATCTCGGGCCTACCTCAACGGCGCCGTTGGCCGTTACCCTGATTAACGGCATCTGGGCCTGGGACTTTAGGGCGAGAGCGAAAAAATTTTTGAATTCGCGTTGCAGGTACTCGGAGAACAGCCAAATTCAGCGCTGGCGCAGCAGTTCGAGGACAATCTCCGGCTGGCGGTTGGCCTGAGCGAGGATGGCGAAGCCGGCCTGCTGCAGAATCTGGGCACGCACCAGGTTGGAGACTTCCTGGGCGTAGTCGGCATCCATGATGCGCGAGCGGGCGGCGCTGAGATTGACCACAGTGGTTTGAATGTTGTCGATCACCGCTTCGAAGCGGTTGTGCAGCGCGCCGAGCTGGCTGCGCTGACGGTCGGTGCGTTTGAGCGCTTCGTCGAGGGCATCCAGCGGTGATTCGGTGGCCGTGCCGGTGTCGCCATCCACCACGCGAAAGCCATTCAGCCCCAGCGAGTGCCGATTGACGGCTTGAAGCTCGATGGCGATGGTTTCGCCGTCATTGGCCCCTACCTGGATGTGCACGCGGCGGTTCTCGCCCAGCACGGAAACGCCGTTGAAGCCTGTCTGCAGCCCGATGCGGTCGATCTCGTCCAGGCGCTGGTCGATCTCGGCCTGTATCGCGGCGAGATCGGTGGGGCTCAACGTGCCGTTGCCGGCCTGCACGGTGAGCTCCCGGATGCGCTGCAGATTGGTATTGACCTGGCCGAGTGCGCCTTCGGCGGTCTGTACCAGCGAGATGCCGTCGTTGGCGTTGCGCGCGGCCTGGTTGAGCCCGCGAATTTGTGCGGTCATGCGGTTGGCAATGGCCTGCCCGGCCGGGTCGTCCTTGGCACTGTTGATGCGCTGGCCCGACGAGAGCCGCTGCATGGCACTCTGCATGGCCTGCTGGCTGCTACGCAGATTGTTCTGCACGATCATCGACAGAATGTTGGTGTTGATGCCTATCACGCAAACGCCCTCACCCCGTGCACGAAGGGCACCGGTGGAGAGAATATCGGCTTCTGCGGGTAAAGCTTTAGAGCGGTGTCGTTGGCATTCGCTCGTTTGGCGTTTCGTCAACCCGCGGCATGCAGAGGGATTACCTGAGCGCGTGGACGCTGGGACGCCTGCCAGAGTTCATGCTTGAGTTGCATTTCCAGCCACATCTCGGCGCTAGTGCCCAACGCCTGTTCAAGGCGCAGCGCCATATCAGCAGAGATGCCAGCGCCTCCATTCAGGATGCGGGAAAGGGCAGCGCGTGTCACGCCAAGCCGCGAGGCTGCCTCGGTGACAGTGACATCTCCGATGTACTCGCGCAGTACGGCGCCAGGGTGTGCAGGATTGTGCATACGGCCCATACTTTCTCTCCTAATGGTAGTCCTGATAATCAACCAGAATGGCGTCTTCCCCTTCGAAAGCGAAGGTGAGTCGCCAGTTCCCGTTGACGGTGATTGCCCAGTGCCCGGCCAAGTCGCCCTTGAGCGAATGGAGCTTCCAGCTAGCCCGAATATTGCACCAGGCATGAAAAAAGCGGCTGAAAATCGGTTATAATTCAAGAGCCTAACCAAGAATTA
>JAAQTN010000076.1 GCA_011742915.1 Billgrantia desiderata | reverse complement strand
ACCCCCAAGTCATTCCGAGGCACCACCCTCGGAAACAGCGCCCGTCGGGCGCTGCGCGCCATGCCTGGCGCACCAATAAAAAGGTGCCCGCCGAATCTCGAGGGCACCCAAACGATCGCGCGATCTGGTAATACTTCCATCGCCTCAGCCGGCCGAGGCGAATGCCCGCTCCGATCAGACCGAGCAGAAGCGAAAAACCCGCCCTCACAGGAGGACGGGTTTGGAATCTGGCGCGCCCGGGAGGATTCGAACCTCCGACCACCTGATTCGTAGTCAGGTACTCTATCCAGCTGAGCTACGGGCGCGGATAGCAAGACCGAGGTCCTGCCGATAGTCACCACTGCTTCGAATTCTTGCGCTCTGCGGAGACACGATCGACGCTCATTTTCATGACCGCTTCAGCATGCTTCGTGGCGCGCCCGGGAGGATTCGAACCTCCGACCACCTGATTCGTAGTCAGGTACTCTATCCAGCTGAGCTACGGGCGCATCATCACGCTTCGAACCATCACGCATTGAACAATGCGCATCAAACAATGGATCCATGTCGCATGGCGGAGAGGGAGGGATTCGAACCCTCGATGGGGCTATAAACCCCATACTCCCTTAGCAGGGGAGCGCCTTCAGCCACTCGGCCACCTCTCCCTCAACGACACGGCGCATATCCTATCTTTTCTACCGTGCTTTGTCCAGCGTATTCAGACATTTGTTTCCTGTTACCGAAACCGGAAGAGACGGCGGCATCTGACTAAGCCTGACCGCTCCCACCCTCTTCGTCTGACTTTTCGCGCTGGATGCGCTGATAGATTTCCTCACGATGTACGGCGACATCCTTGGGGGCATTGACCCCAATACGCACCTGGTTGCCCTTGACGCCAAGGACGGTCACGGTGATGTCATCACCTATCATCAACGTTTCACCGACTCGGCGGGTCAGGATGAGCATGACTGATCTCCTTCTCAGACGACTTGCAACGGGATACGCGTCGATCCCATCGACGCTAGGTTGCTCTCATTATGTAACACATTAGTACCAAAGTGCACCAAAGGTGCATCACCACCACCCAACCCCACCATGACACGATGACAGCGTTGAAGGGAAGCCGGGCCGCTCATCGCGGCAGACCTCCCCAGAGTAGAAGAGACACCCGCTGAAGTCGTCCATACCTTGTTAATGTTCTTGTTACGTTCTTATTCGCTCTCGATATCGCTCTTGTCGAGACCGAATGCGGTGTGCAGGGCACGAACGGCGAGTTCCATCTGCTTCTCGTCGATGACGACCGAGATCTTGATCTCGGAGGTGGACACCATGCGGATGTTGATGTTCTCGTCGGCCAGCACGCGGAACATCTTGGCGGCGACGCCGGCGTGCGAGCGCATGCCCACACCGACGAGGGAGACCTTGGCGATGTTGTCGTCGCCGTTGACCTCACCGCCACCCAGGTCGGGAATCACCTGCTCCTCGAGGATCTTGAGCGTCTTCTTGTAGTCGCCCTTGGCCACGGTGAAGGTGAAGTCGGTGTAGTCGCCGGCCGGCGCCACGTTCTGCACGATCATGTCGACTTCGATGTTGGCGTCGGCGATCGGGCCCAGAATGCGCGAGGCCACGCCCGGCACGTCCGGCGTATGGAGCAGGGTCAGCTTGGCCTCGTTGGCGGTGAAGGCGATGCCTGAGATCAGCGGTTCTTCCATGGAGTCCTCGTCTTGGTCGGATTCAGCAACGATGAGGGTGCCGGGGCCATCCTGGAAACTGGACAGCACGCGCAGCGGGACATTGTACTTGCCGGCGAATTCCACCGAGCGGATCTGCAGTACCTTGGAGCCGAGGCTCGCCAGCTCCAGCATCTCCTCGACGGTGATGGTGTCGAGGCGCTGAGCCTTCGAGCAGACCCGCGGGTCGGTGGTGTAGACGCCGTCGACGTCGGTGTAGATCTGACACTCGTCGGCGCCCAGCGCCGCCGCCAGCGCCACCCCGGTGGTATCGGAGCCGCCGCGGCCGAGGGTAGTGATGTTGCCCTCTTCGTCGACGCCCTGGAAGCCGGCCACCACGACCACCTTGCCCTCGTCGAGGTCTTCGCGCATCTCTTCGGTCTCGATGCGCTGAATGCGGGCCTTGGTGTGGGCGCTGTCGGTGAGGATGCCCACCTGGGAGCCGGTATAGGAGGTGGCCGGCACGCCCAGCTTGTGCAGGGCGAGAGCCAGCAGCGAGATGGTCACCTGCTCGCCGGTGGAGACCAGCATGTCCATTTCGCGCGGCGTGGGCTCGTCGTTGATCTCGTTGGCCATGGCGATCAGACGGTTGGTCTCGCCGCTCATGGCGGAGACCACGACCACCACCTGATGGCCCTCGTCACGAAAGCCCTTGACCTTCTCGGCCACGGCCTTGATGCGCTCCACGGAGCCCACCGAGGTACCACCGAATTTCTGTACGTAAAGTGCCATCTACGGTTTTCCCTCGCTTGTCGAGCGCGCTGCGCCCGGATGAGTGAAAGTCGCTAATCGGTTCTTGAAACAGTTCTCCGAACTCGGGCCGGAGCGGCTGGCCCGAGCTCCCGCTACTGCAGGCGCTGTTCGACCCAGGCGGATACGCTCTCCAGGGCCGCCGGCAGGGCTGCCACGTCGCTGCCCCCGGCCTGGGCCATGTCGGCGCGACCGCCACCCTTGCCGCCCACCTGGGTGGCCACGTGATTGACCAGTTCGCCGGCCTTGACCCTGCCGGTGAGATCGTCGGTGACACCGGCAATCAGGCTCACTTTGCCCGCTTCCCGGTCGGCCACGCCGAGCACCACGATACCCGAGCCCAGCTTGTTCTTGAGCTGGTCGAGCACGCCGCGCAGCTCCTTGGCCGAAACGCCTTCGAGCTGGGTGGCCAGCAGCCTGACGCCGGCAATCTCCTGGGCTTGCGCCAGCATGTCGCTGCCCGCGGCGCTGGCCAGCTTGGCCTTGAGCCGTTCGAGCTCCTTCTCCAGGCTGCGGTTACGCTCCACCAGCGACTCGACGCGCTCCTCGACCTGCTCCGGCTTGGCCTTGAGACGCTCGCCGATGCGCGCCAGGCGCGTTTCCTGCTCGCGGAAGTAGGCAAGCGCCCCTTCACCGGTGATCGCCTCGATGCGGCGTACGCCCGCCGCGATGCCCTGCTCGCTGACGATGTGGAAGCAGCCGATGTCGCCGCTGCGAGCCACGTGGGTGCCGCCGCACAGCTCGATGGAGAAATCATCGGCGCCGATGGTCAGCACCCGTACGCTGTCGGCGTACTTGGCCTCGAACAGCGCCGCCGCGCCCCTGGCCTTGGCCTGGTCGAGCGTCATCTGCTCGATGCGGGTCGGCGCATTGGCCAGGATCTGCTCGTTGACCAGACGCTCCACTTCGGCCAGCTGTTCGGCGGTCATGGCCTCGAAGTGGCTGAAGTCGAAGCGCAGCCTTTCGGGCGTCACCAGCGAACCCTTCTGCTGCACGTGGTCGCCCAGCACCAGGCGCAGCGCCTTGTGCATCAGGTGAGTGGCTGAGTGGTTGCGAATGGTGGCGCCGCGCAGCCTGGCATCGACCTGAGGCGTTACCTCGGCGCCCACGCTCAGGCGACCTTCGAGCAGCACACCGTGATGCAGGTGATGGCCGCCCTGCTTCTGGGTATCGGTGACCAGGAAGCGTCCGCCGTCGAGCGTCAGGTAGCCGGTGTCGCCCACCTGGCCGCCGGACTCGCCATAGAAGGGGGTACGGTCGAGCACCACGATGCCGCGCTGCTCGGCTTCCAGCGCAACCAGGGCATTGCCCTCATGGTCGGCAATGGCGGTGACGGTGGCGCGGTCTTCGAGCCGCTCGTAGCCGGTGAAGGCGGTCTCGCCTTCGAGTTCCAGTGCCACACCCTGGCTGGCACCGAACTGACTGGCGGCACGGGCGCGCTCGCGCTGGGCCTCGAGTTCACGCTCGAAGCCGGCTTCGTCCAGGCTGACGCCGCGCTCGCGGCAGACGTCGGCGGTGAGGTCGTAGGGGAAGCCGTAGGTGTCGTAGAGCTTGAACACCGTCTCGCCCGGCAGCACCTCGCCATCGAGCTCTGCCAGCGCCTCCTCGAGCAGGCTCATGCCGTGCTCGAGGGTGCGCGCGAACTGCTCCTCCTCCTTGAGCAGGATGCGCTCGACCTGGCCGCGGGCTTCGCGCAGCTCGGGGTAGGCCTCGCCCATCTCGGCATCGAGCGCCGCCACCAGCTTGTGGAAGAACGGCTCCTTGGCGCCGAGCTTGTGGCCGTGACGAATGGCGCGGCGGATGATCCGGCGCAGCACGTAGCCACGCCCCTCGTTGGAGGGCAGCACGCCGTCGGCGATGAGGAAGGCGCAGGAGCGGATATGGTCGGCGATGACCCGCAGCGAGGGCGTGTCGGTATCCGCGTGGCCGGTGGCATCGGCGGCCGCCTTCAACAGGTTCTGGAACAGGTCGATCTCGTAGTTGGAGTGCACGCCCTGGAGCACCGCCGCCACCCGCTCGAGGCCCATGCCGGTATCGATGGAGGGCTTGGGCAGCGGGTTCAGGTTGCCGGCCGCGTCGCGGTCGAACTGCATGAACACCAGGTTCCAGATCTCGATGTAGCGATCGCCGTCCTCTTCGGGGGTGCCGGGTGGGCCGCCCCACACCTCGGGACCGTGGTCGTAGAAGATCTCCGAGCAGGGGCCGCAGGGCCCGGTATCGCCCATCTGCCAGAAGTTGTCCTTGGCGCCGATACGCGCGATGCGCTCGTGAGGCACGCCGATCTCGTCGGCCCAGATGCCGTAGGCCTCGTCGTCTTCGGTGAACACCGTGATCCACAGCTTCTCGGCCGGCAGCCCCAGGCGCTCGGTGAGGAAGGTCCAGGCGAGACGGATGGCGTCGCGCTTGAAGTAGTCGCCGAAGCTGAAGTTGCCCAGCATCTCGAAGAAGGTGTGATGCCGCGCGGTGTAGCCGACGTTGTCGAGGTCGTTGTGCTTGCCGCCGGCGCGCACGCAGCGCTGGGACGAGGCCGCACGCACGTAGGGGCGCGGGTCGCGGCCGAGGAAGACGTCCTTGAACGGCACCATGCCGGCATTGGTGAACAGCAGCGTCGGGTCGTTGCCCGGCACCAGGGAGCTGGATGGCACAACGGTATGCCCGTGCTCCTCGAAGTAATTCAGAAAGGCCTGTCTGATGTCTGCACTTTTCATGGCATATCCGTGGCGATGAGCGTGGTCACCCGACGGGCAGGCGCGCTCGGCGCCGCTTCACATGGCCGAATTCGCACGCCTTGGCGTGTCAGGAGCGCCACCGAGGGCGTTCACAAAGGGAGGCATTATAGCGCAGTTGTCAAGCGACTAAAGAGGAGGCGCCCAAGCGAGCGTCATTCGACCGAATCGAGCCGCTCGAGGGCGTAGCGCACATGCTCGAATTCGAAACCGCGAGACGCCAGGAAACGCTCGCGCCGGGCCCGCTCGCGGGGGGTGCCGTCAGGCTGGGAATAGCGCCGCGCCAGCGTCGCGGCGGCGAGCTCGAACCAGTCGACCTCGCCCTCCCGCTCGGCCTCGGCCAGTGCGGCCGCGATCAGGGCGCGTTCGACGCCGCGCCGCTCCAGCTCGGCCCGCACCTTCAGCGGGCCCTGGCCGCGCGCGATGCGCGAGCGCACGAAACTCTCGACGAAGCGGGTGTCGGACTGCAGGCCTTCGTCGACCAGGGTATCGAGGCAGGCGGCTATCGCCTCGGCCGAGTGGGCTCGCGCCGCGAGCCGCTGGGCCAGCTCGGCGCGAGCGTACTCGCGCCGGGCCAGCAGGCGGATGGCGTCGTCCCGCGGGGACGACGCACGCTCGGAGCCGGACTGCAATGGCATGGTTTAACGCAACATGGCTTAACGCAACATGGTTTTAGAGCAGCATGCTTAGAGCAGGTCGTCCTCGCGCTCGGCCTCGGCGGCCAGCGGCTCGGCGACCTCCTCTTCCTTGGGCGCCGCCGTGGCCAGCAGCTGGCCGCGGATCTGGCTCTCGATCTCCTCCATCACCGCCGGGTTGTCCTCGAGGAACTGCGCGGCGTTGGCCTTGCCCTGGCCGATCTTGTTGCCCTTGTAGCTGTACCAGGCGCCGGCCTTGTCGACCAGGTTGCACTGTACGCCAAGATCGATCACCTCACCGGCGTGGTAGATGCCCTTGCCGTAGAGAATCTGGAACTCGGCCTGACGGAACGGCGGTGCCACCTTGTTCTTCACTACCTTGACGCGGGTCTCGTTGCCGGTCACCTCGTCGCCCTGCTTGACCGAACCGGTGCGGCGGATGTCGAGGCGCACGCTGGCGTAGAACTTCAGCGCGTTACCACCGGTGGTGGTCTCGGGGCTGCCGAACATCACGCCGATCTTCATGCGGATCTGGTTGATGAACACCACCAGACAGTTGGCGTTCTTGATGTGGCCGGTGATCTTGCGCAGCGCCTGGGACATCAGGCGCGCCTGCAGGCCGACGTGGGAGTCGCCCATCTCGCCCTCGATCTCGGCCCGCGGGGTGAGCGCCGCCACCGAGTCGATGATGATCACGTCGACGCCGCCGGAGCGCACCAGCATGTCGCAGATCTCCAGCGCCTGCTCGCCGGTGTCCGGCTGCGATACCAACAGGTCGTCGAGGTTGACGCCGAGCTTCTCGGCGTAGCTCGGGTCGAGGGCGTGCTCGGCATCGATGAAGGCGCAGGTCTTGCCCTGCTTCTGGGCCTGGGCGATCACCGACAGGGTCAGGGTGGTCTTGCCCGAGGATTCCGGACCGAAGATCTCCACCACGCGACCAAAGGGCAGGCCGCCGATACCCAGGGCGATGTCCAGCCCCAGCGAACCGGTGGACACCGAGGGCATCGCCACCCGCGGCGCATCGCCCAGGCGCATCACGGTACCCTTGCCGAACTGCCGCTCGATCTGGGAAAGGGCGGCATTCAATGCCTTGGAACGATTTTCATCCTGTGCCATGAGGCTCTCCTCGCAGAACTCGCAGAACTCGCAGACGCTGCAGATGCAATGATGAATGGTGGGCCGCCAAGGGGAGCACGCCCGGACACTGTATGGTTGGACAGTAGTATGACGAAAAAAACGCCGCGCGCCTAGTCACTCGTTCAACGTGCCTGCCCCGGCGGGTTCTCCAGGTAGCGAATCAGCCCGACGATGGCCTCGCGCACCGCCCGCTCGCGCACCGCCCGGCGGTCGCCGGGAAAGTGGCAGCGCTCGGCGCGCTGCTCGTGCTCACTGCCCCAGGCCAGCCATACGGTACCCACCGGCTTCTCCGGCGTACCGCCATCGGGCCCGGCCACGCCGCTGATCGCCACTCCCAGCTTGGCGCCGCTGTCGCGACAGGCGCCCGCCACCATCGCCTCCACCACCTCGCGGCTGACGGCACCGTGTTGGGCGATCAGCGCCTCGGCAACGCCCAGCAGGCGGGCCTTGGCCGCATTGGAATAGGTCACGTAGCCGGTCTCGAAGTAGTCCGAACTGCCCGCCACCGCGGTGATGGCACTGGCCACCCCGCCGCCGGTGCACGATTCGGCCGCAGTCACGCTGACGCCCTGCTCGCGGCAGCGCCGCCCGAGGCGCTCGGCCAGCGTGGTGAGATCGAGGTTGGCCAGGCTGGAAGCACTATGCGGCATGGTATCGCTCCTGATCGAATGGGACTGCCTGCCACCATAGCGCATCCTTTCCGCGGCGACAGGCCATCCTCTGCGCAGATTTCCGCCGGCCCCGAGCGTGTCGGCTCCGGGCCGTGCATGTTAACCTTGCCCTCCCACGCCCCATACAATCGACGAGCCAGCCGAGAACGCATGAACGACGCGGTCCAGACGGCCATGCCGGCCCACACCCCGATGATGGCCCAGTACCTGAAGATCAAGCGCGAGCATCCCGACGTGCTGCTCTTCTATCGCATGGGCGATTTCTACGAGCTGTTCTTCGACGACGCCAGGCGCGCCGCCGCCCTGCTCGACATCACCCTGACCCAGCGCGGCCAGTCCGCCGGTAAGCCGATCCCCATGGCCGGCGTACCCTACCACAGCGCCGAGGGCTACCTGGCGCGCCTGGTCAAGGCCGGCGAATCGGTGGCGATCTGCGAGCAGATCGGCGACCCGGCGACGAGCAAGGGACCGGTGGAGCGCCGCGTGGTGCGCATCGTCACCCCCGGTACGCTGCACGACGAGGCGCTGCTCGACGCCCGCCGCGACAACCTGCTGGTGGCCGTGCACCCGGCCGGCGACTGCTGGGGCATCGCCTGGCTGGAGCTCTCCAGCGGACGCTTCAGCGTGCTCGAGGTGGAGGGCGAGGGCGACATGCTCGCCGAGCTGCAGCGTCTCGACCCCGCCGAGCTGCTCATCGCCGAGAGCCTGTCGCTGCCGCCCGCCCTGGAAGGGCGACCGGGCCTGCGCCGCCAGAGCGACTGGCTGTTCGATCTCGAATCGGCCACGCGCCTGCTGTGCGACCAGTTCCAGGTGCAGGACCTGCGCGGCTTCGGCTGCGCCCATCTCGAGGCCGCGCTGACCGCCGCCGGAGTGCTGGTCGAATACGCCCGCGACACCCAGCGCTCGCCGCTGCCCCACGTCACCGCGCTGGGGGTGGAGAACCGCGACGACGCCGTGGTGATCGACGCCGCCAGCCGGCGCAATCTGGAGATCGACATCAATCTCGGCGGCGGTGGCGACAACACGCTGGCCAGCGTGCTCGACACCACCGCCACCGCCATGGGCTCGCGGCTGCTCAAGCGCTGGCTCAACCGCCCGCTGCGCGACCGCGACCAGGTGCAGGGGCGCCAGGCGGCGGTCGCCCTGCTGCTCGAGCAGGAGGGCTTCGTCGCCCTGCGCGAGCTGCTCAAGGCGATCGGCGACGTGGAGCGCATTCTCGCGCGGGTGGCGCTCTACAGCGCCCGGCCGCGGGATCTGGCCCGCCTGCGCGACGCCCTACTCGCCCTGCCGGAGCTCCAGCGCGAGCTGCAGGACTACAGCGAAGGCACCGCGCTGGACGAACTGGCCCACCATATCCGCCCCTATCCTGAGCTGGCCGACATGCTCGCCCGGGGGCTGTTCGACAACCCCCCGGTGGTGATCCGCGACGGCGGCGTAATCCGTGACGGCTTCGACGCCGAACTCGACGACTACCGCGGCCTGGCCGAGCACGCCGGCGACTATCTGGTGAAGCTCGAGGCCCGCGAGCGCGAACGCACCGGCCTGGCCGGCCTCAAGGTGGGCTACAACCGCGTACACGGCTACTACATCGAGATTCCCCGCGCCCAGGCCCGTGAGGTGCCGGTGGACTACGTGCGCCGCCAGACCCTGAAGAACGCCGAGCGCTTCATCATCCCCGAACTCAAGGAGTTCGAGGACAAGGCGCTGTCGGCCAAGTCGCGCGCCCTGGCCCGCGAAAAGCTGCTCTACGACGGCCTGCTCGATTCGCTCAACGCCGAGCTTGCCCCCCTGCAGGGCACCGGCCGCGCGCTGGCCGCCCTCGACGTGCTCTGCGCCTTCGCCGAGCGCGCCCAGGCGCTGGGCTTCTCGCGGCCCCGGCTCGCCGAGGCGCCGGGCATCGAGATTCGCGGCGGGCGCCACCCGGTGGTGGAGCACGTCAGCGACGCCCCCTTCGTGCCCAACGACCTGGTGCTCGACGACAGCCGCCGCATGCTGGTGATCACCGGCCCCAACATGGGCGGTAAATCGACCTACATGCGCCAGGCGGCGCTGATCGTGCTGCTCGCCCATACCGGCAGCTTCGTGCCGGCGGATGAGGCCTGCATCGGCCCGGTGGACCGCATCTTCACCCGTATCGGCTCGTCGGACGACCTGGCCGGCGGACGCTCCACCTTCATGGTGGAGATGACCGAGACCGCCAGCATCCTGCACAACGCCACCGACCACAGCCTGGTGCTGATGGACGAGATCGGCCGCGGTACCAGCACCTTCGACGGCCTGTCGCTGGCCTGGGCCAGCGCCGAGCACCTGACCCGCACCCGCGCCTTCACCCTGTTCGCCACCCACTACTTCGAGATGACCGCGCTGGCCGAGCAGGCCGAAGGGGTGGCCAACGTGCACCTCACCGCCGCCGAGCATCGCGACGGCATCGTCTTCATGCACCGGGTGGAAGAGGGCCCCGCCAGCCAGAGCTACGGCCTGCAGGTGGCTCAGCTGGCCGGCGTGCCGCAGTCGGTCATCGCGCGGGCGCGGGACAAGCTGGCCCAGCTCGAGCAGCAGGAGGTCGACCAGAGCAGTCGCGGCGGCGGCATGCCTCGGGGCGACGATGCCAAGCCGATGCAGAGCGACCTGTTCGCCAGCGCACCGCACCCGCTGCTCGACGCCCTGGCCGATCTGGACCCGGATGAGCTGACGCCGCGCCGGGCGCTGGAGTTGATCTATACCTGGCGAGAGCAGCTATGAGCACCGTGCCGCTTGCTCAGGCAGGCCGCCATGACTAGAATGAAGCGTCCAATTTTATCGCCATTATAAGAAGTTGGTTTTTTATAACTTTTAGGCTTAAGAAAGATACCGAACATCACCATCCGGGCAAAGCACGGTCCGGCTGAGAATGAGGGAGACAGGCATGACCTTTGTCGTCACCGAAAACTGCATCAAGTGCAAGTACACCGACTGCGTCGAGGTCTGCCCGGTGGACTGCTTCTATGAGGGGCCCAACTTCCTGGTGATCCATCCGGACGAGTGCATCGACTGCGCCCTGTGCGAGCCGGAGTGCCCCGCCGAAGCGATCTTCTCGGAGGACGAGCTGCCGGAAGGCCAGGAGGAGTTCATCGCGCTCAACGCCGAACTCTCCGAGGTGTGGCCGAACATTGCCGAGAAGAAGGATCCGCCGGCCGACGCCGAGGAGTGGGATGGCAAGCCGGGCAAGCTGCAGTACCTGGAGCGCTGAGCGCCCTCTTCCCGACCTGCGCGCCAACCATCCCTTCAGACCTGGCGACATGCGCCAAGGGCCAAGCGGCCTTCGGCATCGTTCATGAGCAAGGCTTGCTCATGAACGAGACATGATTGACAGGATCGGGTAGGGGCCGGGGTCACCCCCGGCGCCCTCCCACACCACCGTACGTACGGTTCCGTATACGGCGGTTCA
>JAAQTN010000075.1 GCA_011742915.1 Billgrantia desiderata | reverse complement strand
ATGAACCGCCGTATACGGAACCGTACGTACGGTGGTGTGGGAGGGCGCCGGGGGTGACCCCGGCCCCTACCCGATCCTCTTCTTCATGGCCTGGGGTCGCCACCCCTGCTCGAGTGCCCGGGATTGCCACCCTAAGGCCCGTACAGGGCGTTTGCGGCCTATGCGGCGGGGGTGCGCCGCAGGCTGGCTTCAGACGTGGCTGAGCGTGCCTGCAGGTGCTCCTGTCGTATGCCTTGGTTCCCGTGGCGTATGCCCTGGCTCCTGCGGCGCGTGCCCCAGCCCGGCCAGTAGCCCTTCGAGATCGTTGATGCGTTTCACCGCCTGAAAGCGCCGCTCCGCTTCGTCGTCCCGATAGCGCATGTGGTTCAGCCACTGTTTCACCAGCGACGTGACAATGCGCTCGGGAAGTGTGCTACGCTGCAATGCAGCATATTCGGCAAGGATGGACGCCCGTTCCTGCCACTGCGTATCGGGCAGTCGTTCGCCGGTATTCAGCCAGTGCTGGATGCGATGTGCCAGCAGTGGGTCGGCAAGGGCGCCCCGGCCCAGCATGACGTCGCGGCAGCCGGACAGGGTGCGCGCCTTCCAGTAGTCCTCCAGGCTCCAGATGTCGCCGTTGGCGACCACCGGAATAGGGAGATGGCGACGAATGCGGCCGATCCACTCCCAGTGGGCCGGCGGGCGATAGCCCTCGTCGCGGGTGCGTGCATGCACCACCAGCTGCGTTGCACCGCCATCGGCTGCCGCCTGGGCGCAGGCCAGCGCCAGACGGCGATGAGAGAAGCCGAGGCGGATCTTGGCCGTCACCGGTATCGTGTCGCCCACGGCGTCGTGCACTGCGGCGACGGCTGCCTGCACGCGGCGTGGGTCGCGCAGCAGCGAGGCGCCGCCGTCGTGACGGTTGACCAGCTTGGCCGGGCAGCCGAAGTTGAGGTCGATGGCGCTGGCGCCGAGGTCTCGCGCCTGCTCGGCGTTGGCCGCCAGTGCGCCGGGGTCGCTGCCGAGCAGCTGTAGCGCCACGGGGACTCCCGTCGGTGTCGTCACACCGGTTGCGAGCTCGGGGCAGTGACGCAGGAAGACCTTGGGCGGCAGTCGGGCATCGACGACGCGGACGAACTCCGTCACTGCCCAGTCGAAACCGGGCCGACGGGTGAGCAGGTCGCGGGCATGGGCATCGATCACGCCCTCCATGGGGGCGAGTCCGATCCTTCCTTGTAGTAAAACAACAACGCTGGCTTCCACCATGGGGTGCTTGCAATTCATCCGGAGTGTGGCAGTTTATATGGCCGACTTTTAAACGCTTGGCGACATTTTTGCGGCAATTTGGCTCAAGAACTTGGCTAAAGAACAAGGGGGAGTGCGCATGCAGGATGAGCAGTTGCTACTCGATGGCCTGGCCCTGATGGGGGTCGGTATGGGGTTCGTTTTTGTTTTTCTTACCATTCTGGTGCTGGCCACTACCCTGATGTCGCTGGTGATTCGCCGCCTGGCGCCGTCTCCCGTTTCCCCGGCCGCCGCACCGACCTCGACCACGCCATCCACCAAGGATGACGGCGAAATCATGGCCGTCATCAGCACCGCCATCCATCGCTATCGTCAGCGCCGCTGACGGCTGGCCGCGAACGCCATACTACTACACAACACGTCATTTAAGGGTCATTGTCATGAGCGAGACCAATCGCCCGCTGGGCATCACCGACGTCGTCCTGCGCGACGCCCACCAGTCGCTGTTTGCCACCCGCATGCGGCTCGACGACATGCTGCCCATCGCCGAGAAGCTCGACCGGGTCGGCTTCTGGTCGCTGGAGTCCTGGGGCGGTGCTACCTTCGACGCCTGTATCCGCTACCTCGGCGAGGATCCGTGGGAGCGGATACGGGCGTTGAAGGAGGCCATGCCCAACACGCCCCAGCAGATGCTGCTGCGCGGCCAGAACCTGCTCGGCTACCGTCACTACGCCGACGACGTGGTCGACCGCTTCGTCGAGCGGGCCAAGACCAACGGCGTCGATGTGTTCCGCGTGTTCGATGCCATGAACGACCCGCGCAACCTGGAGCGGGCCATCAAGGCCGTGCGCAAGGTGGGCGGCCACGCTCAGGGCACCATCTCCTATACCGTGAGCCCGGTGCACACCCTCGACAGCTGGGTCGAACTGGCCGAGACCATTGCCGACATGGGCGCCGACTCGCTGGCGATCAAGGACATGGCCGGCCTGCTGGCACCCTACGACGCCTATGAGCTGGTCACGCGGCTGAAGAAGGCGCTGTCGATTCCGATTCACATGCAGTGTCACGCCACTACCGGGATGTCCACCGCCGCCATCCTCAAGGCGGTGGAGGCCGGTATCGACAACGTCGACACGGCCATCTCCTCGATGTCGATGACCTACGGCCACAGCCCCACCGAGTCGGTAGTGGCGATCCTCAAGGGCACCGAGCGCGACACCAACCTCGACCTCGAGCTGCTCGAGGACATCGCCGGCTATTTCCGCGAGGTGCGCAAGAAGTACGCCGCCTTCGAGGGCTCGCTCAGGGGCATCGACTCGCGCATTCTGGTGGCCCAGGTGCCCGGCGGCATGCTCACCAACATGGAGAGCCAGCTCAAGGAGCAGGGCGCCGGCGACAAGCTCGACGACGTGCTGGCCGAGATCCCCCGCGTGCGCGAGGACCTGGGCTTCATCCCGCTGGTGACCCCAACCTCGCAGATCGTCGGCACCCAGGCGGTGATGAACGTGATGATGGGCGAGCGCTACAAGTCGATCTCCAAGGAGGTCCAGGCGCTGCTCAAGGGCGAATACGGCGCCGCTCCGGCCCCCTTCGACAAGGCGCTGCAGAGCCGCGTGCTGGAGGGTGGCGAACCGATCACCTGCCGTCCCGCCGACCTGCTCGAAGCCGAAATGGACCGGCTTGCTGCCGAACTGAAGGAGAAGGCCAAGGCTGAGGGTATCCGCCTGGCCGAAGGCGAGCGCGAGATCGACGACGTGCTGACCTACGCGCTGTTCCCGCAGATCGGGCTGAAGTTCCTCAAGAATCGCGACAACCCCGATGCCTTCGAGCCGGCCCCCCAGGCGCCGGGCCAGGAGGCCAGCCTGCCGGTGGCCGCCCCGCAGGGTGAGAGCAAGCTCCCGGCGACGCGTGCGGCGGCGCCCACCGGCCCCGAGACCTACACGGTCAAGGTGAACGGCAAGCAGTACGTGGTGGAGGTGGCCGAAGGTGGCGAGATCGGCGCGGTGCAGGAGCAGGCCCAGCCGCAGGCTGCCGCGCCGGCAGCGTCGAGCGGTGCGACCATCACCGCCCCGCTGGCCGGCAACATCTTCAAGGTCAACGTGCGCCCCGGCGACAGCGTGCAGGAAGGCGATGTGGTGATCATCCTCGAGGCAATGAAGATGGAAACCGAAGTGCGGGCCGCCAGCAGCGGTACCGTATCCGAGGTCAAGGTCGGTGAGGGCGACAGCGTCGCCGTCGGCGACACGCTGATCGTGCTCTAAGGGTCGCTGCCATGGAAAAGCTGTTGACCCTGTGGGAGGGCTCCGGCCTCTACAACCTGACGTTCGGCCAGGCGGTCATGATCCTGGTGGGCCTGGTGCTGCTCTATCTGGCCATTGCCAAGAAGTTCGAGCCGCTGCTGCTGGTGCCGATCGGCTTCGGCGGCATACTCGCCAACATTCCCGAGGCGGGCCTGGCGATCTCGGCGCTGGACCAGGCCATCGAAGTGGCGCGCCCGGCGGTGCTGCAGCAGATGGCGGCGGCGCTCGGTGCGACGCTCGATCCGCTGGCCGGCGAGGAGGCATGGCGCGCCACGCTCAAGGCATTGGTCGACAACGGTGCCGCACCGGATCAGATCCGTGCCGCCCGCGACATCGCGGTGAACGTCGGCTACGGCGACGGGCTGCTCTACGTCTTCTACTCCCTGGCCGTAGCCTCGGGCATCGCGCCGCTGCTGATCTTCATGGGCGTGGGCGCAATGACCGACTTCGGCCCGCTGCTGGCCAATCCGCGCACCCTGTTCCTGGGGGCGGCGGCGCAGTTCGGCATCTTCGCCACCCTGTTCGGCGCGGTGGGCATGTCGGCCCTGGGCTGGATGGACTTCTCCATCGAGCAGGCGGCGGCCATCGGCATCATCGGCGGTGCCGACGGGCCGACCTCGATCTACGTATCGAGCGTGCTGGCGCCTGAGCTGCTGGGTGCCATCGCCGTGGCGGCCTACGCCTACATGGCGCTGGTGCCGATGCTGCAGCCGCCGATCATGAAGCTGCTGACCACGCGCAAGGAGCGGGCGATCGCCATGACCCAGCTGCGTCCGGTCTCCAAGCTGGAGAAGATCGCCTTTCCCCTGCTGCTGCTGATGTTGGTGGCGCTGTTCCTGCCCGATGCCGCACCGCTGCTGGGCATGTTCTGCTTCGGCAACCTGATGCGCGAGTGCGGCGTGGTGGAGCGACTGACCGATACCGCGCAGAACGCCCTGATCAACATCGTCACCATCGTGCTGGGGCTGGCCGTGGGCTCGCGGCTGATGGCCGAGAGCTTCCTTGCGCTGGAGACGCTGGGCATCATGGCGCTGGGCATGGTGGCCTTCGCCATCGGTACCGCGGCCGGGGTGCTCATGGCCAAGCTGATGAACCTGGTGAGCCGCATGCCGATCAACCCGCTGATCGGTGCCGCCGGGGTGTCGGCGGTGCCGATGGCGGCGCGGGTCGCCAACAAGGTGGGGCTCGAGTCCAATCCGCACAACTTCCTGCTCATGCACGCCATGGGGCCCAACGTGGCCGGCGTCATCGGCTCGGCGGTGGCCGCCGGGGTGATGATCAAGTACCTGGGATAGGCACCCGGCCGACCCGAGGCAAGGCGTCCCATGCGGGACGCCTTGCGCCTACGTCTCAACAGCCCGCCGCGCCGCCATCGCTGCGTGGATCGTGAGCGCCCTCGATCAGACCATCTTGATGGTGAACGATGCCGCCAGCATGGCCCATGGTATCGCTGAAGGCTTCTTCCAGCACTTCTACTTCATGGCCTAGGGCACGTAGTTTCGCGACCATGGATGGGTAGAAGCGTGACTCCAGCTTGAGGCTGGTGGTATTTTCGCCCCAGGTGCGGCCGAGTAGCCAACGAGGTGCCGTCACCGCCTGCTGCAGGCTTTCGCCCTGGAAGGCATAGCAGGAGAACAGGGCGGCCTGGGTCTGTGGCTGCCCCTCCCCACCCATGGTGCCATAGACCATGGTGCGCCCATCCCGAAATCGGGCCAGCGCCGGATTGAGAGTGTGAAACGGCTTGCGGCCCGGTCCGAGGCCGCGCAGCGAGTCGGCTTCGAGTGAGAAGCTGATGCCGCGGTTCTGCCATAGTACGCCGCTCTCGGGCAGCACCACGCCACTGCCGAACTCCCAGAAGATGCTCTGAATGAAGCTGACGGCACGGCCCGCGCCGTCCACGGTACCCATCCAGATGGTGTCGCCTGGTACCGGCTCGTGTGGCCACGGTAGCGCTTTCTGCATATCGATCTCGGCGGCTTCTCGGGCGAGATTGTCCTCGTCGAGCAGGCGCTGTAGTTCCAGCGGCAGGCGTCCGGGGTCGGTCACGTAGCGGTCGCGGAGCAGGAAGGCGCGTTTGGTGGCCTCTATCAGACCGTGCAGCGTGGCCGCACTGTTGCCCTCGGCCGCCTCTAGCCGTTCGTAGAGTGCCAGGATCAGTAGAGAGGCGATGCCCTGGGTGGGAGCGGGCAGGTTATAGAGTGTGGCCTCCTTCAGGACGACCTCCAGCGGTGTGACCCATTGAGCGTGGTAATCCGCGAAATCCGCCTGTCGTAGCGGGCTGCCCAGTGCTTCGAGGTCGCCAGCCATGCTGGAGGCGAGCTCGCCGCGGTAGAAGTCGTCGAGACCCGCAGCGGCGAGATGCTCGAGCGTTGTCGCCAGACGCGGCTGGCGCAATCGGCTGCCTTCGGCAGGAGCCTCACCGTCGACGAGGAAGGCCTCGGCGAAGCCGGGACTGCCGAACAGGGCATCACGGTGGCGTGTCGTCAGCGTCTGCTGGCTTTTCGATATGGCGACGCCGTGGCGGGCGTGGTGGACGGCATCTCCAAGCAGGCACGTCAGCGGCAGGTTGCCGCCCCAGCGTCGTGCCAGCTCGAGCGCTTTCTGCCAGCCGCCCACGGTGCCGGCCACGGTCAGGGCTGCCAGCGGTCCTCGCTCTGGAATGGTGTCGTGGCCTGCATAGTAGGCTGGTGTGGCCAGGCCGGCGGCAGGGCCGCAGGCGTCGAGTGCCATCGGTGCCTTGCCTGGCTCGTGAATCAACCAGAAGCCGTCGCCGCCGATGGCATTCATGTGTGGATAGGCCACGGCAATGGTTGCAGCGGCGGCGATCATTGCTTCCACCGCATTGCCGCCCTCCTTGAGTACGTCGCGCCCGGCCTCCGCCGCCAGATGGTGAGGCGCCACGCACATTCCGCCGTAACTGCGTCGGGTATGGATCATCGAAACTCGTCTCCGTTCGGTGGGTTCACCAGCCGATGGCGGCCGGTAGCCAGGTAGCGATGGCTGGGAACAGGAATACCAGTCCCACCGCCAGGAACTGCAGGGCGATGAAGGGTAGTGCCCCCCGGTAGATATCCAGGGTGCTCACCTCTTTGGGTGCCACGCCCTTGAGGAAGAACAGCGACCAGCCGAAGGGCGGCGTCAAAAAGGAGGTCTGCAGGATCAAGGCGATGAGTATACCCATCCAGACCATGTCCACGCCCATCTGCACGAAAAACGGCAGGAAAAGGGGGAGGGCGATATAGGTGATCTCGATCCACTCGAGGAAGAAGCCGAGGATGAACATCAACAGCAGCATGAACAGCAGCGCACTGGTAACGCCGCCCGGTACCCAGTCGAACATGCGAGCGACGAGGTGCTCGCCGCCCAGGCCGCGAAATGCCAGGCCGAACACCTGGGCACAGATCAGGATGAAGAACACCATGGCTGAGATGAGCAGCGTGGACTTGGCGACATCCGCCAGCAGCGCCAGGGTCAGACGGCCGGAAAGGGCGACGAACAGTACCGCACCGAGGGCTCCCATGGCTGCCGCTTCGGTAGGCGCGGCGATGCCACCAATGATAGAGCCCAGCACGGCGATCACTAGGCCGACCGGGGGGCCAACCACCAGTACCACCTTGCGAGCAAGTGCGCCGCGCGAGAGTGCGGTACGCTCCTCCAAGGGAATCGGCGGCATCAGCGCCGGGCGCAGGGCGGCCAGGCCGAGAATGGCCAAGACATAGACCGCCGCCAGGGTCAGGCCAGGCACCATCGCCGCGGCGAACATGGTGCCGACCGACTCGCCGAGGATCTCTGCCAGAAGAATCAGCACCAGGCTTGGCGGAATGATCTGGCCCAGGGTGCCTGAGGCGCAGATCATCCCGGTCGCCAATGGCTTGGGGTAACCGCGGCGCAGCAGAGTCGGCAACGTCAGCAGCCCCAACGTGACGATGGTGGCCCCGACGATGCCGGTGGCGGCGCCGAGCAGTACCCCCACGGCGATGATCGCCACCCCCATGCCCCCGGAGACGCCGCCGAACAGATGGCCGACCACGTCGATCAGCTCTTCCGCGAGTCGCGACTTCTCTAGCATCACCCCCATAAAGACGAACAGCGGTATCGCCATGAAGGTGTAGTTCGTCACCACCCCGTAGATACGGGAGGGCAGGAGGTTGAACAGCATGGGGCCGAAGCCGATATAGCCGAAGACGAAGGCAGTGCCGGCGATGGCGATACCGACCGGTAACCCGATCAGCAGCAGCACGAAGAAAGCCCCGATCATACCGATCGCGAGCCACTCATTGAGAGACATCGATCATTTACCTCTTGGAGGAAGACCAAAGCCATGGCGCAGCGCATGCGCCAAGCTCTGCAAGGCAAGCAGCAGGAAACCGAGCGGAATGAAGGATTTCAGTGCCCAGCGCCAGGGTAGCCCGCCTGGATTCGGTGACCCCTCATTGCGCGCCCAGGATTGGGCGATCCAAGGCAGGGTCAGCCAGGCGGCATAGAGAGCGATGGCCAGCAGGGCAAGCCCCCCGAACACTTCGATCGTGCGTCTGAGCCAATCGGGGAAGCGCTCGTAGAGGACGTCGACCCGTACCTGCTCTCCCGAGTAGAGGGCGTAGGACATGCCGAACAATGCGATCGGGGAGATAAGGTGCCACTGCAGTTCCTGCAGCCAGACGGCGCCGACCCGGAATAGGTAGCGCATGAACACGTCGCCGGCGACCAGCAGGACGAGGACGACACAGGTCCAGGCGGCGATCCAACCGGACAGGCGGACCGTCGCCTCGAGCCCGTGGACCAGACGTTCCACGGCCCTCATGTCATACCCCTAGGATGTCTTTGTGCCACAGGCCTTCGCTGACTCCGGCCCAGCGATCGTGCTTGGCCTTGAAGGCCATGTAGCTGTCGTGAATCTTGCGCACCAGGGGGTCGGCGTTGGCTTCGGTCTCGAGCGTGTCGAAGGTCGCCTCGCGCAGGGCCGCCACTACCGGATCGGGAAGCACGGCTGCGGTGACGCCATGGTTCTCCACCAGGTCGGTCAGCGCCTCGCCATTGACTGCTTCGGACCAGGTCAGGCTCTCGAGGCAGGCAGCCTGGCAGGCGCTTCGCACGATCATCTGCAGGTCGTCGGGCAGGCTGTCCCAGTGGCGCTTCGAGATCAGCAATTCACCGGTGGTGGCCGGTTCATGCCAGCCAGTGGTGTGATAGAACTTGGCGGCGTTCTGCAGCCCGAGGCGACGATCCTGATAGGGACCGACGAACTCTGCGGCATCGATGACGCCACGCTCCAGTGCCGGGAATATCTCGCCGCCCGGCAGCACGCGCGCATCGACGCCAAGCGCCGCATAGACTTGGCCGGCGAGCCCCGGAATGCGCATACGCAGTCCGCGCAGTTGATTGACGTCCTCGATCGGCTCCCGGAACCAGCCGGTCATCTGTACGCCGGTATTGTTCATCGGCAGCGCCACCAGTCCGTAGGGCTCGTAGACCTCCTGCCACAGCTCCAGGCCACCGCCGTGATAGAGCCAGGCCATGTGGCCCATGTAGCTCATACCGAAGGGCACGGTGGTGAAATATTGGGCTGCGAAGGTGGTCCCCGACCAGAAGTAGCTGTTGGCAGCGTTCATTTCGATGGTGCCGCTCTGCACGGCTTCGAACCCCTCGAAGGCTGGTATCAACTCCCCTGCGGCGAAATGTTGGAGGTTCAGCCGGCCGCCTGACATGGTGTTGATTTTGCGAATGATGTCAGTCGGGCTGCCCGGCCCCTCTACATAGAAGGGCGAGCCGGGGCCATAAGCGTTCGTCATGCGCCACTGGAAGGTCTCTGAGGACTGGGCGCGAGCAATGGCAGGCGCCCCCATGATCATACCGGCCGTGGAGGAAACGGCGGCGGTGGCGAGGAACTTGCGACGGGACAGGGACATGGCAGTCATCTCTTGTTATTGGATAGGAAATCGCTCTCAAGTCTTCGGTAGCAAGTGCCATGCCAAAAAATCGATTTTCTATTCTATCAAAGATTTGTTGCCCATTTATCGGCTTGGAAAGTCCCTTCCTTAAAACCCTGCTGCACCATTGCGGTGCTGGTGTCGTCCTGTCTGCGACGGCCGTGTGCACTCACTGCCTAGCGCTTGGGAGAAAGTAAGACGGCGCTCTCTCGAGCGCCGTCGTAATAGCATGCAAGCGGTTGTCTACCAGGGCAGCACGGCACCGTCGGTGCGCGGCTCGGTGCCGCCGCACAGTACGCCGGATGCCGGGTCGCGCAGGATGATCTGGCCGCGACCGAAGCTGATTGTGTCGGCGAGCTTGACGATGTGATGGCCGCGCCGTGCCAGGGCTTGTGCCAAATGGTCGGGAAAATGCGGTTCCACCTCGACGGTCTTGCCCTTGGTCCACTTCCAGCGCGGCATGTCCAGTGCCGCCTGAGGATTGAGACGGTCCTCGAGCATGGCGGTGATTACCTGCACGTGGCCCTGGGGTTGCATGTAGCCGCCCATCACCCCGAACGGCCCCACCGCCTGGCCATCCCGGGTGATGAAGCCGGGGATGATGGTGTGATAGGTACGCTTGCCCGGTGCCAGGGCGTTGGCGTGGTCGGCATCGAGAGAGAAGGAGGCGCCGCGGTTCTGCAGGCTGATGCCGGTACCTGGAATCACGATGCCCGAGCCGAAGCCGTGGAAGTTGCTCTGGATAAACGACACCATGTTGCCCTCGCCATCGGCGGTGGCCAGATAGACGGTGCCGCCCATGATCGGGTTGCCGTGGACCGGGTCGACGGCTTTCTCCCCGATCAGTCCGGCGCGCTGTGCCAGGTAATCGCCGGCGAGCATCTGCTCGACGCTCGGCTTCATGGCGTCGCGCTCTGTGATGTAGTTCAGGCCATCCACATAGGCCAGCTTGGTGGCCTCGATACGCCGATGCAGCGTCTCTACCGGGTCGCGCCCCACCGCCCCCATCTGCTCGAGCATGCCGAGGGCCTGTAACGCGATCATGCCGGAGCCGTTGGGGGGAATTTCCCAGATGTCGTGGCCGTGGTAGCGCGTGGAAATGGGTTCGACCCATTCCGGCTGGAAGGTGGCTAGGTCCGCCTTGCGCAGCAGACCGCCGTGCTCGCGGAAGAAGGCATCGATCTTGTCGGCCAGCTCGCCCTCGTAGAAGGCGCGGCCCTTGGTCTCGGCGATGGCGCGCAGCGAGCTGGCGTGGCCTGTCGAAGACCAGCGCTCGCCGGGCTTGGGCGCGCGACCCTCGGCTGCGAAGGTATCGAACCACGGCTTGAAGGCAGCATCGTCATAGGCCGAGTAGGTGTGGAAGGCTTCGTTCCACATCTGGTGGGCCACCGGGGTGACCGCATAGCCCTGCTCGGCCAGTGCCACCGCGGGGGCGAGCAGGTCGGCGAAGGGCAGCTTGCCGAAGCGCTCAGAGAGTGCCGCCCACGCCGCCGGCGCGCCGGGCACGGTGACTGGCAGCAGTCCGTGGAGGGGCATGCTGGCGTGACCCCGTGCCTTCACGGCCTCGATGGTGGCGGCCTGAGGGGCCGGCCCGCTGGCATTCAAACCGTGCAGCTTGCCGTCGATCCAGACGATGGCGAAGGCGTCGCTGCCGATGCCGTTGGAGGTTGGCTCGACCACGCTCAGCGCTGCGGCGCTGGCGATGGCGGCATCCACGGCATTGCCCCCCTGTTGGAGGATCTGCATGCCCACCTGGGCGGCAACCGGCTGGGAGGTGGCGACCATGCCGCGGGTGCCGAAGGCGGCCATGCGTCGTGAGGGGCTGGGATAGTAAAGCGCATCATGCTGCATCGGAGGCTCCTTTGTGGGCTCAGGCGTCATTGGCCAGGGCCTTGTGTCGGTTGCATCGAATCTTGCGGTCCTGGTAAAGCGAGAAGATCACCGAGGCCACCGCCAGCGCGAGGAACAGCGCCGACAGCGGTCGGGTCAGGAAGGTCATCCAGCTATCGTCGAGTTCGAGGGCGCGGAACAGCTGACGCTCAAGGTTGTTGCCCAGCACCACGCCGAGAATCAATGGTGTCAGCGGCACCTCGGCCTTCCACAGCAGGTAGCCGATCACCCCGAAGATGAACAGCACCCAGATATCGAACAGGTTGTTGTTCAGCGCATAGGAGCCGATGGCGCACAGCATCAGCACCACCGGCACCAGTATCTCCTGGGGGATCAGCGAGATCTTGGCGAACCAGCGCACCAGCAGCAGTTGACAGAGCACCATGACCACCGCGCCGATCAGCAGGCTGGCATAGATGGCGCCCACCAGCACCGGATTCTGCTCGAACATCAGCGGACCCGGGGTGATGCCGTGGAGGATCAGCACGCCCATCATGATCGCCATCGGCAGGTCGCCGGGGATGCCGAGTGCCAGTGTCGGCACGAAGGCGCCGCCGGCCACTGCGCTGTTGGAAGCCTCGGAAGCAACGATGCCGCTGGGCGTTCCCTTGCCGAAGGTCTCGGGCTGACGCGAGAACTTCTTGGCCTGATCGTAGCTGAGGAAGTTGGCCACGGTGCCCCCGGTGCCGGGCAGGGCGCCGACCAGGCTGCCGATCAGCGAGGAGCGCAAGGTGTTGAGCTTCTGCCCGGCCATGTCCTTGAGAATGCGGCCGTAGGGGATGGCCACATTGGTATCGACGCCCTTGACCTTGTCCTTCTCGTCGCGCAGCTTCTCGAGATTTTCCATCAGCTGCGAGAAGGCGAAGAGTCCGATCATCACCGGCAGAATCTCGAAGCCCGAGCCCAGCGCCGGGATGCCGAAGTCGAAGCGCAGGTTGCTGTTGCGGTCGTAACCTACGGTGGTGATCAACAGGCCCAGGGCGGCGGCCAGCAGTCCCTTGAGCAGTGCGCCGTTGGAGAGCCCGGCAACCAGGGTCAGGGCAAACACGATCAGAGCGGTGATCTCCCAGGGTCTGAAGTTCATGCTGAAACCGGCGATCAGGGGACCGAAGAACACCAGTACCGCCACGCTGATCAGGGTGCCGAGAAACGAGGCCGCGACGCCGATGCCGAGGGCGCGGCCCGGTTCGCCGTTCTGGGCCATCGGATAGCCGTCGTAGACGGTGGTGATCGACGATGGCGTGCCGGGGATGCCCAGCATTACCCCGGAAACGATACCGCCGGAGTAGCCGCCGACGAACACCCCGACCATCAGCGAGACGCCGCTGACCGGGTCCATGGCAAAGGTGAAGGGAAACACCACCAGGATGGCCATGGTCACGGTAAAGCCCGGAATGCTGCCGCCGATGATGCCGAACAGCACACCGATGACGATCAGCGCCACTACCGAGGGGCTACCGACCTGGCCGAGGGCTTGCAGGAAGAAATCCGCCATGAGTCACTCCCAGGCCTCAGCCCGCCTCATTCACGAGGGGGCTGTTGGGCCGGCCTGAAGCTTCCAACCGGCAACATCGCTCATCAGAATCCACATC
>JAAQTN010000074.1 GCA_011742915.1 Billgrantia desiderata | reverse complement strand
TTGAAATCGTTTTTTGGCCATCCGGATTTGGCTTATATCTCTGGGTAATGTTCGCTTACTTTATTTCGAATTAGTAACCGCTGGCTTCAGCTGGTTGGTCGGCCAGCTGCTGCGCCATGCGGTGATTGGTGTCGTGCTATTCGTGGGCATTATCGCCCTGACGCTGTTCACCCTGTCGCGCCTGCCGCCGGGGCTGGTACCCCAGGAGGACCAGGGCGTGGCGCTGGTGGTCTACCAGCTGCCTCAGGTCTCGGCGCTACCGCGCACCGAAGCGGTGCGCGACCAGCTCTCCGGCATGCTGCTGGAGATGGACGAGATCGACGAGTTCACCACCTTTGCCGGCTTCGACATCATCGCCGGCTCGCTACGCACCAACGCCGGGGTAGGCTTCGCCAACCTGGCCGACTGGAGCGAGCGAACCGGCCCCGGCCAGGATGCGCAGTCGCTGACCGGCCAGATCATGGGCATGGGGGCGGGCATTCCCGAGGCCTTTGTGATCGCCTTCAGCCCGCCGCCGATCCAGGGGCTGTCGCTGACCGGCGGCGTGGAGGGCTACCTGCAGGTGCGCGGCGATGCCACCACAGAGGAGATCGCCGAGCTGGCCGGCCGGCTGGCGGCCGCGGCCAATGCGCGCCCGGAGCTGACCAACGCCCGCACCACCCTGGACACCTCCATCCCGCGCTATCGTGCCGAGCTGGATCGGGAGAAGGCCCGCGCCATGGGTGTGCCGGTCAACGAGGTCTTTGCCAGCATGCAGAGCACCTTCGGTGCCCTCTATGTGAACGACTTCACCCTGGCGGGGCGCAACTGGCAGGTCAATCTGCAGTCCGAGGGCGAGTTCCGCAGCAAGCCCGAGGATCTCAACAAGGTGTTCGTGCGCTCCGAGAGCGGCGAGATGATTCCGCTCTCCTCACTGGTGACCCTGACTCGGGAGGCGGGCGCCGACATTCTCAACCGCTACAACGTCTATTCGGCCGCCAAGTTCCTGGCCGACGCCGCGCCGGGCTACACCACCGGCCAGGCCAAGGAGGCCATGGAGGCGGTGGCCGCCGAGGTGCTCGACGCCAACAGCTCGCTGGGGTGGATCGGCGAGGCCTACCAGCTCGATGCCGCCGCCGGTGCCGGCGGCCTGGCCTTCGGCCTGGGCCTGCTGATGGTGTTCCTGATCCTGGCCGCCCAGTACGAGCGCTGGTCGCTGCCGCTGGCGGTGGCCACGGCGGTGCCTTTCGGGGTGCTGGGGGCGGCACTGGCCGCCATGCTGCGCGGCTTCCCCAATGACATCTATTTCCAGGTGGGCCTGCTGGTGCTGATTGGCCTGGCGGCCAAGAACGCCATCCTGATCGTGGAGTTCGCCGCCCAGAATCGGCGCGAGGGAAAAAGCTCCGGCGAGGCCGCCCTGGCCGCCGCCCGGCAGCGTTTCCGGGCCATCCTGATGACGGCGATGACCTTCATCATCGGCACCCTGCCGCTGGTGTTCGCCAGCGGCGCTGGCGCCAACAGCCGCCAGGAGATCGGTACCGTGGTGGTGGGCGGCATGATCATGGCCAGCTCGCTGGCGCTGATCTTCGTGCCGCTGGCCTACAAGGTGATGGAGGACCTCGCTACCAGGCAGCGCGAGCGCAAGGCGGCCCGGCAACAGAAGGAGAGTTCCCATGCGTAAGGTACTGCCTGTCCTGCTGCTCTCCACTGCGCTGATCGCCGGCTGTGCCGTGGGGCCCGACTATCGGGCCCCCGAGCTGGACCTGCCCGAGCAGTGGCCCGACCACGTGCTGCTCTCCGATGAGGCCCGCGCCGACTGGCAGCAGTGGTGGCGCCAGTTCGAGGACCCGCACCTGGATGCCCTGGTGGCCCGCGCGGTGGACGACAACCTCGAGCTGCGCCTGCAGCTGGCGCGGGTCCAGGAGGCCCGCGCGCGGCTCGGCCTGGCCCGCGCCGAGCAGCTGCCGTCGGTGAACGCTCAGGCCGAGGCGGCCCGGGAGCGTACCCCGGGGGCCGCCTCGCCCCTGGGGCAGAGCAGCACCGACAACCTCTTCTCCCTGGCCGGCATGCTCGACTACGAGCTCGACCTGTGGGGCCGCCTGGCCCGGGAGCGGGAGGCCGCTGAGGCCCAGCTCGAACAGAGCGTCTTCGCCCACGATGCGGTGCGCCTCAACGTGATTGCCGATGTGGTGGCCACCTACTTCGATCTGCGCAGCGCCCAGCGCCAGCTGCGCATCACCGAGGCCACGGTAGAATCTCGCGAAGAGACCTACCGCCTGGAGCAGCTGCGCTTCGATGTCGGCGAGAGCGACGAGTTGGCCCTGCGCCAGGCGCAGTCGGAGTTGGAGTCGACCCTGGCTCAACTGCCAGGCCAGCGTGAGCGGGTGCGCATGCTGGAGGGCGCCCTGGCGCTGTTGGTGGGGATGACGCCCGCCGAGCTGATGGCCGAACTGGACTACGGCGACACCGACCTGGAGGCGATCTCCCTGCCCGATGGCGTGCCGGCGGTGCTGCCCTCGGAGCTGCTGGCACGGCGCCCCGATATCCGCTCGGCGGAGGCGGGGTTGATTGCCGCCAATGCCGGCATCGGAGTGGCCGAGGCGAGCCGCCTGCCGCGCTTTAACCTGGGCGGTCTGCTGGGCAGCGCCGCCGGGGACGCTGGGGACCTCTTCACCTCGGCGGCCGGCACCTGGGGGCTCTCCGCCACGGTGATGGGGCCGCTGTTCGACTTCGGGCGCAGCGCGTCGCGCATCGAGACCGCCGAGGCCCTGGCCGAGCAGGCCGAGGTGCAGTACCGCGCCACCGTGGCCCAGGCCTTCAACGAGGTGCGCAACGCCCTGGTCACCTACGAGGCGAGCGGCGAGCGCGTCGAGGCGATTCGCCGCCAGGTGACCGCCTTCGAGCGCACCCTGGAGCTGGCCGAGGTGCGCTACCGGGAGGGCTTCGTGGGCTTCATCGAGCTGCTCGATGCCCAGCGCGCCCTGCTGGCCGCGGAGCTCGCGCTCTCCGAGGCGATGCGTGATCGCCTGACCGCCACCGCCACGCTGTTCAAGGCGCTGGGCGGCGGCTGGCAGCTCGACGGCTGAGGCGCCGCAAGGCTCAGGGAACGAGGGCCGGCCCGGGAACCGGCCGGCCCCCACCAACTCAAGGGAGACATCTCATGGCGACCCGAATCACCGCTACCCGGCGCGACGACGGCATCATGGTGCTGAAGATCAGCTGCCCGGAGCGGCGCAACATCCTCGACGAGGCCAGCTACACCCAGCTGATCGAGGGGCTTGCCGCGGCCAAGGCGGACGACAGCGTCAGGGTGCTGATCCTCACCGGCACCGAGAACTGCTTCACGGCGGGCAACGACCTGGCCAACTACAAGGCCCTGGCCGAGGCCGACAGCGTCACGGCGATCACCTTCCTGCGCCGCCTGCACGCCTTTCCCAAGCCGGCCATCGCGGCGGCGGAGGGGATCGCCATGGGGCTTGGGGTCTCGATGCTGCTGCACTGCGACTTCGCCTATGCGGGGCTCTCGACCCGCTTCCAGCTGCCCTTCACCCGCTTCGCGCTGAGCCCGCTGGGGGCCACCACCTGGCTGCTGCCGCAGCTGGCGGGCCACAAGGCGGCGGCACAGATGCTGCTGCTGGGGCAGGCCTTCTCGGCCGGCGAGGCCCGGGAGATCGGCCTTCTGACCGATACCGCGCCGGATGGCCGAGCGCTGGAGCAGGCCTTCGACTGCGCCGCCAGGCTGCTGGCCAAGCCCGGCGAGGCCGTGCTGGCCACCAAGGCGCTGATGCGCGAGGGGCAGGCCGAGGCGGTCAAGGCGGCGCTGGATCGCGAGGAGCAGATGCTGCTGGCGCGCTGTCGCACGCCCGAGGCCCAGGGGGCCATCGATGCCTTCTACGCCAGAAGACGCCATCCGTGACCTGACCGGAAGGGCAGGGCGCCGGGCCGGATCAGGCCTGGCGTCTGAACAGCCCGAGCTGGTTCTCCACCAGCAGGTTACCCTGTTCCAGGATGGAGAACTGCTCGTGATTGCGCAGCCAGTCGTGGAACAGCCCGCCGAGCATCGACTGCAGCAGCCTGGCGGCGAGCTCCGGCGAGAGGTCCTCGCGCAGCTGGCCCAGCCGGGCGGCGCTCTCCAGGTAGTCGCGCAGGGCGCCGCAGGACTCCTCGGCCATCTCGTTCTGCATGGCCAGCGGGTCGATATCGCCGAACACCTCGCAGTGGTGGATCAGGATGGCGTGGACACGGCGGTAGCGCGGCCGCTCGAGGCGCGCAAAGCCGCTGACGCAGGCCAGGCGGATCGCCTCCAGGGGGGCGTCGGCAAGGCTCGGGCCACCGATCTCTTCCACCAGCTCCTGGAAGGGCATGCGTACCCGGTTGAGCATGGCCTGGAAGAGGTCGGCCTTGTTCTTGAAGTGCCAATAGACGGCTCCACGGGTCATGCCGGCATGGCGGGCGATCTGCTCCAGGGAGGTGCGGGCCACGCCCTTCTCGAGGAAGACCTCCTCGGCGGCGTCGAGCAGGGCCTCGCGGGTCGCGGCGGCCTCGGCCTTGGTCTTTCGCGCCATGTGGGGCGGACTCCATCAAGCGGTGGGGAAGTGATTCTAACCGATTGTCGCGACTTTTACATTCGTCAATGTATGGTTGGTGGGCGGCCATCGCCGCCCTCGCCAACCCCCTGATGACACGGGTATAAAGGGAATCTCGCCCCGTCACAGGATGACTCGCCATGGCCCGCGCTCCCTTCGACCTCGCCGGCATACGGATTGCCCCCGGCAGTCGCACCCAGATCGATGTGCCGGTAGCCCGGCTCTACACCCATGCGCCGCTCTATATCCCGGTGGAGGTGGTGCATGGCCGCCAGGCGGGGCCGACGCTGCTGGTGTGCGGGGGCATCCACGGCGACGAGATCAACAGCGTGGAGATCGTGCGCCGGCTGCTGCGCTCGAAGCAGCTCCAGGGCCTGCGCGGCACCCTGGTCGCCGCACCCATCGTCAACGTCTTCGGCTTCGTGCAGCACAGCCGCTACCTGCCCGACCGGCGCGACCTCAACCGCTGCTTCCCGGGCAGCGAGTCGGGCTCGCTGGGCGGGCGGGTGGCGGCGCTGTTTCGGGAGCAGATCGTCGACCACGCCACCCATATCATCGACCTGCACACCGGCGCGATCCACCGCACCAACCTGCCCCAGATCCGCGCCCAGCTGGAGAGCGGCAGCGAGACCGAGCGCATGGCCAACGCCTTCGGCGCGCCGGTGATCCTCAACGCCGAGCTGCGCGAAGGCAGCCTGCGCCACTACGCCCAGAATCGAGGCATCCCGGTGCTCACCTACGAGGCCGGCGAGGCGCTGCGTTTCGACGAGTGGGCGATTACCCCGGGGGTGCGGGGCGTGCTGCGGGTCATGCGGCGGCTGGGCATGCTGGCGGGCGAGCATCGCCGTCGGCAGCCACCGGCCGCCGAGCTGGCCAACGGCTCGAGCTGGGCGCGGGCGCCCATCGACGGGATCCTGCGGCCCAAGGTGCGCCTCGGCGCGCGGGTCAGCAAGGGCGACGTGTTGGGCAAGGTGGCGGACCCCTTCGGCAACGCCGAAGCCAGTGTGAAAGCCATGGCCGACGGCATCGTGATCGGCGTGAGTCGGCTGCCACTGGCCAACGAGGGCGAGGCGTTGTTCCACATCGCCCGCTTCGACGCCATCGAAGAGGCAGAGAGCGCCATCGAGACCTTTCACTCCAGCCTCGAGCCGCCCCCCGACCCGCTCTATTGACCCCGCTCAGGCCGTTTCGGCGGGCTCCCGCTCCGGCACCAGGCTCAGTGCATCGTCGTACACCCGCAGGCAGGCGCCGTCCAGATGGCCGTTCTCGGAGAGATGACGACGGAAACGACGCCCGCCCGGCTGGCCCTGGAACAGGCCCAGCAGGTGGCGGGTCACGTGGTTGAGCTTGGCGCCTTCCTCGAGCCGACGGGCGATGTAGGGTCGGAACGCCCTGGCCGCGGCGTGGCGGCTCTCGGCCGGCCCCTCGACGCCGTAGATGGCCCGGTCCACCCCGGCCAGCAGCCAGGGGTTCTGATAGGCCTCGCGGCCCACCATCACGCTGTCGACGCAATCGAGCTGCTCACGGCACTCGTCCAGCGTCTTGATGCCACCGTTGATGCCGATGTGCAGCTCCGGCCGGCTGGCCTTCAGGCGGTGCACACGGGGGTAGTTGAGCGGCGGGATGTCACGGTTCTCCTTGGGCGAGAGCCCCTGCAGCCACGCCTTGCGCGCATGCACGATGAACACCTCGCAGCCGGCGTCCGCCACCTGGGCGATGAAGCGCTCCAGATCGGCATCCTCGTCCTGGTCGTCGATGCCGATACGGCACTTCACCGTGACCGGGATCTTCACCGCCTCGCGCATGGCGCGCACCGCTGCCGCCACCTTCTCCGGGTGGCCCATCAGGCAGGCGCCGATCATGTTGTTCTGCACCCGGTCGCTGGGGCAGCCGACGTTGAGGTTCACCTCGTCGTAGCCCCATTCCTCGGCAATTACCGCGCACTCCGCCAGCTCGCCCGGATCGCTGCCGCCCAGCTGCAGCGCAATGGGGTGCTCCACCTCGTCGTAGCCGAGAAAGCGCTCCCGCGGGCTGCCGTGCAGAATGGCACCGGTGGTCACCATCTCGGTATAGAGCAACGCCTGACGGGTCAGGGTGCGGGCGAAGGCCCGGTAATCACGGGTCGTCCAGTCCATCATGGGGGCCACGGAAAACCGGCGCGCCCGAGCCAGCGGGTCGTTTCCAGTCGTGTTGCTCATCTATGGCCTCCAGAGGTCCTGCCGTCATTACCGTTTGATCCGGCTCATTTCGCCACGTGCCTGCGTTCGGTACTATCGAGACAACGAGGTAAGGTATCGATACGTAACCGGCTCGCCGGACGCCGCATGGCGCGCAGCGTGACGAGAAGCAGGGAGCGGAAATGAGATGGCCGGCCATTGTACGCAAGAAGGAGCGGCGAGCCCAGAGCAGAGGTGGCGTTGGCGTGCGACTGGGAGCTCACAGCGAGCCGAGGTGGTGGGCTGTGCTGATTTGCGATAGCACTGCTAGCCGAAACGATCACCCGCAGCAGATAAGGGGTTTTAGGTAATGTGAGGTAAGGGCTGACCGAACCTCATACTTTTTCTCCTGCTAATGTAAGATGGCGAGGTGTTTTTTATGACAGCAGCCCAACCTTGGTTTTGCCCTTTTTGCCAACACAAATCGATCCTTACCTCTGTCAATACTAGCCAGAAATCGCACGATTTTAACTGTCATAACAAACATAAGGTCGAGTTACGACTTACGACTAAAATCAAGGTTTGCCCTAACCCAGCGTGCCGGGAGTATGCAATTGAAGCATTCCTAAGTCAGCTTGTATGGAATGGGGATAATGGTGGTTATGCTCCAAAACTCATAGAACGCTGGAAGATCCGGCCATCGGGGTCAGCAAAGCCGTTCCCCGAATACGTGCCACAACCAATTCGTGAGGATTATGAGGAAGCGTGCGCGATCGTCCACTTAAGCCCAAAGGCTTCGGCTACGCTTTCTAGGCGATGTTTACAAGGGATTGTACGTGATTTTTGGAATATAAAAAAAGGTACTCTCCATCAAGAACTCCAAGCTTTGAGGGATCATATTGATCCGATTACCTGGCAGGCCATTGACGCCGTCCGTGATATTGGCAATATCGGCGCACATATGGAACAAAATATCAATTTGGTGATTGATGTTGACCAGGGTGAAGCTGAAGCGCTTGCGAGGCTAATCGAAGTCCTCATCACCGAGTGGTATGTCCATCGCCATGAGCGCGAGCTGCATATGCAGAGGGTGATCGATGCGGCAGCAGAGAAGAAAGCTATTAAAGCGGGCAGTAAGAGAACAGCTCAGGAGGAACTTTCCCAGCCCCAGACGGGCGGCGGAGAACAATAGCTTAGCAAGTGAGAGTTTGCGATATTAATATCATAAATGTTGCTGAATGCTCTTGGAGAAATAGCTGATTATCAGTATTCATAGGGAGATGTTTTCATGATCGGTGTTGTTGAGGCGATAGCGTCGATTGCTGCTTTCGTTGGGGTTGGTTTTTGGTAGCACGATGGAATATGTCACTTCGTTCGATCCAAGATGAAGGGGACTATATCGTTTTTATAACTAATGGGGGCGGCTACGACTTTACTACCAGGGAGCCATGGCCAAAGGAGCCATGAAGGAACAGGGTTGAGGGCTACGTTATCAGTAAGTCGGACTAATCAATCAGCTAGCTTTGTTTTTTGTGATATTGGTCTTTCTGTTTCTTTGCCTGGTGCTTTGATGGTTGACCTTTTTCTTTAGAGGGCGGAGTGGTAGGGATAATCCATGAAATTAATGTTGACGGTCGATGTCTTGGTGAATTACTGTATGCACATAAAATTAACATGGCTAAGAAGCCGTGCGTAGCCTGGAGAACTGTTGTGACGCCTAAGAAGTTTATTATCAACGATGCTAAAAATACTGTGATCATGGATAGCGTAACCTTTTCTTTTGATTTTCGAGAAGCCCGTATTGCAGGTAACTATCCCATGGGGCCTGTGTTTGAGCTCGGAGCGGCAAAAGTACTATTGACGGAGTCTCAGGCTGAGCAACTGATAGGTGCGGGTGTGAAAGATTCCCGCTAGGGGGGAGTATGGCAGAGGTGGCCCTTTCATCAATTTTTGCTACTATAAAGGCGGCGTACAACTCGCATATGGACTGGAAGTTCTTTTTGCTCGAAGAAAAAGCAAGGCAGCATGATCTAACAGTTCAAGAGCTAGTTAATAGTGATAGTAAATGTGCTTTGTTTATGCGGCTTGGAAGGGCTTTCGAATTATGCTCGCAAAGAGACGTGATTGACTATCTTGCTGACGCTATGGTTGGGATGGTTAAGCTTGGCGCGGCAGAGAATAAGCCTGATTTTGCACAGATTTGCCTAAGCTCACTTTCAGGAGTTACCAAGTTGGAGTTGGATATAATACTTCTGATGAGGAGGCATTCGGTTTACTTGGATGTGCCTGAGTTGGCTAATGCAAATAGAAGTGAAATGCTGGTTGAGGCTTCATCTGCTCTAGGGTTAGAGCCTATAATGTTGGCTGCTTTATGTAATGGCTTGGCGAGAACTGGCTTAGTATGTATCGAGGAGGCGGGAATAGGTGGTTCTTCTCCAAATACTAATAAACTTACCCCGCTGGCCAGAGAGCTTTTCCAGTACGTTGACTATGCTAAAAATCTGAGCGGCTGATCTTTCATGACGTAAGATGCTTTATTTGATTGTTGCCGCCGAGCGAGAATTGGTACTGTCAGGGCTATCTGTCGGAGCTCGAGTCAGGCAAGAAGACCGGCTCGCTGAGCGTGCTCAAGCGGATCGCTGAGGCCTTGGGCGTGGAGCTGAACGACCTGACGTGACGGTTGCCTCACCTGACTACCAGGCTAATAGGCGCTGGCCGGTGAGCAGGGCCAACGATAGGCCCTGCAACAACGCGCAGCCGAAGCGATGCTGCCTACCAAGCAGCGCTACTTCTTCTTTCTCATGAACGGAAGCACTTTGGCCATGGCGTCCGCCAGCACCTGGTCGAGCGGTTTGTGCTCCAGGCTCACCGCGGCGCGTGCGGCGGTATAGGTCCCTTTGTACTCCCGGGCGATTTCGCTGTCGCTCATGCTGTCGGGCAGCTGCTCCTTCTCGCGGATCACGTCGATCACGGCCTTGTCCATGTCGCCCTCCATCGATGTCGCTCCATTCACTGTGGAGGGTAGTGCAGAATCGGGATGAGGGCGGTGCGGGCCGCCTGCCAAAGTGCTTTGTAAGATATTTCCTACAAAGCGAAGCGGCAATGTCTTACACCGTTTCATATCGTGCGTTAAACCATGTTCCGCTTGGAGCGGCTACCTTATGGATATCGGGGCAACGGAGAGCCCCACAGGGAAGGCAGAGCCAGGGATTGCTCAGACCAGGGACGCTCGAGCAGGATGCTCGGGAAGGTGGGAAAGGAAGCGAAGATTCAGCCCGGCCTCACGGCCGGGTTTTCGCGTTATAGGGCCCTGGCCTTGGGCAGTTCATCCCAGCGTGTCGTGCTCCGGTCCGAGCGATGGGCGCAGCGCAAATGCCACGCCGCCCCGGGGGTGGGCATGCCCAGTTTCACCGTATCGCGCCCCATCTTGCGGTTCAGGTCATCCATCACGTCCATCAGCTTCTGGCTGCGCTGCCGCTCGGCGTCGCTCTGGGGCGTATCCAGTAAGGAGAGCTGCTGCCGGTCGGCATCGATCAGGTCGAGCAGCATCACGCCGCCTTTCTGGTACAGGTGACCCTTGCGATAGATCCGCTCCAGGGCGTTACCGGCGGCATGCAGTATCTCGCGGCTGTCGGCGGTAGGGCGGGGCAGTTCGAGTACCAGGCTCGGTGAGTGTGGCAGCAGGTCCTGCCGGTGTGGGTTGGTCTTGAGAAAGACCAGCACCGCCTTGGCGAGGCCGTTCTGGCGGCGCAGCCTCTCGGCGCTACGCTGGCCGTACTGTCGGATCGCCTCGCGAATCTCGTCCAGGTTGTCGGTGAGCTTGCCGAAGCTGCGGCTGGTCATGATGTGCCGGCGGGCTTCATCGAGGTCGCTCATTTCGATACAGGGCACACCGCGCAGCTCCTGGGCGGTGCGCTCGAGAGTGATCGAGAAGTGGCGCCGGATCTCCTTCGGGTTGGCCTGGGCGAGCTCCCAGGCGCTCTTGATGCCCATCAGGGCCAGGCGCTCCACGAGCCGCCGGCCCACCCCCCATACATCGCCCAGCGCGGTGTTCTGCAACAGATGGCGGGTTTCCGCGCTGCCGGCGTGAAGTATGCAGACGCCCTGGTAGACCGGTAGCTTCTTGGCGGCACGGTTCGCCAGCTTGGCTCTATACTCCAGAGTGGACTCTTTCTCATCAAAGCTACTGTAGTACAGTCATCGGACATGTGCAGGTAGCAACAGTATTCTTGGCTCTGGGGAGGTAACCGTTTATGCCGGTTTATCGAGTCCTGCATGCCGAAGGTTGCTATCCCTTTCATGTGGTGGATCGCGATGGGTTACCGCACCCGGAGCTGACCCTCTATGCCTGCCTGTCCGTGCGTCATCATGCATCGCTGACGGCAAGAGCCTACACGAGGGAAGTGGTCTCCTTTGCTTCCTGGGCGGCAGATCATCCCGTCGTGCTTCGACAGGGTTGGCAGTTGCTTGGTCCACCTACTCAGGTGCGGGCACTGTTGGCTTTCTTCCTCGCTTCGGAAATGAAGTGCATCGTGGCGTTGGGTCGAGATCGCTGCGGATTCGAAACCCGTCGGATCGAACCGACTTGGCAGACTGGCCGGCGCCTGGAACGGCTCCTGGCGGCGCTGAGATCGTTCTACACGGTACTGCATGAGCACGGTCGCTATCACCATGGCAATCCGATGGATGCCGACGGTGCCCGCCGATACATCGAGGAGGAGCGCCGCCGGCAACTCCAGGTGTTTGTCGATGCCCATGGTCGAATGCCCATGCCGGCTGACAGTGGCGTAGACGGCGTTCGAGAGATGCGCCTTTCCGCCAGTTACTTCCGGCTGAAGGGGAATCAATGGTTACCCGAGATCCTGGATGAACCGGCCCTGATGAACAGGGTCATGTCAGCTGGTGAGCAGTGGGGGTGGACACTACGCGAAACCGGCCTGGTACGTATCCTTTTTGATACCGGCTGCCGTGTGCACGAGGCTTGTCAACTCAGCGTGGCGGACTGGGTGCAGAGTGGTTTTATGCGAGAGATGTTGTCGATCAGCAAGGGAAGTCATGGACGCCGAGTGAAAAGGCTGTTCATTACCGACCGCACGGCCAAGGTCCTGCGACACTATGTGGACGAGCAGCGTGCTCGGCTAGATCCCCGAGGGTATGGGCTGGCGGAACTCACTACACTGCCTGTGGAAGCTCTTCATCACCTTCCGCTGTTCCTGACTCGACGTGGCACATCAATGAACCCGGACCACTTCCGCCGCGACTATTGGGCACCGGCTCTCAACGCCGCCGGCCTACAAGTGCGTTGCCATCAGGTCCGCCACTGGTTCGTGACACAGGCGCTCAACGACATCCACCAGCGTGCCCGATCCGCTGAGGAACTGCTGAGCCTGCGTGGTGCCCTACGTGAACTCATGGCCTGGAAAAGCGACATGCTGCCAATCTATGACCAAGCTATCTGCCGACATAATCTGCCGGAGCTGGCTCATCGCATTCATGCTCGCATCGAACGTGAGCACCGGCATGATCGCGCTCGCCGTTCCCAGCCGGCTTCTCCCCCCGAGTCACTTACCGAGAGCCAGCGAATGTTAGATGAGATGCTGAAACCATGACGCCGCCGGCCCGGCAACACCGCGCCAATCCGGAGCATCGGCGGCTTACGATACGTGCCGAGCTTGATCGTCGACGCGAGCGGGGTGAGGCCTTCGTGAATCGGGAGGTGATGGCGGTTACCGGCTACGATCGCAAGACGATCAGTGGCGTTACCCAGCGTTATGTTCGTGACCTGGCAGCGGAGTTGCTGCAGACGGTGGTCGAGAACCGAGAGGCTCATGAACGCTGGGTACGTGACTACCGCACCTTTCGCCCCTTTATTACGCGCACAACAAGTGGTCCGGTGCTGTTCCGACGCTTTGTGCGGCTGGTCATCGAACAACTGCATCGCGAGAACACGTTGATGACGGTGAACGCAGTTGAAGCCATTACGGGAGGGCGAAGACGGATCCTCAATGAGGAGTTGGTTCTCTGGGAGCAGGAGACCGGTCATCAGGTAGCGCGCACGGTTGCCTGGAAATCTCTCGACACCTACGGTACCACCGTCCTCGTGGGCGAAAATCATGCGCTGAACCAGCGAAACGAATCGATCACGGCGGAACTGGACCGTCGTCGCCGGCTCGGCACTCCCTTCAAGCTGGCCGATATCAGCCGGTGCCTCGGGTACAGCGTAGCCACCGTGTCGGGGTATTCGCGCCATTACGTGGCAGCATTGGCCGATGAACTCCTGAGCACCCCGGTCGACAGTCGTGAGGCCTATGAGGGCTGGCGTCGGGACTTCAATACCTTTCGCTATTCGCTTCCCAATACGCGGCGTTCACGTGAAGTGCTCACGCGGCTCACACGTCTGACCATTGAGCACCTACACCGCGAGGGACATACGGTAGCCTACAGCGAGGTACTGCGGATTTCCGAGCACAATGATCGTCACATTAAACAAGAAATCCGGCGTTGGGAAGAAGAGACGGGGCATCAGGCCAGGCCATTGCGGGTATGGAAGGAGATCACTCTGGAGATGGTGCTTGACAGAGTAACACCGGCACTCCACCACCTGCCGCTGACCTTTCTGGAATCACCGACCATGGGGCGGCTGTCAAGCGACATCAGAAAGTGACCCCCTGGCGACAGTGAAATCTGACCCCCTTACCCTCTGACGACCTGCTCG
>JAAQTN010000073.1 GCA_011742915.1 Billgrantia desiderata | reverse complement strand
GGCGGTGGCACCGGCGAGCTGGCCGTCATGATGTTCTGCTAAAACCAGGATGCTCATGCGATCGGCTCCCTCAAATCCCTATTTTCAAAGAACGGTTCTCAAAAAACCTTGGCTTCGTTCTTGAGTTTGTCCACGAGCTCGTCCACGGAGCCCACCTTGATGCCGCCCTTGCGCTCGGCCGGCGATTCGACCTTAAGCAGCGTGAGCTTGCTGGCCACCTCGACGCCGAGGTCGGCCGGGGTCTTGACGTCCAGCGGCTTCTTCTTGGCCTTCATGATGTCGGGCAGCTTGGCGTAGCGCGGCTCGTTCAAGCGCAGGTCGGTGGTGACGATGGCCGGCAGGGAGAGCTCGATGGTCTGCAGGCCGCCGTCGATCTCGCGGGTCACCTGCAGCTTTTTATCACCCCCCTCGCCGCTGATTTTCACCTCGGAGGCGAAGGTGCCCTGAGGCAGCCCGGCCAGTGCGGCGAGCATCTGGCCGGTCTGGTTGTTGTCGGTGTCGATGGCCTGCTTGCCGAGAATGACGAGACCGGGCTGCTCCTCTTCCACCACCCTGGCCAGCAGCTTGGCCGCGGCCAGCGACTCGACGCGCTCTTCGGTCTCGGCTGACGTATCGATATGCACGGCACGATCGGCGCCCAGCGCCAGCGCGGTGCGCAGCTGCTCCTGGGCGGCCTTGGGACCGATGGTCACGGCCACCACTTCGGTGGCGACCCCGCGCTCCTTCAGCCGTACCGCCTCTTCCACGGCGATCTCGCAGAAGGGGTTCATGGCCATCTTGACGTTGGTGAGGTCGACGTCGGAGTGATCCGCCTTGACGCGGATCTTGACGTTGTAGTCGATGACGCGTTTGACCGCGACGAGGATCTTCATGGTTCTCTCCTGGCTTCTGGCTCCCGACTGCTGCTCACTTCTCGACGAAGGCACGCTCGATCACATAGTCACCCGGCTCGCCCTGCTGCGGACTGGCCTGGAAGCCCAGGTCGTCGAGCATGGCGGTAAGGTCCGAGAGCATGGCGGGGCTGCCGCACAGCATGACCCGATCGGTCTCGGAGTTGAGCGGCGGCAGACCGATGTCGGCGCACAGCTTGCCGCTCTCGATCAGCGTGGTGATGCGGCCCTGGTTACGGAACGGCTCGCGAGTCACGGTGGGGTAGTAGATCAGCCTGTCGCGAATCTCCTCACCGAGGAACTCATGCTCAGGCAGCTCCCGGGTGATGTGGTCGTGGTAGGCCAGCTCGCTGACATAGCGCACGCAGTGCACCAGCACGATCTTTTCGAAACGCTCGTAGACTTCCGGGTCCTTGATGATGCTCATGAACGGCGCCAGCCCCGTGCCGGTACTCAGCAGGTAGAGATGTCGGGCCGGGGTCAGGTCGTGGACGACCAGGGTGCCCACCGGCTTGCGGCTGATCATGATCTGATCGCCCACCTTGAGGTGCTGCAGACGCGAGGTGAGCGGGCCGTCGGGCACCTTGATGCTGAGGAACTCGAGATAGTCGTCATGATTGGCACTGACGATGCTGTAGGCACGCATCAGCGGCTTGCCGCCCACTTCGAGCCCGATCATCACGAAGTGACCGTTCTCGAAGCGCAGCGCCTGGTCGCGGGTAGTGCGGAAGCTGAACAGGGTGTCGTTCCAGTGGTGGACGCTCAGTACGTCGGCGGTTCCGATAGCAGCCATGAGGAATACCTCCAGTCGTCTTGCATCGCGAGCGATGCGGTTCAGGCCACCGGCAGCAGCGCCAGCAGGCCCATCACGGTGAGTACCAGCGCTGCGCTCAGGGCGCAGAGCAGCGACAGCGGACGCCAGCCCTGGGCCAGCAGGTCGCGCAGCGAAGTGCGCATGCCCAGCGCCGCCATGGTCACCAGCAGGCACCACTGGGAAGCGCTGACGAGCAGTTCCCGCAGCCCCGGGGGCAGCAGCCCCAGGCTGTTGGCGGCGAACAGCGCAACGAAGCCGAGCAGGAACCAGGGAAATTCGCCGGCACCGCGCTGGCCGCGATGCAGCAGCAGGCCGATTGCCAGCACCAGCGGTACCAGCAACGCCACGCGCAGCAGCTTGGTCAGCGTGGCCACGTCGCCGGCAGCATCGGAGACGAGATATCCCGCCCCGGCGGCCTGGGCCACGTCGTGGATGGTGGCGCCGAGAAACAGCCCGCTGGCGACGTCGCCGTAGCCGAGCAGTGCGGTGAGCGGCGGCAGGCCGAGCATGGCAAGCGTGCCCAGCGCAGTGATGCACACCACCACGCCCAGCAGGCGGCGCTCCTCGAGGCGGCCGGCGGGCAGCACGGCGGCCACCGCCACCGCCGCCGACACGCCGCAGATCGCCACCGCCGCCCCGGCCACCAGGCTGTGCGGCGCCGGCAAGCCCAGCCAGCGCCCCAGCCACAGCGCCGCGGCGAGGATCAGCGGCACGCTGGTAAGCACCACTGCGAGCGGCAGCCAGCCGATCTCCTGTAGTTGTGTCAGGCCGATGCGTGCGCCGAGCAGGGCCACGCCGATTCGCAGCACCCGCCTAGCACAGAAGCCGACACCGGCCTGCAGGCGCGCCTCACCGGCCTGGCTGGCGAACCCGAAGCCCAGAAGCAGTGCGAGCAGCAGCGCCGGAGCGCCGTAGTGCTCGGCCAGGAAGCTGCCAGCCAGGGCCAGCACGAGGCACAGCGAAACCCCGGGATAGAGGCGCTTGAGCGCGGCCCAGGGCGGCGCCACGGCAAGCGGCATGGGCGAGTTCATCACGCCGTCTCGCCCAGTTCACGCAGATAACCCCAGGGAAACACGCCCCGGCTGTGGCCATCGGAGAAGAACAGCTGCAACCCGCTGACGCCGAAAGGCTTGGCGTCGACCACGGTGATGTCGGCGTCGTACAGCGCCAGCCGCCCGCTGCGCTTGGCATGCAGGCAGCTCGAGCAGGCGCAGGCGGCCCGCAGCGCCAGGCAGGAGAGCGTGTCCGTGCGGCCGTCGGGCCAGCGGATCTCCACCTCCCGCGTGCGGCGATTGAGGTGCACGCCGTCGGGCGGGGCGATGGTATGGCGCAGATGTTCCGGAACGTCGGCGATAGCCGTCATGACAACCTCCTAACGATCAGATTGGTGAAACGGGTGACGGTCGATCGCGCAGGCACAGCATGGGCACCTCCGCGGGAGGCGCGGGCGCGACCACCTCGACCATTGGCCGGGCGCTGTCGCTGACGCTGGCTCCCAGCACGATGGCGAGCAGCGCGACGCGCGCGCGGCAACTCGTCATGACAAGTTGGCGCACGCGTCAGCGCTCCAGGTACTGCAGCTTCTCGCCCCGATCGACCCAGAGATCGGCCTCGCCCAGCGGCAGTCGGGCCTCGGCGATCACCGGCCACACCTGGGCGAGTTCGGCGTTGAGCTCGAGGAAGTGCGCCTGGTCGGGCGGCAGCTCGTCGGCGGCGTAGATCGCATCCGCCGGGCACTCGGGAGCGCACAGCGAGCAGTCGATGCACTCAACGGGGTCGATGACGAGGAAGTTGGGGCCCTCGTGAAAACAGTCCACCGGACACACTTCCACGCAGTCGGTGTACTTGCAGCGGATACAGTTCTCGGTCACGACATAGGTCATTGTCACGTCTCCTCAGGAATGCAGAGGGAGCCGGCCAGGCAGGCGTACCGCCTGGCCAATACGCGTAGTGCGTCAATCCCTTTCCGGGCGAAAGATGGTTCAGGCGGCGTTGTCGAGCTGCGACTGCGCCCAGCGCGCCAGCTTGCGCACGTCCGGATCGGGGTCGTCGAGGGCCCGCTCGATGTATGGCCGGCACTCCGGCTCGGCGATGGTGCCAAGGGCACCGATGGCCGCCTTGCGCAGGTTGCTCATCGCATCCCGAGCGCACTCGCCCAGCGCCGGTACGGCGGCCACGCCACCCAGCTTGCCCAGCGCTTCGGCGGCCTTTTCGCGTACCTGCCAGGTCCCATCGCGGCTGGCCGCGATCAGTGGCTCGAGCCCGCCCTGATAGTCGAGCTTGCCGATGCCGAGAGCGGCCTCGCAGCGCACCTGCCAGTGCGGATCTGCAAGGATCGCCACCAGCGGCGGACCCACCCGCTCGGCAGAGGCATAGACCAGAGCGCCGGCGGCGGCACGCCGCACCTCGGGGTCGGCATCGCTCCTGGCGCGGTCGATCAGCGCCGGCAGGTTCTCCACGGCCTTGAGCCAGCCGAGCACGCCCACCGCCTCACGCCGCACGCGGGCATCGTCGTCGCTCAAACGCGTGAGCGCCGGGGTCTGTGCCGCGGCCACCCGCAGCGGCTTGAGCGCTCGCAGAATGCCGGCCACCACGAAGGGGTCGTCGCTGCGCTCCAGCGCGGCCAGCAGCGGCGGTGCGACACTGGGGTCCTTGAGGTCGGCCAGGGCGTGGGCGGCGGCATTGCGCACCACCTCGTCGCCGTCGCTCAGTGCCGCCAGCAGCGAATCGGCGATATCCTCGGCATCGAACTCATCGACCACCTTGGCCGCCTCCTGGCGCACCGCGGGGTCCTCGTCCTTGAGCGCCTGGATCAGCAGCTCGGCGGCCTCGGGTTCGCCCGAGTCGACCAGCGCCAGCACCGCCACACGGCGAATGCCGGGATCCGGGTCGGCGAGCTTCTCGGCAATCTCCTGCAGCTCGGGATCGTCGTACTGTTTCATGGCTCACCTCAGCAGATAGGGAATTTCGACCTTGACGGCATCGGTCGGGCAGTCGGCCTCGCAGGGCATGCAGTACCAGCACTCGTCGTAGCGCATGTGCGCCTTGCCAGTGGCCGGGTTGATCCACAGCACGTCGAGCGGGCAGACGTCGATGCACACGGTGCAGCCCTTGTCGGCGATGCACTTGTCCTCGTCGACGATCACCGGGACGCTGGTGCGTTGCGTTGCAGTCGGCATGGTTTCTCTCCTCGATTCCTCGTTCGCGCGTCTTTGTCGCTTGCCTGGGGTCAGGCGTTGGCGGCCTTCTGCACACGCAGCTTCTGGTAAGCATCCTTCTCCTCGCCGAGTTCGACGAGATAGGGCGCCACCGGTCGCTTGCCATGGGCCATGTTGCCGTTGTCGTCCTTGTACAGGCGGGTATGGCAGAACCACTCGGCGTCGTTCTGTTCGGGACAGTCGACCCGGTAGTGGTAGAGCCCCCAGCGCGACTCGGTGCGATAGAGCGAGGCGCGGGCGGCCATCTCGGCGCAGTCGATGATCGACTGCACCTCCATCGCACGCAGGAGTTCGTGGGGGTCAGTGGCCTGCAAGCGGGGCAGGTCCTCGCGCACCGCGAGGATGCGCTGCAGGCCGATCTCCATCTTTCGGGTCACCTTGGGCGGCTGCAGGTAGTCGTTGACCAGGCGGCGCACCTTGTACTCCATCTGCGCCGGGGGGATGCCGTCGGTCACCTTGAGCGGCGCCTGGATGCGCTCCAGCTCGGCGGCGATGAAGGCCTCGTCGAGGGTCGGCATGCCGCTGCGCGCCTTGGCGAAGGCGGCCGCGCTCTCGCCGCAGATCTGGCCGTAGACGAAGGCGCCGAGCATGTAGGAGTGGGCCACCGAGGCCATGTCGCCGGCGCCATACAGGCCGGGCACGGTGGTGGCGCCGGTCTCGTCGACCCATACGCCCGAGGCGGAGTGGCCCGAGCAGAAACCGACCTCGGAGATGTGCATCTCGACCATGTGCTGGCGATAGTCGGTCTCGCGGCCGTCGTGGAAGCGCCCGCGCGAGGGACGTTCGTTGGTGTGCAGGACGGTCTCGATCTCCTGGATGGTCTCTTCGGCCAGGTGGTCGAGCTTGAGGAACACCGGGCCGTTACCGCCCTCCAGCTCCTTGAAGAACTCCAGCATCATCTGGCCCGACCAGTAGTCGCACTCGATGAAGCGCTCGCCCTGGGAGTTGGCGGTGAAGCCGCCGAGTGGGCCGGTGACGTAGGCGCAGGCCGGGCCGTTGTAGTCCTTGAGCAGTGGGTTGATCTGGAAGCACTCGAGGTTCGCCAGGTCGGCCCCCACGTGATAGGCCATGGCATGGCCGTCGCCGTTGTTGGACGGGTTCTCGTAGGTGCCGAACAGGTAGCCCGACGTCGGCAGGCCGATGCGCCCGGCGGCCCCGGTGGCCATGATCACCGCCTTGGCGCGGATGATGATCGGCTCGGCGGTGCGCGTGTTCACCCCGATCATGCCGGCAATCCTGCCGTCGCCATCCTTGAGCAGGCGGGTGGCCTGATAGCGGTTTTCGATCTGCACCCGGTGGCGGCGCAGGCGGCGATAGAGGATCTTCTTGACGTTGTGGCCCTCCGGCATCGGCAGCACGTAGGTGCCGAGGTGGTGGACCTTCTTCATGTCATAGTCGCCGGTCTCGTCCTTCTGGAAGTGCACGCCCCAGGAGTCGAGCTTCTCGATCATCGGGAAGGAGCGCTGGGCATAGGCCATCAGCGCCGGCTGGTGGACGATGCCGTCGTTGGCGATGGTGATCTCCTTGACGTACTGCTCGGGCGTCGAGTGGCCGGGCACGATGGCGTTGTTGAGCCCGTCCATGCCCATGGAGATAGCGCCGGAGCGCTTGACGTTGGCCTTCTCCAGCAGCATCACCTTGAGATTCGGATCCTGCTCCTTGGCGGTCACGGCCGCCATGGGGCCGGCGGTGCCGCCGCCGATGACCAGCACGTCGACGTCGATGACGGGAATGTCGCTTGCGTTCATGATTCCTCCGATTTCCGATCCACTCGGAATTGGTATTTGAAGGCGTCCCCGCGGAAGCAGAGGTACTCGAAATCGACCGGCCGACCCGTGCGGTCGTAGGTCAGTCGCTCGACGCGCAGAATGGGCTCGCCCATCCTGAGGTTGAGGTGATGCTGGGTTTCCTCGTCGCAGAGGGTGGAGTCGATGGCGATGTCCGCCGCACCGAGCGGAATCGAGAAGCGGTTCTCCAGCATCGGAAAGATGTCGCCGGAGAGCTCCTGACCGAACAGCCGCCGGCCGATGTCCATGGGGAAATAGCTGCTCTCCAGCGAGACCGGCTCGCGGTTGAGGTAGCGCACCCGCTTGACCTCCACCACGGCGTCGCCGGAGCGCAGCCCGAGCGCGGCGGCCACCGCCTTGCCCGGCTTGCACTCCTGGATCGACAACAGTCGCGCCGTGGCCTCGTACCCCTGCGCCGCCATGGCCTCGCCGAAGCCCTGCAGGCGCTGCACGTTCTGTACCGCCTTGGGCTTGCTGACGAAGGTGCCCTTACCCTGGGCGGAAAACACCAGCCCCTCGTTGTGCAGGTCGCGCAGGGCCTGGCGGATGGTGATTCGGCTCACGCCGAAGCTCTTCATCAGGGTGTTCTCCGACGGCAGCCGCTCGTGGGGCGAGTAGCCGCCCTCGAGGATGTTGCGCCGCAGGGTGTCGCGGATCTGCACGTAGAGCGGCTGCGGCGAGTCGCCCGGCTGCAGCTTGAGTTCCTGGCTCTTCATGGTCGTTGCCTCTTGTCATGACATGTCATGTCGACTCGAGCGCCGAATGCGCCTGCCATCCCGGCTCAGCCCGCCTGGTTCTGCTGTTCGAAGGCGCGCAGCGTCTGCTCGCGAATCAGGGCGAGACACTCGCGCTTGAGCGCCATGAACTCGGGCGTGGTGAGCAGCTCCTGGGTGCGCGGACGCGGCAGCCGCACCGGGATGTCGGCGATGATGCGGCCGGGGCTGGCGCTCATGACCACGATGCGGTCGGAGAGGAACACCGCCTCGTCGATGTCGTGGGTGACGAACAGCACCGTGTTCTTGAACTCGCCCCAGATCTCCAGCAGGTTCTCCTGCATCATGCTGCGGGTCTGGGCATCCAGGGCGCCGAAGGGCTCGTCCATCAGCAGCACGCTGGGGTAGTTGGCCAGCGCCCGGGCGATCCCCACGCGCTGCTGCATGCCGCCGGAGAGCGTGGTGGGAAATGCGTTGGCGTAGCGCGACAGCCCCACCAGCGCGAGAAAGGTATTGGCCACGCTCTCGGCCTCGCGCGCCCCCGCGCCGGCCATCAGCGGGCCGAAGGCGACGTTCTGTTTCACCGTCTTCCACGGAAACAGCGAATGCTGCTGGAACACCATGCCGCGGTCGGGGCCAGGCTTGACGATGCTGTGGCCGTCGAGCAGCACCTCGCCCCGGGTCGGCTTGACGAAGCCGGCCACGCTGTTCATCAGGGTCGACTTGCCGCAGCCGGAGGGGCCCAGCAGCGAGACGAACTCGCCCGGCTGGATTTCGAGACTAGCGGAGGCCACGGCACGCTGAGGACCGCTGCCGGTGGCAAAGACGATATCGAGGTCGCGAACGCTGATCCGTCCCTTGCCTCCGGCGCTGCGCGGACGGAAGCTGTGGGGATGCTCGACCACGGCGGCACGAGTGAGTTGGCTCGGCATCATGACTTGGCCCCCTCGGTCTGCCAGCGCAGCAGCGGCGAGCAGGCCTTACGTACCAGCAGGGTGCACAGCGAGCCCAGCCCGCCGATGACCAGCATGCCGATGATGATCTTGGGGTACTCGACCAGGGTGTAGGCCGACCAGGTGAAGTAACCGATCCCGTACTGACCGCTGATGATCTCGCCTGCCAGCAGCGAGAACCACGCCACCCCCATGCCGATGGCAAGCCCCGCGACGATGCTCGGCAGCGCGCCGGGCAGCACCACGTGCCAGAGAATCGCGGCGTTGCTCGCGCCCAGGCTGCGGGCGGCGCGCACCAGCACCTTGGGAGTCTGCTCGACGCCGTGCACGGTGTTGATCACGATGGGAAACAGCGCGCCGAGGAAGGTGATGAAGACGATGCTAGCCTGCTCGGTGGGCATCATCAGGATCGCCAGCGGAATCCAGGCCACCGCCGGGATCGGCCGCAGGATCTCGATGTAGGGCAGGATCAGGTCCTCGGCGAAGCGCGAGCGGCCCATGAGAACCCCCAGCGTCACTCCGAGCACCACGGCCAGTCCGTACGCCATGGCGATACGCTGCATGCTATGGAAAATATGTACGTAGAACTCCTGACTCGAGGCCTGAGCCAAAAACTCCGCTCCCACTACCAGCGGCCCCGGTACGTTGTCGAAGCGAACGAAGAAGTCGAAGCCGTAGGTCGAGGCGAGATGCCAGCCCAGCGCTGCCACCAGCAGGGCTCCGATGCGGACCAGGTAGCGGTCCCAGTCCACGGGCAAAAGGCGCCGGTAGCCAACCGCGCCATCGACGGCCGGCTGCGCCTCGGCTGGCGCCGGTTTGGCGGCAGAGCGCTCTACGCTCTCGAACGGGCCTGATGCAACGGCCTCGGACAGTGGTGGGCGAGGACTGGGGTTCAAGCTCATGAGGTCACCTCTCGTCACGGGAGCGCTGTCTGCGCAACGCTGTGGGTAGTGAAACCGGCGCTTGTTGTGTCGTTGTTGCCGGGGGCGAAGCTTGTACTATCAGGTCATATCGTTTACTCAGTAAGCTGCATCAGCCGTGCCAACACTCTGCATATCGATGCCAAGGATTTAATCCAAAAGGAGTTTTTATTTTTAACCCAATCGAAGATACGGCTCCTCAGTAATTGACCTGCGCGCCCGCGTGGTGCATATCGGAATTGACAAGCATCAGACTGATGCATTTATTCTGAGTCCCGCCCTCTTAATCCAATACAAGTAGAACAACTCATAACGCCAGAAAGGCGAAAAACCCTCATATCGCCCGACAATAAAAAGGGCGCGGAGAATTCCGCGCCCGCCTTTCTCATACTTTAAAAAAGGAAGAAATCCGACTGAGGTTCACTTCATTTATTTCATGGCGAGTGACTCATCACCGGAAGCGGACAGAGCAATCATTCTTCCACCGTTATCGGCGATGTATGTCTGCGAGTCGTCCCGCTTCATGAAGGCCACCACCTCACCATCAGGCGTTTCGGCAAGAAAGGCGGCCTTACCGAACATCTTGATCCCGCTGTGGTGGTCGTAGACATAGGTGGAGTAGACCTCTCGCCCTTCGGTGTCCGCTGCTCGGTAGGCCACCACCATGTCGGCCACACTCTCGTACTCGACGATGCCCTCGTCGGCGAACCATATCTGGGCCGGGCTGAGATCGGGGTTCTGCGCCCGGGGTGTGACCATGCGCTCCAGGTCGGCGGCATAGTCCAGACCGGACGCCGCATAGGCACGCCGGATGTAGCTGTCGTCGACCCAGGCATCGAAATCGAGATCGGGTATGTTGCGCTCCTCCTGGAGCAGGGCGTGATCGTACTGCAGCGCCTCGACCCACTCGGGCTTGATGGTGGCGTCCAGGGTGCTGATTCCCCCCTCGCTGAGGTAGAGATAGAGCACCTCCTTGGCCACACCGGTCCACTCGCTGAGCTGCGTGGCGGCACGCAACGGATCCTCTCTGATCCACTGCTGCGCCTCGAGGGTTGCCTGCAGCACGGCCTCGACCACCTCCGGGTAGCGATCGGCAAATGCCTTGCGCACCACGATGCCGTGGAAGGTCGGCACACCGGCTTCGCTGCCGTCGAAGATCTTGCGCCCGGTACCTCGGAACTCCATCACCTCCGACCAGGGGCCGAAGTCGGCATGGGCATCGATACGGTTGCCGGCGATGTTGGCCACCCCCACCGGCGGGCTCTGGTCGACGATGGCGATCTGCCCATCGAGTCCTGCATCGCGCAGGGCCTTGAGCGTCATGCCCCAGGCGGCACTGCCCACCGGCGTGGAAATGCGCTTGCCTACCAGCTCTTCGAGGGAGTGTACGTCGGAGGCCACCGGCACCACGATGCCGTTTCCGGTCCCCTCGCGGTTGTACCCGGTCACGGCAATGAAGCGGGTTTCATGTCGGCCGGTGGCCTGAAAGTTGGCCCCATTGACGATCAGTGGATAGTCACCCATCACACCGAACTCCAGGTTACCGGCCATCATCTGATTGGTGATGGGCGGGCCTGAATCATAGTCGCGAAAGATGATGTCGTACTCGGCATCGGCGTAATCCCCTTCCTTGGGAAGATACTTTTCGATGAGGCCAAGCCTCTCCAGCACGATGCCGCCCGCAACGGTATTGGTCACCATGCTCTGGTGACCGATACCGATGGTGATGCGCTCCGCCAATGCAGGGTTACTCAGCAGAAAGAGTATCCCCAACAAACTGCAGCCGATGAGTCGGTTCCGGTTCTTCATGTCCAGTCACCTCCGGTCAGGGTGGGTTGTACTTGTACTATCCGGTCATTACCTTCACCCATTGATCTGCAGTGCGCGTGCCATCCTGCGCGACTTTCCGCCCATCTGCATGATTCGAATAAGGGAAAGGTCAGCCTGACCGGGACAAACCACGCGACCGTCAGCCGCCTCATTGCGCACGCATAGTGCGCAATGAGTGACTTTCGGCATCATCATGGCGCAGCCATTCAGATGCCGAACAGGACAACTAGAACAAATCGGTTACAGGCTAAGTATCCGAAATCTCATCGCTTAACATCTGACTCAGGAACATGAACGCCAGGGCCTGCATATGGGCGCGCTGGCGGTTGTCGGCCGCACCACCGTGGCCGCCTTCGATGTTTTCGTAGTAGAGCACCCGATGCCCCTGCTCGCTCATGCGTGCCATCATCTTGCGCGCGTGGCCGGGGTGGACGCGGTCGTCGCGGGTGCTGGTCATCAGCAGCATGGGCGGGTAGTGGGCCGCGGGATCGAGGTTGTGGTAGGGCGAGACATCGCGCAGGAACTCCCAGTCGTCGCTCTCGGGGTCGCCGTACTCGGCCATCCACGAGGCGCCGGCCAGCAGCAAGTGATAGCGGCGCATGTCGAGCAGCGGCACCTGGCACACCACGGCGCCGAGCAGCTGCGGGTAGCGGGTGAGCATGTTGCCCACCAGCAGGCCGCCGTTGGAACCGCCCTGGATGCCCAGCCGCCGTGCTGAGGTGACGCCGCGTTCGATGAGATCCTCTGCCACCGCGGCGAAGTCCTCGAATGCCTTGTGGCGTTTCTCGCGCAGCGCCGCCTGGTGCCAGCGCGGGCCGTACTCGCCGCCGCCGCGGATGTTGGCCACCACGTAGACGCCGCCCTGGCTGAGCCAGGCGCGCCCCACCCCGGGGCTGTAGCCGGGCAGCAGCGGCACCTCGAAGCCGCCGTAGCCGTAGAGCAGGGTCGGGTGCGCGCCGCTGGGCTCGAGATCGCGCTTCGCCACCTGGAAGTAGGGAATCGGCGTGCCGTCGCGGCTGGTGGCGAAGTGCTGGGTCACCTCGAGCCCCTCGGCGTCGAACAGCGCCGGGGCCTGCTTGAGCGTTTCCAGCGCCCCGCCGACCCGGCCGTGCAGCAGCGTGGTCGGCGTGAGGTAGTCGCTGACGATGACGAACACCTCGTCGCTCTCCTCGTCGTCCACCGCGCTCACGCTAATGCTGCCCAGCGTCGGCACGCCCGCCAGCGGCTCGGGCTGCCACTGGCCTTCGCTCGGGGTGAGCACGTAGAGCCGGTGCTTGACGTCGTCGAGCACGTTGAGGATCAGGTGGCGGCGGGTCCAGGTGACGTCGGAGAGCGAGGTGCGTTCGGTGGGGGTGAATAGTACGCGCAGCTCGCGTTCGCCGCCCATGAAGGCGTCGAAGTCGGCGAGCAGCAGCGCGCCGGCGGGATGGGTGGTGCCCGCCACCTCCCAGGGCTCGCGCAGCTCGATCATCAGCCACTCGCGGTGCACCTGCTTGTGGGCCGAATTGGGCACCTCGATACGGGTGAGGCTGCCGTCGGCCTGGCGCAGATAGAGCTCGTTGTCGTAGAAGGCCCGGGCGCGGCTGACGAAGTCGCGCTCGAAGCCGGGGGTGGAGTCGTGCGCGGCGCCTACGGCCATGTCGTCGGGCTCGGCCTCGAACACCGTCTCGGCGTCGGCCATCGGCGTGCCGCGCCGCCACTGCTTGACGATGCGCGGGTAGCCGGAGCGAGTCATCGAGCCTTCGCCGAAGTCGGTCTGGACGTAGACCGTGTCGCGGTCGATCCAGCCCAAACTGCCCTTGGCCTCGGGGCGGTAGAAGCCCGCTTCGACCCAGCGCTTCTCGACCAGGTCGAACTCGCGGGTGACGTCGGCGTCGGCACCGCCGCGGGAGAGCGACACCAGGCAGTGGCGCCAGGGCGCGTCGGGCGATTCGGGGCGCAGGCAGTGGGCGCCGTGCCATACCCAGTTCTCGCCCTCCTCGGCGTTGAGCGCGTCGAGGTCGATCAGCACCTCCCACTCGGGCCGCGCCTTGCGGTACTCCTCGAGCGTGGTACGTCGCCACAGCCCACGGGGGTGGTCGCGATCCTGCCAGAAGTTGTAGAAGTGCTCGCCGCGCTTGACCACGAAGGGGATGCGGTCGTCGGCCTCGAGGATCGCCTGCAGGTCGTCGCGTAGCGCGGTGAAGCCCGGCGCATCGGCAAGCCTGGCCTGGCTCTCGGCATTGCGCTGCTCGACCCAGGCCAGGGCGCGTTCGCCCTCGACCTCTTCCAGCCACAGGTACGGGTCGTGCTCGTCGAAGGGGGCAGCCATGCGGGTCTCCTGGTGGGCAGTCATTTTGCCCACCAAGCTAGCCCGCTATGGCCAGGGACTCAATGCGCCTACGCAAGGAATGACCAAGCGCAGCCAGTTTTCAGGCATCGCCTAGCGCTGGAACACCACCGTGCGGTTGCCATTCAGGAACACGCGTCGCTCCACGTGCAGCGCCACCGCCCGGGCCAGGGTCAGGCACTCGATGTCGCGGCCCCCCAGTGTCAGGATGAGTGTCGTACCCTCTGATACCCTGTTCTTATAAACCGATCAGGGGGCGAAAGGAGACA
>JAAQTN010000072.1 GCA_011742915.1 Billgrantia desiderata | reverse complement strand
CGGTTGCGGCGGTAGATGGCCGCCACGCGGGTGTCGACGCTGGGCATGTGGCGGCGCAGGAAGCCGAGGTCCTGGCCTACCAGCGGGCCGCCGTAGTAGGCCTTCACCGCCACCAGCTGCACCAGGCCGCCGGCGAACTCCAGCACCTGCAGGGCACCGGGGTGCTCGATCAGACGGCGAATGTGGTCGGTGACCACCTGCTCGGGGCTGATCAGCACGTCGATGGGCACCGCCTCGTGGGCGAACAGGCCCTTGCGGGTGAGGTAGGCGGTGGCGCGGACGCGGGCGATCTTGGTGGGGGTGCGAAACAGGGTGTGGGCGACCTGGCAGGCGATCATGTTGACTTCGTCCTGGCTGGTCACCGCGATCAGCATGTCGGCGTCTTCGCAGCCGGCCTGACGCAGCACCACGGGGTATGAGCCGGGGCCGACCACGGTGCGGATGTCGAGGCGAGTATGCAGTTCGCGCAACCGTTCGCCGTCGGTGTCCACCACCGTGATGTCATTCTCCTCGCGGGCCAGATGCTCGGCCAGCGTACCGCCGACCTGGCCGGCGCCCAGGATGATGATCTTCATCTCACTGCTCCTTGCGGCATGGCTCAAGACTCTTCCAGTGGATCGACAAGCAGGCGGTAGCCGATGCCGGCTTCGGTCTGCAACAGCAGGGGAGCATGGGGGTCGTCACCCAGCTTGTGACGAAGCTTGCTGATGACGATGCGCAGATAGTGGGTGTCATGGGTGTGCGTGGGGCCCCAGACGTGGCGCAGCAGCTGGGTCTGGCTCACCACCCTTCCAGCATGGCGTGCCAGCTGATCGAGCACGGCATACTCCTTGGGGGTGAGATGCACGGCGTTGCCTTCCAGCGTCACGCGGCGCGCCGCCAGATCGATCTCGAGCCCTGCGCGCCCCAGACGCAGCGTGCTGAAGCCGCTCCCCGCCACGTTCTGGCGCCTCAATAGCCCACGAATCCGTGCCAGCAGCTCCTGTATGCCGAACGGTTTGGTGACGTAGTCGTTGGCCCCCGAGTCGAGTGCACGCACCTTTTCCGCCTCCTGCTCCCGCACCGACACCACGATGACCGGGACCTGGCTGGTCCTGCGCAGCTCATCGAGCACACGCTGTCCATCCATGTCCGGCAGCCCGAGATCCAGCAGCACCAGGTCGGGCCGCTGAGTGTCGGCCAGCTCGAGTCCTTCTCTCCCCGAGCCCGCCTCACTGACGTCGAAGCCCTGGGACAGCAGGCTGATACGCAGGAAGCGGCGGATCTGCGGCTCGTCATCGACGATGAGTATGCGCGAGCGTTCAGTCGTCATCGGCCCCCGCCTCCTCGGGGTTGGCCAGCGGCAGTCGCATGACGATGGCAGTGCCACGCCCATCGGGTCCGGGCAGCGCTTCGACGCTGCCGCCATGGGCACCCAGCATGCCACGGCAGATGGCCAAGCCCAGCCCGCTGCCGTGGCGCCCCCTGTCGCCCTCGCCGCCAGTGAAGAACATGTCGAAAACCGCCTCGCGCTGCGCCGGCGGGATGCCCGGTCCTTCGTCGGTGATGCGAATCTCCAGGCCGCGATGGGTGGCGTCGAGACCCGCCACGATTCCCACCTTCCCGCCCGGCGGCGAAAAACGCACGGCGTTGTCGATGACATTGACCAGCGCCTGCTCGATCAGCGCCGGGTGTACGTAGAGCAACGGCAGCCCAGCCGCCCCCTCGCGCTCCACTCTCACGCCTTCCAACGAGACACCGAGCCGTTTCAGCGCCGCGGTGATGAGGTCGTCGAGCGAGACCCAGTCCCGCTCGAGCTTGAGGCCGCCATGGCCGAGCCGTGTCATGTCGAGCAGATTCTGGATATAGCGGTTGAGGCGCTCACTTTCGGCCAGGATGCCATCGAGCAACTCATGCCGATCGGCGCGGCTGAGCTGTGGCTCCAGTTCTCTGAGAGAGCTTGCCGACCCGATGATCGAAGCGAGCGGCGTACGCAGGTCGTGGGATACCGATGAAAGCAGCGCCGAGCGCAGCCGCTCGTTCTCTTCCGAGAGCCGTGAAGTGCCCAGCTCTGCCACCAGCCGCGTACGCTCCAGGGCCATGCCGAGCTGACGGGTCAAGGTAACGATCATCGTCTCCTGATCGGGGCCCAGGGGACGGTCACGCACGGCGAGCTCCAGCCCCAGGACTCCCAGCACACGCTCCTGTTCGACGAGCGGAATGAAGCGCCAGCGCAGCCCCGACTGTGTCGCCGTGCCGGTACCGCTCGGCTTGCGATGCTGCCAGCTCCATGCGGCGGCGGCTTCCTCTGCGGGGCTCAGCCTGACGTTCGCCGGTAACGCACAGCGTAGTGACAGGCCGGCGCCTGCCTCATCCTCATCGAGGAACGCCACCGGCACTCCCAGCCAGCGCTCCAGCGTGGTGACGCCGGCGTCACGCACCTGCTCCCGGTCGGTGGCAACGGAGAGCGCGCGGGAGAAAGTGAGCAGTCGATGGGTCTGTTCACGGCTGCTGCGCAGCGCCATGAGACGCTGCCGTGCGCTGCCGGCGAGCTGGCCGACCACCACTGCCACCAGCAGGAAGAAGATGACGGTCAGCAGCTGCTCGCGCTCGACCATCGCCAGCGAGAAACGCGGCCGGGTGAACAGGAAATTGAAGGCGAGAAACCCCAGCACGGCGGAAATCATGGCGGCACGCGTGCCCGCCAGGGCGGCGCTGGCAAGAACCGCGGCGAGGAAGATCAACGACAGGTTGGCCAGTTCCAGCCAGAACTCCAGTGCCCAGGCCATGGCCACGGCTACCAGGCAACAGCCAGCCACGACCCAAGCCTCACGCCAACCCAGCGGCTGCCAGCGGCGCATGTGGTGAGCATGACGAAATCGAGGCCGCGGCCGGGCCTCGGCGACCACCACCAGGTCGTAGGCACCGCCATGATGCAGCAGGCGCTCCGCCAGCGGTCGACGCCAGAAGCGCCACCCCGAAGGACGTGTGCGCCCTACCATCAGCGTGGCGACACCCTGCTCCAGCGCATACTCATGCAGCTCCCGGGCCCGCCCTGCTCCCTGCAGGATGCGTACCTCACCTCCGAGTCTGCTCACCAGCGCCAGGGTCTGATCCAGCGCCAGCCGCTGTCTGGGGCCTGCACGGCCGTTGTCGACATGCACCGCCCGCCAGGCGATACCTTCGCGCTGGGCCTGGCGATGCGCCGCCCGTACCAGCGCGGCATCTTCCTCGCTGCGGCCGCCCAGCGCGACCAGCAACTGCGGCCGCACCGGTTTGACCGGGTCGAGTGAGGGCGCTTCCTGTGGCGGTGGTGACGCTGACATCGCTCCTCCTCACTTGCGCCAGAACATCGGCGTCAGCAGAACCAGTACGGTGAGGATCTCCAGCCGTCCCAGCAGCATGCCGACGCACAGCAGCCATTTCGCCGCATCCGGCAGCGGTGCGAAATTGCCCGCCGGCCCGATGATGTCGCCAAGCCCAGGGCCTACGTTGGCCACCGCGGTAGCGGCTCCCGAAAGGGCCGTGGTGAAATCCAGCCCCATCAGCGCAAGCCCCAGGGCCAGGCCGGCGATGGTGAGGAAGAAGAAGAACGAGAACGCCACCACGCCACGGGTAATGTCGTCGGTGAGCGGCTGGCCGTTGTAACGCGAAGCGAAGACGCCCTGGGAGTGGACCAGAAAACGCAGCTGGTTGCGCAGCAGGATGGTGGCCACCTGAAAGCGGAAGATCTTCATGCCGCCGCTGGTGGAGCCGCTGCAACCGCCAATGAAAGTGAGATAGAAGAACGCCACGTAGGCCAGCGGCCCCCAGGCGCTGTAGTCGTCGGAGGCATAGCCGGTGGTGGTGACCACCGAGATGACGTTGAAGGTAACGTGAGTGAGCGCCTCGAACGGCGCCGTACCGTGCCAGATGCGCCACAGCGAGAGGCCCAGAATGACCAGCGCCAGGAGAAACAGCAGTCCCTGCACCTGCTGGTCACGCCACAGCGCCATGCTCGAGCCGCGCAGCGTACGGATGTAGAGCACGAAAGGCAGCGCACCGGTCAGCATGAACAGCGATGCCATCCACAGCAGATGGGGCTGCTCGGCGTAGGCACCGAAAGAGGCATCGGAATTGGCGAAGCCCCCGGTGGCCAACGACGTCATGGCATGCACCACCGCATCCAGCAGCGTCATGCCGCCTGCCCAGTAGGCCAGCATAGCGATCAGGGTAAAGCCGCAATAGATGCTCAGGGTAGCCTTGGCGATGCCACCCGTACGCGGCATGACCTTATCCGACCAGTCCGACGACTCGGTATGGAACAGGCGCATGCCCCCCACCTTGAGGAAGGGCAGGATGGCGATGCCCATGACGATGATGCCGATGCCGCCCAGCCACTGCATGATGCCTCGCCACAGCTTCAGCCCATCGGACAGGTCCTCGATACCGGCCAGTATGGTGGAGCCCGTGGTGGTAATGGCCGAGACCGATTCGAACACGGCGTTGGTGAAGCTGAGCTGCGGCGCGCCCAGCACCAGCGGCAGGCTGGCAAAGCCGCTGACGCTGATCCAGCTGAAGGTGGTGACGACGAACATCTGCCAGGGCTTGAGCTCGATCCGCGTGCGAGCCGTGGACAGCCACACCAGCGCCACGGCCACCATCACCAACATGATCGAGAGGCCGAAGGCGCGGGCGTCGGGGTCACGCTCGACGACCAGCACCAGCCAAGGAACGGTCATGAAGACGGCCAGTACCGTCCATAGCACCGACATGACCTTGAGCACGGGCGACCAGCTACGCCAGTGGTACCTGAGCCGTACGCCAACTTCGTTTACACCGTATCCGGCGGTACGCATTCAGCCATCACCTCCCCATCGAACATGACGGCATGAAAGCACAGCCACACCTAAAAAAACCGTAAAAATCGTCGCACGCCAGCCTCAGCCACGAATCACATAGCGCAGGATCTCGACCACCTGCTCGGTAGTGGTCGCCCAAGCCATGGCAGCGGCATCAACCTCCTTCAGCGGGTGGACGATCTCCTCGCCGTGAAGGGTCACGTACGGCTTGCCGAGTGCTGCGCAGTAGCCGGCATCGAAGGCCGCGTTCCACTGCTTGTACTTGTCGCCGAAGCGCACCACCACCAGGTCGCTCTGCTCGATCAGGGTCTTGGTACGAATGGCATTGACCTTGGCCGACTTGTGGTCGCGCCAGAAGGCGTCGCTTTCGCGTCCCAGGTGGTCGCCTGCGGCATCGCTGGCGTCATGGTCGGTGACAGGCGCGGTGAACACGATGTCCAGACCGGCAGCCTTTGCGCCGCGCTCGATCTCGTCACGCCAGTCGGTATGGATCTCGCCGGATAGGTAGACATGTAAGCTCATCGGGGCGCTCCTGAAGGAAATGGTGCTCCATCATAGCCAGCCGATATTTGTATACAAGTCTTGTGTACCCGTTAGAAATCTCCTTTTTGCCAAAGCATGCCGTAGCGGCGAGACGGATCCCTACACAAGTTGTAGGCAATCTCTTACAGAATGGAGAGGAAATGGATGACATTCGCAATGCGAAAAAGGCGCTACCTTGAACTTACTCACGCCGGTTCTTGCACAGCAGTCGTGAGTCCCTTGCTTATGCCCGCTCTCCGAGCGGGCTTCTTTTTGGTCTCACTGGCCGACCTGTAGCTCATCCCCGACCGAGACGCGCTCCCCCGCACCGCCGAGAAGCGTGGCGTTCTGACCGAAGTAGGCCCCCGGGCGCAGCGGCTGCGTCTTCATCTGAATCAGCGTTTGCAGCGGCTCTCCGGGTATGTCGATGGTGCCGCTGGCCTGATCGACGGTGGTGATCTTGCAGCGCTGACAGGGTTTGCGTAGCCCGAAACGATACCTGCCATCCTGGGCGGCCAGCTCGCGCCAACAATCCTCGGCGAAGTCGGGAGCCCCCTCGAGCACGATGTTCGGACGGAAACGGTTCATGGGCAGCGGTGCAAGCCCCTTCTGCGCCAGATTCCGGTTGAGAGCGTCGAGAGAGGCCTGCGAGGCAATGAGGAACGGATAGCCGTCGGCGAAGGCAGTATGGGCCTCCTCACCTTGCAGATAGCGCGACTCGACCGGGCGCCGATGCTCCTCGTCGAAGCGCACCAGACGCAGGCTGCTACCGCGCAGATCGCCCAGCACCGCCGTCAGCCAGTCGCTGGCCTCGGCACCTTCGTCAAGGGCCTGACAGGCGTCGTCCCACACATAGGCGGTCAGCCTCGGCCGATCGCGGCTCGCCAGCTCGATGGCCAGCGGCTCCGCCTCGGGATGTTCCAGCACCAGCCAGTCGCTCTCGAGACGCACCGAGACTCGCGCCATGCCTGGCAGCTGCCGCTGGGTGACGAAGCGCCCCACCTGATCGACCACCATCCAGTGACGGTCATAGGCCAGACCGCGTACCCCCAGCGTGGCTTGCTCCAGGCCGATACCGCCCAGCGACTTGACCGGATAAACGTTGAGTTTCGAGATTTTCACGCTGCTTCCTCTGCTGAACATTTCTTAACTCGCCTTGGCGAGACGCCCCGCATAAGCTGATGACGCAAGTTGAACCGATGCAAGTCCCAGTGGACCAAGGAGAGGAACCATGCTGAAACGTCTTGCCTTGTTGGCTGCCGCCCTGCTGCTGACCTTCTCGACAACCGCTCATGCCAACGATCTCGAAGGCGAGATCGAGTCGCTGGATCGTGAAGCGCGCACCCTGACCGTTCAGGGCATCGTCTTCCACACCGATGACGATACCGATTACGACGACGGCCTGAGCAGCTTCGACGATCTCGAAGAGGGGCAAAGGGTCGAGATCGATTTCGAGTACGACGGCGAGCGCCACCTCGCCAAGGAGATCGAGCTCGAGGACTGACCTCATCGTCCAGCGCTGACAGGCGGGCCGGCATTGGCGACAATGTCGGCCCGTTTGTATTTTCAGGACACCGTCATGACCCAGGCCTGGCAACAGTATCGTAGCGCACCCGCGCTTGGCACGCGCCTCGTTCGACACGACGAGTTGGCGGTGGGCAGCACCCACAGCCTGACCCTGCAGGGCGAGAACGGAAGCTTTCCACTGCTGCTGGTGCGCCTCGGCGACGCGCTGCTCGGCTACGTCAACGCCTGCCCGCATCAATACCTGCCGCTCGACCAGCGCGGCCCGCGCATTCTCAGTCAGGATGGCGAAGTGCTTCGCTGCACCAATCACGATGCCACCTTCGCCACCCGCACCGGTGAAGGCACCGGCGGACTCGGCGTCGGTTGTGCGCTCGACCCGGTGCCGGTAAGCGTCGACGCCGATGGCTGGGTCGTCGTCGGCGACGGCGCTTGACCAGCACGATCGCTGATACTTCACATCAGCATTATTGATAAAAAACAACCTATTCATAGGCTGGCGGCATGGTTTAGGCTTCATACTCTCCCCTGCCTGCCAAGGACGTCGCATGTCGCCGGCCGATTCCCTACGTCTGATCTTGCTCTCCACGCTATGGGGCATGTCGTTCATCTTCATGCGCGTGGCCGTACCCGAATTCGGGCCGGTACCGCTCATCCTGGTGCGCATGGGCATCGGTGCGCTGCTGCTGCTTCCGCTGCTGCTCAGCCTGCGCTATCTCAAGCTGGTGTGGGAGAACAAGGGCGGCCTGCTGCTGCTCGGGCTGGTGAACCACGTGCTGCCCTTCGTGCTGCTGGCACTGGCCACCATTCGTCTGGAAGCCGGCTTCACCTCGTTGATCAACGCTACCACGCCGATCTTCACCGCCCTGCTCGGCGCAATGCTCTTCACCACCCCCATCCAGCGTCAGCAATACCTGGGCCTGGCGCTGGCCTTCTTCGGTGTCTACGTGCTCTCGGCCAACCGTTTGGACTTTGCCCTGGGCGGCGACGGCTGGTTCATTCTGGCCGCCTTGGGTGCCTCGCTCTGCTATGGGATAGCCAGTAACTACTCCAAGAGCTACCTGTCGCACCTGCCGGTACGGGTGCTGGCCGCCGGCAGCACCGCCATGTCGGCGCTGATCCTGCTGATCCCGGGCCTGTGGCTGTGGCCCAGCGAGCCGATCGGCGGCTTGGCATGGGGCAACGCCCTGGGCCTGGCCATCTGCAGCACCACACTGGCCTTCCTGCTTTACTACGGACTGATCTCCAGTGCCGGCGCCACCGCCACCTCGACGGTCACCTTCCTGGTGCCGGTAAGCGCCCTGCTATGGGGCTACCTGCTGCTGGACGAACGCCTCAGCCTGCAGGTGCTGGTGGGCATGGCCATCACCCTGGCGGGCACCGCCATTGCCACCGGCATGATTCGCTGGCGACGCCGCGAGCTGGCCTGAACCGACACGGCGTAAACGAACGAGAGCGGCAGCGTTACGCTGCCGCTCTCTCGTTACCGCACCGCTGATGAATCAGAAGTTGGGCTTGCGCTTCTCGACGAAGGCGCTCATGCCCTCCTTCTGCTCGCTGCCGGCAAAGCCCAGCGCGAAGAGGCTGGTCTCCAGCGCCAGTGCGCTGTCGAGATCCTGGTCCATGCCGTCGTGCACCGCCTGCTTGGCGCTGCGCACCGCCAGCGGGCCGTTGCCGGCGAGCTGCTTGGTCAGCTCCTCGGCGTAGGCCTCGAGCTCGGCCTGGGGCATCACGCGGTTGACCAGGCCGATACGCAGGGCCTCCTGGGCGTCGATCTTGCGCCCGGTGGTGACCAGATCCAGTGCCATGGCCGGTCCTACCCGACGCGGCAGGCGCTGGGTGCCGCCGAAGCCGGGAATCACCCCGAGCAGCACCTCGGGCTGGCCGAAGATGGCGTTGTCGCTGGCTACGGCCCAGTCGCAGGCCAGCGCCAGTTCGCAGCCGCCGCCAAGACAAAAGCCGTTCACCAGGGCGACCACCGGCACCGGGAGCGTTTCCAGTCGCTTGATGGTACGCAGGGCCTGGCTGGCGAAGGCGCGTGCCTCCTCCGGGGTCTTGGTGCGCATTTCGGTGATGTCGGCACCGGCCACGAAGGCCTTCTCACCCGCGCCGGTGATCAGCAGAGCGCGCAGGTCGCTGCGCTTCTCCAGCTCGGTGAGCAGCGCTTCCAGCTCGGTGAGCACGGCGCTGTTGAGGGCATTCAGCGCCTTGGGACGGTTGATGGTCAGGCGCACGACACCGGCGTTGTCGACCATCTCGATCAGCTTCTCGCTCATGGGGGCTCCTTGCTTGTAGTCAGAACGATACCGACCAACCCTAGCGAACGCTTGGTTGGTCGGCAATCCTTTCTTGGTCGAGCGCAGTAGTGAACCGTCGCTTACTGGTAGACGTGGAAGCCTCGCCCACTCTTCCGCCCCAGATAGCCGGCTGCCACCATGCGCCTGAGCAGCGGACAGGGGCGATACTTCGGGTCGCCGAAGCCCTCCTGCAGCACCTCCATGATCGCCAGGCAGACGTCCAGGCCGATCAGGTCGGCCAGCGCCAGCGGCCCCATGGGGTGAGCGGCGCCAAGCTGCATCGACTGATCGATGTCCTCGGCGCTGGCGGCGCCCTCCTGCAACAGGAAGGCGGCCTCGTTGATCATCGGGATCAACAGGCGATTGACGGCGAACCCGGGCGAGTCGGCGATGGCCACCGGCGTCTTGCCGAGCTGGCGGGTCAGTTCCTCGATGCGCGCCGCGGTGGCATCAGAGGTCTGCTCGGCGCGGATCACCTCGACCAGCTTGAGCACCGGCACCGGATTGAAGAAGTGCATGCCCACCACCCGCTCGGGGCGCTCGCACACCGCAGCGAGCCGGGTCAGCGACAGCGACGAGGTGTTCGAGGCCAGGATGGCATCGTGGCTCAGCCGGCTCAGGTCGCGAAACAGCTTCTCCTTCAGCGCCGGCTGCTCGGGCGCGGCCTCGATGATCACCTCGCAGCCGCGCAGGGCCTCGAGCGACGTGGTCGTCTCCAGGCGCGCCATGGCCTCGGCCTTGTCGGCCTCGCTGAGCTTCTCCTTGGCCACCAGCTTGCCAAGGCCCTTGTCGATGACGGCCTGGGCGCGGCCCAGCTGCTCGTCGGCCACGTCGTAGAGTCGTGTGGCAAAGCCGCTTGCCACCAGTACCTGCGCGATGCCCTGCCCCATGGTGCCGGCGCCGACCACACCGATTGCCTGCTGTGTCATTGTCTTGCTCCCGTTCACTGCCTGCGCGCTTCTTCGCGCAGGACGAATTTCTGGATCTTGCCGGTGGAGGTCTTGGGCAGCTCGGTGAAGATCACCGTCTTGGGCACCTTGAAGCGCGCCAGGTGCTGGCGACAGTGCTCGATGATGTCGGCTTCGGTGACCTCGCCATAGCCCACCTTGAGCTTGACGAAGGCACAGGGCGTCTCGCCCCACTTCTCGTCGGGCTTGGCCACCACCGCGGCCTCCTCCACGGCGGGATGGGAGTAGATGGCATCCTCCACCTCGATGGTGGAGATGTTCTCGCCACCGGAGATGATGATGTCCTTGGAGCGATCCTTGATCTCGATGTAGCCGTCAGGGTGCCACACGGCGAGATCGCCGGTGTGGTACCAGCCGCCTTCCAGCGCCTGCTCGGTGGCGGCCTCGTTCTTGAGATAGCCCTTCATCACGTTGTTGCCGCGCATCAGGATCTCGCCGATGGTCTCGCCGTCCTTGGGCACCGGCTCCAGGGTGTTGGGGTCGGCGACGCAGAGCGCTTCCAGCATGTGGTAGCGCACGCCCTGACGCGCCTTGATCCTGGCCCGCTCCTCCAGCGGTAGCTCGTCCCACGCCTCGCGCCAGGCGCACACGGTGACCGGCCCGTAGACCTCGGTGAGACCGTAGACATGGGTCACTTCGATACCGAGCTTCTCGACGCCGGCGATCACCGAGGCGGGCGGCGCGGCACCGGCGGTGGTGACCTTCACCGGGTGGTCGAAAGCACGCTTCTGCTCCGCCGGCAGGTTGACCAGGCCGTTGAGTACGATCGGCGCACCGCTGAAGTGGGTGACCTTCTCGTCGACGATCAGGTCCATGATCTTCTTCGGATCGACCCTGCGCAGGCAGACGCTGACGCCAGCATTGGCGGCGATGGTCCAGGGAAAGCACCAGCCGTTGCAGTGGAACATCGGCAGGGTCCAGAGATAAACCGGGTGATGCGGCATGGCCCACTCGAGGATGTTGCTTACCGCGTTGAGATAGGCGCCGCGATGATGGTAGACCACCCCCTTGGGCTTGCCGGTGGTGCCCGAGGTGTAGTTGAGCGAGATCGCCTGCCACTCGTCCTCCGGGAGCTGGTAGGCGTACTCCGGGTCGCCCTCGGCCAGCAGCGCCTCGTACTCCAGCTCACCGATGCGACGCGCCTCGCCCTCGAACAGGGCGTCGTCCACGTCGATCACCAGCGGCTTGATCGCCAGCCGCGAGACGGCGTCTTCGATCACCCCGGCGAACTCCGGATCGACCAGCACCGCCTGGGCCTCGCCGTGCTCGAGCATGTAGGCGATGGCTTCGGCGTCGAGACGGATATTCAGCGTATTGAGCACGCAGCCGGCCAGCGGCACGCCGAAGTGCGCCTCGAACATCGCCGGCACGTTGGGCAGCATGGCGGCCACCGTCTCGCCAGGCTTGATGCCGCGCTTCTCCAGCGCCGAGGCGAGCCGCCGGCAGCGCGCCCAGGTCTCGCGCCAGCTGCGGCGGATGTCGCCGTGGATCACCGCCGGGTAGTCGGGGTAGATGGAAGCGCTACGCTCGATGAAGGTCAGCGGCGATAGCGCCACATGGTTGGCCTGCGTCTTGGGCAGGTCCTGTTCGAAGATGCTGTCGTTCATGGTGGGCTCCGAGTGGGTATCGTTCTTATAGGTACTGTCCAGATCACCGGCCGCCGAGGTGGCGGCCGGTGGAGTAACGGCTCAGGAAAGCGTGACCTGATAGTCGGCCAGGCTCTGCATGCCGGCCTCGATCACGCTGCGGTTGGCACGACCGACCGGCAACCACTGGCGCAGGGCGAAATCCGCCGCGGCCAGCTTGGCGCGATAGAAAGATTCGCTGTTGCCACCCTCCTGGGCGGCACGCGCCTTGAGTGCGGCCCGCCCCATCTGCCAGGCGCACAGTACATGGCCGGCCAGGCTGAGGAACGGCGTGGCGTAGGCCTGCACGGCGTCGGCGCCGTGCTGCGGGTCGCGGCTCGCTTCGAGCACCAGCGCCATGGCGGCACGTAGATCGGCGGCGCCGGCGGCCAGGCTCTCGCCCAGGGCGGCCAGCTCAGCGCTCGCGCGCAGCTCGCCGGCCGTGGCTTCGACCTCATCGATCAGTTCGGCGAGCGCCGCGCCGCTGTCACGGGAGAGCTTGCGCCCGGCCAGGTCGAGCGCCTGGATGCCGTTGGTGCCCTCGTAGATCGGTGCGATGCGGGCATCGCGCAGCAACTGGGCGGCGCCGGTCTCCTCGATGAAGCCCATGCCACCGTGCACCTGCACGCCGAGCGAGGCGATCTCCACCGCCTGATCGGTGGAGAACGCCTTGACCACCGGGATCAGCACGTCGACCCGGGCCTGGGCCGCGTCGCGCTCGGCGGCGTCTGCCGCGTGGCGCGCCACGTCCAACTGGGCGGCGCAGTAGAGCGCCAGCGCCCGCAGCGCATCGGTGCGAGCGCGCATGGAGAGCAGCATACGGCGCACGTCGAGATGCTCGCTGATGGTGGCCTCGGCGCCCCGCGCCCTGCCCTGTACGCGGTCCAGCGCATAGGCGAAGGCATGCTGGCAGGCACGCTCGGCCACACCGATGCCCTGGATGCCGACCTTGTGACGTGCCTCGTTCATCATGGTGAACATGTGGTTCAGGCCGCGCCCCTCCTCACCCACCAGGTAGCCGATGGCGCCGTCGTTCTCGCCGAAGCTCAGGGTGCAGGTGGGCGAGCCGTGGATGCCCAGCTTGTGCTCGATGGAGGCGCAGGTGACGTCGTTGCGCTCGCCCAGCGAGCCATCGGATTTGACCAGATATTTGGGAACCAGAAACAGCGAGATGCCCTTGTTGCCCTCGGGGGCGTCGGGCTTGCGCGCCAGCACCAGGTGGATGATGTTCTCGCTGGCGTCATGCTCGCCCCAGGTAATGAAGATCTTCTGGCCGAACAAGCGGTAGTGGTCACCCTCTTCATCAGGGCATGGCACTGCCCGCGTGCGCACCTTGGAGAGATCGGAGCCGGCCTGGGGCTCGGTGAGGTTCATGGTGCCGGTCCAGCTGCCCTCGACCAGCTTGGGCAGGTAGGTCGCCTTGAGCGCATCGCTGCCGTGGTGGGCCAGCGCCTCGATGGCGCCGGCGGTGAGCATCGGGCACAGCCCCAGCGCCATGTTGGCGCCGTGGAGCATCTCCTGCACGCTGCTCGCCACCACCTCGGGAAGGCCCTGGCCGCCCAGCGCCTGGGACACCCCGATGCCGTTCCAGCCGCCTTCCGCATAAGCCTGGTAGGCCTCGGCGAAGCCGTCCGGCAGAGTCACGCCACCGTCCTCACGCCGTACGCAACCCTGGCGATCGCCGCTGGCATTGAGCGGTGCCCACACTTCACCGGCGAGCCTGGCCGCCTCCTCCAGTACCGCTTCGACCAGGTCGGGGCTGGCTTCCTCGAAGCCGGGCAGGGCGAGGGAGCGGTATTCGAGCAATTCCTCGAGCACGAAGCGAAGGTCACGAACGGGGGCGACGAAGGGAAACATGGAGACACCTCAGGAAAAATGATAACGGCGATAGTAGATATACTACTTTTCGTTGGCCATTATCACTAGGTCGCAGCCTGGTGACCAGCGCCCGCTCTCGGCACGATCGGGTAGGGGCCGGGGTCACCCCCGGCGCCCTCCCACACCACCGTACGTACCGTTCGGTATACGGCGGTTCAT
>JAAQTN010000071.1 GCA_011742915.1 Billgrantia desiderata | reverse complement strand
ACGAGCAGGTCGTCAGAGGGTAAGGGGGTCAGATTTCACTGTCGCCAGGGGGTCACTTTCTGATGTCGCTTGACACATGTCTACTGCCGGCAAATTCTCGAGCTTGCCGAGCAGGGCCGACAAGCGTTGGAAGAGTTGAACGAGGAGGTCAGCGGCGAGCTGCACGTGGTCGCGCACAACGCGTTGGCCCGCAGCTGGTTGTCCGCTCGGCTGACCGCCTTCATGGAGGTCCACCCCGAGGTACATCTCACGCTACGCACCGGAACGACACCCACCCTCACCGCCGATAGCCAGGCGGTGACCGTGTGGCTGGGCGAGGTGCGCGGCAGCGAACTGCGCCAGGAGGTGCTGGGCTGGCTCCACCGCGGCCTTTATGGACACCCGGACTACTTCTCTCGTCAGGGCCAGCCACAACACCCTCGCGAACTGATACGGCACACCTGGATCGATCTGCTCGGCGAAACCGAGCAGGGGCTCACCCTCACCCACCGTGGGCAAGGCGGCGAGTTCCACTTTCGCCCCCCCGAGTCGCGCTTCCGCGTCGACCAGCAGATGCTGCATGGCGATGCCCTCGCCAGCGGGCACGGCCTGGGACTGATGTCCGACTGGCTGGCACAGGCGCGCGAACGCGCTCACCCCGGCTCTCTCGTGCGTTGCCTGCCGGAGTGGGATGCACCGGCCGTGCCGGTCACGCTGCTGTACCCCTATGGCTTCCGGCCGCGGCGGCTAAGTGCCCTACTGGCCTTCCTGCGTCAGTCGCTACCGAACGCATGGCAACCAAGCCCAACCCCTCAGCTCGAGCCGACGAGCGTAGCCGGAAGCGAAGGTGTTGCCAGTCGCGCAACGCAACGTTGCCTGTCCTCCCCCTGAGCAAAGGGAACTTTCAGCATTAGAATCACCTGCGTTTGATAATTAATATCATTTGATAATTTTTTCATGCTCAGCAGGTGATCTCATGCTCCATGCCCGTCGCACCGCTCTGGCCGTTGCCGTCGCCAGCGCACCGCTCGCCTTCACCGCCCAGGCGCAGGATAGCGCCCGCCTCGACAACGTCGTGGTGACTGCCGCCGGCTTCGAACAGTCGCTGCGCGACGCCCCGGCCAGTATCTCGGTGGTGACCCGCGAGGAGCTGGAGCGGCGCCAGTTTGCCAATATCGCCGAAGCCATCGCCGACATTCCCGGCGTCGACGTACGCTCCGGCGTGGGCAAGACCGGTGGCCTGAATGTCAGCATTCGCGGCATGCCGAGCAACTACACCCTGATTCTGATCGACGGCCGGCGCCAGAACGCCGCCGCCGACGTCACCCCCAACGGCTTCGGCGAAACCGCCACGAGCTTCATGCCGCCGCTGTCGGCCATCGAGCGTATCGAGGTCATTCGCGGCCCCATGTCGACCCTGTACGGCTCCGACGCCATGGGCGGCGTGATCAACATCATCACCCGCCGTGTCGCCAACGAGTGGAGCGGCTCGGTCAGCGCCGAGAGCACCTTCCAGCAGCATCGCGAAGAGCCCAACTCCCAGGCGCTCAGCGTCTTCGCTTCCGGCCCGCTGGTCGAGGAGACCCTGGGCCTGCAGCTGCGTGGGCGGGTCTACAACCGCGGTGCGTCGGAGCGCCTGATGGAGGGTACGGGACGCGACCCGCGTCCGGCCGAAGGGGAGATCTACTCCATCGGCGGACGCCTGAACCTCACGCCGGACGACACCAACGAGTTCTGGCTCGACGCCGAGCGCGCCCGCCAGTGGTACGACAACACAGACAGTCGCCTGGGCAGCCTCGATGGCAGCAACCCGAACAATCCCGACCAGGTCTACGGCTACGACGATCACATGCGCTTCAACCGCGACCAGATCGCTTTGGGGCACACCGGACGCTTCGCGGCGGGCACCTGGGAGAGCAGCGTGACCCACGCCATCACCGAGACCGTCGGCCGCACCATTCCGCACCCCAACGCGGGGCCCGGCACGCCGCATCCCGCCCTGCCCCACGCACCGATCATCGGTTCGCCGCGTACCCTGGAAAACGAGCAGACCGTGCTCGACACCAAGCTCACCACCAATCTCGGTGCGCACATGCTCACCTTCGGCGGCCAGTACATGGAAGCGGAGCTGACCGACGACCTGGCACCGGACAGCTACGACGAATCCCAATGGGCGCTGTTCATCGAGGATGAGTGGTGGCTGCGTGACGACCTGGCGCTGACCCTGGGCGGCCGCTACGAGAACCACGACGCCTTCAGCGGTCACTTCACGCCGCGGGGGTATCTGGTGTGGAATGCCGACGACAGCTGGACCCTGAAGGGTGGCGTCAGCCGTGGCTACAAGACACCGACGCTCAACCAACTGAGGGATGGCATCAATAACGTCACCGCCCAGGGCGCCAGACTGCTGATCGGCAACCCGGACCTACAGCCGGAGAAGAGCACCAACTACGAGATCGGCGCGCATTACGACAACCTGGCCGGCTTCTCAGCGGGCGCCACATTCTTCCACACCGATTTCACCGATCGCATCGTCACCGCCAGCGAGCGTGCCGTTACCGGGCATCCGACCATTCCCGACGGCACCTATGACCAGGCGATCAACATCGGCGAAGCGCAAACCCAAGGGGTGGAGCTGGAGGCCCGCTACCGTTTCGCCCCTGCCTGGGAAGTGAGCGGCGGTTACACCTACACCGATACCGAGATCAAATCCGATGAAGCGCGTGGCGCAAGCCTGACGCTGGCGCCCCGGCACAAGCTGACCGCCGCCGTGAGCTGGGAGATCAACGAGCGCTGGAGCACCACCCTGGAAGGTGAGCACTACAGCGGTCGCAAGCGCTTCGCCTCCGCGCCGGAGGCCGGCACCCAGGATGCCGCCCTCGCCGCTGCCGTGGGCGACAAGTTCAAGAGCTACGAGCTGTTCAACCTGAGTTCCACCTACCGCGTGGCGGACAACGTGCGGCTGACCGACACCATCTACAACCTGCTCGACACCGACTTCGGCACCGGCACGACCTACGAGTACGAAGGCGAGACCTTCGCGGCCTATGAGTACTTCACCTCGGGCCAGTCCATCAACGGCGCTTACATGCCGCGGCGCAGCTTCTGGCTCTCCGCCACTTACGAGTTCTGACCGGCACCTGCCTGCCGTTTCGCATCGTCACCTTCGCCCCGGTTCTGCCGGGGCTTTTTCTTGTGCACTGGGCGTCATTCATCCGCCATACGCAGTATCACCGAGTAGCGATAGTCGTGGTCCTGCAACGCTGAAGGGGAACCCGCGTAGGGGGTGGTCACCCGCAGGTACCAGACGCCGGCGTCGAGTTCACGTTCGATGCGGAAGTTGCCGTCGACACCGCTGTGCCAGTCACGTTCCACGACCTCGCCCTCGGCGTTCATCAGCTCTCCCGAGGGCGCGCCCATGGCGGAGTCCCAGGGAAAGGTCTCGCTTTCCAGTACCACGCGGGTCGGCTCCTGCAGGGTGAAGGTGAAGTAGCGCATTCCCGTCGACATGACCTCGAAGGGGCGGTCGGGTGCCAGCGGGATGGCGTAGTCGCGTGGATCGCTCGTGCCCGCACAGCCCGTCAGTAGCAACAGCATCGAGAATAGAGCAGCAACGCAGCGGCGCATGGCAGCCTCCTTTGCAGCTAGCGCGTTACCTTCAGCCTACTCCCAATAGCCGTTCCACGCCCAGCCAGATCAGACGCAGCGCCAGCAGGGTCAGGGTCCACTTGAAGAAAGAGTCGAAGCGATGGTCGGTCACCCGGTTCAGCAGGCGCAGGCCCAGCCAGGTGCCGACGAAGCCCGCCGCGATCATGACCAGCATCAGCCCCAGCCAGTCACGGAAGACGAAACCGGCGAAGCCGAAGATGAACGCCTTGGTGGCGTGCTGGAAGGACATGCAGGTGGCGAAGGTGGCCACCCGCGGCAGCCGCTCGCTCATGCCGAGCTTGATGAACGAGGCGACCATGGGGCCGCTGGCGCCCACGAAACTGGAGAGCAGCGTAGTGAGCGCGCCGGCAATCACGGTGCCGGTGCGCCCCACCGCCCGCTGGGGCAAGCCCGGCCCCCAGCAGGAGTAGAGCACGAAGGCGGCGATGCACAGCTCCAGCACGCCGTAAGGCAGGCGGATCAACAGCCAGGCCGCCACCACCGCGCCGACGATCACGCCGGGCAGGAAGGCGGCAACGATGTCACGACGAACGTGCCGCCAGGTCATCAGCGCCCGGCCGCCGTTGGAGCCGAGCTGCACCATGCCGTGCACCGGGATCAGCGCCGTGGCCGGCATCACCTGGGCCATGGCGATGATCAACAGCGTGCCCCCGCCGATGCCGGCCGCTGCGGAGAGCGCCGAGGTCACTACCGAGAGCAGCACCAGGATCAGGTTGACCCCGGCCGACAGCGGCGAGAGCAGCTCCAGCATCAGGCCGGACGCCTCACGGCAGCCTGCCCTCCTCGACGCCGTGGCACGCCACCTCGCTGCCGTCGCTGCGGGCGATCAGCCGCGGCACCTCGGCCTTGCAGCGCTCGTTGGCATGCGGGCAGCGCGGATGGAAGGCGCAGCCGGTAGGCGGATGCACCGGGTTGGGCACCTCGCCCTGGATCACGGTGCGCTCCTTGCCCACGCCCTCCAGCGACGGCACCGCGGCCAGCAGCATCTTCGAGTAGGGATGGTGGGGGTTCTCGAAGAGCTGGTCGGCCGGGGCGATCTCGGCGATGCGCCCCAGGTACATCACCGCGATGCGATCCGACATGTGCTTGACCACCGCCATGTCGTGGCTGATGAACAGGTACGTCAGCCCGTACTCGTCCTGCAGGTCGCGCATCAGGTTGAGGATTTGCGCCTGCACCGAGACGTCCAGCGCCGAGGTCGGCTCGTCGCAGATCATGAACTCCGGCTCGTTGGCCAGCGCCCGGGCAATCGAGATGCGCTGGCGCTGACCGCCGGAGAACTCATGCGGATAGCGGTTGGCGTCCATGGCCGACAGCCCCACCTGCTCGAGCAGTTCGCCCACCCGCCGCCGACGGTCGACGCTGCTCATCTCCGGGCGGAAGAAGCGCAGCGGCTCGCCGATGATGGTGCCCACCCGCCACAGCGGGTTGAGACTGGCGTAGGGGTCCTGGAAGATCATCTGGAAGCGCTTGCGCACGCTGGCGGCCTGACGCCCGGTGCGCCCGGCCAGGTCGCTGATGTCCTCGCCGTCGAACACCAGCTTGCCGCGAGTGAGGCCATAGAGCCCCACCACCAGCCGCGCCACGGTGGACTTGCCGCAGCCCGACTCGCCTACCAGCGACAGCGTCTCGCCGCGGCGGATGGAGAAGCCCACGCCGTCCACCGCCTTGAGCGTGAGCTTTTCGCTGCGCTCGATCACCCGGTTGAGCCAGGGCTTGGAGACGTCGAAATAGCGCGCCAGATCATGGGCTTCGAGCAGGATCTCGCCCTGCGCCGCGGCGCTCTTCTTAACTGCCGTATCAGCGCACATGGCTCACCTCCTCTCCCTCTGCGTCCTGCCGTGGCGGCAGCGGATCGACCGGGTCGTGCAGCCAGCACGCCGCCCGGCTGCCCCCGGCCGGCAGCAGGTCCGGCCGCTCGTCGCGGCAGCGCTGCTGGGCGTGGGGGCAGCGCGGGTTGAAGGCGCAGCCCGAGGGAATCGCCGCCAGCCGCGGCATGGAACCTTCGATCTGGTAGAGCCGGTCGAGGCGCTTGGCGATCCCGGGGATCGAGGCCATCAGGCCCTTGGTGTAGGGATGCTGCGGGTGGCGGATCACCTCGTCCACCGGCCCGATCTCGATCAGCCGCCCGGCATACATCACCGCCACGCGGTCGGCGGTCTCGGCGATCACGCCCATGTCGTGGGTGACCAGCATCACCGCCGTGCCGTGATCGGCACACAACCGCTTGAGCAGGGCGAGAATCTGCGCCTGCACCGAGACGTCGAGCGCCGTGGTGGGCTCGTCGGCAATGATGAACTCGGGGCGCGCCGCCAGCGCCAGGGCGATCACCACGCGCTGGCGCATGCCGCCGGAGAACTGGTGCGGGTAGCTGTCGATGCGGTTCTCGGGGGCCGGAATGCCCACCTCGCGCAGCAGCTTGAGCGCCTCCTCGCGAGCCTCGCGCTCGTTCATCGGCAGGTGGGCGCGGATCGTCTCGATCAACTGGTCGCCCACCGAGAACAACGGGTTGAGGCTGGTCAGCGGGTCCTGGAAGATCATGCCGATATGGCGTCCGCGCAGCGGCACGAAGCGCTCTTCGGATAGATCGTCGATGCGCTTGCCCGAGAGCAGCACTTCGCCTGCCGCGATATGACCGGGCGGCTCCAGCAGGCGGATCACGGCATTGCCGGTCATCGACTTGCCGGCACCGGACTCGCCCACCACGCCCAGCACTTCGCCGGGAGCGATGTCGAAGGAGACGTCGTCGAGCGCCACCAGGGTACCGTGGCGGGTGGGAAACTCGACCCGCAGATGGCGTACGGAAAGGACCGGCTGCTGACCCGCGGCGCCAGGCTCGTGGCCGGCCACCGGGGCGGCTTGATTAACAGAGCCCTTATCAACGGAGCTTGGGGTTGAGGACATCACGCAACCAGTCTCCCAGCAGATTGACGGAGAGCGCCAGCATCAGCAGCGCCATTCCGGGGAAGAGCAGGATCCACCACTCTCCCGAGAACATGTAATCCTGGCCCACCCGGATGAGGGTGCCCAGGCTCGGCTGGGTGGCCGGCATGCCGACCCCCAGGAACGACAGCGTGGCCTCGGCGATGATCGCCAGCGCCAGGCCGATGGTGCCGATGACCAGCACCGGCCGCATCACGTTGGGCAGGATGTGCTGGAACAGGATCTTGCGCGCCGGCAGGCCGATCACCCGCGCCGCCTGCACGTACTCCTTGCTCTTCTCCACCATGGTGGCGCCGCGTACCGCGCGGGCGTACTGCACCCAGTCGGAGAGGCCGATGGCGATGATCAGCACGATGATGGCCACTTCGGCATGCATCGAGCGCGGCAGGAAGCCGCGGATCACGCCGAAGATCAGCAGCGCCATCAGGATCGACGGGAAGGTGAGCTGCACGTCGGCGATGCGCATGATCAGCGCGTCGCGCCAGCCGCCGCGGAAGCCCGCCAGCAGGCCCAGAGCAGTGCCCATCACCAGGGCGAAGATCACCGCGGCAAAGCCCACCAGCAGCGAGATGCGCGAGCCGTAGAGAATCGCCGAGAAGACGTCGCGGCCCTGGCTGTCGCTGCCCAGCAGGTAGTAATTGCCGGTGAAGTCCGAGGTGGTCATCGGCGGCGTGAAGGCGTCGATCAGCTCCAGTTGACGCGGATCGAACGGGTTCTGCGGCGCAATCCACGGCGCGAACAGCGCGGCGGCGAACATGGTCAGCGTCACCAGGGTGGCCAGTATCACCACCGGCTGACGCTTCCATGAGTAGACGATGTCGCTGTCGAGGAAGGTACGCAGCTTGCTCGGCTTGGGCGGCACGACGGGTACGGCGCTGTCACGGGTCTGAACGTCCTGACTCATTTGCCACCTCCCTGGGCGCGCAGCCGCGGATCGACGGCATAGTAGAGCAGATCCACCACCAGATTGATGACCACGAACACCAGCGCGATCATCATCAGGTAGGCGGCCATGACCGGCACGTCGACGAAACGCACGGCGGTGATGAACAGCGCGCCCACGCCGGGCCACTGGAACACCGTCTCGGTGATGATGGCGAAGGCGATGATGGTGCCGAGCTGCAGACCGATGATGGTGATGACCGGGATCATGGTGTTCTTCAGCGCATGGCGCAGATGCACCACCCGCTTCGACAGCCCCCGCGCGCGGGCGAACTTGATGTAGTCGGTGCTCAGCACCTCGAGCATCTCGGCCCGCACCAGGCGCATGATCAGGGTCAGCTGGAACAGCCCCAGGGTGATGGCCGGCAGGATCAGCGAGCGCAGCCCGCTGGTGGTGAGCAGGCCGGTGGTCCACCAGTCGCCGATGCGCACCGTCTCGCCGCGACCGAAGGCCGGCAGCATGCCAAGCTCCACGGCGAAGATGTAGATCAGCAGCACGCCGATCAGGAAGGTAGGCAGCGACACGCCGATCAGCGAGGCGGTCATGATGAAATTGGCCAGCCAGCTGCGGCGACGCAGCGCGGTATAGATACCCAGCAGGATGCCCATGACCACGGCGAAGATGGCCGAGATGATGGCTAGCTCCAGGGTCGCCGGCAGCCGCTCGAGGATCAGGTCGGTCACCGGCCGGGCCGAACGATAGGAGATGCCGAACTCGAACTGAGCGGCATTGACGATGAAATTCCAGAACTGCACCACCACCGGCTGGTCGAGACCGAGCTGGGCCCGCAGCGCGGCGCGGTCGGCCTCGGTGGCCTCCTGCCCGAGCATGTTGAGCACCGGGTCGCCGACGTAGTGGAACAGCGAGAACGAAATGAGCGCGACCACGAACATCACGAAGATGGCCTGCAGTACGCGCTGGATCAGAAACGCTAGCATGGGATTACCACTGCAACGAGGCTCCCACCTGCTTATGGCAAGAGGGAGCGCACATAAATTTCAAGGGGGCGCGGATTTATGTCGCGAGCGACGCTAGGCTGGTCGCCGCCGGAGCACAGGAACCGGAATGTAGCCTGCTACATGAGGATTCCGAGCACCGCCGGCGGCCAGGATTGCGAGCGCAGCAATAAATCAGCGTCTCCTTAGTTGAAACGCAGATACTTAAAGTGCGGTGTATTCTCGCTCTGCACCTTGAAGTCGATATCGTCACGCATCGACCAGGTCAGCATCTGATGGTGGATCGGGATGTAGACGATCTCGTCGTGAACGATCTGCCACGCTTCCGCGATCATCTCGTTGCGCGCCTCCTCGTCGACCTCCTGGCCCATGGCCACGGTCAACTCGTCCACCCGCTCGTCGGAGAAGCCGGTGAAGTTCCAGGTGCCGTGGTTCTCTTCCTTGGTGTGGTAGAGGTAGTTGAAGATGTACTCGGAATCCATGGTGGGCACGCCCCAGCCCAACAGGTAGAAGTCGTACTCGCCACGCGCCAGCTCGGCGAAATGCAGCGAGCGGGTCTGCGCCACCAGATCCACGGTGATACCGATGCGCGCCAGCATGCTGACCACCGCCTGACAGATCTGCTCGTCGTTGACATAGCGGTCGTTGGGGCAGTGCAGAGTAACGCGGAAGCCGTCGCCGTAACCGGCCTCTTCCATCAGTTCCTGAGCGCGGGCGGTATCCGCCTCGAGAACCTCGTCCATCTCCTCGCTGTAGCCGTTGACGAAGGGCGGCGCGATCATGCCGGCCGGCTGGGAGTTGCCGCGCATGACGGCACGCTGGATGGTGGTGGCATCCACCGCCAGGTTGATCGCCTCGCGTACGCGACGGTCGGCGAAGGGATTGTCGTCGGTGTCGGCGGTACGCAGCTGGGCCGAGCCCATGTCCATGCCGAGGAAGATGGTGCGGTTCTCGGCGCCCTGCTCGTTCTTGATGCCGTCGGCGTTGGCCAGGCGCTCGATGTCCTGTACCGGGGTCTCCTGGAGGAAGTCGACCTCACCGGAGAGCAGTGCCGCCACGCGGGTGGAGGCCGACTCGATGGGCGTGAACACCAGACGAGAGATCTCCATCGGATAGTGGTCGATGCCCCAGTAGTCGTCGTTGCGCACGAACACGGTGCGCACGTCGGGCTCGCGGCTCTCGACGCGGAACGGACCGGTGCCGTTGGCGTTGCGCACGGCATAGGTCTCTTCACCGGCGGCGTAGTTCTGCGCCTCTTCCACTCCGTGCTCTTCCGCCCATTCGCGGCTCATGATGAACAGGTTGGTGAAGTTGTTGGGCAGCAGCGGGTTGGGCTCGTGGGTCTCCACTTCGACGGTGTAGTCATCCACGGCGCGCACTTCGGAGATAGAAGTCAGCAGACCGCGCATGTCGGCGGGCTCGCGGCGCGCCCGGTCGATGGAGAAGGCCACGTCATCGGCGGTCAGCGACTGGCCCTCGTGGAAGGTCACGCCCTCGCGGATCTTGAACACCCACACGGTGGGCTCGTCTTCCTTCACGTACCACTCGGTGGCCAGGCCGGGCTGGTAGGCCACATCCATGTCCTGATAGATCAGGGTATCGAAGATCTGATGGTTGACCGAATGGGTCGGCCCCTCGTTCTGCGAGTGGGGGTCCATGGTCAGGCTATCCGCGGAGCGGGTCCAGCGCAGGGTTTCGGCATTCGCTGCGGTGGCCAACATGGCGCCGATCACGGCGGTGGCCAGTAGGGTCTTCTTGGGTAGCATGTTGTTATTTCCTCAATCAAGCGTTCGATGGGCAGCTGCCCTGGAGAGGTTTCTCCCATACCTTAGCCAAGAAAGCCAGAATTACCTTAGGATTGCTTTTCAGCGTTATTTCGACTGTGGACAGTTACATTTCCGGTGTTGCGAGCGATTCCTGGCAAACCGCTCGGCCGGCCTCGCCGCACCGACTACAGATAGAAACATTCAACTCGGGTGAACGAAGATGAAACTGCTGACGACCCGGGTCGCCCCGGAGTGGGTCGACTACAACGGCCACATGAACGATGCCGAATACGCCCGCGTCTTCTCGCTGGCGGTGGACACCCTGATGGAGCGGATCGGCCTCGATGCCGAGGGCCGCGAGCGCCAGGCCTACACGCTCTTCACCCTGGAGACCCACCTCTGCTACCGGCGCGAAGCTCACCAGGGACAGGCGCTGGCCGTCGAGGTGCGGCTGCTCGACCGCGACGCCAAGCGCCTGCACGTCTTCTTCACCATGAGCGACGAAGCCGGCGAGACGCTGGCCACCAGCGAGCAGATGCTGATGGGTATCGATACGGCCAGCCACCGCCCCGCGCCCTTTCCGTCCGGCGTGGCGGATGCGATCGACACCCTGCCGCAGGCCGAGGCGGGCGCCTGGCCTGCGGCGGCTGGGAGGCGTATCGGTATTCCACGACAAGACATACCTGAACACTAAATTGACACCAGTGTACATTGCCATCTACTGTTGTCGGACAGACAACAAGATGGAGGCCCGGGCATGGCCAACGATCCGCTGCTGCAGCCCTTTCAGCTCAAGCACCTGACCCTCAGAAACCGGCTCATGCTGACCTCCCACGAGCCGGCCTACCCCGAGGACGGCATGCCCAAGGCGCTCTACCGCGCCTACCACGTCGAGCGCGCCCGGGCGGGCCTGGGCCTGACCATGACTGCAGGATCAGCAGCGGTAGCCAAGGACAGCCCCCCGGTGTTCAACAACATCCTGGCCTACAAGGACGAGGTGGTGCCGTGGCTGCGGGAACTCGCCGATGCCTGCCACGAGCACGGCACTGCGGTGATGATCCAGCTCACTCACCTGGGCCGACGCACCCGCTGGGACAAGGGCGACTGGCTGCCGGCGGTATCGGCCTGCCACCGCCGCGAACCGGCCCACCGCGCCTTCCCCAAGCAGGTCGAGGAGTGGGACATCGAGCGCCTGATCCGCGACTACGCCGATGCCGCCGAGCGCATGCACGCCGCCGGCCTCGACGGCATCGAGCTGCAGGCCTACGGCCACCTGATGGATCAGTTCTGGTCACCGCTGACCAATACTCTCGAGGGGCCCTACGGCGGCGACCTCGACAACCGGCTGCGCTTCACCTTCGACGTGCTGCGGGCCATTCGCCAGCGGGTCGGTGACGAGTTCATCGTCGGCGTACGCTACACCGGCGACGAGATGCTGGAAGGCGGGCTGACGGCCAGCGACGGCATGGCGATATCGCGGCGCCTGAAGGAGAGCGGCCTGATCGATTTTCTCAACGTGGTGCGCGGTCACATCGACACCGATGCGGGGCTCACCGACGTGATCCCCATCCAGGGCATGCCCAGCGCCCCGCACCTCGACTTCGCCGGCGAGATCAAGCGCCAGGTCGACTTCCCCACCTTCCACGGCGCCAAGATTCAGGACGTGGCAACGGCGCGCCATGCCATCGCCTCGGGCAAGGTCGACATGATCGGCATGACCCGCGCCCACATGGCCGACCCCCACATCGTGCGCAAGATCGTCGAGGGGCGCGAAGAGGAGATCCGCCCCTGTGTCGGCGCCAACTACTGCCTCGACCGCATCTACCAGGGCGGTGCCGCCTACTGCATCCACAACGCCGCCACCGGGCGCGAGACCAGCATGCCCCACAGCATCCCCAAGGCGGCGCAAAAGCGCCGGGTGGTGATCGTCGGCGCCGGCCCCGCGGGGCTGGAGGCCGCCCGCGTCGCCGGCGAACGTGGCCATGAGGTGGTGGTGCTGGAAGCCGCCAGCGACGCCGGCGGTCAGGTGCGTCTCACCGCCCAGAGCGAGCGCCGCCGCGAGATGCTGGGCATCATCGACTGGCGTCTGTCGCGCTGCGAGGCGCTCGGCGTCGAGATTCGCTACAACGTCTGGGCCGAGGTCGAGGACGTGCTCGCCGAGCAGCCGGACGTGGTGATCGTGGCCACCGGCGGCTATCCCATGGACGACCAGCCCGCGGTCGGCCATGAGCTGGTGGTCAATACCTGGGACATCCTCTCCGGCCACGTGGCGCCGGGCAAACGCGTGCTGCTGTTCGACGACGCCGGCGATCATGCCGCCATGCAAGCGGCGGAGATCATCGCCGCCAGCGGCGCCGAGCTCGAGATCATGACCCCCGACCGCACCTTCTCGGCGGAGATCATGGCCATGAACCTGGTGCCCTACATGCGCGCCCTGCAGCGCCCCAACGTCACCTTCACCCCGACCTACCGGCTGAAGTCGGTGCAGCGCGACGGCGGCGAACTGCTCGCCCGTATTACCAGCGACTATGTATCGCCGGGCAAGCAGGACCTGGAGCAGGCGCGGCGCATCGACCAAGTGGTGGTCAACTACGGCATCACGCCGATGGCGGACGTCTACTTCGAGCTCAAGGCGCACTCGAGCAACGGCGGCGAGGTAGACTACGACGACCTGATCGCCGGCCGGCCCCAGGCGGTCGTGCGCAACCCGCAAGGCCGCTTCCAGCTGTTTCGCATCGGCGACGCCGTTTCGTCGCGCAATACCCATGCGGCAATCTATGATGCCCTGCGGCTGGTGAAGGATATCTGAGGCGCTTTACGAAAAGCGCCTAGAGAAAGGAGAGAGCGCCGAGATGCGAACCGCCACTGACAGCGATGCAAAATGGAAAGGCTCCCGCGAGGCCTGGCTCGACGCCGCCTTCGAGCTGCTGCTCGACTCCGGTGTGGAGAGCGTGCGCATCCTGCCGCTGGCCAAGCGACTCGATGTCTCGCGCACCAGTTTCTACTGGTTCTTCAAGGATCGCGAGGCGCTGCTCGATGCCCTGATCGAACGCTGGCGGGAGAAGAATACCCAAGGCCTGGTGCGCCAGACCGAAGCCTACGCCGAGAGCATTACCGAGGCGATCCTCAACGTCTTCGACTGCTGGCTGAACCCCGAACTCTTCGATTCCCCGCTGGAGTTCGCCATGCGCAGCTGGGCGCTGCAATCGGAAGCGGTGGCCAGGGAAATCGACATGGCCGACGAAGCGCGCATCGAGGCGCTGACGCGCATGTTCGAGCGTTTCGGCTATGCGCCGCTGGCGGCCAACGTGCGCGGCCGCACCATCTACCTGACCCAGATCGGCTACATCTCGATGAAGACCCGGGAGGCGCTCGAGGTACGCATGCAGCGCATCCCCGCCTACGTCGAAATCTTCACCGGGCAGGCGCCGCAGCCCCGCGAGCTGCAGCGCTTCCAGGCCCGGCATGGCTTTGTGCTGGAAGACGCACAAGCGGCGTCAGGCGCTGCCGGTCACTGATCCAGCCGCTCCTCGAATGCCGGCAGAATCTCGAACAGATCACCGACGAGACCGTAATCCGCCACCTGGAAGATCGGCGCCTCCTCGTCCTTGTTGATCGCCACGATCACCTTGGAATCCTTCATGCCGGCCAGGTGCTGGATCGCCCCGCTGATGCCCACGGCGATGTAAAGCTCCGGCGCGACGATCTTGCCGGTCTGCCCCACCTGCATGTCGTTGGGCACGAAGCCGGCATCCACCGCCGCCCGCGAAGCCCCGATGGCGGCACCCAGCTTGTCGGCGATGCCGTCGAGCAGCTTGAAGTTCTCGCCGCTGCCCATGCCGCGCCCGCCGGAGATGACCACCTTGGCCGCGGCCAGTTCGGGACGGTCGCTCTGCGCCAGCTCCTGCTTGATGAAGGTGGACTGGGTGTTCTCGGCCACGACCTCGACGCTCTCGATGGCGGCACTATTCCCTTCGCCGACGGCATCGAAACCGGTGCTGCGCACGGTGATCACCTTGAGGCTGTCGGCGCTCTGCACCGTGGCAATGGCGTTGCCGGCGTAGATCGGCCGCTTGAAGGTGTCGGCGTCGACCACTTCGACGATCTCGGAGAGCTGGCTGACGTCCTTCAGCGCGGCAACCCGCGG
>JAAQTN010000070.1 GCA_011742915.1 Billgrantia desiderata | reverse complement strand
GGACCCTCCAGGTGAGCTCACGGAGGGGTCAGTTTTCCGTGTCGCCTGGGGGTCAGTTTTACGTGTCGCCTGACAACATGAAAGGCGTGGCCGGCTTCGGTGGGCAGCAGTCGGTTGGATTGTCGACGCAGCAGGGGCTGGCCCAACTTTCGTTCGAGCTGGGCGATACGCCGGCTGAGGGTCGACTTGGCTAAGTCGAGAGCTCGTGCGCTGCGGGTCAGGCTGCCGGAACGCATGACGTGATCGAAGGCGAGCAGCTCGTCGAGATCGTACATGGCCATTCCTCGGCGATGAGTGGCATCGAATGCAACAGTGTAAGAGTCGTGGAGATAAATGAAAACGATTCTGGTTGAGTTTCATTGGGTCGAGAGGGCGTTGCAGTTTCCGCAACAAAGTGTTGCATGGCATAGCTTTTCAATTCTTTGTGATAATAATTCGCATTAGTTTTTGTGTGCGAGGTTCGTGATGAAAGGGATGCGGAACTGGGCCGGCGCGCTGCGCCTGCCCCTGTCGGTCGCCGTGCTCGCGTTGTTGCCGCTGACCGCCTGGGCCGAGCGCAGCGTGGAGACGGCGTTTGGCGAGGTCGTGGTACCCAGGTCGCCGGAACGCGTCGTGACGCTCTACGAAGGCGCACTCGACGTAGCCTTGGCGGCTGGCGTCACGCCGCTGGGTGCCGTTACCACCCGTGGTGGCGACGGCATGGCCCGCTACATCGAGGCGCATCTGGGCGAGCAGCGACCCGCCATCGTCGGTGTGGTACGCGAGATCAACCTCGAGGCCGTGCTGGCACTGGAGCCGGACGTCATTCTCGCTCCGCCGCAGCTACCTGAAGCGCAATACCGGCTGCTCTCACGCATGGCGCCCACCGTCGTGCCGTTGACCGAAGGGTTGGATCCAGGCATGGCGCGCCGAGACCCGCCTGTTCGCCCAGGCGCTGGGGCGCGAGGCGGAAATCGAAGCCGCACTGGAGCAGGTCGATGCTCGCGCCGCCGAGGTCGCCGAGCGCATTGCGGCCGACGAGGCCCCCAGTGCCGTGCTGGTGCGCTGGATGCCGCAAGGCCCCATGGTCATGTCCGCCGATCTCTTCACGGCCGGCCTTCTACGCGCAGCAGGCGTGGTGGTTCACGATGCCGGGCTGACCCGTGAGAACAGCCCACACAGCGATCCGCTAAGCCTCGAGAACCTTTCCCGTGTGGACGCCGACTGGTTGTTCCTGGCCACCCTCAACGAGGAGGGGCGGGAAGCCCTGCAAGCCGCGCAGGCCACGCCCGCTTTTGCCCGCCTCGACGTGGTGGCTCGCGACCAGGTCGTGCCCGTCGACGGCCAGCTGTGGTCGAGCGCCACCGGCCCGCTGGCGGCGCTGACGATTCTCGATCAGCTCGATGCTGCGCTGACACCCTGATGTACGCAGCACGACCTTCGGGCTTGTTCCAGGCCCGCCGCCTCTCCGCGAGGCTGGCGGGCCTGCTGGCATTGCTGGTGCTGGTCTGTCTGGCCAGTTTGCTGTGGGGGGCCGGCGACGTTGGGCCGGCTCGGGCCTGGGCCGCCATCACCGGGCAGGGCGATGCCGAAGCCCAGTTCGTGGTCGGCTCGCTGCGCCTGCCGCGGACGCTGGTGGGCCTCGTGGTCGGTCTGGCCCTGGGGGTGGCGGGAGCCCTGCTTCAGGCGGTGACGCGTAACCCATTGGCAGAGCCGGGTCTGCTCGGCGTCAGCGCCGGGGCGGCCTTTGCCGTTGCCGTGGCGCTGGTGCTCGGCGCCACCGCCACCACGATGCGGATCGGCGTGGCCCAACTGGGCGCGATGGTCGGCTGTCTCTGCGTGCTCGGCGTGGCGCGGGTGAGCGGTGCCGGCAACGATCCGGTGCGGCTGGTGCTGGCCGGCGCCGCCCTGACCGGCCTGCTGCTCTCGCTCACCTCGCTGCTGCTGCTGTTCGATCAGCGCGCCGCCGACGAAATTCGCTTCTGGATCGTCGGCAGCCTGGCCGGTCGCCGACTCGAGCATCTGCTTGCCATCCTGCCCAGCCTGCTGCTGGCGGGGGCCATCGTGCTCGCCGTGGCGCGCCCGCTGGCGGCTCTGTCGCTGGGCGAACGCGTTGCCAGCGGCCTCGGCCATCGTCCGGGGCTCATCCGGCTGCTGGTGATCGTGGCGGTGGCGCTGCTGGTGGGCGCCGCGACTGCCACCGCCGGCCCCATCGCCTTCGTCGGGCTGGTGGTGCCGTTCGCCGCTCGAGCGCTGGCCGGCCCCGATATTCGCCGTACTTTGTGGCTGTGTCTGCCGCTGGGTCCGCTGATGGTGATCACGGCCGATATCGTCTCGCGCCTCTTGGTTGCACCTTCTGAACTGCCGCTCGGTGTGCTCACGGCGCTGTGCGGTGCGCCCGTGCTGGTGGCCGTGGTGAGAGCGCGGCGCATGCCAACGCTATGAGCCTGATAAACGCTATGCGCCTGATGAGAGAGGAGGGGGCAATGCACGGCAACACTGCCGAGGACGGGCTCCAGCAGCAGCCCGTCGGGCACGGCTACGACCGGGCAACGGCGGCTTCCGCGCCGGCCGGCCACTGGTGTCTGGCCTGGCAGTTGGGCGGCGCACGGGCACCCTGTAGCGTGCTGGTGGACAGACGCGCCTTCTTGGCCGCGCTGCTCCTGCTGCTGGGCTTGCTGGCGGCATCGTTCGCCTATCTAACCATGGGCAGCAGCGCCCTGGCGCCGAGGGCGGTGCTGTCGGCGCTGGTGGGGCGCGGCGATCTGATGGCGGTGTTCCTGGTCCAGGAACTACGCCTGCCGCGGCTGCTTGCCGCCTGCCTCACCGGTGCCGCCTTCGGCGTGGCGGGCTGCCTGATGCAGACCCTGGCCCGCAACCGCCTGGCCACGCCCGGCATCATCGGTATCGACAACGGTGCCACCGCCTTCGCCGTGGCCTCGGTGATCGGCCTGGGCGTGTCGCTGGCGCCGCCGGCCATGGCCCTGGTGGGGGCGACCACGGCGGCTGCTCTCACCTTCGGCCTGGCCGCCGGCGGCGGCACCCGCGGCTACCGCTTCATCGTCGCCGGTATCGGGGTCGGCGCCGTGTTCGGCGCCATCACCCAACTGCTGCTGGCCAAGGTGCACATCGACACCGCCAACGCCGCCTATCCCTGGACGGTCGGCTCGCTCAACGCTCGCCCGGCCGGTGCCGTCACGCTGCTCGCGGTCGGGCTGCCGCTGGGCCTGGGCACTGCCCTGTGGCTCACTCGTGCACTGAGCCTGATGCGCTTTTCCGACGCCGTGGCCTCGGGCCTCGGCCTGCGCGTGTCACAGCGCCGCTGGCAGGTACTGGCGGTCTCGGTGCTGCTCACCGGCCTGGCGGTTTCCGTGGCGGGCCCGGTGGGGCTGGTAGGCCTGATCGGCCCGGAAATCGCCCGTTCGCTCTCCTCGCCACGCGGGGTGCCGGTCATGGCCTCGGCGCTGGCGGGGGCGCTGGTGATGGTGCTGGCCGACCTGGCGGGAAGGGTGCTGCTCTCGCCCATCGAGATCCCGGTGGGCATCGTCACCGCCGTGGTCGGCGGCCCCTGGCTGCTGTGGATACTGCTGCGACCGGCTTCGAGGAATCTGGCATGACCCGACATGAACTCGCCACCCGCGACCTGACCCTGCGCTACGGCCGTACCACCATCATCGACGCGCTGGCACTGTCGCTGCCGGCGGGCCGGGTCACCGCCATCGTCGGCCCCAACGGCTGCGGCAAGTCGACCCTGCTGGCCGGCCTGGCACGCTTGCACGCGCCCAGCCAGGGCGCGGTGGTGCTCGACGGTCAGGACATCCAGCAGCTCCCGGCCAGGGAACTGGCCCGGCGCCTGGCGCTGCTGCCGCAGGAAGCCAGCGCCCCGGAGGGGCTGACCGTGGCCGAGCTGGTGCGCTTCGGTCGCCAGCCGCACCAGGGCTGGCTGCGCCAGTGGTCGGCGGAGGATCAGCAAGTGGTACACGAGGCGCTGGCCGCGGCCGATGTGGACGAACTGGCGGATCGACCCCTCGATACCCTCTCCGGCGGCCAGCGCCAGCGCGCCTGGATCGCCATGACCATCGCCCAGCAGACCCCGTTGCTGCTGCTCGACGAGCCCACCTCGGCGCTCGATCTCGGCCACCAGATCGAAGTCTTCGAGCTGGTACGCCGGCTGGCCGCCCACGGCCGTACCGTGGTCATGGTGCTCCACGACCTCGCCAGTGCCTGCCGCTACGCCGACCACCTCGTCGCCTTGCGCCATGGCCAACTGGTGGCCGCCGGCCCGCCAGGCGAAGTGGTCACCACCGAGCTGGTACGCCAGCTCTACGACATCGACTGCACGCTGATCCCCGACCCCGCCACCGGCAGCCTGCTGCTGGCCAACGTGCGGCGGGCGCCGCGATTCAATATTCACCCATCCTGAAAAACCACGACGCCAGCGCTCGAAAAGAGCGCTGGCGTCGTGGTGCGAACCGTCGCCCCCGCCCGGCGAGCCGGCGGGTGGGGGCGCGGGGCTAGCCGATCAAGACTCGATCGGGGCGCGCCAGTCGTCGGAACCGGAGGTGCCGGCGACGGTGTGTTCCCAGTCGATCTTGCGGTAGGCCAGGGACACGTCCATCAGCTGAGTGAACTCAGACTTGGTGGAGTCCTGGGCGTGCGGCATGCGCAGGTTGATGTCGACGATGGTGGCGTCGGTCAGGGTGGTGGTGAAGAAGTGCTCCTGCTTGCCCTCGACGGAGGTGCGGTACCACTTCAGCTCCACGTTCGGCAGCATTTCGCCGGAAGCCAGGGCGTTGTACATCAGCGGCACGGCCTTGTTCAGGGCCACGGTGAAGACGAACGGCTTGTGGGCGCGCTGGCCGGAGGGCTGGCCGGACTGCGGGTCGGTGGGCACGGTGACGACGTGCTTGAACTCCTGGACCAGCATCTCGTCTTCGTGGCCTTCCACGTAGATGTTACCCACGGAATCCGGAGTGAAGGCACCGGCAGTGATGTTGCCCTGGGTCTGGCCCTGGATGCTGATATAGCAGGGAGTCGGCATGGTCTGCTCCTTGACGATGTGAATGAAATGTCCCGATGGACAGCTCAATATGAGCAGTATGTGTGCCAGCATCTTTAAAATCGTTTAAATACATGAGGTTGAAGGTTTTCAGCGTGAACGATGCCAATTTTACTTAGGCAACTTCTTGCCCGGGTCGGGCAAGAAGTTGCCCAGCGGGCAAGAAATTGCCTGGATATTCAGGCGAACTGGATCACAAGCCGTCTTGGCGTAGAGGGTTTGCCATGGGAAATAGTATTGTTATGTTATAACGTATATTTTCAGGAGAGGATGCCCATGTCGGCCGATCCCGAGGTGCAGCGACTGCTGGCCATGCCCGAAGAGGCATACATGAACGATGAGCAGCTGGCGTTTTTCCGGCGCCGGCTGGCTGCCGAGCGGGCCGAAGTGGAGGCGCACCTTGAGGAGGTGCGCAGCGCCATCGCCGACAACGAGCGCAGCGGCGACGAGCTCGATCGTGCCGCCGTGGAGGAGGAGCTGCGGCTGCTGTTACGCCAGGCCGATCGCGAGACACGGCTGCTGCGCAAGATTCATCAGGCACTGCGGCGTATCGAAGAGGGCGACTACGGCTATTGCGCCGAAACCGGTCAACCCATCGGCTTGCCCCGACTGTTGCTCAGGCCGACCGCCGAACTGTGCCTGGAGGCCAAGGAGCGGCAGGAGAAACGCGAACACCACTACAGCAAGCAGCGAGGAGACGCGTGATGTCCCACAAGCCCCTGCCGGTTACCGTGCTTTCCGGCTTTCTTGGAGCGGGAAAGACCACCCTGCTCAACCATATCCTGGCCAATCGCGATGGGCGCCGCGTGGCGGTGATCGTCAATGACATGAGTGAGGTCAACATCGATGCCGCCCTGGTGCGAGGCGCTCCGGGCAGTGGCGATGACGAGGTGACGCTCAACCGGGCCGAGGAGCGGCTGGTCGAGATGAGCAATGGCTGCATTTGCTGCACGCTGCGTGAGGATCTGCTGGTGGAGGTGAGCCGGCTGGCGCGGGAAGGCCGCTTCGATCATCTGGTGATCGAGTCCACCGGAATCTCCGAGCCGCTACCGGTGGCGGAGACCTTCACCTTCGAGGACGAGCAGGGCCAGAGTCTCTCCAGCATCGCTCGACTCGACACCCTGGTGACGGTGGTCGACGGTGCCAATTTCCTGACTCAGTACCGGGAGGCGAAATCCCTCGCCGAGGCGGGCGAGAGCCTGGGCGAGGAGGACGAGCGCAACGTCGCCGACCTGCTGGTTGACCAGATCGAGTTCTGCGACGTGTTGCTGATCAGCAAGACCGACCTGATCGACGAGGCGCAACTGGCGGAGTTGAAGGCGGTGCTGCGCTCGCTCAATCCCGACGCCGAGCTGGTACCCATGGCCCACGGCCAGGTGCCGCTCGACAAGGTGCTCGATACCGGCCGCTTCAGCTTCGAACGGGCCAGGCTCGCCCCGGGCTGGCTCAAGGAGCTGCGCGGTGAGCACGTGCCCGAAACCCTGGAGTACGGCATCTCGAGCTTCGTCTATCGCGCCCGGCGGCCTTTCCATCCCGAGAAGTTTCACGCCCTGTTGCATGGCGATTGGTTCGGCGGCAAGCTGCTGCGTTCGAAGGGCTTCTTCTGGCTCGCTACGCGACCCCAGTACGCCGGCCAGTGGAGTCAGGCGGGCGGCATCGCCCATTATGGCTTTGCCGGCATGTTCTGGAAGGCTGTGCCCGAGTCGCGCTGGCCCAAGGATCCGGAGTCGCGTGGCTACATCATGGAGCAGTGGGAAGAGCCGTTCGGCGACATGCGTCAGGAACTGGTATTCATCGGCCAGAACCTCGACGAAGCGCGTATCCGTCAGGCCCTGGACGAGTGCCTGCTGAGCGACGCCGTATTGGCAGACGGTCATCGGGCGTGGGCCGGCTTGCCCGACCCCTTCCCCGCCTGGGAGTAGCGGGTCTGCAACGCAGGGGTAACGGGCTGTTATTCCAGTTGATTAATAAACGGAAGTTTGATGGAAGCAGCCGGTATATATGCAAAAAAACTCGCTATTCCGGCTGTTAAGCGCTTCGTTATGCGGCCATACTGAGCCAAGGTCCGCTTTAGAAACGGACCACGGGGAATCAAAAGGGAACCAGAGGTGTTCGTCATGCGCTCCTACAACCGACCTTACCTCGGTGTGGCCATTTTCTTTTTGCTTTTTCTTCAGTTGTTGACGATCGGCTCGGCGCAGGCCAACCCCCGCTATGCGGCCATCGTGATCGATGTCGAGAGCGGCGACGTACTGCATCAGGCCAACGCCGATGCGACGCGCTATCCCGCCTCGCTGACCAAGATGATGACGCTCTACATGCTGTTCGAGGCCCTCGAGAACGGCACCATGCGCTTGAACCAGCCGTTACCGGTATCGGCCCATGCCGCTTCGATGCCTGCTTCCAAGCTGTGGCTCGCGGCGGGTAGTACGATCACGGTGGAAGAGGCCATCAAGGCGCTGGTGGTGCGCTCGGCCAACGACGTTGCCGTGGTGGTCGCCGAGGCGCTGGGCAATACCGAGTCCGGTTTCGCCCGTATGATGACCCAGCGCGCCAACGAGCTGGGCATGACCAGCACCGTGTTCCGTAACGCTTCCGGGCTGCCCGACAATGCTCAGGTCACCACGGCCCGCGACATGGCCACGCTGTCTATCCGCGTGATGCAGGACTTCCCCCAGTACTACCACTACTTCTCCACCCAGAGTTTCACCTACCGCGGCACCACCCATACCAGCCACAACCGGCTGCTGCGCAATTATGCCGGCGCCGATGGCCTCAAGACCGGCTTCATTCGTGCCTCCGGGTTCAACGTGGCGACTTCGGCGATCCGTAACGACCGGCGTATCGTCTCCGTGGTGATGGGCGGTTTCACCGCCGCCTCGCGCGACACGCACATGGCCGACCTGCTCGATCGCGGCTTTGCCAGGCTCTCCATGCTGCAGCGCGGCGACTGGATTGCCCAGGCCGATGTGTTGGGCGATCGCATGGACCTGCCGGAGAGTCCATCCGCTTCCGCCCAGCAGCTGGCTGCCGCACCCGAGGCCGTCGAGCCCGCCTCGAGCGGCGAGCGTCAGTTCTCCTTCCAGTCGGAGATGGGGGTCGAGATGGGCTCCGCCGACGACCCGATTCGTGCCCTGATCGCCCAGGCCGACACACCGCGTACCACCTATCAGGCCGACATGCCGCGTGCCAGCAGTGGAGGCAACTGGGCTGTCCAGGTCGGTGCCTTCAACGACCCGGATCAGGCCCGCCACCTGGCGACCCGAGCCGCCGACCAGCTTTCCGGCTTCATGCGCGACGTGCGGGTGTCGGTAGCGGAGTCGGAGGGCGAGCGGCGGGTGTTCCGCGCACGCCTGGTCGACCTGCAGGAGAGCGATGCCCACTCCGCCTGCAACAGCCTACGTGCCCAGGGCATGGACTGCATGGTGGTGGCGCACTACTGACGCCTGCCACCCCGCTCCCTGCATCTCCGTTCCCACATTTCCGTCCCCACATCGCCCCGCTCATGCGGGGCGATGTCGTTGGGTACCCGTTCAGACAAGCACCGGGGCCGGATAGAGTGCCTGCCCGGCCGCGCTCACCTGCTCGTCACCGAGGACGATGCGGCGGTCGCAGATACGCTCGATCAACACCGGGTCGTGGCTCACCAGCATGACGCCGCAGCGGCGTTCGCGGGCCAGCTCCACCAGCAGCGCCAGGGTCTGGCGCTGGGTGATGGGGTCGAGACGCGAGGTCGGCTCGTCGGCGAACAGAAAGCACGGCTCCAGCAGCAGCACCCGCAGGATGGCGAAGCGCTGCAGCTCGCCGCCGGAGATCTCGCCGGGGCGGCGCTCCAGCAGATGCTCGTCGAGCCCAAGGCGCGCCATCAGCGGGGGGATGGCGCTGCGATCCAGGCGGTGGCGGCGCACCAGGTCGTCGAGCAGGCGTGAGAGTTGCCAGTGGGGCGAGAAGGCCGCCGGTGGATCCTGATAGAGCTTCTGGAAACCGAGTGGATGCCCTGGCGCGCGCAGGATCCCGCCGCCGTCGGCGCGCGTCACGCCGAGCAGTATGTCGCCCAAGGTACTCTTGCCGCAGCCGGAAGGACCGACCACGCCGACGATCTCGCCGGGGCGCACCGCAAGGGAAAGCTCGCGGAACAGCTCGCGCCCACCGCGGGTCTTGGCCAGATCGGTGGCGGTCACCACCGGTGCCTGGGTCGTTTCGCCGAGCGGTGCCGGGCGTGGCCAGCGGCTGGGCTCGGCGTTCAGCAACTCCTGGCCGTACTCGCTTTGAGGGTGAGTGAGCACTTGCTGGGCCGGTCCGCGCTCGACCACTTGTCCCTGGCGCAGAATCACCACTTCGCCGCCCAGGCGGCGGGCGACGTCGATGTCGTGGGTGATGGTGAGCAGCACGCCGCCGCCCTCGGGCGTACGCGCCAGCAGCTCGACCACGGCATCGCGCCGCGGCGCATCGAGCCCCTTGGTCGGCTCGTCGGCGATGACGATGGGCGCGCCGCCGGCACTGGCGGCGGCAAAGGCCACCCGCTGCGCCATGCCGCCGGAGAGTTCGCCGGGCAGCTTGCCGCCGGCCTCGGCCAGACCCAGCTCGGCCAGATCGGCCCAGGCCGCTTGTTGAGCATGGCGTCGATCACGCCCGGCCACGTGGCGGTGGCTTTCGGCCACCTGCGATACGGCACGCATGGTCGGGTCCAGCGCGTGCCAAGGCTCCTGGGGCAGCAGCGCCAGGCGTCGGCCCCACAGGGCGCGGCGCGATTTGTCATCGGCGGCATCGAAGGTCTCGCCGTCGATGACGAGTCGCCCCCGCGCGCTCAGGCCGCGGGGCAGCGTGCCCATGATGGCCTGAGCGAGCAGACTCTTGCCCGAGCCGGTCTCGCCGAGCAGGGTCAGCCGGCTACCGGCTTCGAGCGCGCAGGAGAAGGGCGCGATGGTGACGCCCTCGCCCTGGATCGTGACGTCTTCCGCCTGAAGTAAGTACGCACTCATCGTGGATCCCTTCCCGCCAGCAGGTTGAGGCTCAGCACCAGCACGAACAGCACCAGGATCGGCTGGGCCATGGCCCAGGGCGCCTCGTGGTAGTAGGGCAGCAGCTCGATCATCATCAGCCCCAGCTCGGCGGTGGGCGGACGCAGCCCGACGCTGACGAAACCCAGCGCGGCCATGGCGAGGATGGCACTGGCGGCGCCGAAGGCGGCCAGGGTCAGCACCTGCGGCGCCAGCTCGGGCCACAGGTGGCGACGGAACAGGTAGAACGGGCCGAAGCCGAGCAGGCGGCTTGCCTCGAGCTGGGGCGAGGCGACCAGGATTCGGGTGCGGGCGCGCACGACGCGGAAGTACTCGATCCACAGCACCAGCGAGATACCGACGTAGAGCGCCCAGAAGTTGCCCGGGGCGATGGCCACCAGCAGCAGCACCAGCAGCAGACCGGGCAGCGCCAGGCAGGCATCGGCCAGGGTGCCCAGCACGCGGTCGAGCCAGCCGCCGCGCCAGCCGGCGATCACGCCGAGTATCACCCCCGGCACGGCGGCGCTGGTCACGCTGAGCAGGGCCATACCCAGCGACAGGCGCACGGCGCTGGCCAGTCGCGCCAGCAGGCTGCGTCCCAGGTGGTCGGTGCCGAGCGGCTCGGCCAGCGTCGGCAGCTGCAGAATGCGGGTGAGCTGCTGACGGGCGGGGTCGGCCTCGAACAGCCAGGGCACCAGCCAGGCGAAGGCGAGCAGCAGCGCCAGCAGCGTGGCTCCGAGACGCTGGCGGCCGTTCAGCGTCGGTAGGACAAGGTGGCGGGAAGGCGTCAGGGTAGAGCCGTTCATGCGCTGCGCCTCCTGGGGTCGAGCCAGTAGCAGAGCAGGTCCACCACGGTATGGAGGGCAACGAACATCAGCCCCATCACCAGCGCGGTGCCCTGGATCATCGGCACGTCGCGGGCGACGATGGCGTGCACCAGGGCGTGGCCGATGCCAGGCCAGGCGAACAGGGTCTCGACCACCACCACGCCCTCGATCAGGTAGACGAACTGCACGCCGAGGTAGGCCACCACCGGCACCGCGGCGTTGCGCAGGCCGTGGCGCAGGAAGCTGAGGCGCTCGCCCAGCCCCTTGGTACGCGAGAAGGCGTAGTAGGCCGACTGCGATACGTCGGCCATGGCGTTGCGTGCCACCCGGCTGGAAATCGCTGCCAGCGCCAACGCCAGGGTCAGTGCCGGCAGCACGCCGTGTGCGCTGCGGCCATGGCCGGCGGCAGGCAGCCAGCCGAGGGTGACCGAGAAGATCAGGATCAGGATCAGGCCCACGGCGAAGGGCGGCAGGGCGCGCAGCACGCTGGCCGCCACTTCGCTTACGCGATCGAGCATGCCGTTGGGCTTGAGCCCGGCGAGCAGGCCCAGCGGTGGACCCAGCAACAGCGAGAGCAGAACGGCCAGGGCGGCCAGGCCGAGCGAGTGGCCGAGCTGATGCCACAGCTCGGCCACCACCGGCTCGCCGCTGACCAGCGAGCGGCCCAGGTCGAGTTGAATCAGATCCCACAGCCAGCCGAAGTAGGCGCCGAGCGCCGGCTGGTCCAGTGCCAGCTCGGCACGCACCGCCTCGGCGGCAGTGGTGTTGACCATGTCGTGCCCGTAACGTCCGGCGGCGATGCGGTAGGCCATGTCGCCGGGCAGCGAACGGGTCAGCACGAAGGTCAGGGTGCCGACCATCCATGCCACCAGCCCGGCCTGGAACAGGCGCTGCAGCAGCAGGCCACCAAGGCCTGTCGTCCGGTGAGAGGTCCAGCGAGAAGCCCAGCGCGACGTCGCGCGCGCAGCCTGGTTTTCGCTCATTCTCCCCACCTCAGTTCGTCGATGCGATAGCTGCGCTCCAACGGATCGATGGAGAAGCCCTCCAGCTCGGCGTTCACCGCGGCCGTTTGCTGATACCAGGCCACGGGCACTACCGGCATCGCCTCGTTAAGCCGGCGTGCCACCTGCTCGGCCAGCTCGGCGCGAGCATCCATGTCGGCCTCCTGGCGCAGGGTGTCGAGCCAGGCCGCCACGTCCGCGTCGCGCCAGCCCATGGCGCCCCAGTCGCCGCCCATCGTTTCCGGGTCGGTGCCGAAGTCGTCGAGCAGGGTGCCGAGCGGGTCGGGCACCAGGCCGTAGTTGCGCGCCATCAGGCCTAGCTCCAGGCTGCCGTCGCGGTGCCCGGAAGGGATCTCGCTGGCGTTGCCCACGGCGACCTCCAGTGCCACGCCGATTTCGCGCCACTGATCCTGCAGCGCCGTCGCCACCAGCGGCAGCTCGGGGCGGTCGGAGAAGGTGCGCAGGGTCAGCTGGAAGGGCTGGCCGTCGCGCTCCAGCATGCCGCGACCGTTGGCTTCCCAGCCCAGTTGGGTGAGCAGCTCGCGGGCCCGCTCCACGTCCTGGGCTTCGTCCGCAGCGAGGCCCAGATGCCAGGGGCCGAGACTGGCCGGGAACAGTTCGGCCGCGGCGGCTTCGGGATGGCGCAGCAGACCGGCGGCTATGCCGACCCGGTCGACGGCCAGGCTCAGTGCCTGGCGGGCGCGCTCGTCCTCAAGGAAGGGGTGTTCGGCATTGAGTTTGAACACGATGGTGCGCGGCAGCGGCTCGGCATGCAGCGCCAGACGATCATGGCGTGCCAGCCGTGCGCGGCTGGCCGGGTCCAGGGTGAACACCACGTCGGCGTCGCCGCTCTCGGCCATCAGCGCGCGGGTTTCGCCGCGCCCCACCGCCAGATAGCTGGCGCTGCCGATGGCGGGGGTCTCACCCCAATAGCCATCGAAGCGCTCCACCGTCAGGCGCTGAGGCGGTGCGACCGATGCGACGCGATAGGGACCGGTGCCGATCATCTGGGTGGCCCGCCCCTCGTCGTCGAAGGCGTCCACTGCCAGGATCAGCGTGGTGGAGTGGGCCAGCAGGGCCGGCAGCGGCGCGAAGGGGCTGTCGAGATGTACCACGACGTCGGCGTCTTCGGCTTCGATGGCGACGATGGGCGCCGAGTCGAGTATGCCCGGCTTGGCCAGGGCATGCTCGAGACTCAACGCTGCGGCTTGTGCCGTCAGCGGGCTGTCGTCGTGGAAGGTCACACCCTCACGCAGGGTGAAACGCCAGGTCAGGCCGTCGTCGGAGACCTGCCAGCCGCTGGCCAGCCCAGGGGCCGGCTGACCGGCGGCATCGGTATCGATCAGGGTCTCGGCAACGCGCATGCGGGCGAAGACATAGCCCGAGGTCGAGGGATCGAGGCCGGTGATTTCCCAGGGGGCCACGACCGCCAGCGGGCGGTCGGCCTGTGCTGCCAGGGGCAGCAGCACCAGGCCGAACAGGAGGGGGCGAAGGCATGGAGTCATTGCCGGGCTTCCTCAGGTGGAAAGAACGGATTGCTCAGGTGGAAAGAACAGGTTGCGTAACGGCGGAGCGGTGTCAGCCCGGATCCAGCGCCAGCAGCAGGCGACATTCGCCCGCAGCCGGCTGCGGGCTGCGGTGGACCAGGCCGCGCTCCTCGTTACCGACCCAGCCACAGCCCTTGAGCAGGGCCAGATCGCCCACGGCGAGCTGTCGAATGGCATCGGGATCGGCGACGATATCGGGCTTGTCGGGATGGGGAGCGCCCAGCCCGGCGCGGTTGACGGCGTGCTCAGGCAGCCATTCGCTGGCTGGGCCGGCATAGGTGGTCACGAGACGCACCGGCAGGTTGTCGACGTGGAAGCGCGGGCACATGGCGCCCTCCAGCGTGCGCAGACGAATGCCGATGGCTTCGGTGGAGAAGAGGTAGGCCATGGCCTCGGCGATATGACCGACGTCCTCCACCAGCGCAGCGCCGGCCTCGGGGGCGGGGAGCCGACGCTCGAGGTCCTCCTTCATTGCCTGGCCGGGGGCGCCTCGCCAGTGCCAGTCGAGAGAGCGGGTGCCGTTGAGCTGGGCGCGCACGGCCAGGGCAAGGGCCGGGTCGAGCCGTCGCTGCATGACGGCCAGGGTGATGTCGTCGTCGAAAATGCGCGGCAACACCTCGATCTCCTGGCCGAACGCCCAGTGCGCCGGAGTATCGAGGGAGGGACGGGGCTGCATGGCACCTCCTTATGAAACCCTATAACATATCATTCATGCTGCGAGACCCGCCCGGCGCGAAGCCTCGGGAGCCGGCTCAGGGCGCTCGCTTACGCCAAGCGCTCGAACGCTGAGAATGAATTGTTATAACATAACGATTATGGCGTGACCATGCCCCACAGACCTCGCGTCATTCTGGGTTCGACCTCCGCCCTACCCAATGCGCCATCTTGGGGCATGGCACTTGCCGCCATGCGTCCCACCCGTTAGCCCGAATATTGCACCAGGCATGAAAAAAGCGGCTGAAAATCGGTTATAATTCAAGAGCCTAACCAAGAATTA
>JAAQTN010000007.1 GCA_011742915.1 Billgrantia desiderata | reverse complement strand
TTCATCACCCACGACATGCCGTTCGAGCAGATCAACGAGGCGTTCGAGCTGCTGCATGCGGGCAAGAGCATTCGTACGGTACTCCATTATTGAAAGTCGCGCGAAAGCGTCACAAGAGCGATACACGTCCAAGGGACAAGGAGGCAGCATGAGCCTGATGGACATCATCCAGCGCTGGTTCGGCGGCAAGCCTGCAACTGCGACACAGAGCACGCCCCGACCGCCACCTGCGACGAGAAACCCCGAAAAAACGACAACACAGGGGAGTCAACCCACCATGAGCCACCACAACGTTCACATCCATCCCGCCGTGGACGACGGCGTCAAGCGCGGCAGCGACAGCTTCACCGGTGGCAAGCTCCACTGCCACTGCCCGAGCGACCGGGTCGAGGTGACGATCGACGCCCAGTGCGCCCACAACCATGTCTGCGGCTGCACCAAGTGCTGGAAGCCCGAGGGCGCGCTGTTCTCGATGGTGGCCGTGGTGCCCCGCGACAAGCTCAAGGTCACCGCCCACGAGGAGAAGCTCCAGGTGGTCGATTCGGCCGCGGCCATTCAGCGCCATGCCTGCACCGGCTGCGGTGTGCACATGTACGGCCGCATCGAGAACACCAGCCACCCCTTCCACGGGCTCGATTTCATCCACACCGAGCTCTCCCCCGACGAGGGCTGGGCCGGCCCCGAATTCGCCGCCTTCGTCTCGTCGATCATCGAGTCCGGCGCCGACCCGCAGAACATGGGCGCGGTCCGCTCACGGCTGCAGGAGCTGGGCCTGCCGCCCTACGACTGCCTCTCGCCGCCGCTGATGGACGCCATCGCCACGCATACCGCCAAGGCCAAGGGGGTGCTGTGAGCACGACGGGGTAATATCTCCAGCGCAACGCCACGGGCCCGCCGAGTGCGAGCCCGTGGCGTCAGGACGCTCACTCCCCCTCGGACACTCCCAGCGCCGCAAACAACGCTGCCAGCTCCGGGTCCTGCCGCTTGGCGCGTAGCAGTGCAGCGTCCTCCACCGTGAAGCGGCCCGCGGTGGCGCTCAGGTAGACCTTGCCGCTGGCGCGGTCGGCGAAACGCACCTCCGGCACCTTGGCGAGGCACTGCTTGAGGAAGGTGCAGTTGGCGGCCACGGCCAGGGTGTCGCCGGCGGGATAGACCTCATCCGGACACGTCGCCGTGGTGTTGATCTTCTTGTAGCGGTCGAGGTTGACCAGGCCCACAGGGTCCAGCACGTGCAGCACTTCGCGGGTGCCGTGGGCGACGACCTCCGGCGGGGTGTGCCGGGGCACGCTGTTGTCGAGGAACACGTACTTGAAGCGCGGCCGCGGGCTGTCCATCCACTTGAAGAACACCCTGGGCATGCCGTCGTAGGCCTCCACACAGTGCCCCAGGAAATCCGACACCGCCTTGTAGCGCCCGCGCTCCAGCCCGCGCAGCCAGCCCCGCTCCACCGTGGCCTCCGGCGGGGTGATGATGAAGTACATGTGCATGGTGGAGACGTACTTGGCGTAAGTGCCATCCAGCAGCCGCGGCACCGTGTCGGAGGAGAAACTGTCGAAGCGAAAGCGGTCGATCAGCAGGTTGGGAATGGTGCGGTCCCGCTGCGCCTTGTCGCGAATGTAGCGGTCCAGCTTGGCGTCGATCAGCTTGACCTCCTTGCCCGCCAGGCGACCGGCGTACTTGTAGGCCTCACCCAGGGTCTCGTAGTCGAGCAGCAGGCGACGCCAGATATCGGGCGTGATGGTACCGTACTGCTCCGGCGGGATACCGAGATCCTGCAGGGTGTATCGCAGCAGGTGGCGCAGGGAGCTCTTGCCGGCCGCCGAGGCGCCCTTGAGGCTGATCAGGATCGGCTCGTCGGCGAGTGGCACCCGGGCGTAGCCCTCCTGCTCGATGGCCCGCTCGATGTGAGGCGCCAGCAGGTTGCCGATCTCACGGCTGCCATAGTCGTTGCAGGCGTGACGGGCGATCAGCGTCGCCAGCACCTCGCGGTCCACGCCGATATGGCCATGGACCGCGGCAATCGAACTCATCACCCGATAGGCGCTCTTGTAGATGGCCTGTTCGAGTTCGTCCTGGGCGGCCAGCCCTCGCTGCTTGATGCCCTGGATGGCATCATGGTGGCGCTCCTCCAGGGTACGGCGGTCCGCCTGCCGCTGCGGCGCCGGGCGCCTGCCCAGCCAGCGGGTCAGCAGCGAGACCGGCTCGGGCTCGGCCGCTTCCGGCTCGACGGCGAAGGCCGCTTCCAGGATCTGCCCCACTCCGGTCCGGATCGTCGCGTAGAGCTCGTCGAAGGCCTGACGCAGCGCCGGCATATGGGGCAGCAGGTAGCCGCTGAGGATCTGCAGGGTGATGCGGCGGAAGTTGCGCCCCAGCATCTCCTCCTCTTCCCCCTCGGCCACTCGGATATCGGCGGTCACCCGCACGATCAGCTCGTGCAGCACCAGACGCTCGGCGCGAAACGCCACCAGCTCCTCCTCCTCGAGGCCGGTGAGGGCTCTCAGTTCGGGGATCTCGGCCAGCCGGGTAGAGACGTTCTCCTCGCGATGGATGGTTTCCAGGGGCTGGTAGCGCCTGGGCAGGTCGGCTTCGAGGCCGGGATTCCAGGCCGAATTCTCGGGAGCAGCTCGATCTAGCATAGGCGCCACGCACATGCTGGGGTTTCAGGCCGACGTTCGGCAGTCATGCCTCGACATTGGCCGAATTTCTCATGCGGAGCAATCACGTCTTTTCGTCGACGGCCACCGCCCGCTCCCGCGGCAGCGCGCACGGCCGATGCAGGATCAGGTAGGCCGCACAGCCGATCGCCACACCCCAGAAGGCCGAGCCCAGACCGAACAGGCTCATCCCCGAGGCGGTGGCCAGGAAGGTGATGATCGAGGCCTCGAGGTGCTGCTTCTCGGCTGCCGCGGCACTGAGGTTGCCGCTGATCGCCCCGATCAGCGCCAGTCCCGCCAGCAGGGCGACGAAGGTCACCGGCAGCGAGGTGAACAGCAGCACGATGCTGCCCGAGAACAGCGCGCCGAACAGATAGAACACGCCGTTGGCCACCCCGGCCACATAGCGCCTGGCGGGGTCGGGGTGGGCCGCCCTGCCGGTACACAGCGCCGCGGTGATGGCCGCCACCACCGTGGTGATGCCACCGAACAGCGCCATCGGCATCGACACCAGGCTGGTAACGGTGAGGATCGGCCGGGCCTGGGTGGCGTAGCCGGCGCCGCGCAGGATCGCCATGCCCGGCAGGAACTGGCCGGTGAGACTGACCAGCGCCAGCGGCAGCGCCAGGCTCAGGGTGGCGCTCAGCGTCCACTCGGGGCGAATCGGCGCGGGCGCGGCCAGCTGCCATGAAACGCCTGCCAGGCTGGCGCCCTCCAGCCCTACCGCCAGCACGATCCCGACCAGCAGCAACAGCACCAGGAAGTAGCGCGGGAAGAGCCGCTTGAACACCAGGTAGGCGGCGAGCATGCCCATGGCCAGGGCCGGCGAGCTCTCCAGTGAAGTGAACACGCCAAGGCCGAACTGGAACAGGATGCCGGCCATCATCGCCGCGGCGATTCCGGGAGGTATCAAGGCGATGAGACGGTCGAAGGTGCCGCTCACCCCCACCGCGAAGACGATCAAGGCGGCGGTGAGATAGGCCCCCACCGCCTCGTTCAACGACAGCCCGGGAAACAGCGTGACCAACAGCGCCGTGCCGGGCGCCGACCAGGCGGTGATCACCGGCACCTTGAGCCACAGGCTCAGGCCGATACCCGACACCGCGGCACCGATGGAGATCGCCCATACCCAGGAACTCATCATCTGGGCGGAGATGTCCGCGCTCTGCGCGGCCTGGAAGAAGATCGCCAGCGGGCCGGCATAGGAGATCAGCACCGCCACGAAGCCGGCGGTCACGGCCGACAGCGACCAGTCCTGGCGCAATGACATGGTTCACCTCGCGTGAGTGGAATGGAGAGTCGAAACGGGAAAAAAGGCCCGCGGCGACGGATCGCACGCGGACCAATGGAGGACGTACGGCCGCTACGCTAGCGCGCCGCGGCGGTCTCGCGCTTGACGATGAACTCGAAGTCCTTGGTCTCGAAGATCATCGAGATCAGCACCCCCAGCACCAGTGCCCAGAACGAGGCGCCGATGCCGAGGATCTGGATGCCCGAGGCGGCGATCAGGAAGGCGAACAGCGCGCCCATCTCGTGTTTCTTGCCGGAGAAGGCGATGGCCAGCGCCGAGGTCAGCACGCGGACCAGCGCCAGGCCGGCGATGATGGCGATGAAGTAGCCCGGGGTGGCCTCGATCAGGCTGACCACGTAGCCGTAGAAGGGCGCGCACACCACGAAGATGGCCCCGGTGATCACCGCCGCCACCCAGCGCTTGTCGCGCTCGCCGGCTTCCGGCGAGGAGCAGATGCCGGTCATCGGCGCGGCGATACAGGTGCTGTGCAGGTTGAAGAACGAGGAGATCATGGTACCCAGGCCGCCCACCGCGGTGATGCCGTTGGCCGGTACCTTGTCGTAGCCCATGCCCTTGACCAGGCCGACGCCGGCCGGGGTCTCCATCCCCACCAGAATGATCGCCAGCGGCAGGCCGTAGGCGAGGAAGGCGCCCAGGGTGAACTCGGGCACGACGAATTCGGGGAAGCGCACCGTGGCCTGGATGCCGGAGAAGTCGACGCCGGTGGCCATCAGGTAGGCGATGCCCGCGCCCATGGCCACCAGCAGCGGCGGCACGCGGCGAAACAGCCGCGCCGCCAGGAAGAAGCTCAGGATCATGATCGCGGCCGGCAGCAGGGCGTCGTCCAGCGAGCCGACCATGCGCGTGCCGAAGCTCAGCAGCACGCCGGCGATCATGCCCATCACGATCGGCATCGGGATCAGCCGCATCACCGTGGCCATCACCCCGGTGAGTCCGGCTATGAGCGAGATGGCGCCGGCGATCAGGGTCGCGCCCAGGGCGGCCTCGAGCCCCACCACCGGGATCACGGCGGCGAACAGCAGCGCGCCGGGAATCGAGTTGGCCATGGGCAGGGGCAGCCGGTAGTAGCTCGGCACCAGCAGGCCGAACAGGCCGTTGATCATCAGGTAGCTGATCACCCAGATCATGATGAAGGAAGAATCCAGGCCGGCCGCGGTGCCGGCGCTGACGTGGATGACGCCGGCGCTCAGGCCGAACACGCCGGCCACCAGACCGGCGCTGGCATTCTCGGGCGTCAGGTCGCGGATGAAATCGCCAGGCAGGCGCTTCAGGCTCGTGCCTTTCTCGATGTGTTTCACGGTGTACTCCAGGGGACTGTTGTTATCGTTGAGATGAGTAGTGCGTACCGATGAACGTGGCGTAGGAAACGATCAGCCGCTGTCACCTCCCGCCACCGGCACCACGCTGCCGGTGATGTAGCTGGCATCGCGGGAAGCCAGGAACAGGATCGGGCCGGCCTGCTCGTCGAGGGTGCCGTAGCGCCCCATGAAGCTGGTGGCCTTGGTCTGATCGATCAGCTGCTGGTACCACGCCTTCTCCTGCTCGCTGGGCTCGGCGGCGTTGCGCGGCGTCAGCCGCGGTGGCGCCTCGGTGCCGCCGGGGGCGGTGGCGTTGACGCGAATGCCGTACTCGGCATATTCGAAGGCCAGCGCCACGGTCATGGCGTTGACGCCGCCCTTGGCCGCGGCGTAGGGCACCCGATTGATGCCGCGGGTGGCCACCGAGGAGACGTTGACGATGTTGCCCTGGCTCGCCAGCAGATAGGGCAGCGCCGCACGACAGCACCACAGGGTGGGAAACAGCGAGCGGCGCACCTCGGCCTCGATCTGTTCGGGCGTGTAGTGGGCGTAGGGCTGGGCCCAGATGGTGCCACCGACGTTGTTGATCAGCACGTCGAGCCGACCATAGTGCTCCTGAACCTGGCGCATCACGCCCTCGGCGCCCTCCCAGGCTTCCAGGTCGGCCTGGATGGCGACCGCCTCGATGCCCGCCTCGCGCAGCTCGGCCGCCACCCGCTCGACGTGCTCGGCGCGGTCCACCAGCGCCAGCCGGGCGCCCTCGGCCCCGGCGCGTTCGGCGACGCGCTTACCGATGCCCTGGGCGGCGCCGGTGATCACCATCGTCTGGTCCTGGAATCGGGTGCTCATGCCACCGCCTCCTTCTTGGCGTCTTGCGGGGCCAGGCTCGGGGCGAACTTCTCGTAGTGGAAGCTGGCCGGGGCGATGCCCTGCTCGCGGAAGTGGGCGAGCACCGCATCGACCATTGGCGGCGGCCCGCACAGGTAGACGTCGACCTCGCCGTCGTGCAGCAGCTCGGGGGCCATGTGGTGGGTCACGTAGCCCTTGCGCATGTGCTCGCTCGCCGCATCGGCGACCACCGTGGTGTAGGCAAAGTCAGGCAGCGCCTCGACGAAGCCGTCGAGCTCGTCGAGCTTGACCAGGTGATCGTCGACGTTGACGCCGTAGAGCAGCCGCACCGGCTGGTCGCAGCCCTGCTCCTGCAGCTGGCGCAACATGGCCAGGAACGGCGCCAGGCCGGTACCGCCGGCCAGCATCAGCACCGGGCGTCTGACCTCGCGCAGGTAGAAGCTACCCATCGGCCCGGTCAGAGTCAGGGCGTCCTCGGGCTTGGCCGCACCGCTGAGATAGCCGCTCATCAGGCCGTTCGGCACGTTGCGGATGAGGAAGGTCGCGTGGCGCTCGCCAGGTAGCGAGCTGAACGAGTAGGAGCGGGTCTCGTCGCTGCCCGGGACCTGGATGTTGACGTACTGGCCCGGCAGGAAGACCAACCCCTCGCCTTCATCGAGATCGACAACTAGCTCGAAGCTGTCCTCGGAGAGGCGCGAGACCTCGGCGACCCGGGCCGGAAACTCGCCCACCGCGGTCTTGCACAGGGTCGAGGCCGCCGGTACCTGCACCACGCAGTCCGAAGAGGGCACCATCTGGCAGGTCAGCACCTTGCCCTCGGCGAGTTCCTCGTCGGAGAGCGCCTCGTCGATATACTCGTCGCCGAGATCGAACTCACCCTGCTCGCAGTGCCCCTTGCAGGTGCCGCAGACCCCGTCGGAGCAGTCCATCGGCAGGTTGACCTTGTGGCGGTAGGCGGCGTCGAGCACCGTCTCTCCTGCGTTGCAGGTGATGAAGCGGGTCACGCCGTCCTCGAAGTTGAGTGCGATGGTATAGCTCATGGTCGTCTCCTCCCCCACCGGGTTCACGATCGTTCAGACGTGATACACGTCGATGACCTGGTGGATGTAGTCGTTGTTGAGCACCACCTTCTTGCTGACGATGCGCGGCTCGCCGCCGCTCACGTCCAGGGTGTAGAAGGAGCTGCCGAAGTAGCCGTCGGTCTGCTTGTAGCGGTGGCTCAGGGTGTGCCAGTTGAAGCGCAGCTCGACCGTATCGCCAGTCTGAGAGAGCACCTCCAGATTGGAGATCTGGTGCGTGGTGCGCGGCTCGGGGGTGCTGGCGCCGCTGCGCTCGGTCTTGATGCGATAGACGCGATCCTCGAGCCCTTCCCGGCTGGGGTAGTAGATCAGCGAGATCTCGCGCTGCGGGTCCTCGGTCAGCCGGTCGTCGTCGTCCCAGGCCGGCATCCAGAACACCGCGTCCTTGCGGTAGCACGCCAGCCACTCGTCCCACTGGCGGTCGTCGAGCAGGCGCGCCTCGCGATAGAGGAAGGCCTGGATGTCGTGATAGCTGATGCTCATGTCGTTTCTCCCCGTCTCGGTAAGGCCTGGCTCAGGCGCTCTGGGTGGCGATGAACTGGCCGCGCTCGCGTTCGATGGCGCGCAGCATCTCCTCGACCCAGTGCTTGTGGTGCAGCACGTAGAGCCCTTCGTCCTCGGGGGAGGCACCGCTGAGCAGCGGTTTCATGTCGATGGCCTTCGCGTTGTCGTCGGCGCCCTCGACCCACTGTTTGGCACCGCGGGAGAGGTCGTTCCACTCGGCGGCCTCGCCGGCGTAGCCGTTCTGGCAGGCGCGGAACTCTTCCAGGTCGTCGGGGGTGCCCATGCCGCTGACGTTGAAGAAGTCCTCGTACTGGCGGATGCGCAGGGCGCGGTTCTCGGCGGACTCACCCTTGGGCGCGAAGCAGTAGATGGTGACCTCGCTCTTGTCCACGGCGATGGGCCGGATCACGCGGATCTGGGTGGAGAACTGGTCCATCAGGTAGACGTTGGGGTAGAGGCAGAGATTGCGCGTCTGGTTGACGATGGAATCGGCCCGCGCCTCGCCGAACGCCTGCTCGATCCACTCTTTCTGTGAGTAGACCGGGCGCACCTCGGGGTTGAGCAGGCGGGTCCACAGCATCATGTGGCCGTGGTCGTAGGAGTAGAAGCCGCCCTGGCTCTTCGACCAGCCGTCGGCGTCCACCGCCTTGGTGCCGCCGGCGTCATAGTTGCGGCGATCCATGGTCGAGGCGTAGTTCCAGTGCACGGTGCTGACGTGGTAACCGTCGGCGCCGTTCTCGGCGCCCAGCTTCCAGTTGCCGTTGAAGGTGTAGGAGGAAGTGCCACGCAGCACTTCGAGTCCTTGCGGCGCCTGATCGACGATGTTGTCAATGATCTTGCGGGTCTCGCCCAGGTACTCCTCCAGCGGCAGCACGTCGGCGCTCAGGCTGCCGAACAGGAAGCCGCGATAGCTCTCGAAGCGCGGCAGGCGCTTGAGGTCGTGGGAACCCTCCTGCTTGAAGCCCTCCGGGTAGGCGCCGGTCTTCTCGTTCTTGGCCTTGAGCAGCTTGCCGTCGTTCTTGAAGGTCCAGCCGTGGAACGGACAGGTGAAGGTACCCTTGTTGCCCTGCTTGCGCCGGCACAGGGTCGCGCCGCGGTGGGCGCAGGCGTTGATCAGGCCGTGCAGTTCGCCGTTCTTGTCGCGGGTGATGACCACCGGCTGACGGCCCATGGTCACGGTGAAGTAGTCGCCCGGCTCCGCGACCTGGCTCTCGTGGGCCAGGAACAGCCAGTTGCCCTCGAAGATGTGCTTCATCTCCAGTTCGAAGAAGGCCGGGTCGGTGAACATGCTGCGGTGGCAGCGGAAGATACCGCTCTCGGCGTCGTCGACGACGGCACCGCGAACGCGTTTCTCGAGACGATCAAGCTGTGCGGTCATGGCTCCAACTCCTCGTTGCTCTTGTCAGGGACGAGGCTCCCCTACCCACCGGCGGGGGCCGGCGGGCGGAGCGCTTCGTGTCGTCAGTCAGGTAGCGTCGGTTGCGGCCGCTCAGGCCTCGACGGGCTCGCGCTTGGCCGCTGTCGCCTCGTCTTCCAGCGCCCGCGGACGCTTGTGGCGGCTCTGCTGCTCGGGGTCGGCGGTGGGCGCCAGCTCGACGTCGAACACCACCTCGGTGAAGGGCGCTTCGAGCCCGCGCTTGGCGGCCTCGGCGGCGTCCTCGATGCGGGTGGCGTCGACCACCAGCTCCTCCCGGGTGGCGAAGGCGAAGTCGTCCCAGGTGTACTCGTCGCCGGCCAGGTTGATCTGGGTGGTCAGGTGACGATGTCCCGGAGCGGAGACGAAGAAGTGAATGTGCGCCGGACGCTGGCCATGACGACCCAGCAGCTTGAGCACCTGGTCGGTGGGGCTGCCGGCCGGCACGCCGTAGCCGGAGGGAATGATGCTGCGGGCGCGGTAACGGCCCTCGGCGTCGGCGATGATGGTGCGGCGCAGGTTGTACTGCGACTGCGAGGAATCGAAGAAGGAATAGCCGCCCTTGGAGTCGGCGTGCCAGATCTCCACCTGGGCGCCGGCCACCGGCTTGCCCTGGGTGTCGCGCACCTGGCCGGTCAGCCACATCACCTCGGCATCGACGTCGCTGCCGTCGTCCATGCGCGCCTCGCCTTCGCTCACCGGCGCGCCGGCCACGTAAAGCGGACCTTCGATGGTACGCGGCGTGCCGCCGGTCAGGCCGGCCTGTTCGTCGGCGGCGTCCATGCGCATGTCGAGGTAGTGGTCGAAGCCGAGCCCCGGAGCCAGCAGGCCGAACTGGCTCTCCTTGCCCAGCTCGTTGAGCAGGCTCACCGCCGACCAGAACTCCTCGGGGCTGACGTCGAAGTCGTCGATCAGGCGGTATACGTCGGAGAGCAGGCGATGCAGGATCTGCTTGCCACGGTGGCTGCCGCCCTGCTGGTCGAAGCCGGCCACGGCCTTGAGAAAGTTCTGCACGTCGGGGGTGTCATGGATCTTCACGGTCATGGGTCTGTCCTCGTTGTCGTTGGGTGCCCCGCGGGGCTGGCGTGCTGCTCGATCAGCTGTCGTCGTCGCGTATGGATGACGGATGGCGGCACAGCGGCTTGACGCTGATCTCCATCCACGGGAAGAGCGGCAGGCCCGCGACCAGCTCCTGCAACTCGGTGTTGTCGCGCACGTCGAAGATGCTGACGTTGGCGTAGCTGCCGGCCACCCGCCACAGGTGGCGCCACTTGCCCTGACGCTGCAGCTCCTGGGCGTACTCCTTCTCGCGCGCCTTGATCGCGGCGGCCTCGTCGGCCGGCATCGCCGGCGGCAGCTTGACGGTCATTTCCACTTGGAAAAGCATGGGCATCTCCTTACGTTGCTGTATCGAGGAAGCGCTGATTTATGTCGCGAGCGATGAGAGGCTGGCCGCCGCCGGAACGGAGCAACCGGAGTTGACTGGCGGCTCAATGAGGATTGTGAGTACCGCCGGCGGCCAGAATATCGAGCGCAGCAATAAATCAGGGTTTCCGTGTGAAGTGGGCGAGCTTGTCTTCATCCAGGGCGATACCCAGCCCCGGACCTTTCGGCAGCGCGACACCGAACTCGCCGTAGGCCAGCGGCTCGGCGACGATGTCATCCTTGAGCAGCAGCGGGCCGAACATCTCGCTGCCCCAGGCCAGCTCGGGCAGCGTGGCCCAGGCGTGCAGCGAGGCGGCAGTGCCGATGCTGCCCTCCAGCAGGGTGCCGCCGTAGAGGCCGATGCCGGCGGCCTGGGCCACCTCGGCCAGCGCCAGGGCGCCGCGCGGGCCGCCGGCCTTGGCGATCTTCAGCGCATAGGCGCCGCTGAAGCCGGCGGCGGCCAAAGCGAAGCCGTCGCGGGCGTCGGCCACCGCCTCGTCGGCCAGCATCGGCACCTCGAAGCGCTTGGCCAGGCGCACCAGCCCGGCATGCTCGCGGGCGGAGACCGGCTGCTCGATCAGCTCGATACCGGCGGCCTGCAGCGCGGCGATACCGCGCACGGCGGTGCTCTCGCTCCAGGCCTGGTTGACGTCGACGCGCACGCTGGCCCGTTCGCCCAGCGCCGCCTTGATCGCGGCCACGTGGCGCACGTCGTCGTCCACGGCGTTGGCGCCGATCTTGAGCTTGAAGTCGCAGTGGCGGCGCTGTTCCAGGCGCTGGAAGGCCTCGTCGATGTCGCGGGCGGTATCGCCGCTGGCCAGGGTCCACAGCACCGGCAGATGGTCGTGGCGCGCACCGCCGAGCAGCTCGGCCATGGGCAAGCCGAGGCGCTTGCCCTGGGCGTCGAGCAGCGCGGTCTCCAGCGCCGACTTGGCGATGGCGTTGCCGCGGGCGTGGCGGTCGAGGCGGGCACGCAGCACGGCGACGGCGTCCGCCGGCTGGCCGATCAGCAGCGGCGCCAGGTAGCTGTCGATGTTGCGCTTGATGCTCTCGGGGCTCTCGGGGCCGTAGGCCAGCCCGCCGATGGTGGTGCCCTCGCCCAGGCCCTCGACGCCGTCGGAGTCGCGCAGACGCACGATGACCAGCGTCTGGCAGGCCATGGTGGTCATGGAGAGCTTGTGAGGGCGGATGGTCGGTAGATCGACCAGCAGCGTTTCGATGGACTCGATGACAGATGACATGCGCGCTCCGGCGGTTCGGTGTTTCGATACCATGGCAGTCTGATTGCCACGGCGCGGCCGAACCAATATCGTTTAGGTCCCGAGCCATACCCTGGAGGTATCATGGAGCTGCGACATCTACGCTATTTCTGCATGGTCGCGGAGGAGCTCAACCTGACCCGAGCGGCCGCCAAGCTGCACATGGCACAGCCACCTTTATCTCGTCAGATCAAGCAATTGGAGAGCGAAATTGGCGCCGAGCTATTCGAGCGAAGCGCCCGTGGACTGCGCCTGACGCCGGCGGGTCAGTTCTTTCATGAGCATACCCTGCAGATAATGGACAAGCTCGACACCACCGTCGCCGCGACCCAGCGTCTGGCCCGCAGCAAGCGCGTGATCTTCGGCATCGGCTTCGTTCCCTCGGTGTTCTACGGACAGTTGCCGCTGCTGGTGCGGGAATTACGACAAAAGGATAATGTCGAGTTGGTGCTGGCCGAGCTGACCACGGTGCAGCAGGTGAAGGCGCTCAAGAGCGGGCGCATCGACCTGGGGTTCGGTCGCATGCGCATCGACGACCCCGACGTGGAGCAGGAGAACCTGTTCGACGAGCCGCTGATGGCCGCCCTGCCCGAAGGCCACCCGCTGGCCGATACCAAGCCGACCCTGGCCCAGCTCGCCGAGTACCCGCTGGTGCTGTTTCCGGCCCAGCCGCGCCCGAGCCTGGCCGACATGACGCTGGGGTTGTTTCGCCGCCGCGGGCTCAAGGTCACCGTGGCCCAGGAGGCCAACGAGCTGCAGACGGCGCTGGCGCTGGTCGCCTCGGAGATCGGCATCACCCTGGTGCCGGAGCAGGTCAAGCGCGTGCAGCGCGACGGCATCGTTTACGTCTACCTCGCCGACCCGGGCCTCACCTCGCCGGTGATCTGCAGCCGGCGCAAGGGCGAAGCGCCTTCGCCGATCATGCAGGCGGCCAACGCCATCCTCGAGGTGCTGGTGGAGAACCGCCGCAGCGGCAGATACCCCTGAAATACCGTATGCGCAAGAAACAGCAGACTCCTATCAGCTGCCAAACTCGCGAGCCTTTTCCTCAAAGGCAGGGGCGTTAGGGCAATAGTCGCGATAGGCTTCCCTACCGGCTCTGGCCCTGAGCGCTTTCCAGCAGTGCCCCACTGCCAGGCAGCGATTGCACCTGTTTCTCAGCTCCATTAAGTGCTCTTTTTCCTCAGGGCCGAATTGATCCGCTGTCAGCCCGAAGCCTTGCAACATTGCCGGCATAAGCGTCTCGGCCGGAATCAGCTCACGCTCATCACCGCAGCCGAGGTGACGGGCAACCTCAAGCTCGAACTCAGGTAGCAAGGGAGTCTCCAGGTCGCGAATAAGGGCGCGATAGTCGGCGCCTGCCTCATACCTGATCGCCTGGACAAGCTGCGGCATGCAGGCAGCAAGCAGGCGCTCCTGCCAGCCACGTGCTTGCCTGTCGTGGAAATGCCGGTTCTCGGTCATGTCATGTCTCCAAGCCAACGTACGTCATGAGCCCATGAGGCTGCCGTGAAACCACTCTTGCACTTTTGTATAATTGATCACAATACTGATGATCACAATACTGACGTAGGTCAATTTTTGACCAGAACGCGAAAAATCAACCGACAAGGCCAGCACAATGACAATCACTGCACGCACCCTGACTCGCAACGTTCTGTCTGCTGCCGTTATGGGGGCAACCGTTTGGGCCCTGAGCAGCCAGGCAATGGCCACCGAGCTGCGTATGGGCCTCATCACGCCACCTCAGCATATCTGGACCCAGGCCGCCGAGCGCCTCGCCGAAAGCGTTGCCAAACGCAGTGACGGCGAAATGACCATCTCGATCTTTCCCGCCGGACAGCTGGGCGACGAACCAGCAATGTTCTCCCAGATGGAGACCGGTCTGCTGGACATGGGCATCATGACTGCCGCCATCACCAGCCAGCGCGAGCCGGCATTCGTCGGCTGGTTCTCCCCCTTCCTGTTCGACAGCGTTGCCGAAGCCAGCGAGGCCTCCGAGACCGAGTCCGCCCAGCAAATGCTGACCAGCCTGGACGACAAGGGGCTGCACGCTTTTGGCTACACCTTCGCCGGCATGCGCCACATCCTGATGCGCGACGGTCGCGTCGAGAGCCTGGACGATCTGCGCCGCGAGAAGGTACGCATCATTCCGATCCCGGCCATGCAGACCTGGTGGCGGGAAGCTGGTGCCACCCCCACCCCCGTGCACCTGCCCGACGTCTACCAGAGCCTGCAAAATCGCATGCTCGATGGCATCGATATCGATCTCGATGCCTTGGTGGGCTCCGGCTTCTACGAGGTGGCCGAGCACCTCACCCTGACCAACCATATGGCCTTCCCCGCCGTTTCGGTAATCAGCCAGCGCACTTGGTCCTCGCTCGAAGAGGAAGAGCGCGAACTGCTCGAGGAGGCCATGCAGGAGGCCCTGACCTGGGCCACGCAATCTCAGATAAAAGCGGAGGCCAGCAACCTGGCCTACCTGGAGGAAACCATCGACGTCTTCGCCCTGGAAGATGCCAAGGGAGTCTTCGACGCCGCCAACCAGGCCTTTCAGGCGCGCTTCGGGGACCACCCGGTCATAGAGGCCTTCCAGCGAGAGGTCGCCGACCGCCAGGGCGACGAATGAGCCGCATGGACGCAACGACCCCACTCGATACACGGGTGACAACGATGCAGAAACCTCCTCTGACCCGCGCCAGCCGATGGCTGGCGCAGTTCGAACAGCTGCTCTGCGGCCTGCTGATCATTGCCTTCAGCACACTGCTGATCGTCAACGTAATCGGCCGCTACGTGTTCAGCAGTCCGCTCTTCTTCGCCGAGGAGCTGGCGGTCTATATCCTCGTATGGATGGCCTTCCTGGCCATTTCTGTAGCCATTCATCATGACCAGCACGTGCGCCTGACCATGCTGGTTGGGGTTATGCCGAGTCACTTGCAGCGGCTCTGCTACTGGCTGACCGAGCTGATCTGCCTGGCCGTACTGGCAACCCTGCTGTGGTACTCCATCGGCTGGATACGCTCCCCCTCAGCAGCCTTCGACATTGCCATCACACTCGACTGGCCCAAGTGGCACTTCTATCTGGTCGTACCAATCTTCTGCGCTACCGGAATTTTCCACATTCTTGCCAGGCTGCCGGACCATACCCGCACGGTCTTCGCCCTGGTCGACGACGAGGAGGACTGAGGCATGACTCTCGCCGTCTTTATCCTACTGATGCTGCTAGGCATGCCGATCGCATTCGTGCTACTCGCCTCGACCTTTGCCTTCGTGATCAACAGCGGCAACTACCGCATCCTCGAGGGGCTGCCCCAGGTGCTGTTCGGCTCGCTCGAAGTGTTCGATCTGCTGGCCATCCCGCTGTTCATCCTGCTCGGCGAAATCATGAACGAGGGCGGCATCACGCGGCGCATCATCCAGGCGGCGCGCGCCTGGTTCGCCTGGATTCCCCACAGCATCGCCTACGTCTCCCTGACCTCGAACCTGATGCTCGCCTCCATCATGGGCTCGGCCACGGCACAGATCGCCATCATGAGCCGGGTGATGACGCCGGAGCTCGCCCGCGACGGCTACGACAAAGGCTTCGCCGCGGCCCTGACGGCCGGCGCCGGTCTGCTCGGCCCGATCATCCCACCGTCGATGATCTTCATCATCTACGGCGTCATCGCCCAGGTCTCCATCGGCGCCATGTTCATGGGCGGCATCCTGCCGGGGCTTGCGCTCTTCGTACTGATCAGCGGCCTGATCGCGCTGGTCGCCCGCCGCGCCCACAAGGCTCCGGCCGAGGCCCGCGAGCCCATCGACCGCTGGCTGGCCACCCGCAATGCTCTCCTGACCCTGAGCATCCCGCTGGTGATCGTCGGCGGCATCGCTTTCGGCATCGTCACACCTACCGAGTCGGCGGCGGCCGCCACCCTGATGGCACTGATCATCGGAGGCCTGGTGTTTCGCGACCTCAAGGCCGAGAACCTCCCCGGGGTCCTGGCACGCACTGCACGCAACACCGCCATCGTGCTGTTTCTGATCGCCGCGGCCAAGGCCTTTGGCTGGGTGCTGGTCTACAACCAGATTCCCCAGCAGGTGGCCGGCCTGATGCAGGGCGCCACCGAGAGCCCGCTGGTCTTCATGCTGCTGGTGTTCCTGATGCTGCTGGTGGTGGGCATGGTGCTCGACGGCATCGCCGCCCTGATCATCCTGGTGCCGATCCTGCTGCCGGTGGCCCAAGGCAGCTACGGCATTGACCCCATCCACTTCGGCATCGTCACCTGCATGACCCTGACCCTGGGCCTGCTGACGCCGCCGGTGGGCGCCGGCCTCTATGTGGCCTCGGCAATCAGCAACGTCAGCCTGCAGCGCATCACCCTGTGGATTACCCCCTTCATCCTGGCAGCCTGCCTGGTCATCGTCGCCACCATCCTCAACCCCTGGGTCGTAACGGTCTTCCGCTAGACCCATAGACCATGCATTGCTCACAAGAGAGGCACATCATGAGCCAAGACACCATTCTGATTGCCGGCGGCGGCATCGGCGGCCTGGCCGCCGCCCTCGGCCTCGCTCGCCAAGGCATCCCCTCCCTGGTCCTGGAGCAGGCCCCCGAGCTGGGCGAGATCGGCGCCGGCATTCAGATCGGCCCCAACGCCTTCCACGCCTTCGACTACCTGGGCATTGGCGATGAAGCTCGCGCCAAGGCGGTGTATATCGACAACCTGCTACTGATGGACGCCATGGAGGATCGCCGGATCGCCGCCATCCCCCTGGACGAAACGTTCCGTGAGCGCTTCAACAACCCCTACGCGGTGGTGCATCGCGCCGATCTTCACAAGGTGCTGCTGGACGCCTGCGAGGCCAACGAGCGGGTCGAGCTACGCACCGACTCACGGGTCGAGGACTACGTGCAGGACGCCAATGGCATCACCGCCATTCTCGCCAATGGCGAGCGCTTCAGCGGCCGTGCCCTGATCGGCGCCGAGGGTCTGTGGTCGCCGATCCGCCAGAAGGTGATCGGCGACGGCGCTCCGCGAGTATCGGGCCATACCACCTACCGCTCGGTGATCCCTACCGAGCAGATGCCCGAGGAGCTGCGCTGGAACGCCGCCACCCTCTGGGCCGGGCCCAAGTGCCATATCGTCCACTACCCCCTCAAGGGCGGCGAGGTCTACAACCTGGTGGTGACCTACCACAACGATGCCCCCGAGCCGGTGGCCGGCAAGCCGGTGACCAAGGAGGAAGTCCATCGTGGCTTCGCCCATATTGCGGAACGCCCACGCCAGATCATCGAGCACGGTCAGGACTGGAAGATGTGGGTGCTCTGCGACCGCGACCCCAACGAGCACTGGATCGACGGCCGGGTGGTGCTGCTCGGCGACGCTGCTCACCCCATGCTGCAGTACATGGCCCAGGGCGCCTGCATGGCCATGGAAGACGCCGTCTGCCTCTCCTACCACCTCGGTGACAAGCCGGATCTCGGCGAGGCCTTCGAAGCCTATCGCAACGACCGCTTCGCCCGCACCGCCAGGGTGCAGACCTATTCGCGGCTGATGGGCGAATACATCTACCACGCGGACGGCGGCAAGGCAGCGATGCGCAACGCCACCCTGCGTGCCATGACGCCCGAGGACTTCTACAACCGCATCGAGTGGCTCTACGGCGGCAGCGGCCTGAGCAACGTCACCACCTCACAAGACGCCTGAACCTGCAGGAGGACACCCCATGTCTCTGACCGAAAAGCCCCAGAGCTCACCCGAGCGCGAGGCCTACTACGAGAAGATCGCCAGGCAGGACTTCAGCGCCCTGTGGAACGTACTGAGCGACATCATCACCCCGACTCCCAAGAGTGCCTGCGTGCCGCACCTCTGGGAGTTCGACACGGCCAAGCGGTTGCTGATGGAGGCCGGTGAGCTGATCACCGCAAAGGAGGCCGAGCGTCGGGTGTTGATCCTGGAGAACCCCGGCCTGCGCAGCCAGAGCCGCATCACTACCTCACTCTACGCCGGCCTGCAGCTGGTGCTGCCTGGCGAGGTGGCCCCAGCCCACCGCCACAGCCAGTCGGCCCTGCGCTTCGTCATGGACGGCGGCGGCGCCTGCACCGCGGTCAACGGCGAGCGCACCCTGATGCATGAGGGCGACTTCGTGATCACCCCACCCTGGACCTGGCACGACCACGGCAACGAGTCCGAACGGCCGATGATCTGGATGGATGGCCTCGACATCCCCATGCTCTCGCTGTTCGACGCCTCCTTCGCCGAGGGACTCGGCGAGGACACTCAGGCGATCACCAAGCCCACCGGCGACTCCCTGGCCCGCTACGGCGCCAACATGCTGCCGGTGGACTTCGAGAAGAAGGGCCTGGCCTCGCCGATCTTCAACTACCCCTATGCGCGCACTCGCGAGGCGCTGGAAACCATGCGCCAGCGCGACGAATGGGATCCCTGCCATGGCCTGAAGATGCGCTACATCAATCCAGTCGATGGCGGCTTCGCCATGCCGACGATTGCCCCCTTCGTGCAGCTGCTGCCCAAGGGCTTCAAGACCGCTGGCTACCGTTCCACCGATGCCACGGTGTTCAGCGTCATCGAGGGCACCGGCCGCACCACCATCGGCGACAAGACCTTCGAGTGGAAGCCCAAGGACATCTTCGTGGTGCCCAGCTGGTACCCGGTGGTCCACGAGGCCGACGCGGACGCCGTACTGTTCAGCTACTCCGACCGCGTCGCCCAGCAGAAGCTGGGAATCTGGCGAGAAGCACGAAATTCCGATTGATCGCACGACCGATAACGACCGACACCCTGAAAGAGGTAACCGAGCATGACCGACTACGTCTTCGCCCCCCAGCCCGTCACCAGCGTCGCCATCGAGGGGGACGACCAGCGCTTCCCGGTGCGCCGCATCTTCTGCGTGGGTCGCAACTACGAGGCCCACGCCCGCGAGATGGGCCGCGACCCGAGCCGCGAATTCCCGTTCTTCTTCACCAAGCCGGCCGACGCCATCGTGCCGGACGGCAGCGAGGTGCCCTATCCGCCGGAGACCCAGAACTTCCACTACGAGATGGAGCTGGTGATCGCGATCGGCAAGGCCGGATTCCAGATCCCCACCGACAAGGCGCGGGAATACATCTACGGCTACGCCGCCGGCAACGACCTCACCCGCCGTGACCTGCAGCTCGAGGCACGCGAGAAGGGTCGTCCCTGGGACTGGGGCAAGGCCTTCGACGAGTCCGCCGTCATCTCGCCGATCCGCAAGGCCAGCGAGATCGGTCACCCCACCACCGGCCGCATCTGGCTCGCCGTCAACGACGAGATCAAGCAGGACCAGGACATCGCCGACCTGATCTGGGACGTGGAGGAGATCGTCTCCATCCTCTCCCACTCCATGCGCATCCAGCCCGGTGACCTGATCTACACCGGCACCCCGGCCGGCGTGGGTCCGCTGCAGGTGGGCGACAAGGTCACCGGCGGCATCGACGGGGTGGGCGATCACGCGATCACCATCGTGGCGCCGCGGGAGGGGATATGAGCCTGGTCCTGCACAACTTCTTTCGCAGTTCCGCCTCGGTCAGGGTCCGCGCGGCCCTGAACCTCAAGGGCCTGGCCTATGAGCATGTCTCCTATGTGCTGCGCGAGAGCCAGCACCGCTCTGCAGCCTTCCTAGCCCTCAACCCGCAGGGCCTGGTCCCGGCCCTGCAGCTCGAGGACGGCACGGTGCTCGGCCAGTCCCTGGCGATCATGGAATATCTGGAGGAGACGCACCCGGAGCCAGCCCTGCTGCCAGCCGCCCCGCTGGACCGCGCCTGGGTGCGCGGCCTGGCCCAGGCCGTGGCCTGCGATATCCACCCGGTCAACAACCTGCGGGTGCTGCAGTACCTCGGTAGCGAGCTGGGTGTGGACGAACCAGGTGTGGGCGAGTGGTTCCGCCACTGGGTCGACCAGGGTTTCGCCCCCCTGGAGCAGCAACTGAGCATCGATGCCCGCCGGGGCAAGTTCTGCTATGGTGACGAGCCCGGCCTGGCAGACCTCTGTCTGTTTGCTCAGGTGGCTAACAACCGCCGCTTCGACGTGGACATGTCGCGCTACCCCACCCTGCAGGCGATCTACGATCGCTGCCTGCGGCTGCCGGCCTTCGTCGATGCCCTGCCGGAAAACCATCCTCATGCGGGGTAAGCCACCGGCTGTAACGTCGTTTCCGCCGTGGTCCGAGCGCTATCCGACTGGCCACGACGCTCTCATTACCCTCGTTACTTGGGACTCGTCACCATGACCGGAACGCCGCTTACCAAAGCCAACTCGCTCCCCGGCAATCTGCTACGGCGCTGCCACCAGATCAGCGTGGCGATTTTCTTGCGCCAGTGCGAGGCCTACAATCTCACCCAACTGCAGTACGTGATCCTATCCGCCCTGGATGAGCTGGGCTCGCTGGACCAAATCACCCTGGGGGGCTATACCGCCTTGGACCGCAATACCGTGGCAGTGGTCGTGCGTAAGCTCGAGGAACGCGGTTTGGTGACCCGGCGGCGCAACCCCGAGGATCGTCGTTCCATGCTGGTGACCCTCACCGAGGCCGGCGAGGCATTGCGCATGGAGGCCGAAGCCGCCGTGCTACAGGCCCAGGATGAAATTCTCGGCCCCCTTGACGAGGAGGAACGCGACACCCTCTGCCGACTGTTGCAGCGCCTGGCCGATGAGAACAATGCCTTGAGCCGAGTCCCGATCCGCAATAAAGGATAAGTGCGCCTTTCTCCGGCCCGCTGCGGGCGTAGCGGGCCGGCGGGAAAGCATCAGTCGAGGGGTCGCGCCACCGCCAGGCACGATGCCCGGCTGCCGTGACGCGACAGCACCGTGAGCTCCTCGAGCCGCAGGCCGGCGGCGTCGAGCTGCGCCTTGAAGGCATCCTCGTAGGTCACCCGGCCGAAGTCGATGCTGGTGAGCCGCTTGAGCATGGGCTTGAGCCACTCCATCCCACGGGAGGGCCGCAGTTGGATGGTCTGGGTGAAATAGAGCCGTCCGCCTGGGTTCAACAGTGCCGCGCAGTGGCGAAGTGCTCGCTCGGGCTCCGGCAGCAGCATCAGGCTGGCCGAGAAATAGGCTGCATCGTAGGGGCCACCGTCATGGTCGTAGACGGACTCGAGACGCACCTCGGCATGGGCGCAGAGCGACTCCTCCTCCAGCCGGCGCTGGGCGCGGTCGATGTAGTCGGCATCGATGTCGATACCGGTGATGCGCAGCCCCTTGCGCCTCACCGTCTCGGCGTTGGCCGCCAGCGCCCCGGCCGTGCCGACCCCGACGTCCAGCAGGGCCGCCTCCTCGGGCAGCCGTTCGAGCACCGCAGCGTACCAACGGGAAGTCAGCTTCAGGATCAGGGCGTCGTAGATCAGGCTGCGCAGCATGGTTCAGCGGCCACGCCTGGCAAAGAAGGCGTCGATGGCACCCTGCGCCTCCGGCGAACCACAGCGCTCGAGCAAGCGTCGCTCCTCTCTGGCGAAAGCGCCTTCGACGGCAGCGTCGTCACTCTCACGCAGCAGCGCCTTGATGGCGAGCAGCGTATCGAAGGGCTTGGCCACGAGCCGTTCGGCACAGTCGAGCGCCTGCATCAACGCCTTGCCGTCGGGGGCGACGTCGGTGATCAGGCCCAGCTCACCGGCACGGGCCGCGGTGAACGGCTGGCCCAGCATCAGCATCGCCGTAGTGGCCTTGCCGCCGGCCAGCCGTGGCAGCAGGTAGGTGGTGGCGCCCAGCGGCGTCAGGGCCAGGTTGACGAAAGGCAGGCAGAAGCGGGTCGAGTGACCGGCATAGGCGAAGTCGCAGTGCAGCAGGATCGACGTGCCGAGCCCCAGCGCCAACCCCTCGGCGGCGGCCACCACGGGCTTGGGAAAGGCACGCAGGCGGCGCAGAAAGGCAATGGCCGGCACGCTTTCGGCATTGGCCAGTGCCTTGTAATCGTTCAGGTCGTTGCCGGCGGTGAAGCAGTTCTCGCTGCCGGTGATGACCAACACCTTGACCTCGGCGTCCGCCTCGGCCGCATCGAGCACCTCGATCAACCGCGCATAGCTCGCCGCGTCCAGAATGTTGCGCCGCTCGGGGCAGCTGATTCTGAGCAGCTCGATACCGCCCTCTCGCCGTGACGTGGTGATGTCGGTTGCCATGATCTGCACTCCTCTCACACCCAATGCCTGACCACAGCATAAGAAAAAATTAATAAGTAAGCTAAGTTTTCGAGCCGCGCCGTGTCCTGTCTTTCACAACCTTCGGATCAGGCGAGCCGCCGCACTCTTGCCGGCATTCAGCCCTTCATGTCTCTTCCTTGCTTACCCGTTTGCATCCCTCTTCGGCGTCATGCCGCTCAAACCCAGACGTCGTTCAAGGCGGTGCGTTCGCCGCCCGCATTGCCGGTATTGAGAACCCCGCGCGGCTCGATCAGCATCACTTCCGCTTCCTCCTCGGCATAGGGTTTATGCTCCACCCCCTTGGGAACGACGTACATCTGCCCTGCCGCCAGATGCACCGCACCGTCGCGAAAGTCGATGCGCAAATTGCCCTTGATGACGATGAAGGTTTCGTCGGTGTCAGGGTGGTCGTGCCAGACGAACTCTCCCTTCAGCTTCACGACCTTGAACTGGTAGTCGTTCATCTCCGCCACGACTCTTGGCGACCACTGCTCATCGACAAGGCTGAGCTTCTGGCCGATATCTATCGCCGTATATTCCCTCGTCTCCATTTCTCCCCCCTTGTTGTTCGATTACGCCGTTTCTTGGCGCTATTCGAAAAGTAGACCATCGGGGCGAAGGAGATAGGCCTCTCCCGGTTTGAAGGCCCAGGTGAGAGAAGTATCCAGACTAGCCCTCTCGTGCCCATTGATGACGCGGGGCACGCCGACCGTGACGCCGTGCTGCCAGCCGTGCCTCGGCGCGCTCCCGCAGCTGCGGCAGGGAAAGGCATTCCAGATGCAGCGCCCATTCGCGGCGCAGCCCTTCGTCGAAGGGTTGGTAAACGGCGGTCTTCAACGCTTCGAACAGTCTGGCGCAGGCCGGGTTGTCACGCGCCTCGTCGGGTAGCGCGCGGTACTGGCGCTCGAGCCAACCGGCCGCATCGGCAACAGGCACCTTGATGCGCCGGTCACGGGTTCGTCTCACCCCCTGCGCCGCCAGCTTCCACGCCTCGGCCTGCTGCTGCGCCTCCACGTGCAGCCGCGGCGTCACGGCATCGATGAGCCCCAGCCGTCGTGCCTGGGTCGCCCCGATGGTCTCACCCGAGAGCAGCAGGTGCAGCGCGGCGGCCAGCCCCATCAACCGGGGCAGCCGCTGGGTGCCGCCGGCGCAGGGAATCAAGCCCAGGGCGATCTGCGGCAACCCCAGGCGCAGCTCGGGCGGACCTAACCGGTAGTGACAGGCCATGGCCAGCTCCAGGCCGCCGCCGAGCACTGCCCCGTGCAGCCAGGCCACGCAGGGTTTGGTGCCGCTCTCGATGGCCAGTGTCAGCTCGGGCAGGGAGGGCGCTTCATGCAGCCGGTCGAGCTCGCCCATGTCGGCGCCCGCCGAGAAGCAGCGGCCTCCCGCCTTGAGCAGGATCCACCTCACCTTCGGCTCGTTCTCGGCTTCGACGAGGGCCTGGCGCAGCTGGCTGCGCAGCCGCTGGGTCAAGGCATTGACCGGCGGGTTGAACAGGGTGATCCGCGCGCAGTCGCCCTCGCGAATCAAGGTCACGGCTCGGCTCATGGCTCGTCTCGCTGTGTGGTAAAGGACCGGTTCATTACGGCATTACTGACAACTTATTGTCACAGCTACTTCTTCACGGCATTGCCAGCTCATGGAGAGAGTTTAGCCAAACCAAAATAAAAGACAATGTGTTGACATAAAATTTCGACTCGCCTAGCTTGATCCCCAGACGCGTCGAGCCGCACCAAGCACCGGCGCCAGCCACAACAACGAAACAACGGCAACATCAGGAGCTCGTATGCCTATCGAGACGAATCTGACTCCCGAGCGCAGGCAAGCGATGATCGCGCTTGGCGCCTGGAATGACATGCTCTTGACGGATTATCTGGATGAGGCCGTGGCCAGCGCCGCCGGTCGCCCGGCCATCGTCACCTACCGCATGGCCGAAGGCAGCCATGACTCGCTGTCCTACGCCGAACTGAACGAGAAGGTCACGCGCATGGCGGCGGGTTTGGCCGGCCTGGGCGTGGCCAAGGGCGACGTGGTCTCCTGCCAGCTGCCCAACTGGTGGCAGATGACCGCGCTGCACCTGGCCTGCATTCGTATCGGCGCAGTGCTCAATCCGCTGATGCCGATCTTCCGCGAACACGAGCTGCGCTTCATGCTGGCCCAGGCCGAGAGCAAGGTATTCGTCGTGCCCGGCGTGTTTCGCGGCTTCGATCACGCCGCCATGGCCCGGGGGCTGAAGGCTGAACTCACCGCCCTCGAACAGGTGCTGGTGGTAGGCGGCGAGGGACCGGACAGCTTCGAGAACACCCTGCTGGAACGCGCCTGGGAGCGGGAAACGAATACTGCCGAGCTGTTCCGCGAACGCCGCCCTGGCGGCGACGACGTGGTGCAGCTGCTTTACACCTCCGGCACCACCGGCAAGCCCAAGGGGGTGATGCACACCTCCAACACCCTGATGAGCCACATCCGCCCCTTCGCCACCCGGCTGGGGCTGGGCAACGACGACACGGTGTTCATGCCCTCGCCGCTGGCGCACCAGCTCGGCTTTCTCTACGGCCTGATGCTGCCCGTCTATCTCCAGGCCACCGCGGTGCTGCAGGACACCTGGAAACCGGCCGAGGCCGTCGACATCATTCGTGCCGAGCGGCCCAGCCTGATGCTCGGCTCCACGCCCTTCCTGGCCGACATCGCCGAGCAGGCCGAGGCCCACGGTCCCGATCTGCAGTCGCTCAAGCTGTTCATGTGTGCCGGCGCACCGATCCCCAGCCCGCTGGTGGAGAAGGCCGCACGCAACCTGCCAACGCGCATCATCTCCGCCTGGGGCATGACCGAGAACGGCGCGGTGACCACCACCCGTCCTGGCGACGCCCCCTCTCGCGCCGTGCACACCGACGGCCTGCCCCTGCCCTTCATGGAGCTGAAAGTCACCGACCTGGAGGGCAATACCCTGCCGCCCGGCCAGGAGGGGCCGCTCTATGTTCGCGGCGCCAGCCTGTTCGTCGGCTACTTCAAGCAGCCGGAGCTCTACGGCGTCGACGCCGAGGGCTGGTTTCCCACCGGCGATCTGGCCCGCCTCGACGAGCAGGGCTACGTGCGCATCACCGGACGTTCCAAGGACGTGGTGATCCGCGGCGGCGAGAACATTCCCATCGTCGACATCGAAAACGCGCTCTACCAGCACCCGGCGATCCAGGCCGTGGCCCTGGTGGGCCGTCCCGACGAGCGCCTGGGCGAGCGGCTGTGTGCCTACGTCACCCTCAAGGAAGGCGTCGAGTCGCTGACGCTCACGGATGTCACCACCTTTCTCAGCGAGCGCCAGGTGACGCGCCAGTACCAGCCGGAGTTCCTGGTGGTACTCGACGAGCTGCCGCGCACACCCTCGGGAAAGATCCAGAAATTCAAGCTGCGCGAGCAGGCCGCCCAGAGCGTGGCGTGACGCGAGGCCATCGCCTACCCAATCCGCAACGAGAGAGAGCTGCATGAGAGGACTTGAGGACAAGACCGTCATCGTCACCGGTGGCGGCGGCGGCATCGGCCGCGCGGTGTGTCGCCGCTTCGCCGCGGAAGGTAGCAAGGTGGCGGTGCTCGACCGCGATCTCGACGCCGCCCGCCGCACCGTGGAGGTAATCGCCGAAGCCGGCGGTCAGGCCCGCGCCTATGGCGCCGACATCACCGACTACGCCGCCATCGTCGACACGGTCGAGCGCATCGAGGCCGAGCTCGGCGTGCCGCGGGTACTGGTCAACAACGCCGGCTTCGATCGCTTCATGCCGTTCCTCAAGACCGAGCCGGCGCTGTGGGAGTCGCTGATCGCGGTGAACCTCACCGGCGCGCTCAACATGCACCACGTGGTGCTGCCGCGGATGATCGAGGCCGGCGGCGGCAAGGTGATCAACGTCGCTTCCGACGCCGCCCGGGTCGGCTCCTCCGGCGAGGCAGTCTACGCCGCCTGCAAGGCCGGCCTGCTGGGGCTGAGCAAGACCCTGGCCCGGGAGCTCGCGACCAAGGGCGTGACCCTCAACGTGGTCTGCCCCGGCCCCACCGATACGGCGCTGCTGCAGGGCTTTGCCGAGACCTCACGCGATCCGGAGAAGCTGCTCGAGGCGTTCCGCAACGCGGTGCCCATGCGCCGTATCGGCCAGCCCGAGGACTACCCGGGAATCATCGCCCTGCTCGCCAGCGACGACGCCGATTTCATCACCGGCCAGGTAATCAGCGTTTCCGGCGGCCTCACGATGGCGGGCTGACGCCCCCGCGACGCTTTCAGCCCCACAACGCTTTCAGGAAGACACTCATGACACTGCAGACACCGAACTACGAAGACGTTCTCTATGACGTCACCGACGGCGTGGCGACCATCACCATCAACCGTCCGGAGCGCTACAACGCCTTCAGCGGCCAGACCTGCATGGAACTGCTCGACGCCTTCAACCGCGCCGGCTGGGACAAGTCGGTGGGCGTGATCGTGCTCACCGGCGCCGGCGACAAGGCGTTCTGCACCGGCGGCGACCAGGGCGCCCACGAGGGCCAGTACGACGGCCGCGGCATCATCGGCCTGCCGGTGGAGGAGCTGCAGACGCTGATCCGCCAGGTGCCCAAGCCGGTGATTGCCCGGGTCAACGGCTTCGCCATCGGCGGCGGCCATGTGCTGCACGTGGTGTGCGATCTCTCCATCGCTGCCGAGACTGCCATCTTCGGCCAGGTGGGCCCCAAGGTCGGCTCGGTGGACCCGGGCTTCGGCACCGCCTACCTCGCCCGGGTGATCGGCGAGAAGCGCGCCCGCGAGATCTGGTACCTGTGCCGCAAGTACAGCGCCGCCCAGGCGCTGGAGTGGGGCCTGGTCAACACCGTGGTGCCGCCCGAGCAGCTCGACGAAGAGGTGCGCCGATGGTGCGACGAGATCCTCGAGAAGAGCCCCACCGCGCTTTCCATCGCCAAGCGCTCGTTCAATGCCGACAGCGAGAATATCGCCGGCATCGGCGCGCTGGGCATGCAGGCGCTGAGTCTCTACTACGAGACCGACGAGTCGCGGGAAGGGGTGGCCGCCTTCAAGGAGAAGCGCCGGCCCGAGTTCAGAAAGTTCTACAAGTGACGGCTCCTGCCGCGAGGATGACAGCATGAACTTTGCCTTTACCGAACAGCAGCAGGCCATTCGCGAGAGCGTGGCGCGGCTGGCCGCCGACGCACTGGCCCCGCGCTACCGGGCCCGCGAGCAGGAGGCGCGCATCGAGCGCGAGATCGTCGTCCAGCTCGGCGAGATGGGCTGCCTGGGCGGCGAGCTGCCCGAGGCGTACGGCGGCAGCGGCCTGGACTGCGTGACCAGCGGCATCATCGTCGAGGAGATCGCCCGCGGCGACTTCAACGTCGCCTACCTGCCGCTGCTGGCCTCGCTCAACGGCCAGATCATCGCCCGCTACGCCCGCCCCGAGCTGGCCCGGGAGTGGCTCGGCGGCATCACCGCCGGGCGCAAGATCGCCTGTATTGCGCTGACCGAGCCCCACGGCGGTTCCGACGCCGCCAACCTCAAGCTCAAGGCCACCCGCGACGGCGAGCGCTTCCTGCTCAGCGGCGAAAAGACCTCGATCTCCATGGCCGACCAGGCCGACGTGGCGGTGGTGTTCGCCCGCACCGGCACCCAGGAGCAGCGTGCCTCCGGCATCAGCGCCTTCCTGGTGCCGATGGATTCGCCCGGCATCTCCACCAGCCGCTTCGAGGACTCGGGACAGCGCGCCATTGGCCGGGGCTCGATTTTCTTCGACAATGTCGCGGTACCGGCCGATCACATGCTCGGCGACGAGGGGCAGGGCTTCAAGCAGGTGATGCAGGGCTTCGACTACAGCCGCGCGCTGATCGGCCTGCAGTGCCTGGCGGTGGCCCAACAGTCGCTGGACGAAACCTGGCAGTGGCTCACCGAGCGCGAGGCCTTCGGCCACAAGCTCGCCGCCTTCCAGGGCCTGACCCATCCGCTGGCGGAGTACCAGACCTACGTTCAGGCCGCCCGTCTGCAGTGCTACTACGCGCTGTGGCTGAAGGACAACGAACTGCCCCACACCAGCGAGGCGGCAATGAACAAGTGGTGGGGGCCGAAGCTCGCCTTCGACGTGGTCAAGCAGTGCATGCTGGCCCACGGCCATACCGGCTGGGGCGAGGACATGCCCTTCTCCCAGCGCATGCGCGACGTGCTGGGACTGCAGATCGGCGACGGTACCGCCCAAATCATGAAAAACATCATCGCCCGCCAGGCGGTGCCCAGATGACCAGCCTCATCGCGACCGGACGCCCTGACTCCCGCCTGGCGGCGCTGCTCGACAAAGGAGTGCCATCGATGGCGATTCAGGACGACAAGAGCGTGGCCAACCGGCTGTTCTTCCGTCTCTTCCAGGCCAGCAACATCCTGCAGAAGCAGACGGTGGGCCAGGTCGGCCTGAGCACGGTCCAGTGGGCCGTGCTCGGCGCCCTGTCGCGCAAGGGATATGAAGACGGCATCTCCTTCAATCAGCTCACCGAGTACCTGATCGTCAGCCGCCAGAACCTCGACGGCGTGCTCAAGCGGCTGGAGCGGGACGATCACGTCAAGCGCATCCCTCATCCCGACGACAAGCGCGCCCGGCTGATCCTGCTCACTGACAAGGGCCGCGCCTTCTGGGAGAGCCTGCAGCCGAAGATCCACGAGTTCTATGCCCAGGGGCTTGCCAACTTCACCTTCGACGAGACGGTGAGCCTGCTGCACTACCTCAACAAGTTCCAGAAGGACCTGGAGGCCATCGCCATGCAGGATGCCCCCACCGCCGAGCGCGAGGAGAGCTGAACCACCCAGAGCCCAAACGCACCCCTTCACGACGCACGACCCCACAACGCCAACAACAAATAGCCTCGTCTTGCGACGAGGTAGGAGAGTTCGTATGTCCGCAAAACGCCAATTCACCCTGAAAAGCGGCCTGCTGGGCCTGGCCGTGACCCTTGCCGCCGGCGCTGTCCAGGCCGAGATCAGCGATGACGCGATCCGCATCGGCTACCTCGCCGACATGTCCGGTCCCTACCGCGACCTGGCCGGCCCCGGCGGGCTGGAAGCGCTGCGCATGGCCGTGGAGGACCACGGCGGCAGCATTCACGGCGCCCCCATCGAGGTGTTCAGCGCCGACGACCGCAACAGCGCCGACGTGGGCGCCAACACCGTGCGCGAGTGGATCGACCAGCGCAACGTCGACATGGTGGCGGGGCTGGTCGCCTCGTCGGTGACCATCGCCGCCACCCGGCTGCTGGCCGAGCACGACAAGATCGGCATGGTATCCGGCGCCGCCGCGCTCAGCGTGACCAACGAGCACTGCACGCCCAATCACATTCAATGGGTCTACGACACCCACGCCATGTCCAACGGCTCGGCCCGGGCCATCGTCGAGGAAGGCGGCGACAGCTGGTTCATCATCGCTGCCGACTACGCCTTCGGCCACTCGCTGGAGGCCGACGTGGAGAAGGTGGTGGAAGAGAGCGGCGGCCAGGTGCTGGGCAAGGTGCGCCACCCGCTGAACACCGCCGACTTCTCCTCTTACATGCTGCAGGCCCAGGGCTCCGGGGCGAAGATCGTCGGCCTGGCCAACGCCGGCGCCGATACGGTAAACGCCATCAATACCGCCGGCCAGTTCGGCCTGGCGGAGTCGGGCCAGGCCCTGGCAGGCCTCATGGTGTTCCTCAACGACATCCACGCGCTGGGCCTGGAGACCACCCAGGGCATGCAGCTCACCACCGGCTGGTACTGGGACATGAACGACGAGGCCCGCGCCTGGGCCCAGCGCTACTACGAGCGCATGGGCAGCATGCCGACCATGGTTCAGGCAGGCGTCTATTCCAGCTCCATGCACTACCTCAACGCCATCGAGGCCACCGGCACGGACGATGCCGCCACGCTGCGTGCCTGGATGGGCGAGACGCCGGTCAACGACATGTTCACTTCCAACGGCGTGATCCGCGAGGATGGGCGCATGGTCCACGACATGTACCTGGTGGAAGTGAAGTCGCCCGCCGAGTCCGAAGGCGAGTGGGATCTCTACCGCATCGTACGTACCATCCCGGGAGACGAGGCCTTTCTGCCGCTGGCGCAGAGCGGTTGTCACCTGGTCAATTCCTGAGCGCCTGCCGGGCCGCCGATGAGGGCGGCCCGGCTTCTGAAGAGAAGGATGAGGAGAGTCCATGCACGTCGACGACGCCATCCGCAGCCGCAAGTCCGTTCGCCGCTTCTTGCCTGATCCGGTCAGCCGCGACACGCTGGCCCACATCATCGAAGTCGCCGGACGCGCGCCCAGCGGCAACAATATTCAGCCGTGGCAGGTTCACGTGGTGGCGGGCGAAGCACTGCGCCGGCTCAGCGCTGCCATTCTAGCCGCCTTCGACAGCGGCGAGGAGCATCAACCCGAGTACACCTACTACCCCACCCAGTGGTTCGAACCCTATCGCGAGCGCCGCCAGCGCTGCGGCTACGGCCTCTACGAGACCCTTGGCATAAGGCGTGAAGACAAGGCCCGGCGCCACGAACAGATGCGCCGCAACTTTCACTTCTTCGACGCCCCGGTGGCCATGATCGTGACCATCGACCGACGCCTCGAGACCGGCAGCTACATGGATGCCGGCATGCTGATCCAGAGCCTGATGACCTCCGCCCGAGGCCAGGGCCTGCACACCTGCGCCCAGGCCGCGCTGGCCTGGTATCACCGGATCATCCGTGAACAGCTGGGGCTGGCCGACAGCGAACTGGTGCTGTGCGCCATCGCCGTGGGCCACGAGGCCCCCGAGGCCCCGGAGAACCACTTCATTAGCGAGCGCGAGCCGGTGGGGAACGTCGCCACGTTTCACGGCTTCGAGACCGACTGACTCGCTCACTGTCGCCATCGAGACGAAGGTCGGGTTGTGATACGGCTGTCGGAGCGAAAACATAGCGAACTAACGTACGCATAACGCACACCGACAGCCAAAACGGAGCCGCACATGAGCGAATCCTGCGCAATCGTCACCGGCGGCGCCCGCAACATCGGCCAGGCCATCGCCCTGCGCCTGCAACAGGACGGCTATCGCACCATCGTGCTGGACATCGTCGAGCCCGAGGCGGAATCGCTCAGGGCCGATGCCCGGCTGGTCGATCTCGCCGAGGTGGAAGCGACCCGCGAGGTACTCGCCGAAATCGTCGCGGCTCACAGCGTAGGCTGTCTGGTCAATAACGTGGGGATCGTCGCGCCGGCACTGCTCGACGACACGCGAGTGGAGGACTTCGATCGCCTGATGCACCTCAACGTGCGCTCGGCGCTGGTCTGCACTCAGGCGCTGCTGCCGGGCATGCGCGAGCGGCGCCACGGCCGTATCGTGATCAATGCCAGTCGCGTGGTGCTGGGCAAGGAGGCCCGCAGCCTCTACAGCGCGACCAAGGGCGCGCTGCAATCCATGGCCCGCACCTGGGCGCTGGAGCTGGCCGGCGACGGCATCACGGTCAACTGCGTCGCCCCCGGTCCCATCGCCACCAGCGCCTTCTGGGAGAACAACCCGCCGGATTCGGAGCGCGCACGACGCATCATCGACAACATCCCGGCGCGGCGCATGGGCCAGCCCGAAGACGTGGCCCAGGCGGTGAGCTTCTTCTGCGACGAGCGCAGCGGTTTCGTCACTGGCCAGACCCTGTTCGTCTGCGGCGGCGTCAGCGTCGGCTGATCCGCGCTAGATCACACCGCGCTGGCGCAACCCGGCGATCTCCGCCGGCGCCTTGCCGAGCAGCCGCGCCAGCACGGCCTCGGTATCCTCGCCCAGTGCCGGCGGCGCCTTGCGATACTCCAGCTGCGTACGCGAGTACTTGATCGGGTTGGCCACGCCGGGCACCGGCCCGTGGCGCGACTCCAGCTCGATCTTCATTTCCCGCGCCTTGACCTGGGGGTCGTCGAAGACCTGGGCGATGTTCTGGATCGGCCCGCAGGGCACGGCGATCTCGCCCAGCAGCGCGATCCACTCGGCGGCGGTACGGCTGCGGGTGATCTCGACCATGATCGGTACCAGCTCGAGTCGATGTCTCACCCGCTCGGGATTGGTCGCAAAGCGCGGGTCCTCGGCCAGCTCGGGCCGCCCCACCGCCTGGCAGAAGCGCTGGAACTGGCCGTCGTTGCCGATGGCGATGATCACCTTCTCGCCGTCGGCGGTGGGAAACGGCTGATAGGGCACCAGGTTGGGGTGGTACTCGCCGGTGCGGGTGGGTGGCGTACCGCTGCAGAAGTAGTTCTGTGCCTGGTTGGCCAGCCAGCTCACCTGCACGTCGAGCAGGGCCATGTCGATGTACTGCCCTTCGCCGGTCAGGTGACGGTGGTGCAGCGCGCCGAGAATGGCGATGGTCGCGTTCATGCCGGTGGTGAGGTCCGCTACGGCCATGCCGACTCGCTGCGGTCCCGCGCCGGGCTCGCCGTCGGCGGCGCCGGTGATGCTCATCAGGCCGCCCTGGGCCTGGATCAGGTAGTCGTAGCCGGCCAGGGCGGCCATCGGCCCGGTCTGGCCGAAACCGGTGATGGAGCAGTAGATCAACCCGGGATTGATCGCTTCCAGGGTGGCGTAGTCGAGCCCCTTGCGCGCCAGGCCACCGCGCTTGAAGTTCTCCACCAGGATGTCGCTCTGGGCGGCCAGCTCACGGATCAGCGCCTGCCCTTCGGGCTGGCCCATGTCCACGGTCACCGAGTGCTTGCCGCGGTTGGCCGAGAGATAGTAGGCGGATTCGCGGGTCTCGTTGCCGTCGCGATCCTCGAGCCAGGGCGGCCCCCAGTGGCGCGTGTCGTCGCCGCTCACCGGGCGCTCGATCTTGATCACCTCGGCGCCCATGTCGGCGAGTATCTGGGTGCACCAGGGACCGGCCATCACCCGGCTAAGGTCGAGCACGCGCAGGCCTGTCAGCGGTCCTGCCATATCACCTCTCCCGATCCTTGCGTTGCGCCCGTGGGTTCGATATTGCTCACGGGCTCTCCTGCGTCGCGCTGGCGCTGACGGACTGACGGCGCGCCGCGACATAGCGATAGATCGCCAGCAGGATCGAGCCCAGCGTCAGGGCGATGAAGAACCAGGTGATCGGACCGCGCACGAAGATCGCGAGATCGTTGTGCCCGATCAGCAGCGAGCGGCGCAGGTTGTCCTCGAACATCGGCCCGAGAATGAAGCCGATCAAGAACGGTGCCGCCGGAATCGCCGCCCGGTTGAAGATGTAGCCGAGCACGCCGAAGCCCAGCATCAGCCACACGTCGAAGGTGTCGTTGTTCACCGCGTAGGCGCCGTAGACGCAGAACATCAGCACGATGGGGAAGAGGATCGACTTGGGAATGTCGGCGATCAGCGAGAAGTACTTGATCGCCCCGTTGCCCACCACCAGCAGCACCAGCGAACTGAACATGATGCCGACGAACAGCGCGTAGATCAGCGTCAGGTTCTCCTGGAACATGATCGGGCCCGGAGTCAGGCCGTGGACCATGAAGGCGCCGAGGATGATGGCGGTGATCACGTCGCCGGGAATGCCCAGCGACAGCAGCGGAATCATGGTCGCCCCGGCCACGCCGTTGTTGCCCGCCTCGGCGGCGGCCACGCCTTCCACCTCGCCCTTGCCGAAGTTGTCGCGGTTGGGCGAGCGGCGGCGGGCGTCGCTGTAGGAGATGAAGGCCGCGGCGGTGGCCCCGGTACCGGGAATCGCGCCGATGATCACGCCGATCAGGCTGCCGCGAATGATGCTCTTCAGGCAGCGCTTGAGCTCCGCCAGGGTCATGCCCACCCCGCTGGCCTTGGCCTTGAGGTGCGGCAGCGCCTTCTTGCGATAGAACTCGATGATCTCGGGAATGGCGAACAGCCCGATCAGCAGCGGGATGAACGAGATCGAATCCATCAGGTTGTAGTTGCCGAAGGTCAACCGCTGGGAGCCGTAGACCTCGTCCAGTCCCACCAGCGAGAGCAGGATGCCCATCAAGGCGGCGAGCAGGCCCTTGATCATCGAGCCGCTGGCCAGCGAGATGATGATGGTCAGCGAGAAGCAGATCAGCCAGAAGAACTCCGGCGCACCGAAGTTGAGCGCGATCTTGGCCAGATAGGCGGCGAAGAAGATCAGCGCGATGTTGGAGATGAAGTCGGCGATCACCGAGGAGTAGAGCGCCGTCTTGAGCGCCTTCTTGGCGTGGCCCTGCTGGGCCATGGGGTAGCCGTCGAGCAGCGTGCAGGCGGATGCCGGCGAGCCCGGGGTGCGGATCAGGATGGCCGTGATGGAGCCGCCGTACATGCCGCCCTTGTAGATGCCCACCAGCAGCAGGATGGCCGCCACCGGCTCCATGGTGAAGGTGAACGGCAGCGCCAGCGCGACTGCCATGGTGGCGGTCAGCCCTGGAATCGAGCCGACCACGACGCCGATGACGACCCCCAGCGCAATGGCCAGGAAGTTGTCCAGGCTGAGAAAGAGATGGAGCACTTCCGAAAACATATCCATGCATTCACCCAGGGGCAGTAGCGCCTGCCGTCAGAACGGCATCAGCGGCAGCGGCACGTTCATGACCTTCACGAAGACGAAGGCGACGGCGGCAGGGAACACGAAAGCCAGGCTGTAGACCCACCAGGTCCTGACCGGGTGAGCCGCAAACAGGATCAAGGTGGCCAGGATGCCGCTGATCACCGCCCCCAGCGCCTCGAACAGCGTCACGTAGACGACCAGCGCCGCCACCATCATGGCGAAGCGCAGCCTGGGCCCCTTCTCGATACGGCGCCCATCCTCCTTGTCGGTGTTGTCCACCAGCAGCCCCTGCACGATCAGCAGGCAGGAGAAGAGCAGCATCAGCCCGCCCACGATGCGCGGCAGCCAGCGCGGCGACATCAGCGGGCTCTGCATGATGGGCGGTTCGCTGATGTAGTTGGGTATCAGGTAGAACAGCAGGATGGCGGAAGCGACCAGCAGCACACACCCCGAGAGAACGTCTCCGGGGTCGCGAACCGCCATGACACGCTTTGACGACGAGGACGACATGACACCCTCCAGAGGACAGGTGAGGCGAGGACGGAGCCTCGCCTCAACGAACGGTGAAAGCGGTCGACTCGCTTACTGGCTGATGCCGGCCTGCTCGGCCACTTCCTGCCAACGCTCGACCTCCTGGGCGATGAACTGCTTGAACTCCTCGCCGGCCACCTGGCCCGGTTCGGCACCCAACTGGTCCGCGAAGCTGACGAACTCCTCGCGCTGCATCACGGCATCGAGCGCGGTGCGCATGGCCTCCTGAGCCTCCTCGGAGAAGGACTCGTGAGCGATCAGGCCGAACCAGGCGGTGGTCACGAACTGATCGAGGTTGTAGTCGCCGACTTCCACCAGGGTGGGCACGTCGGGCAGATGCTCGGAGCGCTCGGCGGAGGTCACCGCCAGCGCCTTGAGGTCGCCTGAGCGGATATGGGACAGCACGGTCGGCATGTTCTCGAAGGAGACGTCGACATCGCCTCCCAGCAGAGCCGGAAGCGCGGCACCGCTGCCGGCAAACGGCACGGCGGTCAGGTTGGTCTCGGTCAGCGTCTTGAACAGCTCACCCGACATGTGAATGGAGCTGCCCACGCCGCTGTGGCTGAAGGTCATGTTCTGCTCGCGTGCCGCCTCGACGAACTCTTCGACGCTGTCATAGGGGCTGCTGGCCGGCACCACCATCACGTTGGGGATGTCGATCAGGTTCTGCAGGAAGACGAAATCCTCGACCGGATCGTAGTCGAGGTCGGGATAGATCGCCGCCCCGATGGTATGTCCGGGCGAGGCCATCAGAATGGTATGAGCGGCGTCGCGCCCACCGCGCGCCAGGCGACCGGTGGCCACGGTGGAGCCCGCCCCGGGCCGGTTTTCCACCACCACGTTGGCGTCGAGCTCATCCTGCAGCAGGTCGGCCACACGACGCGACAGTACGTCGGTGGTACCACCCGGGGCATAGGGCACGACCAGACGCACATCGCCGGTCGGCCACTCGTTGGCATGGGCCGTAGAAACGGACATTGCCACCGCCAGGCCACCACCGCATGCCGCAAGGCACACCTTTTTCAACAAGCTCTTTTGCACACCAGCCATCACGCCACCTCGCATCGTCGTTTGAAATTGTTCGCAAAGCGCACACTTATTCGTTATCGAATCGAGAGTACTGGGTTGCGCCCGGGCTCCAAACCCGACCTTAGTCTTAGCGAGTGTCTCGGCAGGCATGAAAAAGCCCGGGCCAACCACCACAGCCCGGGCAAGGAGGAGCAAGGAATAACGCTACTCGAGCGACTCGTAGGGCAGGCCCACATAGTTCTCGGCGATGGTCTTGAGGCCCGCCTCCGATGAGGTGAGGTAGTCGAGCTCGGCCTGCTGCATGCGGGTCTCGAAGTCCTCCTCGTCGGAGAACTTGTGCAGCAGCGAGGTCATCCACCAGGAGAAGCGCTCGGCCTTCCAGATGCGCTTCAGGCAGGACTGCGAATAGTTGGGGATCAGGTCGGTGCGGCCCTCCTGGTACACCTTCACCATCAGCCGGTAGAGCGTGTTGACGTCGCTGGCGGCAAGGTTGAGCCCCTTGGCGCCGGTGGGCGGCACGATGTGGGCGGCATCGCCGACCAGGAACAGCCTGCCGTACTGCATGGGCTCGACCACGAAGCTGCGCAGCGGTGCGATGCTCTTCTCCAGCGCAGGGCCGGTGACCAGCTTGGCCGCCACTTCCTCGGGCAGGCGCCGCTTGAGCTCCGCCCAGAAGCGCTCGTCGGACCAGTCCTCGACCTTCTCGTCCAGCGGCACCTGCACGTAGTAGCGGCTGCGGGTCGGCGAGCGCATGCTGCACAGGGCGAAGCCGCGCTCGTGGCGGGCGTAGATCAGCTCATCGGAGACCGGCGGCGTATCGGCCAGCAGGCCCAGCCAGCCGAACGGGTAGATCTTCTCGAACTCCTTGATGCGGTCCTTGGGGATCGACTGGCGCGATACGCCGTGGAAGCCGTCGCAGCCGGCCACGTAGTCGCAGTCGAGGCGCACGGTCTCGCCGTCCTTCTCGAAGGTGACGTAGGGAGCGTCGGTTTCGAGATCGTGCGGCTGCACGTTGTCGGCCTCGTAGATCGTCGTGCCGCCGCCGGCCGCGCGGGCCTCCATCAGGTCGCGGGTCACTTCCGTCTGGCCGTAGACCATCACCGTCTTGCCGCCGGTCAGCCCGGCCAGGTCGATGCGTACGCGGCGGTTGTCGAAGGCCAGCTCGACGCCGTCGTGGGGCAGGCCCTCCTCGTTCATGCGCGCATCGACGCCCGCTTCACGCAGCAGGTCCACCATGCCCTGTTCCAGCACGCCGGCGCGAATGCGGCTGAGCACGTACTCGCCGCTCTTGCGCTCGAGGATCACGTTGTCGATGCCTTGGCGGCTCAGCAGCTGGCCGAGCAGCAGCCCGGAGGGGCCAGCACCGATGATGGCTACCTGGGTCTTCATGAAAAAAGCCTCATTATTGTCAGGGGCGACACATGAGTTGCATTTTTCAATGAAAAGGCGAGGCTATTAAGGCAAGATAAAGATCAATAGTTGGACTTTTCGCACATCCTTTATCGACTTTAGTCGTGCAGGTACCCTCATGTCGAACACACCCCACGCCTCGGTGCCCGTGTTCAAGCTCTATGGCGAGACCCACCCCTGGCCGACGCCGGACCTGCTGCACTGCGAATCGATCCCCGAGCGCAGCCGGCTACACGACTGGCACATCCGCCCCCACCGGCACGCCGACCTGGTGCACGTGCTGCACATCGCCAGCGGACAGGTCGAACTGGAGCTGGAGGGCACCCAGCATGCCTTGGGCGGGCCGCTGGCCATCGTGGTGCCGGCCATGAGCATCCACGGCTTCCGCTTCTCGCAGGATGTCGAAGGGCATATCGTCACCCTGGCCCAGCCGCTGGCCGAACAGCTCGGCCAGCAGCTCGAGGAGCAGGCCAAGACGCTGCGTCAGGCCAATTACTTTCCGCTGGAACAGGCGACTCAGGCGCACCGCCTGGCCACGCTGGTAGCGCAGATCGACGCCGAGTACCGCCAGCCCGCCGCGGGCCGCGACCGCATGCTGGGTGCGCTGGTGCAGGCCTTGTGCGTGGAGCTCGCCCGCCTGGCCGAACCGCACGGCCCCGCCACCGCGGAGCCACGGAGCCGCGACCGCGGCCACGAGCACCTCGCCCAGTACCAGACGCTGATCGAGGCGCAGTACCGCCAGCAGCCCAGCGTCGAGCAGTTTGCCGAGTGGCTCGGCATGAGCAGCGCGCACCTCAATGCCCTGTGCCGCCGCCTGGCGAATCGCAGTGCGCTGCAGCTGCTCCACGAACGCCTGCTGCTGGAGGCCAAGCGCCAGCTCACCTACACCAACATGACCATCAGCCAGATCGCCGACAGCCTCGGCTTCTCCGAACCGGCCTACTTCACCCGTTTCTTCAAGCGCAACACCGGGCTCTCGCCGCGGGACTTCCGCCTGCGCCAGCACGCCAAAGCCTCGCCCATATGAAAAGGCCCCGGTCAGACAGGCTGAACCGGGGCAAGAGAAAAGATGCGAGGCTAGGCTCTGCCTGAAAAGTCGGCGAGCGCAGCCAGTATTCGGACAGAAACTAGAGCATCCATAGCGATAGCACCGGGAAGGCGATCAACAGCGCCAGGCGCAGCAGGTCGGCGACGATGAAGGGCGCCACACCGCGGTAGATCTCGCCCAGCCCCACATGGGGCGCCATCGCCTTGATCACGAACACGTTCATGCCCACCGGTGGCGTCACCAGCCCCAGCTCCACCGTCAGCACGGTGAGAATGCCGAACCACACCGGATCGATGCCGAGCATGGTGATGATCGGGAACACCACCGGCACCGTGATCACCAGCATGGCGATGGAATCCATGAACATGCCGAGCACGAAGTAGAGCAGCAGGATCAGCAGCAGGATGACGATGGTCGGCACGTCCAGCCCGCCGAGGAAGGTGCTGATGGTGAAGGAGATCCGCGACACCGAGATGAAGTAGCCCAGTGTCTCGGCCCCTACCAGCATGAAGAACACCACCGCCGAGAGCGCCAGGGTCTCCCGCACGCTCTGCCACAGCCCGGCCAGACGCATGCCCTTGTAGAAGGCATAGAGCATGGTGGCGAAGGCCCCCACGCTGGCCCCTTCGGTGGGCGTGAACATGCCCTGGTAGATGCCGGCAATGATGATCACGAACACGGCGAAGAACGGCAGCAACCCGGAGATCGAGCGCAGCTTCTCGCTCAGCGAGGTGGGCTCGCCCGGCACCGCCATGTCGGGCCAGATGCGCATCACCACGCTCACCGTCAGGGCATAGAAGAGCAGCCCCATCAGGCCCGGGATGATACCCGCGGCGAACATGTCGCCGACGGACTGCTCGGTGATCACCGCGTAGATCAGCAGCGCTATGCTGGGCGGGATCATGATGCCCAGCGTGCCGCCGGCGGCCAGCGTGCCGGTGGCCAGCGAACGCTTGTAGCCGTGCTTCTCCATTTCCGGCAGGGCCACCCGGGTCATGGTGCTGGCGGTGGCCAGCGACGAACCGGAGATCGCCGAAAAGACACCGCAGGAGCCCACCGTGGCGATCGCCATGCCGCCCTTCCAGCCGCCGCAGATGGTGCGCGTGGAATTGAACAGCATGCCCGCCATACCCGAATGAGCGGCCAGCACCCCCATCAGGATGAACATCGGAATGGCGCTGAAGCTGTAGCTCGAAAGCACGTCCACCGGCACCGACTTGACCATCGAGAGCGCCGCTCCCCAGGAGATCACCTGGGCGAAGCCCACCACGCCGACGATCAGCATCGCCAGCGCCACCGGCACCCGCAGAATCAGCAGTACCAGCAGACCGATCAGGCCGATGCCGCCGATCATCTCGCTACTCATGGTGGACACCTCCCCCCTCGGTGGCGAAGAAGACGCCCAGCACGGCATGCAGCAGGCTGCGCAGCGCCAGCAGCGCGCACAGCACGGCACCGAACTGGTAGATCGGCCCCATGGGGATTCGCAGATCCTGGGTCACCTGACCGCGCTGGGAGGCGATACCGGCCTCCTGCCACAGGCCGATGGCCATGACCGTCCCCAGCACCACGAAGCCGAACAGGAACAGACCGCCCAGGCGCTCCTTGAGCACCGGCGAAAGGCCGTGGGAGAAGGCCTCGACCACCACCTGGCTGCGCTCCACGCTGGCGGCCATGGCCGCCAGCAGCGAGAACATCAGCAGATAGCGCACCAGCTCGACGCTGCCGATCACGCTCCAGTTGAGCGCCCCGCCGGAGAGGCGGAACGCCATGCGCAGCAGCACGTCGACGATGGTCACGCTCATCAGCGCCAGCAGCGCCAGACCTGCCACCAGCAGGCACAGGCGCGCCAGCTGGCGGCTTGCGAAAAGCAAGGGTTGCATCACGGCCTCCCGGCTCAGCTCTGCTCGACCGAGCAGGCCTCGCGCGCCGCCATGGCGGCTTCATAGACTTCACGAGCATTGTCCAGGCCGCGGCCTTCGAGCTCGCTCAGGTAGTTCTCGATCCCCGCCTTGAGCGGACCGGCCCAGTCGTCGTGCTCGAGCGGGTTGTCGATCACGCGGATGGTGTGCCCGGCCTCCTCGGCTTCCTGCTTGCCTGCTTCATCCAGGCCGTCGAACACGCCGCCGGCCACTTCGCTCCACTGCATACCCATGTTGGCCTCGATGGCCGCCTGCTGCTCTTCGCTCAGGCGGTCGAAGCTGCGCTGGTTCATGGTGGCGACGAAGATCAGCGAGTAGAACGGCACCTGGGTGTGGTAGTTGGCCAGCTCGTTGAGACGGAAGACCTTCATGCCCTCCCACGGGAAGCTCAGGCCGTCGATCACGCCGCGCTGCAGCGAGGTGTAGATGTCCGGCGCCGGCATGCCGACCGGCTGGGCGCCGAGCTGCTCGAGCATCTCGCCGGCCACGGCAGTGGGGCGGCGAATACGCAGGCCGGAAAGGTCGGCCGGCGACTGAATGTCGTTATCTACGGTGTGCAGGTAGCCCGGCCCCGTGGTGAACATGAACAGCACCTTGGTGTCGTCGTACTCGCTGGCAATGTGGCCGTCGTCGTAGAGGGTCTGCAGGATGCAGGCGCCCTGGCTGGCGGTATCGGAAACCCCCGGCAGCTCGACGATCTGCGACAGCGGGAAGCGACCCGCGGTGTAGCCCTGGGCGGTGATGGCGATGTCGGAGATGCCGTTGACCGCGCCCTGATAGGCCTGGTCGGCGCGGGTCAGGGTCTGGGACGGATAGTTCTCGATCGTGATCTCACCGCCGGAGGCTTCCTGCACGGCATCGGCCCAGGCCTGGAAGATCTCCTGGTTGATGCCGGAACCGTCCGGCCAGAAGTGCGACATGCGCAGGGTGGTGGAGGCCTGCGCGGCGGACGCGGCAGTGAGCCCAGCGATGGAAGCCGCCAGCAGGCAGCGGGACAGGACACGGTTCATGAGGGTGCCTCCGGGGTCGTTGTAGTCGATTCTCAGCGCCATTGTTCGCAAAACGAACACACGTTCGGCTTATCGACTAAGCTACCCCACCACTGCCCCTCTCGATAATCGACATTAGTCTATGCCACTTGGATTTTCCGTTGCTTATGACAAAGGAAAAGCACCCACTTGCCCATAAAAAAGGACAAAAGGAATATTAATTTGGACTTTTCAAAGGCGGCGTGACAGAGACAAGGGAACGTGCCGTGATCTCAGTGCTCCAGCGGCCCCTGCCGCTTGCGCAACTCCACGGGAGAGAGCCCGTAGCGCTGGCGGAATATCCGGGCAAAGTGTGCGCCGTCGACGAAGCCATGCTCCAGGGCAATGTGGGTGATGGTGTTGCGTCGATTCGCGGCGTCCAGCAGCGCCAGATAGCAGCGCTCCAAACGCAGCTCGCGAATGAAGGTGGCCGGCGGCGCCAGCTGATGACGACGAAATTCGTCGTAGAGCGCGCGCATCGACAGGTTCAGGGCGCTGGCCAGATCCTCCGGCGCCAGGGTCGGGTCGGCGAGCCGCTCCAGCACCAGGCGCCGCGCCCTGACCAGCCGCTCGCTCGGCATGGGGGCGCAGTGCAACTGCTGGCGTTGACGCCGCCAGAGGAAGTCGAAGACGAGCTCGAGCGCCACCTCCTCCACCTTTGCCACCATGGGGTCGTCACCCCACACCAGCTGCGAACGCAGCGCCGCCAGGGCTCCCTGCACGGCGGCGTCCCACGGCAGCACCTGCCCCTGGCAGCGTTCGGCCAGCTGCCGCCACTCCGGCATGTCGGACAGATCGAGGCTCAGCATCAGCACGCGATAATCGCCGAAGGTATGCAGGCGGTAGGGCGTCGAGAGGCGATAGACCGCCATCTGCCCGGCCCCCAGGCGGATGGTGCGGTTGCCCTGCTCCATCTCGGCCCCACCCTGCAGTTGCCACACCAGCTTGAAGGTGTGGTCGGCGCTGGTGTGACTGGCCAGGCGCGGCGTACGCGTGACCCGCACCGGTGAGCTGGCCAGTTGAATCAGCTGACCGCTGTGCAGGTTTCGGCCCCGCAGGCTGGCGCGGAATGTCGGCGTCTGAGGTACGACCTCCAAAGGCGGCAGATGAGCGCCGCTGGCGCTGACGAAGCGCTCCAGACTGGTGGTGCGCAGGCTGGTGGCACGCAGGCTGGCGTCGGATGGGGCTGGCGACGGCATCCCAGCGGGACGCGCATCGCGCCGAGGGGCGAAGGCGTTCATCTCCGGCGTCTCCGTAGCAATTGTTATTGACGTTATTTATTGCCACTTACAACAAACTCGACATACAGAGTGGTCCAAGACGACCCGACTTGGCAAGCGATCGCTGCAGGATTCGACAACGTCTCTGCACGGATACGCAAGACCGGCATGGCATGGCGAGGCTGAATGGTCGTTACCCCCGGACGAAACAGCAGACGTAAACAACAGACGTAGACAACAACAGGAGCACGCCATGTCCACTTCCCACGCCTTCCATGCTCTGATCGACGGCGAATTGATCACGGGCACTCGCCAGATGGCGGTGATCAACCCCAGCAACGAGGAGGTAGTGGCCTACTGCCCCCGCGCCACCCCCGAAGAGGCCGAGCGTGCCATTCGCGCCGCCCGCGAGGCCTGGCCCGCCTGGCGGGATACGCCGCTGGAGCGGCGGCGCCAGGTGCTGCTTGCCATCGCCGATCGCATCGAGGCGAATGCCGAGGAGCTGGAGCACTTGATCACCCTCGAGCAGGGCAAGCCCCTGGCAGGCTCCAAGGTGGAAACCTTTCAGGCACCGGCGATCCTGCGCTATTTCGCCAATGCCGATCTCTCGCCGCGAATACTGCAGGACGACGCGCAGCAGCGCGCCGAACTGCACCGCCGCCCGCTGGGCGTGGTGGCCGCCATCGTGCCCTGGAACTTTCCTCTGGTGATGGCCTGCTACAAGCTCGGCCCCGCGCTGCTCACCGGCAACACCTGCCTGGTCAAGCCGAGCCCCACCACGCCTCTCGCCACGCTGCGCCTCGGCGAACTCATCGCCGACCTGGTGCCAGCGGGAGTGGTCAACGTCGTGCCGGACGGCGGCGACATCGGCCCGCTGCTGGCCGGCCATCCGGCCATCGACAAGATCTCCTTCACCGGCTCCACCGCCAGCGGACGCGCGGTAATGCGCTCCGCCGCTGACAGCCTGAAGCGCCTCACCCTGGAGCTGGGCGGCAACGACGCCGCCATCGTGCTCGACGACGTCGACGTGGCGGCCGTGGCCCCGCAGCTGTTCGGTCTGGCGTTCGTCAACTCGGGCCAGGTGTGCATGTCGATCAAGCGGCTCTACATCCACTCCGCCATCTACGAGCCGATGTGCGATGCGCTCGCCGAGCTGGCGCGCTCGGCCAAGGTGGGCGATGGCCTGGACCCGACCACCCAGTTCGGCCCGGTGCAGAACCGCCGTCAGTTCGAGGCGGTGAAGCGGACGCTCGAGCTTGCCCCCCAGTACGGACGCATCATCGCCGGCGGTCGCACCTACGGCCCGGGCTATTACGTCGAACCGACACTGATCCGCGACATCGAGGAGGGCAACCCGGTGGTGGACGAGGAGATCTTCGGCCCGGTGCGCTCGCTGCTGCGCTTCGACGACGTCGAGGATGCGATACGCCGTGCCAACCGCTCGCCCTATGGCCTGGGCGGCTCGGTCTGGACGCGGGACGTCGAGCGGGGCGAGCGCATCGCCAGCCGGCTGGAGACGGGCAGCGCCTGGGTCAACCAGCACTTTGCCATGGCGCCGCACATCCCTTTCGGCGGCCACAAGCAGTCCGGCATCGGCGTGGAGTTTGCCGAGGCGGGGCTTAACGAATACACCGCCATCCAGTCGGTGGTGGTCGCCAAGCCGGCCCCGTGAGAGGAGCGTACGCCATGGAAATCAACGCAGCCGTGGCCCGCGCGCCACAGGCCCCGCTCTCCCTGGAGACACTGCAACTGGAGCCACCCCGGGGCGGTGAGATCCTGGTGCGCCTGGTGGCTACCGGCATCTGCCACACCGACATCGTCATGCGCGATCAGCATCTCCCCACGCCACAGCCGGTGGTGCTGGGCCATGAGGGAGCCGGTATCGTCGAGCAGGTGGGCAGCGGCGTCACCAAGGTCGCCGTCGGCGATCACGTGGTCATGACCTACAACTCGTGCGGCCACTGCGCCAGCTGCGACAAGGGCCAGGCCAGCTACTGCCACGACTTCTTCCCGCGCAACTTCCTCGGCACCCGGGCGGACGGCTCGAGCGGCCTGTCCCAGGCGGGCAAGATGGTGTACGGCAACATCTTCGGCCAGTCCTCCTTCGCCAGCCACTCGCTGTGCCATGAGCGCAACGTGGTCAAGGTGCCCCGCTCGGCCCCGCTGGAGCTGCTGGGGCCGCTGGCCTGCGGGGTGCAAACCGGTGCCGGCGCGGTGCTCAATTCGCTGCGGGTCGCACCGGGCGATTCGCTGGCGGTGTTCGGTACCGGGTCGGTCGGCCTGTCGGCCATCATGGCCGGGGTGGTCGCCGGGGCGACCACCATCATCGCGGTGGACCGCAACCGCCAGCGTCTGGAACTGGCCCTGGAACTCGGCGCCAGCCACGCCTTCGTGGCCGACTCGCCCGGGGTGGTGGAACGGATCTGCCAGGTCGCCGGCGGCGCGGGCGTCGATCACGCCCTGGATACCACTGGCCTGGCGCCGGTCATCCAGCAGGCCGTGGCGGTACTGGCGCCCCGCGGTACCTGTGGCATCCTCGGCGCTTCGGACCCCAGCAGCACCCTGGAGCTGAATCTGAGCCACATGATGTCGGCGGGCCGCAGCCTGAGGGGCATCGTCGAGGGCGACTCGCTGCCGGATCACTTCATCCCGGCGCTGATCCGCCTGTACGAAGGAGGCCGCTTCCCGTTCGACCGGCTGGTGACCTACTACGAGTTCGAGCAGATCAACCAGGCCATCGACGATGCCGAGCACGGCCGGGTCGTCAAACCCATCGTGCGCTTTCCCGCGCCGCTATGAAGCCAGCAGCTCCATGAAGTCAGGACAGGTGCAGCGCCATCCGGCGGTGCGCCTGTCCCGGCAAACACGCTCACGCCCCCGGGCAGCGCTCAGTCGTCGGCTCGCGGCTGGCCGAGCCCGGGTCCCAACCCCAGCAACTCCCCATAGCGCAGGCCGATGAAGGCGTGCTCGCGCATCAGCATCTCGGCGCGGGCGCCCTCGCCGTGGCGCAGCGCCTGGAACACCAGCTCGTGCTGGGTCTGAGCCAGTTGCAGCTTGCGGTACTCGCGGTCGAGCGCCTCGCTGTCGATGACGATGGAATCCGCAGCGGCAAAGGGCAGATGGTTGTTGCGGGCGATGGCGTCGCCGATCACCGGGCTGCCGGCCGAGCCGACGATGGTTTCGTGGAAGCGCCGATTGAGCTCGCTCCAGACGTCGACGTCACGCTCCTCCAGGTAGCCCTTGGCCAGCAGCTCGCGCCCCTTTTGGATCCAAACCGTCAGCTCCTCGGCCAGCGCCGGGCTCAACCCCTGCTCCGCCAGGCGCCGTGCCGCCAGCCCCTCCAGCACCCCGCGCACCTCCACCGCGCAGAGCACGTCCGCCTCGGTGAACTCCCGCACCATGAAGCCGCGCTTGCCGGCCCGCTGCAGCAGCCCTTCCTGCTCCAGGGTGCGGAAGGCCAGGCGCACCGGGGTGCGCGAGACCCCCAGTTGCTCCGCCACCGCCACCTCGCCGATACGTTCACCGGGCTGATAGAAGCCCTCGCCAATCAGCTTGCGCAACCGGCTCACCACGCTCTTGTCGCTGTCGCTCACTCGATCACCACCCTTGCTGCCCTTTCGAAACTAACAATGGATCCAACTAAAGCATAAGTTGACCATTGCAAGGCTGAAAAGCTCTACTTTGGATCCAAACATAACATTCTCAGCAAAGAAGGGAGCACTGATTTATGTAGCGAGCGATGAGAGGCTGGCCGCCGCCGGAGCGCAGCTACCGGAGTTGACTGTAGCTCAATGAGGATAGCGAGCACCGCCGGCGGCCAGGATATCGAGCGCAGTAATAAATCCATGCTCCCGAGGAGAGAACCGTGACTCAACCCCCCTTCCCCAAGAACACCTGGTACGTCGTCTGCACCCCGGACGAGATCGCGGACAAGCCGCTGGGACGCACCATCTGCAATGAGCCCATCGTACTCTTTCGCGGCGACGAAGGCCGCGTTGCCGCAGTGGAGGACTTCTGCCCTCACCGCGGCGCCCCGCTGTCGCTGGGCTTCGTCCGCGACGGCAAGCTGGTGTGCGGCTATCACGGCCTGGAGATGGGCTGCGACGGCAAGTGCGCCGGCATGCCAGGCCAGCGCGTGCGCGGCTTCCCCAGCATTCGCGCCTACCCGGTGGTGGAACGCCACGGCTTCGTGTGGCTGTGGCCGGGGGATCCCGAACAGGCCGACCCGAGCCTGATCCCCGAGCTGCACTGGGCCAACAGCCCCGACTGGGCCTACGGCGGCGGGCTCTATCACATCCACTGCGAATACCGCCTGATGATCGACAACCTCATGGACCTGACCCATGAGACCTACGTGCACGCCTCCAGCATCGGCCAGCCGGAGATCGAGGAGGCCGCTCCCGAGACCACCGTGGAGGGCGACGAAGTGATCACCAGCCGCCACATGGAAAACATTCCGGCACCGCCCTTCTGGCAGGCGGCACTGCGCGGCTGCGGCCTGGCCGACGACGTGCCGGTGGATCGCTGGCAGATCTGCCGCTTCACCCCGCCGAGCCACGTCCATATCGAGGTGGGCGTGGCCCACGCCGGCAATGGCGGCTACGACGCCCCGGCCGCGGTCAAGGCATCGAGCATCGTGGTCGACTTCATTACCCCCGAGACCGACACCTCGATCTGGTACTTCTGGGGCATGGCGCGCAACTTCAAGCCAGAGGACGGCGAGCTCACCGAAAAGATCCGCGAGGGCCAGGGCAAGATCTTCGCCGAGGACCTGGAGATGCTCGAGGCCCAGCAGCGCAACCTGCTGCGCTATCCGGAGCGCCAGCTGCTCAAGCTCAACATCGACGGCGGCGGCGTACAGGCCAGACGCATCATCGACCGCATCCTCACCGAGGAGCGAACCGCCAGGGAGGGCGTCACCCCATGAGCAGCGTTCCTCTCTCGCTGATCGTCGAGGTCAAGGCGCGCCATGACGAGGCCCGGGACATCGCCACCTTCGAGCTGGCCGACCCCCACGGTCGGCCGCTGCCGGCGTTCAGCGCCGGCGCCCACCTCGACGTGCAGGTCAGAAGCGGCCTGATTCGCCAGTACTCGCTGTGCAATCACCCCGAGGAGCGCGACCGCTACTTGATCGGCGTGCTGCGCGATCCCGCCTCCCGGGGCGGCTCGGTGGCCATGCACGAGGAGATCCAGGTCGGCGACCTGATTCAGATCAGCGCGCCCAAGAATCATTTTCCGCTCAAGCCGGCAGCGCGCACCCTGCTGCTGGCCGGCGGTATCGGCATCACGCCGCTGCTGTGCATGGCCGAGCGCCTGGCCCACACCGATGCCGAGTTCGAGCTGCACTACTGCACGCGCTCGCCGGAGCGCACCGCCTTTCGTCGGCGCATCGCCGAGTCCGGCTTCGCCGAGCGGGTGCACTTCCACTTCGACGATGGCGCAGCGGAGCAGAAGCTGGACCTCGAGGCGCTGGTCGCCACGCCGGATCCCGACGCCCGGGTCTACGTCTGCGGCCCCACCGGCTTCATCGAGGCGGTGCTCACGGCCTGCAAGGCGGCGGGCTGGCCCAGCGAACGGCTGCACACCGAGTACTTCGCCGGCGCCGTGACCGACACCGCCGACGACGACAGCTTCGAGGTCAAGATCGCCAGCAGCGGCGCCAGCTTCAGCGTACCCGCCGACAAGACGGTGCATCAGGTGCTGGCCGAGAACGGCATCGAGATCATGGTCTCCTGCGAACAGGGTGTCTGCGGTACCTGCCTGACGCGGGTGCTGGAGGGCGAGCCCGACCATCGCGACCTCTACCTGGACGACGACGAGCACGCCGCCAACGACCAGTTCACCCCCTGCTGTTCGCGGGCCAAGAGCAAGGTTCTGGTGCTGGACCTGTAGGTGCTTCACATGACGACACCCATAACGACAAGAGGAACACCCCCATGACACCCAGCAAGATCGTGACCGGTATCGCTTTGGCAACCACGCTGCTGGCCGCACCGGCTCTGGCCGAGGCCACCACCCTGCGCATCGCCCACGTCTGGCCCGGCGGCTCGCTGATCGACCGCGAGCTGTTCCAGGCCTGGGCGGAGAGCGTCGAAGAGGCCTCCGATGGTCGCCTGCAGGTGCAGATCTTCCCCGGCGCCACCCTCACCGGTGCCGACAACGCCTACCAGGGCGTGGTCAACGGCATCGCCGACATCGGCGCCACCGCCCAGGGCTACAACGCCGGTCGCTTCCCGCTGACCCAGGTGGTCGAGCTGCCCGGCGTCTCGGCCAGCAGCCGCCAGGGCTCGTGCATCCTGCAGTCGCTCTACGAGCAGGGCCACTTCGACGAGGAGTATTCCGATACCCGGCCGCTGTTCATGTTCACCACCGGCCCCGGCTACCTGCACACCAAGGAGCGCCTGATCGAGACGCCGGCGGACCTGGAAGGGCTGCGCCTGCGCCGTCCCACGCCGGTGGTCGGCGACATGTTCACCCGACTCGGCGCCCAGGCCGTGGGCATGCCGGCGCCGGAAGTGTTCACCTCCATGCAGCGCGGCGTGGTGGACGGGCTGAGCTTCAACTGGGAGGGCATGAAGACCTTCCGCCTCAACGAGCTGGCCAGCTACCACACCGAAGTGCCGCTCTACGACCTGTCGCTGTTCGCCACCATGAACCAGCGCACCTACGACAGCCTGCCCGAGGACCTGCAACAGGTGATCGACGACCACAGCGGCTTGGAGTGGTCGCTGCGCGCCGCGGAGGTCTACGACGAGCTGATCCGCCAGGGCCGTCAGGACGCCGAAGAGGCCGGCCACGAGTTCCTGGTCATCGAGGATGCCCTCGAGCATGCCGACTGGGGTCCGGTGCTGAACGAGACCATCGAACGCTACCTGGATGAGGTCGGCGAGGAAGGCAGGGAGATCTACGAAGCCGCCCTCGCGCTACAGGACGAGTGCCGCGTCTGAGTTCTTCACTCTTCACCGCTACACGCTAAGCAATCCTTCGTTGACGGCAGCCTTCGGGCTGCCGTCTTCGCTTCTCTCCCATCAGACCAAAGTCGAAGAAAGGCAGGCATGACCCGGCTCGGCAACTGCTGTAACCTACCTATTGTTTAAATGCACAACAGTATCTTCGAACAACAAGCGCTCAGCTTGACGATTATTGCCGAGGCCCACATGACCGAAACGCTCGTCAAGACGACTCTGGACGACACCATCTACACCATCACCCTGGCGCGCCCGGAGAAGCGTAATGCCGTCAGCGACCGTCTGCTCAGCGCCCTGGAAGAGGCCCTGGTGGCCACGCCACAAGAGGCGCGGGTCATCATCCTGGCCGCCGAGGGCAAGCACTTCTGCGCCGGTCTGGACCTCGCCGAACACCAGCATCGCGACCCCTTCGGCGTGGTGCAGCACTCTCGCGGCTGGCACCGCATCTTCGATCGCCTGCAGAACGGCGGCCTGCCGGTGGTGACCGCCATGCAGGGCGCCGTCATCGGCGGCGGCCTGGAGCTGGCCACCGCCACCCATGTGCGGGTCGCCGAAGCCAGCACCGTCTATCAGCTGCCGGAAGGGCGTCACGGCATCTTCGTCGGCGGCGGCGCCTCGGTGCGGGTCTCCAACATCATCGGGCCCGGTCGCATGTGCGAAATGATGCTCACCGGCCGCGTCATGGACGCCGACGAAGGGCAGCGCCTCGGCCTCTCCCACTACGTGGTCGGTAACGGCGAGAGCCTCGACAAGGCCCGCCAGCTGGCCGAGCGCATCGCCGAGAACGCGCCCATGGCCAACTGGGCCATGGTCTCCGCCATCTCGCGCATCGACAACATGGCCAGCGACGACGGCCTGTTCGTGGAATCGCTCACCGCCGCCCTGACCCAGACCAGCCCCGAGGTCGCCGAACGCATCGGCAACTTCTTCAAGCACAAGGGCCAGGGCCCACGTACCTGAGGAAAGCATCATGAAATTCCAGGACAATACCTTCATCGTCACCGGCGGCGCCTCGGGGCTGGGAGAAGCCACCGCGCGCGCCCTGCACGACGCCGGCGGCAACGTGGTGATCGCCGATCTCAATGCCGAGCGCGGCGAGAAGCTGGCGGGCGAGCTGAACGCCAGGAGCGCCACCGACCGCGCGCTGTTCCGCCGCACCGACGTCACCAGCGAGGCCGATGCCCAGGCCGCGGTGGCGCTGGCCGTGGACACCTTCGGCGGCCTGCACGGGCTGATCAACTGCGCCGGAGTCGGCGACCCCGCCAAGGTGGTAGATCGCCACGGCGAGCCGCTGCCGCTGGAAGCCTTCGCCCGCATCGTCAACATCAACCTGCTGGGCACCTTCAACATGCTGCGCCTGGCCGCCGCCGCCATGGCCAAGGGCGAGCCCCAGGCCGACGGCGAGCGTGGGGTGATCGTCAATACCGCCTCGGTGGCGGCCTTCGACGGCCAGATCGGCCAGCCCGCCTATGCGGCCTCCAAGGGCGGCATCGTCGCCATGACCCTGCCCATCGCCCGGGAGATGGCGCGCCACGGCATTCGCGTCATGACCATCGCCCCGGGGCTGTTCAGAACCCCGCTGATGGAGGCGCTGCCGGAAGAGGCGCAGCAGTCCCTGGCCGCATCCATCCCCTTCCCCAACCGCCTGGGCGAGCCCGACGAATTCGCCCGCCTGGCCTGCCATATCGTCGACAACCCCATGCTCAACGGCGAGACCATTCGGGTGGATGGGGCGATCCGGATGGCTCCGAGGTAAGGAAAGGCCACCATGCTCGATTACCAGGCGCCGCTGCGCGATATGCAGTTCATCCTCGAGGAGCTGGCCGACCTCGAGCGGATCGGCGAGCTGCCCGGCTGCGAAGATGCCTCGCCGGATCTGGTCAGCGCCGTGCTGGAAGAGGCCGGCAAGTTCGCCGCCGGCGTGCTCGCTCCGCTCAACCCGGTCGGCGATCGGCAGGGCTGCCGCCTGGAAGGCGAGCGAGTGGTCACCCCCGAGGGCTGGCAGGCGGCCTACGACCGGTTTCGCGAGGCCGGCTGGATCGGTCTCTCGCTGCCCCCTGAGCATGGTGGCCAGGGCCTGCCCAAGCTGGTCTCCACCCCGGTGTGGGAGATGTGGTTCTCGGCCAACATGGCCTTCGCCATGCTGCCCCAGCTCAACGTGGGCCAGACCGAGGCGCTGATGATCGCCGCCAGCGAGGCACAGAAAGCCACCTGGCTCGACAAGATTGTGAGCGGCGAATGGGCCGCCACCATGAACCTCACCGAGCCCCAGGCCGGCTCCGACCTGGCGGCCACGCGCATGCGCGCCGAGCCCGAACCCGAACCCGAACCCGAACCCGAACCCGACGGCGCCTACCGCCTGTTCGGCCAGAAGATCTTCATCTCCTACGGCGAGCACGAGCTCACCCCCAACATCGTGCATCTGGTGCTGGCCCGGTTGCCCGACGCCCCGCCGGGAGTGAAGGGCCTGTCGCTGTTCCTGGTGCCCAAGTACCTGCTCGACGAACGGGGCGAGCCGGGGCCGCGCAACGACATCCGCTGCATTGCCATCGAGCACAAGATGGGCATCCACGGCAGCCCCACCTGCACCCTCAGCTACGGCGATGACGGCGGCGCCCTGGGCTATCTGGTGGGCGAGCCGCACCAGGGCCTCGCCACCATGTTCGTGATGATGAACGAGGCCCGCTTCAACGTGGGCATCCAGGGCGTGGCCCTGGGCGAGCGCGCTTACCAGGCCGCCCTCGCCTACGCCCGGGAGCGTGTGCAGGGGCGCGATATCGTCAGCGGCGAAGTCGGCCTACCGATCCTCGCCCACCCCGACGTCAAGCGCATGCTGGTGTCGATGCGCGCCCGGCTGATGGCCATGCGCGGCCTGCTTTACAGCGCCGCCGGCTGGTTCGATCTCGCCCGTCATCACCCCGAGGCCGAGGCTGCCGACAAGTACCGCCGCTACGTCGACCTGCTGATGCCGGTGGCCAAGGGCTGGTGCACCGAGGTGGGCAACGACCTCTGCGACGAGGCGATCCAGGTGTTCGGCGGCATGGGCTTCGTCGAGGAGACCGGGGTGGCCCAGCTGTTCCGCGACGCCCGCGTCATCACCATCTACGAGGGCACCACCGGCATCCAGGCCAACGACCTGCTGGGGCGCAAGATCCTGCGCGAGGACGCCGCCACCCTGCGCGAGCTGATCGCGGATATTCGTCAGACGGCCGGTCGGCTCGACGGTCATGAACACCTGGGCGACCTGGCGCAGCCGCTCCACGACCTGGCCACCCTGCTCGACGAGAGCGCCGACTGGCTGCTGGCCCACAAGGCCGACACCGCTGAGCTCTATGCCGGTGCCGTGCCCTTGCTGCACCTGCTCGGCATCGCCTGCGGCGCCTGGCAGATGGCGCGCCTGGCGCTGGCCGCCGAGGCCCGCCGCGCAGCAGGCGACGGCGACCCCGACTACCTGACGGGGCTAAGCGAATTGGCCCGTTTCTACCTGACCACCCAGGCACCCCAGGCTCACAGCCATGCCCATACCCTGCGCTACGCAGGGGCGGTACTGAGCCGCTTTTCCGAGAAAGGACTTTGAGAGCAGGGCTTTGAGAGAGGGCCCTAGGCCCTCTCCCCACCAGCCTTACCCCACCTTGACGATCAGCGCCGCGGCGGAGTCGCCGGCAGCGCAGCCGGTCACCAGGGCGTAGCCGCCGCCCTTGAGTGCGGTCTCCTCGATGGCTTCGATCAGCAGGCGCGCCAGGGTCGGCGCCTGGGGGTGGCCGTAGACCAGCGAGGTGCCGTAATTGTTGAAGCTGTGGGCGTCGAGCCCCAGCGCCTTCGAAAGGTGCAGGTCGTTGGCGATGAAGGGCGTGTGGTTCTTGATCGTCTTGATCTGGTCGAGCCGGAGATCGGCGCGGTCAAGCGCGCGCTTGACCGACTCGGCCGGCGCCATCGGCATGTGCGCCGGCTTGGTGCGGGCATGGCCGTAGGCCACCACCTGCACCACCATCTGCGGGTCACGGCTGAGCTCGACGGCCCGCTCGCGGGTGGTGACGAGAATGCCGGCATTGGCATCGGCCGGGTGGGTCTGGGCGCCGTAGGTATGGATACCGTCCGGCTGCACGCAGCGCAGCTTGGCGAGTCCCTCGGCGGAGGTCGCAGTCACGCCCTCGTCGGCCTCGACGAGCTTGGTCTCCTTGCGCGAGACCGCCACCTCCACCGGGAACATGTAGCGCTTCTGGAAGGCGCGCTCGTTGGCCAGGGCCTCGGCGTACTGCTCATAGCGCCGCAGGGTCAGCTCATCGGCCTGCTCGCGGCTGAAACCGTGCTCCCGCGCCACGTTCTCGGCAGTGGTCAGCATGTCCTTGCCGGTGGCCGGGTCGGCGGCGATGTTGTCCATGTTCCAGTTCTCGGCGATCACCTCGCCGCCCGGCCCGTTGGGGTTGGGCCAAATGGTGTGGGGGCCGTTGGAGGGCCGGTCGGCCAGCAGGCAGTAGGTGGTGTCGAAGCTGCCGGAATCCACCGCCAGGGCGGCATTGAACACCGCCGTGGTGGCGGTGGCGCAGGCCTGGGTGATGTTCTGCCCCGGGGCCTGGCCGGCGCCCATCATGGCCGCGGCCCAGGGGGCGCCGTAGAAGATCGACTTCTGCCCCACCGACACCCCCAGGTAGAGATAGTCGATGAGCGTGGGATCGATCTCGCGGGCGGCGAACCAGCGCTTGCTGGTGGCCGCACCCAACTCGATGGAGTTGACGTTGGCCAGGCTGCCCATCCACTTGCAGAAGGGGGTGGTGTAGTAGCCGCCGTAGGGGATGTAGGCGTTCTTGAACATGTCCGATCTCCAAATGCTGTTCAGTCGCGGGTCAGGTGCGCGCGCAGGCCGCCCCACTGGGGCTGGAAGAGCTCCGCCGGCATCTCGCGCAGCTCGCTGGCAATGCGCGGCACGAAGTCCATGGCCGCCAGGATGTCGCGCTCGACGTCCAGCCCGGGGGCGATTTCGGTCAGGGTGATCTCGCCGTCGAGCAGCTCGAACACGCAGCGCTCGGTGACGAACAGCACCGGCTTGCCGGTCTCGTGGGCGTAGCGACCGCTGAAGGTGATCTGATCGACGCGCTGGACGAACTTGCGCCGCGGCCCCTCCTCGAGAATCCGCAGGCTGCCGCCCTCGACCGCCACCTTGCCGCCGTTGGTGAAGGTGCCGCAGAACACCACCTTGCGAGCGTTCTGGCTGATGTTGATGAAGCCGCCCGGCCCCACCACCTTGTCGCCGAACTTGCTGACGTTGAGGTTGCCCTCGTGGTCGGTCTGGGCCAGCCCCAGGAAGCACACGGCCAGGCCGCCGCCGTCGTAGAAGTCGAACTGGTAGCCGTGATCGATGATCGCCTCGGCGTTGTAGGCGGTGGCGAAATCGCCGCCGCTGGCCGGCACGCCGCCGTAGGTGCCGAGTTCGGTGGTCAGCGTCATCAGATCGCTGACACCCTCTTCCGCCGCCACGCTGGAGACCCCTTCCGGCATGCCGATGCCGAGGTTGACCACCCCGCCCGGCACCAACTCCATGGCGGCGCGCCGGGCGATCACCTTGCGCGGGTCCAGCGGCAGCGGCTTGATGCCGCCCAGCGGCACCTTGAGATCACCGGCCAGGGCCGGGTTGTAGGTGGTGGTGATGGTCTGCATATGGTGTTCGGGCTCGGCCACCACCACGTAGTCGACCAGGTCGCCCGGCACCTTGACCTGCTTGGGGTGCAGGCTGCCCTGGGTGGCCAGGTACTCCACCTGGGCGATGACGATGCCACCGCTGTTCCTGGCCGCCTGGGCCATGGAGAGCTGCTCGAGGAACAGCGCCTCGCGCTCCATGCTCAGGTTGCCGCGCTCGTCGGCGGTGGTGGCGCGAATCACTGCCACATCCACCGGGAAGGTGCGATAGAGCAGCCACTCCTCGCCTTCCAGCTCGACCAGCTTGACCAGATCCTCCTCGGCGGCGCTATTGGCCTTGCCGCCCTCCAGGCGCGGGTCGACGAAGGTGCCGAGCCCCACCTTGCTGAGCACGCCGGGCTTCTTGCCGGCGATATGGCGCCACAGGTGCGCCAGCACGCCCTGGGGCAGCAGGTAGCCCTCGACGCGGTTCTCGCGAATCAGCTCGCCCATGCGCGGCGCCTGGCCGGTGTGGCCGCTGATCAAGCGCCTGACCAGGCCGGCGTGGCCCAGGTGGTTCATGCCGCGGCTCTTGCCGTCGCCGCAGCCGCAGCTGTGCGCCACGGTGAGGTCGCGGGGCGCCCCGGTCTCGAGGAAGCGCTGCTCCAGGGCCGTGGCCACGGCTTCGGCGAAGCCGCACAGGCCGGCGGTGGTCCAGATGACCGTATCGCCGTCCTGGATCAGGTTCGCCGCGGCAGCACTGTCGATGATCTTGTTCACACTTGTCGGCTTCACTCTTGTCGGCTTCACTCTTGTCGGCCCTCTTGCGGAAACACCAATAGCATGGCGCCATATATTGTTGAATCAACAAACATACTGACTCGTTGATCTCCCACTGGAACGCCCCGGCTAGCGGGGCGCTCCCGTCAGCCGCTGGTCAACACCAGCACGATCTGGGGATAGAAGATCACCAGGGCCACCACCAGGATGTCGGCCACCAGGAAGGTCGAAACGCCGCGGAAGATGTCCATCAGCGAGGCGTACTGCCCGGCCACGCCCTTGATCACGAAGATGTTCATGCCCACCGGCGGCGTGATCATGCCGATCTCCAGCAGCTTGACCAGCAGCACGCCGAACCAGATCAGGCTGACGTCATACAGCTCGAAGATCGGCAGCAGCACGGGCAGGGTCACCAGCATGGCGCCGAACGGCTCCATGAACAGCCCGAGGAAGAGATAGATCAACACCACCACCAGCATCAGTTCCAGATAGGTGGGGTCCCAGCCGCTGACGGCACCGGTGATGTAGCCGGCCACGCCGCTCAGGCTCAGGAACATGGTGAACATGCTGGCACCGACGCCGATGATCAGCAGCGCCGAGGTGGTGGAGAGCGTCTCGAGCAGCGCCGCCTTCATGGCCCTGCCATTCAGCCGCCGCAGCACCAGGCCGATAAGAATCGCCCCGGCAGCGCCGACGGCACCGGCCTCGGTGGCGGTGAAGAAGCCGGAGAAGAGGCCGCCGAACACCAGCACCCCGAGCACCAGCACCGGCCAGATATCGAGCAGCGCCTGACGCGGAGACACCTCGCGGGCGCCAACGGCCTCCCGGGGCACGATGTCGGGGCGCAACCAGCTCACCACCAGGATCACGATGCAGTAGCTCACCGCGGTCAGCAGGCCGATGGTGATGCCGCCCAGGAACACCTGGGTGATCGAGACCTGGGCGAACACGCCGTAGACGATCATCAGGATGCTGGGGGGAATCAGCGCTCCGATGGTGCCACCCGCGGCAATGGTGCCGCAGGCGAAGCTGGGCTTGTAGCCGCCCTTCACCATCTCGGGGATTGCGATGCGCCCCATGGCCGCCGAGCAGGCGACGCTGGAACCGCTCACCGCGGCAAAGCCGGAGCTGGCAAAGATGCTGGAGATGGCCACGCCGCCCGGCAGCCAGCGGAACACCACCTTGGCCGCATTGAACAGGCCGTTGGTCAGCCCGGCGTGGTAGCAGACGAAGCCCATCAGCAGGAACATGGGTACCGCGCTGAGCGTCCACTTGGCGATGAACTCATAGGGCGTCGAGGAGAGCATGCCGATGGCGGTGTTCCAGCCGAACATCATGGTCATGCCGCCCAATGAGACCGACACCAGAGCAAGCGCAACCGGTACGCGAAGTGCCAGCAGGACAAGGAGAATGATCAAGCCATAGAAACCGGTCGCAACGGACATGAAATTACCTTTCCTCTTGCGCGGGAGAATCGTACGTCGTTCCCGTCGCCAGCAGCGGCAGCCTGACCAGGCAGACCAATGCAGCCAGCGCAAAGGCCACGGGCAGTACGAAATAGGTCGGCCAGACGGGCATCGGCACGTTGAGTGACATTACGTAGGCGCCGATCTGGTACTGCTCCATGGCCTTGCCCCAGGTAGCCACGGCCAGCGTGGCGTAGATGGCCGCCGAGAGCAGCGATACCAGAACGTCGGAAATGCGGATCAGCCTGGGGCCCATCAGGCCTTCCAGCGCTTCGACGCTGATCATGTTGCGGCGCCACTCGACCCAGCCCAGCGGCAGCAATGCCAGGGTGATCAGGTAGTAGCGGGTCACTAGTTCCAGCGTGGCGGGAATGGAGATCGACAGCGTCGAGCGCAGCACCACATCGAGCGTGATGTGCACCACCATCAGCAGAATCCCCAAAGTGCCCAGCAGCGCCAAGCCGACAGCGGCGAGGTTGGTCAGGCGATATAACACAGCCATGGGGCGTCTCCTACATCAAGGAAAACACTGCACGAATGCCGGCCCGAAGGCCGGCCATTCGTGGGGTACACCACCTGCTCAGCTGCCGTAGGTGGCGAAGTCGACGTCACTAAAGATTTCACGCTTCATGGCCTCGGCAATGGCCTCGTGATCGTCGCCGATCTCTTCGACCATCTCGGTCCACTTGTCGACCAGCGCCTGGAAGCGCTCGATCTTGGCCTCGGCGTCTTGCACACCGTGACGCCTTTCGGCCTGCTCCGCGGCGTAGACCAGGTCCTCTTCAATGAAGGCCGGAATGGCATCGAGAAGATCCTGCTCGGGCTCGAGAATCTCGATGCCGCTCTCCTTGGCAATTTCGCGCGCCTCCTCGGCCATCTCGTAACCCCAGCGCTGGGTGATGGCGGCGCTCGCCTCGACGGAAGCGTGGATCATCGCCTCACGCTGTTCTTCCGTCAGGCTGTCCCAGGCCTGCTGGCCGACGGCGTGGGAGATGGTGCTGTGGAAGGTACCCAGCTCGACGTCGGTCACGTAATTGAGTACGTCGTCGAGGCGGAAGGAAATGATGTCGGCGATGGAGGCGATGGTGCCCTCGATCACGCCCTGGGAGAGCGACTCATAGGTTTCACCCACCGACATGGTCGCCGGTGTCAGGCCGACCGACTCGGCCCAGCGGGAGTACTGCGGGCCGCCGACGCGCATGCGCAGGCCGCGCAGATCGGCAAGGGAGCGCACCGGCTTGGTGCTCAGGATGCGATAGAGGTCAGAGGCATGCGAGCTGGTGTAGACGATACCCAGCGCCTTGAGCTCTTCCTGACATTCCGCACAGGTAACGATATATTCCGTCACTGCCGCCGCCATGGCATGGGGCGTGGTGCCGAGGAAGGCCATGTCGCCGACCAGGTTGATCTCGGGAAGGTCGGCCGGGAAATAGGCCGGCAGGAACAGCCCCGCCTCCACCAGACCGCTGCGGATGGCATTGCGCATGTTGCCAATGTTGGCCACCTCGGTGCCCAGCAGATTGCCCCTCAGCTCACCGTTGGTCTTCTCCTCCAGGCGCTCGGCAAACTGGGTGAACATCGGGTTGTAGGCGGGATGGGCGGGCGGCACCCCCGGCGCCATGCGCAACTCACGGGCCTGAGCATGGCTGGCGAGCGCCAGACTCCCGACGGTGACGGCAATGGCAACGGTCTTGAGCAGCGTGTGATTCGTCATGGGTGTCTCCAGATGGATTATATTTGTTTGTTGAATCAACAATGGTTGTAGTCATCTATCTGATGGCCGATTATAGTCCACTCATCAACCCCTCTAGATACCCGACTTTGGTCTAAGTCTTCTTGGCCAGCTATCTCTTGAGGCGGGAGTCGATAAAAGGCCCGGCGAGTCGCGTTCTCGCCGGGCCGAAAGCAAGCTAGTCGGACACAGAGCGCCTTTGCATCAGAAGCTGACGCTGAGACCCGCCGCCACGTTGTTGTCGGTGCGGTCGTAACGAGCGGCCTCGAGGAAGCCATACACCTTGTCGTTGAAGTGGTGGCGCACGACACCCACCCAGGCGTCGTTGTCGAGATCCAAGTTGCGGTTGTTCTCGGCGTAGCCGAGGGAGACCGACCAGGCATCGCTCAGATTGGCCGAGACGTTCACGCCCCAGGCGTCAAAGTCGGAGGCACTGTTGCTGTTCTCGCGATCGTCGTTGCGCTCGTAGACTCCGCCCAGCTGCACGATACCGAAGTCGTAGCCGATGCCGAAGGCGGTACGGTGCAGGTTGTCGATGCCCGGGCGGCGCACCTCGGTATGGCCGATGCCGAAATTGAGTGGCCCCTCGCTGTAGACCAGGCGCCCCGACACCACGTCGAAGTCCTGATCGTTCTGAGCATTAGTGGTGAGCACGGCGCCGATGACCTGGAAGCCGCCGAAGCGCGGCGAGCCGTAGGAGAGCACGTTGAAGCCCTGTTCACCCTGGCCGAAGATGGCGTTCTGCCCGGTCTGGGCATGGAAGCGGTTGTACTCGAAGACATCGATGTTGTTGTATATCTGCCCCCAAGAGCCGGAAGGCACCCGCGGCTGCAGGCCGATCGTGCCGTAGTCGGTCATCAACAGCACGCGAGCGGTGCGGATGTAGATCTCGCCGTCGTCCTGGCGGTAAGCGCCCGGCGTCCAGGTCTGCTCGTCCACGGAGTTGATGGCATTGGCGAAGTCGGCCACCAGGTCGTAGCGGATACGCAGGCTGGGGTTGACGGTGTACACCCCACCCACGCCGGCCTCGGCCCGGAAGGCCCAGAGATCGAGGTCACGGTCGCTTACGTCGAGTACGCCGCCGGTCACGTTGCCGGAGAAGGTGGGGCCGCTGTGGTGGGTGTCGGCCAGGGCCTGGCCGGAAACCGCAGCGGCCAGGGCGAAAGCGAGAGGCGTCAAGGTCAGTCGTTGGAGCGTTGTCATTGTGTGTTCCCATTGTGTGTCTTATTGGCGAGCAGCGCGCTCAAACGCTGCACAACAATACTTTCCAACAAACAAATTGTTGTCAAACACAATGTTTATATAAACATATCGTCCGCATAACGAACAATATTGACAAACGAAAAAACACAATTCATACAAAGCGTTGCAGGGATTTCCAGGGTGTGCATCGGCAATCGCTCACACGGCCTCCCTTGCTAAAGTCGAATGCCGCAGCTGCTGAAACGAGGTGCTCGCTTACCAGAACGAGGAACGCCCCGGCTTCCAGGACGGGGCGTCAGACATGCAGCCGGTACTGCTCTACAGGAGAGCTCAGCGGAATCGATGCACGTGATATTGGTCTCAGCCGAGCTGCAGGACGCTCGGCGGCGGTGGCTCGCGATACAGCTCGTCGACGATGGCGGCCCGGTTATCGAGCACCGCACGCTGGTTGATCGAGCCCTTGTCGGTGATCTCATGGGCATCCAGCCGCGGCGGCTCGTCGAGCAGTACCAGGCGCCGCACCCGGGTGGAGCTGCCGGTGCTGTGGGCGTCCAGGTCGCGCAGCATCTGCCGGAAGCGCTCGCGCACCGGCTCGCTTGCCAGCACCGTGGCGGCATCGACCTCGCGGCCCAGCCCCGCCAGCTCGCGGCACTTCTCCAGATCCGGGAACACCATGACCGAGATATAGGGCTTGTCGATACCGGCGATCACCACGTCCTTCACGTGGGGGGCGCCGGCTTCGATGATGCGCGCCCGCAGCGGCCCGACGCTGACCCAGGTGCCGGTATCGAGCTTGAAGTCCTCGGAGATGCGACCGTCGAAGCGCATGCCGCGCTGGGGGTCGTCCGGGTCGATGAACTTGACCGCATCGCCCAGGCAGTAGAAGCCCTCCTCGTCGAAGCTCTTGGCGGTGAGCTCCGGCTGGCGCCAGTAGCCCGGCATCACGCTGGGCCCCTTCACCCGGCACTCCAGCTTGCCGCTGTTGGGCACCAGCTTGATCGTCACACCGCGGGCCGGCAGGCCCACCACCCCCGACTTGGACTCCTCCAGCGAAGCGAACATGGCCGAGGGCGCGGTCTCGGTGGCACCCAGCCCCGTGAGCATGCCCACCTTGCAGCCCAGGGTCTGGATGGCCAGCCGGTCGAGCTCGTCCCAGATGTGCTGGGAGAGCCCCGCGGCGGCGAAGAACATCAGATTGAGCCGCGAGAAGAAGGTCTCGCGCAGGGCATCCTCGCGCTTCAGGTAATCCACCAGGATCTCGAAGCCCTTGGGCACGTTGAAGTACACCGTGGGCGCAATCTCGCGCAGGTTAGCGATGGTTTTCTCGAACTCCCCCGGCACCGGGCGGCCGTCGTCGATATAGAGGCTGCCGCCGTTGTAGAGCACGATGCCGACGTTGTGGTTGCCGCCGAAGGTGTGGTTCCACGGCAGCCAGTCCACCAGCACCGGCGGCTCGTCGCGCATGAAGGGCATCAGCGACGCCAGCATCTCCTGGTTGGAACAGAGCATGCGGTGCGTGTTGATCACCCCCTTGGGCATGCCGGTGGAGCCCGAGGTGAACAGGAACTTGACGATGGTATCGGGAGTGACCGCCGCGCGGGCCGCCTCCACCGCCTCGGTGGGGGGCGTATCCAGCAGCGACTCGAAGGCATCGATGCCGGGAAAGCCGGTGGTATCCACCGCCACGCAACCGCAGTCGGCCGGCTGCACCGCCGCCAGCGCCGGCGCGAAATCCTTGGCCTTGTCGACCAGCAGCAGGCCGGGGGTCAGCAGCTCGACGATATGGCGCAGCTTGGCGTAGTCGCGGCTGACCAGCGAATAGGCCGGCGAGATGGGAGCGAACGGCACGCCCACGTACATGGCCGCCAGGGCCAGCAGCAGGTGCTCGATGGAGTTGCCGCTGAGGATGACCAGCGGCCGCTCGACGCTCAGCTCGTGATCGAGCAGCGCCTGGGCCAGGCAACGCACGCGGCTCAGGGTGTCGGCATAGCTCAGGCGCTGCCACTCACCACTTGCGTCGCGGCGCGCCACGAAGGTTCTCTCCGGCGCCTCGTCGGCCCAGCGCTCCAGACACTCGAGCAGCGTAGCGGGATAGTCGCCAAGAGGTTCCTCGATGCTGAGCAGTTGGGTGCCGTCATCGCGCGAGACCAGTCGGGCAGTGGCAGTGCCCAGGTGAACATCGCGAAAGGGGTGAAGCATGGGCGCTCCTGCTGTTGTGATCGTTGTCAGGGGTCGAAAGGGGCATTCGCTACCCTCGGCCTGGGAGCCTTGGTAACATGGGTCCAGTATTTTTTTAAATTGTTGGATAGTCAAACATTTAACCACCATAACATTATACTTGGGAATGCCAGCAGCAGGCGAGGAAAACCAAAGAATATCAAAAAGATATGCGGCACATCGGGCGATGCCCATCACGCTTGGATACGACTAAAGTTGGTACCCAGGCAGCCCCGCCAGCTGCTATCCGATAGGCTATTCACTGCTCCGCCCGCGTGGCTCACCCTAGGTCAGGACCCACATATTCATGAGCAACGACGACCAGAACGGAATCGACTACTCCATGCTGCAATCCCGCCTCGGCTACAAGCTACGCCGGGCGCAGCTCGTCTACTTCGACGTCTTCTTCGAGGCCTGTGCGCAGGAGGGCATCACGCCCGGGCTGTTCAGCATCCTCGCCATCATCTACCACAACCCGGGGCTGACCCAGTCGGCGGTTTCCACGGCTCTGAACGTGGACCGCTCCGCCATGGTGGCGGCCATCGACAAGCTGGAGAGCATGGAGGTGGTGGAGCGGCGCAAGTCGAAGAACGACCGCCGCTCCTATGCGCTCTACCTGACCGAAAAGGGCAAGGAGTTCACCGAACGGCTCAACCGCAAGGTCTCGGCGGGCGAGGACCGCTTCGACAAGTTCATGAAAGAGGGCGAGCGCGAATGGCTGCTCGATCTGCTCGACCGCATCATCGATCACCGCAAGGGCAACTGACCGTGAGCTGATCGGCGTCTGCACAGGCGAGCTGCTGTTTCCAGCTCCTCTGCAAGGCGCTATCACCCTGGCGGCGCCCTGACGTTCATACATCCAGGGTCGTGGCCCGACGTAGCTCTCTGGGTTGGCTGAAGTCGAAGCGCCGTCCACGGTGCAGCGTACAGCGGTTATCCCAGATCACCAGATCGTTGGGCCGCCAGCGATGGCGATAAACGAACTCCGGCTGGGTGGCATACTCGAGCAGATCAATCAGCAGCATGCGCCCTTCCGGTATCGTCCAACCTTCGATGGAGCAGGCGTGTACGGAGATGAAGAGCACCTGGCGGCCGGAGCCTGGATGGGTTCTCACCAACGGCCAGTAAACCGGCGGAATGGCTTGCTTCTGGGCGTCGGTATAGTCGGTGTCGCCAAGCATGAAGCGTGAATGCAAGGCATAGTGCTGCGCCTGGAGCCCGCCGATTTCCTGCCTGAGGGCCTCCGGCAAGGCGTCGTAAGCGGCTCGCAGGTCGGCAAACTCGGTTGCTCCCCCCTGTTCGGGCACCCGTACAGCCGATAGCAACGAGTAGCGTGCCGACGGCTTCTGGAAGGAGGAGTCGCTATGCCACAGCTGGTTGGCAATATTGCTGACGATCTTTCGATCCGTGCGCTCCGCCAGTCGACCTGTGCTGTCGGCCACATTGGAGATGTCGGCAAGCTCGGCATGCTCCAGCCGCTCCTGGCTTTGCTTGAGTCTCTTCAACCCCATGTCGAGAGGCCCGAAGGCTCTGGCCAATGCCAGCTGCTGAGTTTGCGTCAGCGGCTGGTCCCGGAATATCAGCACCGCATACCGGTCGATGGCTGCCACGATGGCGGCGACATTCGCCTCGTCGAGGGGCTGTCGTAGGTCGAGCCCGGTGACTTCGCCAACGAAAAGAGGATGCAATGGCGTTACGTCAAGACTCATGAGCATGCCTCCAGGTCCATGGTTTGTGTCCAGCGATAGCGGGCAGCGCGATACGTCATTTGGATACCCCATTGCCGGCGGTGTAGGGCAGCGACGATTCACGAGCCTGCGAGAACTGGCGCATGCCGAGCACCAGCGTGACCGCGGCCATGCCGATCAGCGTCGAGATGAATTCGGGGAAACCGATCAACAGCCCACCGATGAACAGGACCGGCCTGGCCCAGTTGCGTAGCTGGCCGAACCACATCAGGCGCCCCTCTGACCCACCTGCAATCAGGATAATGGCCAGCACGTTCAACACGAACCAGATGGCCGTCAGGTAGAGCGGACCCTGGAAGATCAGCGCCGGTTCGAACAGGAAGAAGATGGGAATGAAATAGAGCACGATACCTAGCCGGGCCGCATGCAGGCTCGTCTGCAACGGATCCGAATCGCTGATTCGCGATGCCAGGAATGCCGCCAAGGCCACCGGGGGCGTAATCGCCGCCAGGGTCGCGTAGTAGGCGATGAATAGGTGGATGGCCAGGATGTTCAGCTCTGCCATCTGTTCCAGTGCCGGGGCCAGGGTCAGCGCCAGCATCAGATAGGCCGCCACGATCATGCCCAGCATACCGAAGATCAGGCAGACCCCGATCCCGATCGCCAGCACCAGTACGATACTGCCTCCGCCCATGCGCACCAGCTCCGAGGCAATCGCCGGCGCCACGCCAGTGGCCATCAGCCCACCCAGGATGAAGCTGGTCGGTAGCAGTAGCCCCATGGTCTGGCTCAGCAGCTTACCGATCTGGAACAGGATCTCGGGAATCTTGCTGGGTCGAATCATCAGCTCCTTCTTGAAGCAGGTCAGCAGGATCAGCAACCCCGAGGCATAGAAGGGCGCCAGCCGCTCCCAGCGCATCACCACCAGCCCCCATACCAGGAACACCAGCACCACCAGGAAGGGCCAACCCTCCAGCAGGGTCTTGCGAATGCCCGGCAGCTCCACCTCGGGCAGCCCCTTCAGATCGGCCTTGGCCGCGTAGCCGTCCACATGGCAATACAGACCGAAGAAATAGAGCAGGCTGGGAATGATGGCGGCGATGACGATCACGCCATACTCGGTATTGGTGAAGTCGGCCATGATGAAAGCCAATGCCCCCATCACGGGCGGCATCAGCATCCCGCCGGTGGAAGCGCATGCCTCGAGAGCACCGGCATAGTAGCCGGGAAAACCGGCACGCTTCATGCTGGGAATCGTCACCGAGCCGGTACTCACCACGTTGCCGAAGATCGATCCGCTCAGGCTGCCGAAGAAGCCGCTAGCCAGCACGCTGACCTTGGCCGGCCCGCCCCGGGCACGCCCCATCAGTGCCATCGCCAGCTTGAGGAAGAAGTCGGCCGCGCCGGTGGAGACCAGCAAGGCGGCCAGGATCAGAAAGCCGATAATGGTCTCGGCCACTACCCGCGTCACGATGCCGAGCATGGCATCGCCTGAGTAGACGTTGAAAGCGATGGTTCGCGCCACGCTGGAGGGTGGCCCCCACAGCATGCCCGGCATGAGGTCGGCGAATATCGGGTAGAGCCCCAGTACCACCACGATCGACACGAAGATCAAGCCTCCCGAGCGCCGGGCAGCCTCGAGAATCAGCACGAACAGTGCCACCGCCACCCATAACTGCCAAGGCTCGCTGACCGGCACCCAGGTCTGGTAGACGATCGCACGCCCCTGGCTGGCCAGGAACAGCGCCAGCCCGAATACCGCCAATGCCGGCAAGTAGCTCAGCCAGGAGACCCGTCGTTCGCGCTTGTGCGCGGGGAGCAACAGATAGGCCAGTGGCAGATACATCGCCATCAACAGAAAGTAGTAGGTGATGTCGAGCAGAGGGATGACGCCGAACACATAGACGACGGCCAGCACGACACCCGCTAAGGACATCGCCAGCATGGTAGTGCGCACCGGCAGCGGCATGCTCTGGTAGCGCTGGTAAGTGCGGTCGACGAATTCATCGGGTATGTCTGCGGGGTCGGGCTGGCGTGCTGCTTGTGTCATTGTCTCGGACTCCGTGTGAGAGGCTTTTTTCTTTATTATTGAATTGGCCCTGCGTCATACGCGGCTATGCCTGCCGGGCCCGGCGACCGCCTTTGCGCACCGTGATGGTGCCGGCATCGGCGTCGATGCTGACCCAATCTCCCGTCTCGATGACCTCGAGAGGATCCAGGTCGCAGTCGGTCATCGCCGGCACACGCGTCACCACTGCACCCAATGCCATCTTGGTGGTCATGCGCGTGAAGATCATCGCCTTGGGACAGACACCGTTCAGCCGCGCCATATGGAAAAAAGCGGACCAGCCAGAGGAGCCTTTCGCCCCGGGGAAGACCAGGATCTTGCCGGCAAACGACTGGCCGACGAGCTCATGACGTCGCTCGATGATGGTGCCGTCACGCTCATTGATGCCGCCCCAGCCTGAGATGGTCTCGCGGGTCACCAGGGCCTCGCCCTCCGCCTTGCCACCGACGACCCGGCGCCCGTGTATCACCAATTGCTGCATCTCTATCGCGGTCATCTCAAAGCCCTCCCTGCCACTCACCCGTCAGTGCCGCATCGACACACTGGCGCACCGATCCGAACCAGCCCTGCAGCTTGGCGATAGCGGGTAGATAATGGGCTTGCTTGGCCGAGTCCGTGGCGATCACCCTGACGCCTTCGGGAAGCCGGCGAGAAATCGCCGGGCAGGTATCGCTCATGATGACGCCGCCCGCCGCCTCGATGGTTGCCAGGTACCCGGCTCGACGGGCGATCTCCTTGATGGCCCGGGGCGTATGGACCCACAGCGCCACATCGGGATGGATCTTGCGGCCACGCAACAGATGCGCCACCAGTTCGACCTGTTCGATGGCGTTGTGAGGGCAGCCGAGCATGATGAAGTCCACCCGGCGGTCGGTGGCACTCTGCAGCTTTTCCCAAGCCTCGCGCCGCTCGACCTCGCCGAAGTGGAGCACTTGCTGCGGCCGATGGGGGCCGAAGGCCTCTTCCATGGTGCGCGCCTCCGGCGTGACGCCGGGGATGTGATACATCTCGACACCGCCTGACGAAGCAGCCGCAGCGCCGAAGTGCTTAAGCTTGATCAGGTTGGGATGGTGCAGTCGACCGCTCAATACCGGCTTGTGCTCCTGGACGATTTCACCGACGTAGTAGCCCAGCAGCCCCCAGTCCATCATGTCGTCGACGTCGATGGTCACGTTCACGCGATGGGTACCGAAGCGGTTTTCCGGCAAGTGATAGCCCCAGTAGGGAATGCGACCGGTAAGGGCCGCGGCCCCGGTACTCTCCTTGCCCTCGACATTGGTGCGCGCGCCGAGCACGGAATTGCAGTAGATGACGGCGGACGACTCCATCCAGGCACAGTGCTCGCCCATCAGCGGTACATTGCCCACCTGATAGGGCGTGCAGGTGGCGCACATGTTGATGCCACGCTCGCCCAGGAATGCCTCGGAAGCCCGCTGCATCTTCACCAGCGACTCATCGACGCCCTGCAGGCGCCAATTGTCGTTGTCGATGCCGGTGATCAGTTGGGTCGTCGGCACGGCGACGCGAGGTATCTCGACGACCTCGTCACTATCGAGATTGAGTTCGGAATAGACGGCGTCGAAGCCCTTGTCGACGATGGCCTGTATCGAAGGGGTCGAAGCATTGAAGGCGCCCGCCACATTGCGCGTCTCGACCAGACGCTCCGCGCCCACGGCCTGGCCATAGCGCAGCAGCAGGTCCATGGCCCGCGCCTTGGCGGCACCGTTGGCGCCGTCCAGCATGGCTTTCTCGTAATCCGTCAATTGCATGATGCGTGCCTCCTCATGCCGGCGTATCGCGACGCCCGGCCCGTATTGTTTTAGGCAGACTAGCCAAGCCTATCTTTTGGAGAAATAGTCGTTTTAAGATAAGAGCTTTCGCTAAACGCGAAAAAATAACCAACCCGTGCCCGTACCGCCCTCACCTGGAGGTCGTCTTGGATACCCTGACCAACATCCGCACCTTTCTCACGGTAGTGCGCGCCGGCAGCTTTTCAGCCGCCGCTCGTACCCTGGACACCGTGCCCTCGGTGATCACCAAACGGATCGACCAGTTGGAGCACCAGCTCAAGGTCAGCCTCTTCACTCGAACCACCCGCAAGCTGGATCTGACCGAGGTCGGCGAGCGCTACTATCCTCGCTTCATGACCATCGTTCGGGAGATCGACGATGCCTTTCAGGACGTGACCAGTTCGCGGCATCGCATCGAAGAGAAGCTGCGTATCAAGTGCCCCACGACCATGGCCATTCAGTACTACGGCCATATCCTCACCGATTTCCAGCGCAGCTATCCGGGGATCCGGCTCGAATTACTGCTGATCGATCGGTCGGTGAACCCGGTGGAGGAGGGCTTCGATATTGCCATCGGCGCCCTGCCCACCTCTTATGCCAACGTTGAGGACATCCCACTGTGCCCGCTGCCGCGGATCATCGTGGCATCGCCCACCTATCTCCAGGAGAAGGGTTTACCGAAGCATCCAAGCGATCTGATTCACCACGACTGCCTGACCTTTCTTGCCGCTGGCAACCGCTGGCAATTCCAGGGCGACAAGGGGCCGGTGAGCGTGGATGTCACGGCCCGCGTCAGCGTCAATGACAGCCACGTTCTCATGCATGCCGTGGAAAACCACCTGGGTATCGCCATCGTGGCCAGGCACATCGCAGAGCCCAGCCTCCAGCAGGGCCTGGCGACGGAGATCCTCTCCAACTATCCCGTGCCCGACCTGTGGGTGAAGGCACTGGTGCCTCGCAATCGCCGTGGCAACGCGGCCGTGGAAGCCGTGATCAGCTGGCTCAAGAACGCCAGTCAGCCGACTCCCCCCTGGGAGCGGATCCCGCTCAGCAAGATCACTCGCCAGGCACCGTCCTGACGCCCTTGCCCGGCCTCGGGCAAAACACCCCGCCACGGGCACCCAGCGTCGACGGCACGGACGGCTCAGTCCACGGCGTCTTCGCTGCTGCGTACCAGCACCGCGCCCTTCGTCAACGGCTGCACATTGTGCCGGTATTGCTGCAGCCAGCCGGTGTCGAACAGCGGTCGGCTAGGACGCCAGCGCTGCAGACGCTGCTCCAGCTCCTCGGCCTCCACCTCCAGGTCGCAGCGCCGCGTATCGAGATCGATGACGATACGGTCGCCATCCTCCACCAGCGCCAGGGGGCCGGCCACGGATCCCTCGGGAGAGATCTCCGCCACCACCAGCCCCTTGCAGACCAGCCCCGAAAGGTGGCCGTCGGTGAGCATCGCCACCTCCTCGCCCAGACCGGCACCGTCGATTGCAAAGACCACCCGCGACGCGCCGCCGCCCATGCCGGGCCCACCGCACGCTCCTGCCCCGCGCATGACCAGCACATCGCCGGGTCGGATCTCGCCCTGCTGCAAGGCCACCAAGGCATCGTCCGAGGTAGAGAAACAGCGCGCAGGACCGGTGAAGCGGCGTACCTTGCGCTCCACAATCCCGGTCTTGACGATCCCCGACTCCAGAGCCAGGCTGCCGCGCAGAATGACGATTGCCGGACGCGAGGCGACGGGGCTGGCCATCGGGCGGATCACACTCTCATCCGCCACCGTGACGTCGTGCAGCTCGGTCGCGAGGGAGCGCCCCGTCACCGTGAGCGTATCGATATCCAGCAGCGGTTCGAGCTGCTTGAGCACCGCCTGGCAGCCACCGGCCGCATCGAAGGCCTCGATGGTATGTTCGCCCACCGGGCGCACCGCACTGAGCACCGGCACCTGATCGGCCAGTCGCTCGAAGAGCGCATACACGTCGACGTCGCAGTGCGCCTCCACGGCCACGGCCTGAAGATGCTTGACCGAGTTGATCGAGCCGCCCACCGCCAATACCGCCCGCGCGGCGTTGGCAAAACTGCCAGGCGTGAGGATGTCGCGAGGCTTGAGATCCCCCCAGACCATCTCGACGATGCGCTGGCCTGCCTGGCGCACCGCATCGCGCATCCTGGCACTGTTGGCAGCGACCGGCGTACTGCCCGGCAGCGCCATGCCCAGCGCCTCACAAACGATATGCATCGAGTTCGCCGTTCCCATACCGGAACAGACGCCCGGCCCCTTGACCGCCTCGCGGCTCATGCCGATGAGCTCTTCACGGTCCAGGTTACCGGTCACCACATGCATGGCCCCGACGAAGACATCCTCGATATCGACATGCCGGCCCCGATATTCGCCACTGGGCTGATAGCCGCAGGACACCATCAGGCTGGGAATGTTGAGACGCGCGGCAGCCATCAGCTGGCCCGGTACGGTCTTGTCGCAGGAAGTCAGACAGACCATGCCGTCGAGCATGGCGCCCTCGACACTGGCCTCGATGTCATTGGTGACGAGGTCCCGCGCCGAGAGGATATAGGCACCGCGAGCGCCGGCGCCGGTGATGAAGTCGCTGGGTGCCGTGGTGCGAACCTCGAAGGGCACGCCCCCGGCTTCCCGAATGGCCTGCTTGAGTTCGGCCGCGACGCCGTCGAGATGAGAGAAACAGGCTGCCAGTTCGGATGAGGTGTTGATGATGGCAATCTTGGGCTTCTCACAATCTTCCTCGGGAATTCCCAGAGCATGCCAGTGAGCGTTACGCACGGCCCAGAGATAGGAGCCGCGGGGGAAATTGCTGCGCAGTTTACGTTTCATGAGTCCGCCCTGTGGTAATGGTGGTGTTGGATTTCAGCCAGCTCGTTTCCTCAGTCCAGGGTGCGAACCAACTCCCCGTAGGGCTGCGCGATGCCATTCTCTTCGCGATATTGCTGCCAGAAATTCACCCAGCGCTCATTACCGGGACTGACGTTGATTCCCTGATCGGCGGCCAGGGCCATGGCTTCCTGATAACTGGCCACTCTCGACTGGGCAAGCTCCACCAGGGCATCCTGACGCTCCTGGAAGGCCTCGCTCCAAAGCCCCTTCTCCTCCAGATAGCGGATTGCACCTTCGTGCAGGGGCTGCATGGCGCCGTGCTCGAGGAACAGCACCAGGTTATCCAGGCTCATCATGTGGGCGTGCGTGAAATCCCCCTTGAAGCTGTCGTAGGCTTCATCCATCCACTTGACCAGGTGGTAGACGAAGTCCGGATCGTCGTCGCCGCGCACGTGGTACATCTGGAAGGCATGGTCCATGTTCAAACCATGGGCGGTGCTGGCACCCGAAGTAACCGGCATGGGGACATAGCCCAAATTCACGCTCCGATAGCGTTCGTAAGCCTCGGGATCCTCGCTCGGTTCAGGCAGCTCCAACCAGCGGATGCTTTGGGGGCTGGCCTCCGCCTCATAGCTGGGTCCGGCAATGGGTCCGGTGATGGCCACGTCGGCACGCCCTTCGGTGACCACGGCAGTGTTGGCACCGAAGCTGCCGACTTCGACCAGCTCCACTTCATCATGGTCGAGATCGAGATAAGCCAATAGCGCATCGATACCCACCAACAGGAAGGCAGAACTTCCCGCATAGGCAATTCGTGTCCCCGGGCCTATGTCGTGGATGCTCTCGATGTCCGAGTCACCACGCACCATGTACCCCCATGGCGTGACCATAGCCAAGGCAATGGCGCGTGTGTCGGCCGGCCCGCCATCACGCGAAGCGAAGCCATCCACCGCATCCATCTGGTCGTAATATTCGGAAGCCTGCATCAGGACGATGCGCCCTTCATCGGTATTCAACCAGGAGGCCCGCGAGAAACCGTTGGGAGCCGGAAGCACCCTCACCCGCGTGGGTTTCTGTGATGAGAGTTCCGTCGTCCATGCCACTGCCAGGGAGTGGTTGCCTGTCCCCACCGCCGGTGTGATCACATTGAAGTAGCGAGGCCATTCGTAGGCGTCATCGGCTGTTGCCTGCTGCCCGATGGTGGCAACCGCGAGGCTGGCGCCGAGCATGGTACCGGCTACCCACCTGAGGCCATTGAGCTGGATCTTGTGCATTGCTGTACGCTCCAAATTGGATATATGAGTTGTTGTTGTGTCGGCGCCTCGCGCCATACTGGCTGTTCAGGAGGTCGCGACCTTATTCGCCAGGTCTGCTTCGCTCCAGCGATAGTGTCTTTTTTCGACGTTCTCCTTGACCCGCTCGCGCATCGCGGCGGCATCGATGGCGTGCACGCTGCCACTCCCCGCCAGATCCAGGGCGTGCGCCGCTGCCATGCCCATGGCCATGCAGGGCCCCATCACCCTGACGCTCGACAGGGCGGCCGCGTCGGCATCGATGCAGCGTCCTGCGGCCACCAGGTTATGGCACTCCTCCGGCACCAAGCTGCCGAGGGGGATGTAGTGGACATGCTCCTCATCGAAGGTGATCCAATGGTGGCCATCGCTGTGATCATGCAGCTCGATGGGCCAGGCGGTTCGGCCGATGGCGTCATCGAACCGGTAACCGCTCTTCAGCTCATCGACGGTGAGATGATGACGCCCCACGATCCAGCGGGTCTGGCGGATACCCGGCAGGCCGAAGGATCTGATGCGCGCCTTGCCGAAGCACTCGGGAAACTCCTGGCGCAGGAACTCCACCCCCCTGGCAGCCTGCTCCTTGCCCTCCAGGGCCTTGGCCGATGCCTCGAGCGGGTCCAGCGGGGTTTCGACATGGGTCATGTTCATCGCCGCGATTCCGCTGCCAGGTATGTTGAAACCAAGCCCCTCACGACGCAGCAGACCATAGGCATCGCCACGCTCCCTCATGCGCTGGCTGATCTCCTGCTTAGTCGGCTGATGGCGCTCATCGATATGCTCGAGCACCACCATCTGGGTACCGAAAACACCCTGTCTGGCCGGCTCACGGCAGGCAAAACCCGCCTGGTAAGTCAGCGCCGCATCGCCGCTGGCATCGACGAAGCCTTGCGCCTCGATGCTCACCGCCCCGTAGCGGGTCATGAAGTCGGTACGCATGATCCGGCCATCCTCGACATGGACATCGAGCAGCATGGCCCCCAGCAGCGGCGTGATGCCGGCCTCGAGGACGCTGTTCTCGCTCCAGCGTCCCAGCGCCACCTCGTCGTAATACACCACCGTGGTATTGGGGCCATTGCGATAGTAGATCGCCCCTTCCTGCGCCTCGAGGTAACTCAGGATGTCATCGGCGATGCCGTGCGTGAACTGGTAGCCATGGGTGCCGTTCGAGAAAAGCCCACAGAAGGTGGCAATGATCGAATTGACCGCCTGACCGCCCAGTGCCGGCTGGCTGTCGACCAGAACGACACTTCGTCCCAGCTTGGCCGCCTGCAGGGCAGCCGACATGCCAGCGATACCGGCGCCCACAACACAGATATCGGCCTTGAGATGTCGCGTAGCACGCGCATTGTCACGACGCACGATGCGCGTCTCGGTACTCGGTGAACCCGCCATGTAAGCTATCTCCCGTTGTCATTTCCCTGGAGACTAGACAAGGGAGTCTTTTGGAAAAATAGCCTTATCAAGACAGCAGCTTTCGTCATTTGCGAAAAGCGAGCAAGCCACGAAGACTGGAAATAGCTCGATAAAGGCGTACAGGCTGCGGCTGCTACCAAGAGATAGGCGCCAGCTTGCTAGCCGGCGCCTATCCCACCACGTCGAGACTGGGGCTAACTCTGCTCAAATAGGATAGTGCCGTGGGCCCAGTTGCACCGTGATCCAACGCAGCTCGGTGAACTCCTCGATGCCCGCCTTGCCGCCGAAGCGCCCGTAACCGCTGGCCTTGGTGCCGCCGAAAGGCATCTGCGGCTCGTCGTGCACCGTCGGCGCATTGATATGACAGATGCCCGAGCGGATCTTCCCGGCCACCTTCATCGCCCGCGCCGTGTCGCGGCTGAACACCGCCGCCGAGAGGCCGTACTCGCTGTCGTTGGCGATGCGAATCGCCTCCTCCTCGCCATCGACGCGGATCACCGCCACCACCGGCCCGAACGACTCCTCGCTGTAGAGGCGCATGGCCGGGGTCACACCATCCACCACCGTGGCCGGCATGATCACCCCATCGGCCCGGCCGCCGGCGGCCAGGCGTGCGCCGTGGCTCTCGGCATCGTCGAGCAGCGCATTGAGCTTCTGCCCCGACTCGGCGTTGATCAGGGTGCCCAAGGCGTTGCCCTCGCCGCGCGGATCGCCGACCTTGAGCGCCGCGGCGCGGGTGGCCAGCTTGTCGACGAAGGCATCGGCCACCGAGGCGTCGACGATAAGCCGCTCGGTGGACATGCAGATCTGCCCCTGGTTGAAGAAGGCACCGAAGATCGCCGCATCCACCGCGGCATCCAGATCGGCGTCGTCCAGCACCAGGAACGGCGCCTTGCCGCCCAGCTCCAGCAGCACCGGCTTGAGATGGTGCGCCGCCTTCTCGGCGATGATCCGCCCCACCCCGGTAGAACCGGTGAAGTTGATGCGCGCCACCTCGGGGTGGGCGATCAACGTCTCGACGATTTGCGGGGCCTCGTGGGGCGCGTTGGTCACCACGTTGACCACGCCCTCACCGAGGCCGGCCTCCACCAGCACCTCGCCGATCAGGTGGTGGGTCGCCGGGCACTGCTCCGAGGCCTTGAGAATCACCGTGTTGCCGCACGCCAGCGGTGTGGCCACGGCGCGGGTACCGAGGATGATCGGCGCGTTCCACGGCGCGATACCCACCACCACGCCGCAGGGCACGCGGATGCCCATGGCCAGGTTGTCGGGTACGTTGGAAGGGATCACGTCGCCCTGAATCTGAGTGGTCAGCGATGCCGCCTCGCGCAGCATGCCGGCGGCCACCATCACGTTGAAGCCGGCCCAGCCCGGCGTGGCGCCGGTCTCGTTCACCATGCGCTCGATGAACTCCGCCTGGCGCGCTTCCATCAGCTCCGCCGCCTTGAGCAGCTTGCCGCGCCGCTCGCCGGGGCCCGTTTGCGACCAGGTCGCGAAGGCGCGGCCCGCGGCATCCGCCGCCGCCTTGGCATCCTCCACCGAAGCCGCCGCCGCCGTGGTCGCCACCTCACCGGTGAACGGGTTGCGACGTTCGAACGTTCCTTCTCCAGAGGCAGCCTTGGCCTGGCCGCCGATCAGCAATCCGAGAGTCGTCATGGGTCACTCCATTGCATTGTTTTGGCATTGCCCGCTTCTCATTTTCCCCGAAGCCATGCGCCACATAAGGCAATATCAGCGGGATTACTTGGACTTTTCCCGTATCGGGTTTGGACTTTAGTCGCGCACTCAATCTGGTTCCACGGGGCACTCGTCACGCAGTTCGAGCGCCCGCTGGTAAACCTCGCGCGCATTGTCGATACCGCGCTGCTCGAGGCGAACCAGGTAGGCCTCCGTTCCCTCGTTGAGCGGACCCGACCACTCAGGATCGTTCAATGGGTCTTCCACCGTGTTGATGGTGCCGCCCTGAGCCTCGGCCTCCTCGCGCCCCTCTCGATCCAGCCGCGCATACACCTCGCCGGCCCGACGGGTCCAGGCCATGCCGCTGACCTCGTCGATGGCAGCCTGCTGCTCCGGCGAAAGACGCTCGTAGCTCGCATGATTCATGACTGCCACCGCCACGCCGGTGTAGTAAGGCACCTCGAGATGATGATCGGCCAGCTCGTTGATGCCGAAGGTCTTCATCGCCTGCCAGGGGAAGCTCAGACCATCCATCACGCCGCGCTGCAGCGAGGTGTAGATGTCCGGCGCCGGCATGCCCACGGGATTGGCCCCCAGACGCTCGAGGATCTCCCCGGCCACGTCGCTGGGACGACGGATGCGCAGGCCGCGCAGGTCATCGGGCGTCTCGATGGCATGGCCCCGGGTGTGCAGATAAGCGGGGCCGGTGGTGAACAGGTAGAGCACCTTCACGTCGTCGTACTCGTCGGCGATGTGACCCTCGTCGTACAGCGTCTGCAGAATGCAGCCACCCTGGGGAGCGCTGCCGGAAACCCCCGGCAGCTGGACGATCTCCGACAGCGGGAAGCGGCCGGCGGTGTAGCCCTGCATGGTGATGGCGATGTCGGAGATACCGTTCACCGTGCCCTGGTAGGCCTGCTCGGAGCGGCTCAGAGTCTGGGAGGGGTAGTTCTCGATGGTCAGCTCGCCGCCGGTGGCTTCTTCGACGTGCTTGGCCCAGGCCTCGAAGATCTCCTTATTGACGTCGGAATTGGCCGGCCAGAAATGGGACATGCGCAGGGTGTCGGCCTGCGCGCTGAAGGCGATGCCCGCCGCACAGGCGGCGAGCAGGCTGCGGGAGATGGCGTGATTCATGGTGTGTCCTCTCTTATCGTTGTAGTGGTGATGTGATGCGGGCTCAGGTGGGCAGGGTCGGCACCTCGATCAGCAGAGGGAGATCCATCGCAAAGCCTTCTTGCAGCGCTTGGACCAAAGCCTCGTGGGTATCGGCCAGACGCGCCTCGACTCCGTAGCCACGGGCCAGGGCGCAGAAGTCGATGTCCGGCACGTCGAGACCCGGCGCATCGTCGACCTTCATGTGCCGAGCAAAGCCGCGCAGGGCGCCGTAGGTGCCGTTCTTGAGGATGATCAGCACCGCCGGAATGCGATACTGAGCGGCGCTCCACAGTGCGGTGATGGCGTAGCTGGCGGAGCCGTCGCCTATCACGCCGATCACCTGTCGCCGGGGTTGGGCGAGCTGTACGCCGAGCGCCGCCGGCAGGCCGAAACCGAGCCCGCCCGCGGCGGGGAAGAAGTAGCTGCCGGGTTCACGCATGCCCACGCGCTCCCAGAAGATCTCCACCGTCGAGGTCGACTCCTTGACGTAGATGGCATCTTCCGGCGCCAGCATGTCCAGGGTATCGAACACGTTGGCCGGGGCCAGGCGCCCCTCGCCGTCTTCCGCTGCTGCCGGCCTGGGCAGCGTTTCGGGCATGGCCCGTGCGCTCTGTTCGATGCGCGGCAGCAGCGCTTCAAGTGTGGCGTGAACGTCGCCCACCAGGGCATCGCCCATGGGAGCACGAGCCGCCTCGTTGGCATCGCCGGTGACATGCACCAGGCCCGCCCCTTCGGGCAGATAACGCCCCGGTGCGTACTTGTGATAGCGGAACACCGGCGCCCCGACCACCACGATCAGATCGTGCCCTTCCAGGTGGACGGTAATGCCGGCAATGGCCGCCGGCAGCACGCCGCGGAAGCACGGGTGTCGATTGGGAAACGGACAGCGCGAGGCGGAAGGCGCTACCCAAACCGGCAGGCATAGTCGCTCGGCCAGCTCCACGGCCAGACCGTTGGCCTGGCGCGCATCGACCTCCGGCCCCAGTACCAGCACCGGGTTCTCGGCAGCATTGAGCCGCTGCGCCAGGCGCTCGAGCTGCTCGAATGATGGCACCCCGGCGTGGGCGATCTCGCGCTCTATGACCAGTGCCGCGTCATCACCCGCTTCGCGATCCCAGTCGTCGTGGGGGATCGAGACATAGACCGGCCCCCGTGGCGGCAGCGAGGCGCTATGAATGGCCTGGCTCAGCGCCCGGGGCACGTCTTCGGGACAGGCCGGCTCGTAGCTCCACTTCACCAGCGGCTTCGGCAGCTGCGGGGCATCCACGTTGGCCAGCATCGACTCCACGCCGATCATCGAGCGCGCCTGCTGCCCGGCGGTGATCACCAGCGGCGAGTGGGAGTACCAGGCGTTTGTCAGCGCCCCCATGGCATTGCCGGTGCCCGCCGCGGCATGCAGGTTGATGAACGCGGGTCGGCCGCTGGCCAGCGCATAGCCGTCAGCCATCCCCGCCACCACACCTTCGTGCAGCCCCAGCACATAGCGAAAATCCTCGGGGAAGCCCTTGAGAAAAGGCAGCTCATTGGAGCCAGGGTTGCCGAAAACGGTGGTGATTCCTTGATGACGCAGGAGCGAATAGGTGACGGCGTGAACGCTCGGCATGCTTGATTCCTTGTCCTTGTTCGGGGCGTGCCTTCACGCTAGTCGTGCCTGCTACAATCAAGCAAATCGATACTCTTTCTATTAAAAATAAAAGCCATCTATGTGATGAACCAGATCGATCTCAACCTCATGCGCACCTTCGTACTGCTGTACGAAACCGGCAGCGTCACTCACACCGCCGAGCGTCTCTATGTCACCCAACCCTCGGTCAGCTATGCGCTGGCCCGGCTGCGCGAGCTCTTCGAGGACCGCCTGTTCGTGCGCACCCGCCAAGGCATGGAACCCACCATTGCCGCTCGCCAGCTCTACCCTGCCCTGCGCGACGCCCTGCAGCAGCTTCAGGATGCCATCGAGAGCAGCCGCGACTTCGAGCCCGCCACCTGCACGCGACGCTTCCGCCTGGCATTGACCGACCTGGGTGAAATGGCACTGCTGCCGAAGCTGATGCGCCGCCTGCACGAGCAGGCGCCCCAGGCCGAGCTGGAAGTGGTACCGCTGGAGATCGAACACGCCGAGGAATGGCTCGCCGCCGGCAGGGTCAACGCGCTGATCTGCAGCCGGCCGCTGACCGGTGCCGCGATTGCGCGCCACGTACTCTTGAGGGATCGCTACGTGTGCCTGCTCAACCAGGAACGCTTCGGAGAAGGCCCCCTGACGCGAGAGCGCTTTATCGCCGCCCGCCACGTCGCCGTCACCTCCTCCTCCGGGCACGGCCTTGCCGAAGAAGTGATGCGTCAGCACGGCATCCAGCGCAAGGTGAGCCTGGAGATACCGCACTTCTCGGTGCTGCCGAAGGTGCTGCACGACAGCGACCTGATCGCGATCATGCCGCTGCAGGTCGCCGCCAGCTTCACCGAAGAGTCACCGCTGACCATCCACGAACTGCCCTTTCACGTACCCGGATTCGAAGTCGCCCTGCACTGGCAGGCCCAGGCCAGCCGCTCCCCCTCACAGCGCTGGTTCTGCGAGAGCATTATTGAGGCGATTGGGGAGAGGGTGCGGGTGAAGCCTAAGCCACTGTCAGTATGGGATCGTGGCGTGCGGCCTATTGAATACAGCTCATTAGCGGCGCGACGATTTCGTTATGAATTTGACCGATGGCCCAGGCTGCGACTGGCCAAACTGCTTGAACTGCAAGAAAGGCAACGAAGCAAAAGAAAGCCCGAAGTAGATACTCATGCGTCATTTTTATGCAGCTGATTTTCTGGTTTGTGCCGTTGTAGTTGTAGATCACCGCATTCAGCAATTGCCTCACAAGCTGCTCTTCAGGCCTATCGGAGCTGAAGCAATCAGCGATATCGCCTGCACCTAGCTGCGCCGCAGCCGAGGTCTTTATAGTCTGCAGCGCCCATAGTCCTGCACGCATCAAGTAGATCAGCGCGCAAATAAATATTACCAGCAAGGTAACAGACATGGCCTTATTGTCCTGCTCATCCCAAAGTCCAGGAAAGACGGTTACCAAAATCGGCATCAGCGCTGTAATAGCTGCGAGATAGAGGCCAGCTTTGGAATCTGCCCCGCGGCGGCGCTCCTGCTCAGCATCAAAAATCCTCCGCGCTTCCTCCAGCGCGACATTACTCTTTTCCGACCACGATCCTTGATCGACCTTGGCCCTCTGAGATTGAAGCCATTTCTCCTGAGGTGAGTCAGCGGATGATCCTGACGAGTGGGAGAGCCGAGGCCATAGCCATTGTGGGATTATCTTGGACAAAAAGCGATTTCCTCAAGCTCGTCAACGATCGCAGCGGCAATGGGATAGCCGGTAAGATTCTCGATCCAGGCCCACTGGCCATTTGGATTGATTTCCAAAAACCAAAGCCTTCCCTGCTGATCACAGATCAGGTCGATCGCTCCATAACGTAGATTCAAGCGTGTCATAAGCACTAAGCATTGCTCCTCGACTTCGTGGCAAAGCTTGATGCATTCATGCTTGAGATCTGGCCGGCTCCCCCGGCGCCAATCCACAGTAGTTTCCTCATGCTCCTGAGACTTGATCGCAGTTGCGAACACCTGGCGGCCTACAACTGTAACTCGAACATCGTACTGTTTTTTTATTTCCTTCTGGACTATGAATGGTGCCAGGGCAATAGCTGCTTCGTCTCTGTCGCGAAGAATCTCCAGCCGAGTAGTAAAGATCACCCTTTCTTGGTCTCCGTTGATCAAAGCCTGCCGAAGCGGCTTCCCGATCGCAGGCCCAGCCTGAGCAATCTCACGAACCGAGGCGATGTCGTTTGTGATCAGGGCCTGTGGCACGTTGAAACCGATCTCACTCGCGAGCATTAGTTGCCTTGGCTTGTCCTCAGCAGCGAAGATGTCCATCGGTGAGTTCAGCCAAAGGCCTTCCAGGCGCGCATACAAGCTCTTCAGAAAGGCTCCCCATTCCGCACTTGCGTACTCCCTTTCGCCATCATCAGAAATGGTGAGATTGTCTGCTGGCGCAGCAGGACGTCGAAAGTAAGCAGCACGTACATCGCTCCCCTGAAGTATTCGCCCTTCGAAAGACAATGACCATGCTTTTCGCGGAAATGAAGCCATTGTACATCGAGCCGTCGACAGCTCTTCGGTATTCAGACGAAAGAAAGGAGTCTGCCGGCGCTTGAGCTCAGCCACGACGTAGTCGACTGTGATGTCTCGGCGATTTGTAACTAACAAAATCATGCGTTTTCCGTAGCCCAATTTTTTGGTCAACAATGAAATCCTAGGAGTCGAAAACCATCGTCATCAGCTTCCTGCTTGACGCTGGTTTTAGTGACAAGCTCCAGCATTTTGCTCGCCGAATAGTTGTCATCGACTTCCTGAACTGAATCAGTCTTGGTGGTTAGTTGCAGGAGGCTATTGTATCCAGTTGGCCCGGTGTCGTCGTCACTTTCTAGCTGCTGATGGGTCTTGGTAATCAGTTCAAGCGCAAGATAGCTGTCGTCATCCTCTTCTTCATGCGTCCGTGTCTTGGTGAGAAGTTGCGAGAGTGCTTGCTCTTTGATTATGGGCAGTACGCCTTGCTCCGTATCGATCACCCACATTTCCTGATGCTCGCAGTAGTAACCTGGAAGCAAATCTTCACCAGTGCGAGGTATTCCGGCCTTGGCTAGAAAGGGTGAAATATCTTTTCTTCTGAGGTAGTTGCGAGATTCCATGTTAACTTTATTACCCATGAAGCCAGTCCTTAGATCAATAGATAGCATGAAGTCGGGGTCTATAGCAGCAGCATGACTGTTGTCATATTATTTACAAACGCACACACAACCAGCCTAGACGCTCGCTCAGCCCCACACCAGCGACCTACGTCAACGCAACGCCAAAAATACGAGAGCCAGCGCAATGGCTGGCTCTCGGTGCAGACAAACGCTTTCGATCTGACTGAAGCGGCCTAGCCGCCCACCCACCATCGTCGCGAACGCTTCAGCCATGGCGGGCGGCGCCAGGAAGCGGGCGTATATCCCCTTCAGGTACTCTCTCAGCCTCGATGTTGGCGCCGACGGTGACGGAGCCGAAGGCACGACATGGCCTTGCGGAATCCGCGTCTGGCACTGCCAAACAGCCTGACAAAGAATTCGGCACGTAATCGGGCATTGCGCCGTTCAATAGCGCGCATTTTTGGGTCGGGGTTATGGAAGGCCATCGCCACCTCCGCGGTCACTGTGGAAGTGTAGCAAAGGAGGGGCATCGGCACCCGGGCCAGCACCATGAGGTCGGCAATCGGCCAAGAGCGGACCTTCGCACCCTTAACTAACGTCACGTGCTTGTCGCGTGCATGTTATTGCTAGAAATCTCCTTAACCAAATATTTTGCAAGGGATTTTGATATATCAAAACAGAAATCAAAAACTTCAGGGCTTACTTTAAATCTTTCACCAATCGGTTCCATGCACTGAGTCTCATTTTTAAATTTTTTATCAACTATTCCATTTTTATGTGCGATGATATTCCGCAATCTACAGAGATAGAAAAAATCTCTGGACTTTATTGCTTTGCAAGTCTCCGAATCAGACCCTAGGAGAAAAGCATACGCTGAGCCCATTGACGCAGAATTCGAACAAGCGTTTATCTCCAAAGCAACATCACCCAGCTTTTCGGAAAGATTAAAGTCATGTTCTTTAAAGTGCTCGTAGGAAATATTCTTTTTATTCCAATATGGGCTAGTCATCGAAGATTCGAAAAATGCAATAGCCAAACCCTTGTCCTGATTAAGAATTGTCCTAACAACATCGCGAACAAGACTTTCAGTCGCACTCCAAAGAATAACAATACTTTGACGCAGGGTTGAGAAATTTGAAGTCGCAATAGCTTCATCTTTCTCATGTTCATTAAGAGTTTCGACAATGCAATTCAAAATCTCCGTGTCTTCATTTGCATCCAGCTCTTCCTCAGTCAATTTCTGTGCTTCATGTGCTATACGATCACTGTCTTCATGATATCCGCCACGCAGAGCATTTGCATGTGCCAACAGCAGATTTTTCTGAAAGACTTGATTTTCTTGCTTCTCTAACTGTGCATGTAATATGAGATTGAAAGATGACTGAACGACACAGAGCACCTCATTCATATTCGCAACGTATGTTTCAAAAACCGACTTAAGCGAATCGCTCGGCAAAGACGTGAGATCAATCTCTTCAAGCCAATGTTGTTTCCTTGTCTGTAGGAAAAAATTGCTCTTCATGCTCTTGTACCTTATAACGCCATGAATAACCGCCGTTTGGAGCGCCAGCGTAAAACGGTCGGGTTGATTCATTTGTTAGTCCACTAAGCATCCTCGATAAATTCCCATGCGAGAATGCTTGTTTCTGTGATGCCGAGCTCCGCTAGCTTTTCCCGGATCATTGGCAAAGTCTCTTTTGGCGCGACTATCGCCTCGATATCAGTTTTATCAAACCGAAAATCACCAATACACCTCCATTCCCGCTCGCGATAATAGGTATTTTGGGGGTCGCTATCGAAGTCAGTGATCTTTAGGAAGTTAGCCAAAAATCCGCCAACTTCCTCTTTTTTTATCTCCACCACTTCGTGTTTATTTTGCTCTGCTTGGTGCAGCATCTTCATTCCTTGCTGCTCCCAAAAACCCGGACCGCATCCAAAAAAATCACCGGCCATTCTTTGAAGTTCTGGATTGGGAATAAGTCTTTTCACAGCAGGTAAGTTCTGTTTCGGGATGTACAAAACAGGAACGAAGCTTCGATGGACTGCTTCCGCCTTAAACCCAATTGCTACTTTTCCGTAATAAGGAGAGTGGGATGGCAAGTCCTTGAGCGGGATGTCGGTTACACAGCAAAAACTATCAGTATCAAGACCATCAGCGATGGTTTCTATACACGTTGCCAGCAACTTCGAGGATTCCAGAATTAAACATAGAGTTTCAGCTCCCTTTGCTGGGTCGAGAGCAGCACCTTGTTCCGTTATATCCTTCGGACACCGAGCAATAGACCAGTCAACACCCTCCGGTGATCCAGTGAAATGCCAGTAAACGTTTGAATAATACCTTTGAGACATGGCTTAGAGCTTCCCTTGGGGCTAACGCCTTGCTCACCGGTAAATTATGAGCGCAGCGAGTAATTTATCCGAGTGCAGCAACTTGTTATGCCTAATCACGCCTATACCGACCAATGAGTTGGTTTAATACCCATGGCTCCAATTTCTCCCATAGCAAGCTCACCAGTCGGTTATGTTGCTCTTCGGTTATTGTTTCTCCTTCTTTTGCTCCGCAATTAGCAAATGCGTACCGAACCGCCTCCTCTAGAACTCTCTCTCTTTCTTCCTTATGTTGGACTTCCAGTGCTGGGCCTATAACTGCCTCCATAGCCTGCTGTACGGCATTGCCATCCCACTTTTCATAGTCATATGCTTTCCGTATGTCAGTGGACGTCAAATCCAGGTCCACATCGAGATCCAGCTCCTTACCTTTGGTCGGATCAATCGAATACGTTGCCGAGAATTCACTCCCTGAATAACTGCTCGACAACAGCATGACAACCCGCATTACACCGAAGTATTCGACGTATCCACGAATGAGATTGCTATCTGGGTCGCCGTTAACATGGACAATGTGAATTGGAATGCCAGCGGGCCTTTCAAGCACTAAATCCTTCTCGTAGTAATACCCAAAACACGGCTCAGATTCTTGCTCCTTGAGAAATTTAATAGCATGCTCACAGTCTCTCACGCTCACGTCAGTGGTAGAGACCAACGCAAGCGCTGTTTTGACAAATGAGCGCCCTGCATCTAAACCACCGAAGGATAAGTTGAATTTAATTGGATTCTGTGAATAGCTGGATTTCGTCTGAGCTTTCTCAAGCAGTTCATCAGCATCAAGTTGAGGGTATTTTCTGGCAACGCCTTTCAGCATACTTTTTGCTTCAGCCATGTTTCTGGCGGAAATGTTAATCTCTACGCCGTTTTCATTCTTCTGCTCTTTGAAAATGGGTCTTGGCAATTCCAGTGAACCATCAGGGTTGAGTACCCATTCATCTCCGCTGGTGGTTTTAAACTTCTTAGAAGGTGCTTCACCACGCTCCCTGTTAATGCGAAAAAACAGACTCAACGGGTTCATTTGGCGTGCAAGTGCAGACTCCCAGTTATCACCAGATTTTGAGTTGCAGTCCACACATAGGAAGCCTGAGACTTTCTTTCTCCCACCGATAGAGTTGGGAATCAAGTGTTCGCGAGAGTCTATTTCTGAGGAAATCACTTCTTCACACATCAAACATCGTTTTTCCAGATCGCTGCTCAAAAGGTCAACTCCATTTTGCATAACAGTTGTATTATATGGCATGCTTGATATTCCACTTGAACGCGCATGCGCGTTCAACAATGTTATGCTGCGCGCTCGGCCGTGCTCATCCTATTGAAATCCTTAGGCATTAAGTATAGTTCGGCAGCATAACATCAAGCATGGTGCATGCAGCATATCCCCGATGACCGTGCTAGCGGCCTTTTCCAGCACGACCGCTTTGGGTCGTTAGCCGCCATTACCCTTCCCCACCACTAACAAGCCAAAGTGTTAGCCTACAGCGCCCATCCACCATTTCAGCTTACAAACGAACACATACAATCAGCCTAGACGCTCGCCCTGTCGCACACCAGAGACCTACGTCAACGCAACATCAAAAAGACGAGAGCCAGCACAATGACTGGCTCTCGGTGCTGGCAACGCCCACTGATCTCACCGGGCGGCTAGCTCTCCATCGCTGCGAAGGCCGCGGCGATGGTGGGCGGCGCCGTGGGACGGGCGTACATCGCCTTGAGGTACTCCCTCAGCCGCGGGGCGGCGTCGAGCAGGTTCTCTTCGTTGGCCCAGTCCAGGGTATAGGCGGCATTGAAGTCGGCGACGCTAAGCCGGTCGCCGACCACGTACTCACGCTCATGCATATGGCGCTCCAGCACCGCCAGCATCTCCCTGCACTCCTGCCTGGCCTGGTCGACGTCCTGGGGCAGGCGCTTCTCATCCGGGTAGATGAAGGTATGGCGAGCAATGCGCCACAGCGGTGGCTCGATCTCGGTCATCAGGAAGAAGATCCAACGGTACATCTGGGCGCGTTCTTCCACAGCGCTGGGGATGAAACCCGCCTGTGGATATTTCTCGGCCAGGTAGAGCTGTATCGCGGCCGATTCGGTGATGACCTGGCTGCCATCGACCAGCACCGGAACCTTGGCGGCGGGGTTGAGCGTGAGGAAATCCGGCTGAAGGTGCTCCCCTTGCAGGAGAGCCACCGGGACCTGTTCATACTCCAGGCCCAGCTCGTTGAGCAACCAGATGACGCGCAGGGTACGGGTCGGGGGCGTTCCGTAGAGTTTCATCATGTTCCGGCTCCATCGATTGGCAGGCATCTGCCGTTTCGCCTGTTTCCGGAACTCATCGAACGGGGTCGCGCGCTATCGACACTCCATAACGAGAAGAGCCAGCGCAAGGCGCTGGCTCTTCTCTATGTGTCTATGTGTCTCGCTTCCGGCCGACTGGGCCAGGCACGGCTTCAGCCGTTAGAGGTAGTAGTTGTTGCGCAGACGGGGCGCATGCTGGCGGTAGGCCGCTTCGCTCATCCGCTCGAGCAGACGGTACGCGGCAGAACCGATGCGCTTGATCAGGGAAGCGCTGGTTTGGGTGGCGACTGCGGTGTTGGAAAGCGTCTGAGTGGTCATGGCTGGGTATCTCGGTTACTTCATGAGGATGCTAACAGAATACCCGAAATTTAGACTTTGGTCTAACTTATTCGCCTTTAGTCGCATGACCTGCGTCATGCCAATAGCCAAAAACCGAGAGCCGGCACATGCGCCGGCTCTCGGTGTCTTGCGGCCCTCTTCGGCCAGATTTGCTGCGGTAGTGGCGAATCAAAAATCGAAGAATACGGTCTCGCCTTCGCCCTGCAGCCTGATGTCGAGGCGGTAGCGCACCTTGCCGTCGGCCTCTTCGCGCTTGGCGATGAGGGTCTGGCGGCGGGTCGGCGATTCGATGCGCGAGAGCACCGGGCAGGCGGCGTTGGCCTCGGCTTCGTCCTCGAAGTAGAGGCGGGTCTGCAGCTGGATGTTGATGCCGCGGGCGAAGATCGCCAGGTTGATGTGCGGCGCCATGAGCTGGCCGTTGGGGTGAGCCACCGGGCCGGGCTTGACGGTCTTGAGCGACCATTCGCTGCCGTGGTCGAAGGTGGTGGCGGTGCGCCCGAAGCTGTTGAACGGCTTCTTGAGGTCGAACTCGGACTGGTAGACGCCGTTGGCGTCGGCCTGCCAGGCTTCGAGGAAGGCGTCGCGCACCAGGTCGCCGTTGCCATCGATTACGGTGCCGACGACTTCGATCAGCTCGCCCTCTGCCTCGGGCTTGGCCATCTCGTTCCAGATCTCTTCGTCGCGGGTCGGGTTGCCCGCGGCGGCCAGGGCCAGGCCGATGTGCACGTAGGGCCCGGCGGTCTGGGAGGCGGTCTCGCGCAGCATCAGCTCGCTGGTGGGAACGCTGTTTGGCTGTTTCATGTGATTTCCCCTCACTGATTCTCGAATCCGCTTACTGGTTTTCGAACCCGTTTATTGGTTTTCGAAAAAGGTCTGCAGCTCGCCGCGTACCACCAGGTCGAAGCGGTAGGCCAGGCAGTCCATGGGCTTGCTGCGTGCCATGTCGAGGCGTCCGATCATGGTCTCGACCGCGGCCGGGTCCTTGATGGTGTGGACGATGGGGCACAGCGGAATCAGCGGATCGCCCTCGAAGTACATCTGGGTGATCAGGCGGGTGGAGATCGAGGGGCCCATCACCGAGACGTGGATGTGCGAGGGGCGCCAGCTGTTGGGGTCGTTGGGCCAGGGGTACGGGCCGGGCTTGATGGTGCGGAAGCGGTACCAGCCCTGCTCGTCGGTGAGGGTACGGCCCACGCCGCCGAAGCCGGGGTCGAGCGGAGCGAGGTAGCGGTCGTTCTTGTGACGGTAGCGCCCGCCGGCGTTGGCCTGCCACATCTCGACCAGGGTGTGCGGCACCGGCTTGCCGAACTGGTCGATCACGCGGCCGAACATGATGATGCGCTCGCCCACCGGCAAGCCGGCCGCACCCGAAAGCGACGGGTCTTCGCGGAAGTTGAGCAGCAGGTCGTTGTCGTGGGGGCCCATGCGCAGGTGGCGGAAGTCGGGGCCGGTGAGTTCGGAAGCGGTGGCTTGCTGCATGCTGGCCAGGGCCTGCTGCGGCGAGCGGGGCACGCTGGTCTTGTAGCCGGGGGCGTAGGCCGGGGGATGCCAGTTACGGTCGCGCTCCACGAAGCGCTTGTTGTGATCTTGCATGGCGTGTCGTCTCTTGGGGAGAGTGGTCTTGTCTCGCCCAGTGTGGCCTCTCGCCAAAGGCCCGCCAATTGACGACTCGGGCACCCCTCATAACCGCTGGGTTATGCTGCACTGCCGCTATGGCGCTATTTTCAATTGCTCCCGGCGCCGCGCTCGGCGCTCACTTCGCGAAGCACTTCGCAAAAGGCTTCCAGCGCCAGCGAGGGCTGCATGCTGGCGTTGTAGCACAGCCCGACGGAACCGCCGCGGGGTTCCAGCTCGATGCCGAGGCGACACAGCCGCCCCGCCGCCAGGTCCTCGGCCACGGCCTCTTCGGGCACGACCCAGATGGCGTCGCTCTCCAGGGTGTAGTGACGGCTGATGGGCAGCGAGAGCGTCTCCAGCCGCTGGCTCATCAGCGTCAGCGAGTGGCGCACGCAGAAGCTGTCGACCTGCTGGCGCAGGGTAGTTTGCAGGGGCGGCAGCACCCAGGGGAATTCACCCAGCCGGGCGGCTTCGAGCGGTGCGATGCCGGCCAGCGGGTGGCCGGGGCGCACGCACAGCAGCAGCGGCTCGTAGTAGAGATGCTCGAAGGCCAGGTCGCGGATCTCGCGGGCCTCGGTCATGCGCCCTACTACCAGATCGAGCTCGCCGCGGCGCAGGCGCGAGAGCAGGAAGGCGCTGGCGCCGACCACCACGTTGACGCCCACCGCGTTCTGCCCGCCGGGCGCGGCGTGCCAGCGGCGGATGGCCTCGGGCAGCAGCCGGCTCTCCACCGTGGAGAGCGCCCCCACGCGCAGGTCGTGGGCGCCCAGGTGCACGTCGCCGACCGCGGCCACGCCCTCTTCCAGCGCGCGCATGGCCGGCCCGGCATGGCGCAGCAGGGTCAGGCCCGCCTGGGTCAGCGCCACGCCCTGGGGCGTGCGTTCGAACAGCGAAGCACCGAGGCTCTCCTCCAGCTCGCGAATGGTCTTGGAGATACCCGGCTGGGTGATCGCCAGCCGCTCGGCGGCCCGGGCGAAGCTGCGCTGGCGGGCCACCTCAAGGAAGGCCTGCAGATGGCGCAGCTTGATACGGGCATTGAGCATGGGTTTTTCCTACTGGCGTGAGGCAAGCAGCCGCGGAGTGACAGCCATGGCGACCAGGCTGATCAACAGGGTCGGCAGGAAGGCCAACGCCACGGTTCCCGAGAGATCGTTGAGCCAGCCGCCGACCACGGTGATGCCGAATACCAGAAGGTACCCGAAGAACAGCATGCCGGCCATTAGCCGCGGCAGCGCCTCGAGGCGAACCAGCCAGGCCGGCAGCGCCAGCACGAAGATGAACAGCGCGCTGGTGAAGAAGCCGAATACGCCCGCTGCCCACACCACGTGGCCGCCCGGCAGCCACAGCATCAGCGGCAGGGCCAGCAGCGCCAGGGCGGTGATGCCGATCAGCGGCCGGGGCCGCCCCATCAGCCGGTCGGCGTAGAGGATCAGCAGCGCCGAGGAGAACATCTGGGCGCCGTTGAGCGCCGTGAGGCTGGGCGCCAGCAGGTCGAGGCGCGCACTCGCCTCGAGCAGCGGCGGCAGGAAGACGTTACCGGTGAAGTAGAGCGCCGCCGCCGCGCCGAGCAGGGCCACCAGGCGCCACGTGCGACCGTCGCGCACGTTGGGCAGGGTCAGGCTGGCGCTACTGGAGCCGTTCGCCATGGCCGGAAGCTGCCGGCAGCCGACGATCAATACCAGCATCAGCAGCGGCACCGGCGCCACCCACAGGGCGAACGCCCACTGCCAGTGGGCACCGAGCCAGGCCGCGACCAGGGGGCCGGTGGCGCCCGCCGCCAGCAGCTCGCCCACCAGCAGGCCGTTGGTGTAAACCGCCGAGGCGCGGCCGATGCGACCGGGCGCCCACAGCTTGGCGAGTACCGGCATCGCCGTTTGCATGAAGGCGATGCCTACCCCCATCAGCACGGTGGCCAGCATGAAGGCGGTAAAGCCCTCGGGCAGGCTACGCAGCGCACTGCCCAGCGCCATGACGGCGAGCCCCAGCAGCATGCTGGGCAGCGTTCCGACCCGGGCCAGCAGCCAGCCGGCCAGCAGGGCGCCGAAGGCCAGGGTGACCAGCGGCAGGCTGGTGGCGATCGCCACCTCGCTGCTGGTAAAGCCCAGCACCGCCTTGAGCTGGGGGATCAGCGGCGGCACCACCAGCACCGTGAGGCGCAGATAGAGCCCCAGGCACCACAGCAGGCCATAGGCCAGCAAGGCCTGACGCAGCTCGCTCGGCGGCGGGGTGGTGGTGTCCTGAGTCATGCCCTGCTCTCCTGATCCCTTCTGCTACGCCTATAAAGCCGAAACCGGCCAAAGGCCGGTTCGGATCATGCCATGGGGCACAGCTTATTAGCACTCTAATAAAAATCCTAGAAAAGCTAACTCAAAGGGCTACTGACAAATAGCCTGATAACCCTTCGTTACGATAAGCTTTTGCTAAAGCGCTATAACAGCAAGCAACATTACTTCACGGGGCACACCATCATCACTGGTGACCCCGTGCCTGTCACAAGGAGCGTGAAGATGGGCGCCACGACGCTCGCGACGATTAGCCGCCGCTTGGCAAGATACCTAGCGATTGCAGTCGTAGGAACCTTGCATCCCGATATCGGTACGCCTAGAATTGGCCTCAATACACCCGCCAAGCCTATGTGGACTCCGGTCCTCACGCTCAAATTGCGCGGGTTTTTTATTGCGCTTATGCAAGGCTCCAGTCACCTCGTTCCGGCGGTGGCACGATGATCCGCTTCGCCAAGCCCGCTCTGACGGCAAGAGAGCAGCTCGACCTGCTGATCGAGCGTGGCTTGCTCATCAATGACCGTGAACGCGCTCTTCGGCTGCTTGAAGTCACGACTTCATTCAGGCTCAGCCCTTATATGCGGCCCTTCCAGTATCCCGATGACCCGGAGCACCGGTTCAAACCGAACGCTCGGTTATCGGACATCATGCAGGTCTACCGTTTCGACAGCGACCTTCGTCAGCTAGTGATGGTCGCCATCGAAAAGGTCGAGATCGCCGTACGGACGGGCATCAGCAACCATATGGCCTGCACATACGGTACGCATTGGTACTTGACGCCCGCGTGCTTCAAGGCCCACTTCGATCATGCACGGTTGCTCACTGAGCTGAACGACAAGCTCGCCAAGGAAACCCGTCAGTATCACAAAGAGATAGAACGCATCGAGAGGGCGAAGGTACCCGAGGAAATCAAACGGGCACGACAAGAGAGCCGCAAGCGCGACAATTACCCACGCTATTACGCGCTCACCTACGACCAGCCTGCGCACTTGCCTTCTTGGGCAATGGTGGAAGAGCTGAGCCTCGGCACACTATCCCATCTATTCGATGGGCTTGACGAGTATCGTGATCGAAAGGCCATCGCACGGCGTTTCGCCCTCCCACGAGTTATCGTCAAATCTGGTGGATGGCGGTCAGGCCGCATTCCTGTCTGACTGATCGGTTACCTGCTCTCCATCCTTGAACTTGACGTTGCTGACGACCAGCTCCAGTTTCTGGAAATGCTTGATGCGCCTCCAGCGCTTCTGAGCGCTCTGAAGCAGCTTGAAGACCATTGCCAGGGTCGTCGCCCGGGAACCGCAGTTCCGGCTGCGCTTGCTCCGTAGCCGGACCGTGGCGAAGGTCGACTCGATCGGATTGGTGGTGCGGATATGCACCCAATGCTCTGCCGGGTAGTCGTAGAACGCCAGCAGTTCGTCCCGATCCTTCGCCAGGCACTCCATCGCCTTGGGGTACTTGGCCTCGAAGCGCTTCAGCGTGCGATCAAAGGCCTGGTGCGCATCAAAGCGGGTCTCGGCCATCCAGATGTCATGGAGGTCGGCCTTGACCTTGGGCTGAGCGGACTTCGGCAGCTTGTTCAGCACGTTAGCCGTCTTGTGGACCCAGCAGCGCTGATGGTCGGTTTCCGGGTAAATCTTGCTCAGCGCCGCCCAGAACCCCATGGCACCATCGCCCACCGCTAGTTTCGGGGCCGTGGTCAGGCCACGTTCTCGCAGGCCCGTCAGCAGGGTCTCCCAACTGGCCGCCGACTCGCGGAAGCCGTCCTCGACGGCCACCAGCTCCTTGCGGCCATGCTCGGTGACGCCGATGATCACCAGCAGGCACAGGCGGTCATCCATGCGGACGTTGCTGTACACACCGTCGGCCCACCAGTAGACGTAGCGCCGGTCGGCCAGGTCCCGCTTCCGCCACTCGGTATGCTCGTCTTCCCACTGCTTCTTGAGTCGTGACACGGTGTTGGCCGACAGCCCCTTGGCCTGGTCGCCCAGCAGCGCCGCCAGGGCCTCCTGGTAGTCGCCGGTGGAAATCCCCTTCAGGTAGAGCCAGGGGATCAACTCCTCGATGCTGCGGGCTCGTTTCAGATAGGGCGGCAGCAGGCTACTGTTGAAGCGAACGCCACCCCCACTGCGGTCACGCACCTTGGGCACCTGCACGCTGACATCCCCGACCCCGGTCTGGACTGTGCGCTCGGGCAGGTAGCCGTTGCGGACCACGGCCTGGCGTCCATCGTCGAGCCGCTGATCGGCATACTGCGCCAGGAAGGTGGCCAGCTCGGCTTCGACGGCCTTGGCGATCAGGTCACGGGCACCTTGGCGTAGCAACTCGTGCAGCGGGTCGGTGACGTGGGGTTCTGGTTGTGAAAGAGCTCGGAGGGTAGAATCGGTCATGGCGTATCCATTCCGTGTTGATTGTGATCTGGCGAGATCAATCAACAGGATACGCCACCCTTCCTACCTCCTCCCATACACCAGAAGTCACCATAGCTCCCCTCCCACACCATGTGCTCGCAAGCTGGCTGCATACCCTGACCTTCATCCGGAATGTCTGTGCGCATCATTTCCGGCTATGGAACCGCGAGCTCTCCATTCCGCCCAGTTGGCCGAAACACCTCGCCTTTCCGGCTCCTCAGGCGGGAAGGGGCGTCCCTCGCCGCCTCTTCACCGTCCTGATGATGCTGACGCACCTCACCACCCAGATCAGCCCGGACACCCGCTGGCCCGGTCGCCTCCAGGCCCTGCTGGCGGAATACCCCGACATTCCCCGCAAGCCCATGGGCTTCCCGGACGACTGGCAGGAAAGGTTGGAAGCCCTCAAGGCAGCAAAGACCCCCTGAACTGATAATCGAACTCCCAGCCAGTGAGACAGGTAGCCTTGAGAAACGGACAAGAGGCCGTGTACGACTTCCTGCCTCTGCCCCAAGTCAGCCCAGCTCCTCGCCCCAGCCCAGCTCCTTGGCCAACGCAAACGCATGGTTCGCCGCCGGTACCCCGGCGTAGATCGCCACGTGCATCAGTACCTGGCGCAGTTCCGCTTCGGAGAGGCCGATGCGCTTGGCGGTCTTGAGGTGCAGTACCAGCTCCTCGCGGCCCAGGGCGGCGAGGATGCCGGTGGTGATCAGGCTGCGCTCGCGGCGGGTGAGGTCGTCGTTGCTCCACAGCTCGCCCCAGGCCAGCCGGGTGATCATCTGCTGGAAGGGGGCGTCGAGGCTGTTGGCGTTCCGGCTGGCGCGGGCGACGTGCTCCTCGCCGAGCACCTGCTTGCGGGTCTCGAGCCCATCGGCATAGCTCACGCCATGCTCGCCGACGTCCTCACGCTCGCTGGCCATCCACAGCAGCAGCCGCTTGGCCATGGCGGCGGGCGCCTCCACCGAGGGCACGTGGGCAATGCCTTCGAGGATCTCCAGCGGCGCCCCGCCACACTCGGCGGCCAGGGCCTGCAGGGTCTCCGGCGGGGTGGCCACGTCGGCGCTACCGCCGAGCAGGTGCACGCCGATGTCCGGATGCTCGGCGAGCGGCCCTTTCAACTTGCCGCGGAAGTCGGTGCGGCCGAGCATCTCGCACAGGCGGGCGTAGGATTCATCGTCGCCGCGGCCCATCTGGGTGCACCAGCCGGCCTTGAGCGCCGGTTCGGCCTCGAAGCAGGCCGGCGCGAACCAGCGCGGCACGATCTCCTCGGCCATGGCCGCCAGGCCTTCCTGACGAATGCGCTCGGCGCGGGTGCTCCACAGTTCGGCATTGCCGATCACCGCGCCGGTATTGGTCAGGGTGATGGAGTAGAGCCGTTCGGCGTGCTCACTGATCAGCTGCTGGCCGACCACGCCGCCGATGGAGGTACCGACGAAGTGGAAGCGCGAGACACCGGCATGTTCGACCAGCGCCAGCGCCTCGCGGGCCAGCGCCGCCGGAGTGATCTCGCCGCCTTCGGCCGGCCAGGCCTGGCTGGCACCGTGGCCGGGCAGGTCCCAGGTCAGCACGCGGTAGCGCGGCAGCAGCGCCGGCAGCAGCTCGTCCCACACCGCCTGGCTCATGCCCAGCGGATGCGCCAGCACCACCAGCGGCAGCGCCTCGGGGCCGAGCAGGCGATAGGCGACGCTGCGGCCGTCGACGTTCAGAAATGCCATGTTCCTTCTCCCTGCAGTGCAACGGGAAAAGCCGGCAGTTCCTCACCGCCGGCCTGGTTCCAATCTCAGTCTCGCTTAGACCTTTTCGATCAGGGTAGCGATACCCTGCCCCACGCCCACGCACATGGTGCACAGCGCGTAGCGCTTGCCGGTGCGCTGCAGCTCGTGAGCGGCGGTGAGCAGCAGGCGGGCGCCGGACATGCCCAGCGGGTGGCCCAGGGCAATAGCTCCGCCGTTGGGGTTGACCCGCGGGTCGTCGTCGGCGAGCCCCAGGTCCCGCGTGCAGGCGAGTGCCTGGGCGGCGAAGGCCTCGTTGAACTCGAAGATGTCGATCTCGTCCATGGTCACGCCGGTGCGCTCGAGCAGCTTGCGCACCGCCGGCACCGGGCCGTAGCCCATGATGCGCGGCTCGACGCCGGCCGTGGCCATGCCGATGATGCGGGCCATGGGCTTGAGCCCATGTTGCTCCACCGCGGCCCGGCTTGCCACCAGCATGGCGGCGGCGCCGTCGTTGACCCCGGAGGCGTTGCCGGCGGTGATGCTGCCGCCCTCGCGGAACGGCGTCGGCAGCCCGGCCAGCTTCTCCAGGGTGGTCTCGCGCGGGTGCTCGTCGGTATCGAATACCAGCGGCTCCTGCTTGCGCCGGGGGATCTCGATGGGCGTGATCTCGATGGCGAAGCGACCCGCCTTCTGCGCGGCGGCGGCCTTCTGCTGGGAGCGCAGGGCGAAGGCGTCCTGGTCCTCACGGGAGATGTTGAACTGTTCGGCCACGTTCTCGGCGGTCTCCGGCATGGAGTCGATGCCGTAGGCCTTCTTCATCAGCGGATTGACGAAGCGCCAGCCAATGGTGGTGTCCTCGATCTTCTGGCCGCGGGAGAAGGCGCCGTCGGCCTTGCCCAGCACGTAGGGCGCACGGGACATGGATTCCACGCCGCCGGCCAGGGCCAGCTCCATCTCGCCGGCCTTGATGGCGCGGAAGGCGGTGCCCACCGCGTCCATGCCGGAGCCGCACAGGCGGTTCATGGTGGTGCCGGGCACCGAGGTGGGCAGGCCCGCCAGCAGGGAGGACATGCGCGCCACGTTGCGGTTGTCCTCACCGGCCTGGTTGGCGCAGCCCATGAAGACCTCTTCGATGGCGGCCGGGTCGAGATCCGGAGCCTCGGCCAGTACCGCCTTGAAGATGGTGGCGGCGAAATCGTCGGGGCGTACGCTGGCCAGGGTGCCGCCGAAGCGGCCGATAGCGGTGCGCCGCGGATGGCAAAGGAATACGTCAGTCATTTAAATATCTCCTTAATTCGATGCCAGAACGCGTCGAGCGATGGCCAGACAAGGCGAGAGACAGCGAAAGGGCGGAGTTTACGAATGGGTAAATGAGCATTTTGAGCTGTCTCTCAACGCCGTATGGCCAAGCGCAGGCCGTTCTGGCGCGAATTACGCACCGGCATGGGCACGGGCGGTACGGTCTTTGAGTTCGCGCAGGACCTCGAGCTCGCGGGCCGAGGGCTCCGGGGTGCTTTCCAGCGTCTCGGCGAAGCGGATCTCCCAGCCGGTGGCCTCGATCACGTCCTCGCGGCTCACGCCCGGGTGCAGCGAGACCACCACCAGCTCCTTGGTCTCGGGGTCGGGCTTCATCACGCACAGGTCGGTGATGACCCGGGTCGGCCCCTTGCCGATGTTGGGCACGCCGTCGCGGCCCTTGCCGTCGCGGCCGAAGCCCAGGGTAGTGACGAAGTCGACCCGGTCGACGAAGGCGCGCTTGGAGTGCTTCAGGGTGATGAACACCTCACCCGCGTTCGTCGCGATTTCCGGCGCACCGCCGCCGCCCGGCAGGCGCACCTTGGGCTCGCGGTAATCGCCGATCAGGGTGGTGTTGAGGTTGCAGTAGCGGTCGATCTGGGCGGTACCGAGAAAGCCCACGTCGATCTTGCCGCCCTGCAACCAGTAGCGAAACATCTCCGGCACGGAAACGGTGGTGAGCGCGGTCTCGGCCAGCTCACCGTCGCCGATGGAGAGCGGCAGCACGTCGGGCTTGGTCTGCAGGGTGCCGGATTCGTAGATCAGCACCACGTCCGGTGCGTGGGTCAGGCGCGCCAGGTTGGCCGCCTCACTGGGCAGACCGATGCCGACGAAGCAGGTCATGCCGTTCTCCAGCGCGCGGGCCGCGGTGACGGTCATCATCTCCGCCGAGGTGTAGTCCAGGCACTTATCGACGCTACTCATCAGGCGTTCCCCCCTGCTTTCATGACGTTCTCTTCGATCCACCGGGTGAAGGTGTCGCGGTCGCGGGCGATGCCGTCCCACTCCTTGTAGAAGGCGTTGTTGCGCGGGTAGTAGCCGTGGGCATAGGAGGGCAGCGAGCCCTTCTCGGCCACGGCGATGGCGCTGATGGCCCAGCCCGGAATGATGCAGGCGTTGGGGTGATAGTCGGCCTCGGCGCGCAGGTCGTCGACGATCTCTTCGACGGTGACGATGCTCTGCTTGGCCGCCAGCACCGCCTCCTTCTGCACACCGACGATGCCTTCCACCAGCACGTTACCGGCGCGGTCGGCCTTCTGCGCGTGGACGATGGAGACGTCCGGGCGCACCGCCGGCACCGCGGCCAGGCGCTCACCGGTGAAGGGACACTCGATGAACTTGATCTGGTCGTTGACGCTGGGCAGCTCGCTGCCCACGTAGCCGCGCAGCACGGCCAGCGGCAGCCCGGCGGCGCCGGCCTCGAAGGCGCAGGCCATGGCGGCGTGGCTGTGCTCGAGGATCTCGACCTTGTGCGGCCAGCCCTTCTCGACCGCGTCGCGCAGGCGGTGCAGCGAGCCCACGCCGGGGTTGCCACCCCAGGAGAAGATCACCTTCCTGGCGCAGCCGGCGCCGATCATCTGGTCGTAGACCAGGTCCGGCGTCATGCGGATCAGGGTGAGGTCGCGCTTCTTCTGGCGGATCACTTCGTGACCGGCGGCGAACGGAATCAGGTGGGTGAAACCCTCCATGGCCACGGTGGCGCCGTCTTCGACGTAGCGGGCCACCGCGTCACGGAGGCTCAGGAATTCGGCCATGGTGTTCTCCTGGACGCTCTCGTTAAAAAGTTCGAATAACGAACTTTGTTTTGTGATGCGAACAAATTAACGCCAAGTCGCTCGGCCGTCAAACTCGTCAGGAACGAAAAAAACGAGGGGAGGCCAGGCCTCCCCTCGTTGAGCTCTATGAAACCGACGGGTTTTCAGGTCGTTATTCGCGCTGAAGCCAGGCAGCGGCGCGGCGCACTTGAGCTTGGCTACTACCAAGGTATAAGGCGGGATCGGTTGCCTGGCGCAGCGCTTGCGCTTCCACCTGCCCTTGCAGCTCAGGGTGAGCCTGCAGCGCATCGGAATAGGCCACGCCCTGCAGGCGGGCCGCTTCGGCAGCCTCGGCGCTGATGCGCTTGGCCGCCTCCTGGCCCAGCGTAGGCGCCAGCAGGCGCGATACCGGCTCGGCCATGATGCCGCCACCGGTCGCCGCCAGGTTGCGGCGCATGGCCTCGGGGTGCACCTCGAGCCCTTCGAGCAGCACGGCGGCCTGCTCCAGGGCCCCCTCCACCAGCAGCGCGCTATCGAGCAGCGGGGTCCACTCGGCGTGCCACTCGCCCAGGCCGCGCTCCAGCGGCTGGGCATGAGCGTTCAGAATGACCGAGACATGGCCGTGAACCTGACGCGCCGCGCCGCGAATCAGCGCGCAGCGTACCGGATTGCGCTTGTGCGGCATGGAGGAGGACTCGCCCATGCCTTCGCCGCCGGGCTCACTCACCTCGCCCACTTCGGTCTGGGTCAGCAGGGCGACATCCAGCGCCAGCTTCTCGGCGGCACCGGCTACGGCGTCGAGCGCGGTGGCCAACGCGTGGATCGGCTGACGGTCGGTATGCCAGGGGAGCACCGGGACGCTCAGCTCGAGGCGCTGCGCCAGGGCATCCATCAGCTCCAGGCCCAGCCCGCCCGGATCGGCTTCATCCGATCCCTGCCCGTCCAAGCCCGGTCCGTCCAAACCGGAATGAACGGCCACCGCACCACCGAACTGCACCGGCAGCTCGAGTGTGGCGAGGCGACAACGTGCCTGCTCCAGGCCGATGCCCCAGTGCGCCACCTTGACGCCAAAGGTTATCGGCAGCGCCTGCTGCATCAGGGTGCGCCCTACCATCACCGTGGTCTCGTGAGCCTGCATCAGAGCGAGCGCAGCACTACGACAGCGCCGCAGCAGCGTATCCAACGCCGCCAGACGCGGCTTGAGCAGCAGCATCAGCGCCGAGTCGATCACGTCCTGGCTGGTGGCGCCGAGGTGAAAATGGCGCCGCAGCTCGGCGGGCAGCGCCGCGCGCGCCTGCTTGACGAAGGGGATCGCTGCGTTGCCGCCGCTGGCCACGCCGGCGCCAATGGACGAGATATCGAAGGCGTGTCCCTCGAGTGCCTTGCGCATCTGCGCCGCCACACCTTCGGGCAGGAGGCCGCGCGCCTCCTGCACCTCGGCCAGCGCCAGCTCGAAGGCCAACATGCCTGCCACCATGGCCTCGGCGCTGCACTCGCTCAGCGCGGTCTGGCTCATGAAGGGATGCTGAAGCAGGGCGTCGGACATATCATGTCTCCGGTATCATGTTTCCGGTAATCAGGGCTCGGACTCACGGCTTGGTCTTGCCAATCGCTCAGCCTATAGTCGAACAAGTGTTCGTGATTCGAACACTATGCTAGATTGGGTGCGACCCGGGAGCAACTCACGATAACGGAACGACAATGACACCAGAGGAAGAGGTTCTCAGCCCAGACGACCGCGACTTCGTGACCGCCCTGGCCAGCGGCCTCGAGGTCATCCTGGCCTTCGACGAGGCGCACCCGCGCATGACGCTCAGCGAAGTCGCGGCGCGCACCGACATGAACCGCGCCCGCGCCCGGCGCTTCCTGCTCACGCTGCACGCGCTGGGCTACGTGAGGAAGCAGGGCCGTTACTTCGAGCTGGCCCCACGGGTGCTGCAGCTCGGCTACGCCTTTCTCTCCGCCAACAACTATCGTAGCGTGATCCAGCAGGTACTGGAGGACATCACCGCAGAAAGCGGCGAATCCTCATCCCTGGGCGTACTCGACGGCGACGCCGTTACCTACGTGGCGCGCTCCTCCGCTCCCCATCGGCTGATGGCCATCACCCTCTCGGTGGGCACCCGCCTGCCCGCGGCTCACACCTCCATGGGCCGAGCGCTGCTGGCTCAGCTGCCCGACGCCGAGCTGGATGCCTTCCTGGAGCGGGTCACGCTCGAGCGCTACACCGACAAGACCGTGACCGATAAGGCGCTGCTGAAGAAGTGCATCCTCAAGGTGCGCCAGCAGGGCTACGCCATCGCCGATCAGGAGCTCGACTCGGGGCTGCGCTCGCTGGCGGTGCCGGCCTTCGATGCCAACGGCAAGCTGCTCGGCGCCATTAACATCAGCACCAACGCCGCCCGGGTCGATCTCGACACTCTGATGCGCGAGTACCTGCCGCTGCTGCAGCGCAAGGCGCGGGAGATTCGCGAAACGGTCAGCTAAATGGCTGCGGATGAAGTTTCTTGAACATAGTTCTAGAATAAAATTTTTGCCAAGCGAGACCTTCCCATGGCGGGCAGCCTGATCGAACGCACCCTGGGCGTGCTGGAAGCCCTTTCCGAAGATGCCAACGGTTTGCCGCTGCTGGTCATCGCCGAGCGGCTGGATATTCCCAAGAGCGCCGCTCATCGTATCTGTCATGAGCTGATTCGCCTCGGGCACGTGCGCCAGGACGCCGCCAGCCAGCGCTATCAGTTGACTACCCGGCTGGTGGCCATGAGCTTTCGCTACCTCTCGAGCACCGGTGCCAGCGACATCGTACAACCCATCCTCGATCGTCTGGCCGAGCAGAGCGGCGAGCTGGTGCGGCTCTCGGTGATCGAGGGCAACCGGCTGACCTGGATCGCCAAGGCTCAGGGGGCACGCAGCGGCTTGCGTTATGACCCTGACATGGGCAAGGAGGCGCCGCTGTTCTGCACCGCCAGCGGTCACGCCTGGCTGGCAGCCCTCAGCGACGAGCAGGCCCTGGCGCTGGTCGACACCCAGGGCATGGAGACCGACCATCCACTGGGGCCGAATGCGCCTCGCACCAAGCAGGCGCTGCTCGACCATCTGCGTGAGACCCGTGAGCGCGGCTACAGCTGGACCCACGACAGCATGGGCCCTGGCACCGCGGCCATGGCGGCCCTGGTGCGTCATCCCCTGGACAGGCATCCGCAGGGCGTGCTCAGCATTGCCGGCCCCAGCGTGCGGCTCGACGCCGAGCGGGTCAAGGAACTGGGGCAGGCGCTGGTCACCGCCGCCCAGGAACTCTCCCAAGCCACGCCTACCTCACGGCTCTTCACCTGACGCTGCAGCTATAGAGCACGAGGGACCCGGGATAACCTGGGGCTCGCTCATGCTCGCCGCCGGCAAGGAGGCCCCATGCTGGAAATACTCGCCATCACCACGCCGATCTTCCTGTTGATCGGTGCCGGCTACCTGGCCATGGGCACGCGGCTGGTGAACCGGGAGCAGATGCAGGGAGTGGCCACCTTCGTACTCTACTTCGCCCTGCCGGCGCTGGTGATCCGCGCCGTGACCCAGAACCCCCTGGACGAGGTCCTGCAGCCCCACTATCTGCTGGCCTATGGCCTCGGCTCGCTGGCGGTGTTCGCCTTCGCCCTGCTGCTGACCCTCGGCCTGCAGCACAAGCCGCTCAGCGAAGGGGCCATTCACGCTCTGGGCATGTCCGCCTCGAACAGCGGCTTCATCGGTTTCCCGGTGGCGGCCATGGTACTGGGCGCCTCTCCGGCGGCGGTTTTCCTGGCGCTGAACATGCTGATAGAAAACCTGCTGATCATCCCGGCGGCGCTGATTCTCGCCGAGGTAGGTCGCCAGCGCGGCGCCGGCATCGCCACGGTGGCGCGCAAGACGCTCTTCCGCCTGATACGAAACCCCATCTTGGTGGGGCTGGGGCTGGGCCTGCTACTGGCGGTGACCGACACCACTCTGCCCCGACCGCTGGCCCAGGCCGTCGACATGCTGGCCAACGCATCCGGCCCCGCGGCGCTGTTCGTCATCGGCGGCACTCTGTTCGGTCTCCAGGTGCGCGGCATGATGAACGACGTAGGCCAAATCGTGGCGGGCAAGCTGATCCTGCACCCGCTGGCGGTGCTCGGCGTCTTCCTGCTGATGCCGGAAGCGGATCCGGCATTGCTTGCTGGCGCGCTGCTGTTTGCCTGTGCACCCATGATCAGCGTCTTCCCACTGCTGGGCCAGCGCTATGGCCTGGCCGGCGTCAGCGCCGCCACGCTGATGGTCGCTACTCTGGGCGCCTTCGTGACCCTGAGCATGGGCATTTGGTTGATGGACATTGCTGGCCTGTTGCCCCGCGGTTGATACCGCCGACCGCGCCCACCGTCAGGAGAAATGTTCGGCTGCTATTGAAAAAACTGGAACATGGTTCTAGATTTGTTGAAACCGAGTTCTGGCGAGAAACCGAATGGATCCGCAACATGAGTACGACTTGGTGGTGGTAGGTTCGGGTGCCGCAGGCCTCGCCGCCGCCGTCACCGCGGCCTACCATGGCCTGAAAGTGGCGGTAGTGGAGAAAGCCGACACCCTGGGCGGTGCCACTGCCTGGTCCGGCGGCTGGATGTGGGCACCGCTCAATCCCCTGGCCCGCGCCTCCGGCATCGTCGAAGAGGCGGAAACGGTGCGCACCTATCTACGCGCAGAGCTGGGTGAGCGCTACGACGCTGCAAAGATCGACGCCTTTCTCGATGCCGCGCCGCGAATGGTCGAGTTCTTTCATGAGAAGACCGCTTTGCAGTTCGCCGACGGTAACGCCATTGCCGACATTCATGGCGACACGCCCGGCGCCGGTACTGGCGGGCGCTCGGTGATTGCCGCCCCCTTCGACGGCCGCCAACTGAACCGCGAGACACTGCCCAAGCTGCGCAGGACCATGCCCGAGACCGCGTTTCTGGGCATGCCGATCCAGGCCGGTCCGGATCTGGCGGCATTCCTCACCTGCACGCGTTCCTTGAAGTCGTTCGCACATGTCGCCCAGCGCTTGGCTCGTCACCTCCTTGACCTGACCCGTTACGGCCGTGCCATGCAGTTGGTTAACGGCGTAGCGCTGGTCGGACGACTGGCCAAGTCCGCCGACGACCTGGGTGTGACGTTTCGCGTTTCATCGCCGGTGACACGCCTGATCAAGGCAGGCGAGCGGGTCACCGGCGTGGTGATCGAAGGCCCCGAGGGGAAGGAGACGCTGCACGCCCGCCACGGCGTGATGCTGGCTGCCGGCGGCTTCCCCTGGGACGTCGAACGCCGCCGCGAGCTCTTCCCGCGCACCCCCACCGGCCAGGAGCACTGGCCACTGCCGCCGCCCTCAGCCAGCGGCGACGGCCTGCGTCTGGGTGAGGCGGTAGGCGGTGTGGTGGGCAGCAGCCTCCACTCGCCGGTGGCCTGGGCGCCGGTCTCCCTGGTGCCCTGGGGCAACGGCCGCGTCGGCCATTTCCCGCACATCATCGACCGCGCCAAGCCGGGCATCATCGGCGTACTGAAAAACGGCAGACGCTTCGTCAACGAGGCTCACGGCTACTACGACTACGTCGAGGCCATGATCAGCGCCGTGCCCGAGGGTGAGGAGATCTGCTCCTGGCTCATCTGCACCCACCGCTTTCAGCGCCGCTACGGTCTCGGCATCACTCGCCCGGCGCCGGTGCCCTTTCGTCACTGGATTCGCAAGGGCTATCTCAAGCGCGGCAGGACGCTCGACGAACTGGCCCTGGCGTGCGGCATCGACCCGGAAGGCCTGTCAGCCACCGTGGCCGAGTTCAACCGGCACGCCGCGCACGGCGAAGATCCCGAATTCGGCCGCGGCACTACGCTCTACAATCGCAAGAACGGCGATGCGGCTCACGGACCCAACCCCTGCGTAGCGCCGCTGGAGCGAGGCCCTTTCTACGCGGTCAAGGTGGTACCGGGCTGCTTCGGCACCTTCGCCGGCCTCGAGACAGACGAACATGCCCGAGTGCTTGATGAAAATGGAAGCCCCATCACGGGTCTCTATGCCGCAGGCGCCGACATGGCCAGCATCATGGGCGGCCACTACCCGGCCGGAGGTATCAATCTCGGCCCGGCCATGACCTTCGGTTATATTGCCGGCCTGCATGTCGCCGGCAAGCAGCGCAACGCAGATAGCATGACCAACGGCGATGCCCCCCATGCATGACACGACCTTTTCCCTGGCCGCCCTCACCGTACTCGAGCTGTCACCGCCGGACATGGTGGAGGTAGCGGCCCGAGCCGGCTATGCAGCCGTGGGCCTGCGACTGATTCCCGCCACGCCGGAAGAGCATCACTATCCTTTGGTCAGCGATGCCGCCCTGAGGCGTCAGACTCGGCAGCGGCTGCGGGAGACGGGGCTGAAGGTACTCGACATCGAGATCCTGCGGCTCAAGCCCGATAGCGACGTGACCCGGGATTTTCACGAGGTGCTGGAGATCGGCGCCGAGCTGGGCGCCAGCGAGGTGCTGGTGGCGGGTAATGACGACGACGAAATGCGCACCATCGACAATTTCGCCGCGCTGTGTGAGCTGGCTTGCCCGCTGGGCCTGCATCCGCATCTGGAGTTCATGCCCTGGACGGGGGTGCGAAACCTACGCCAGGCACATCGTATCGTGGCTGCGGCGCGTCAGGCCGGGCACACCAACGCCTGCCTGCTGGTGGATGCCTTCCATTTCAACCGCTCGGCCAGCCGCCTGGTAGAGCTCGCATACGTGCCGCCGGACTGGCTGCGCTACGTGCAGCTGTGCGACGTGGCGGGGCCGATCCCGGCCAGCATGGAAGAGATCCTTCACGAGGCGAGGCAGCAGCGCTGCTTTCCCGGCGACGGCGACGTCGATCTCGAGGCATTGCTGGCAACCCTGCCCGCTGGCCGGCCCCTGAGCCTCGAAATACCTACCGAGTCGCTGCGCCGCCAGGGGGTCACTGCTCTGGAGCGCGCCCGCCAGGCCCTCGACAAGGCCAGTACCCTCGTTCACCACCACTGACCAATTAACGGATGGCGCCCTAACGGGATCAATCTGTTAGCCTGCTACTATTAAGTTTTCTTCAAAGAGATTACGAAGGCCATGTCGACGACCACCGCCACACCCGCCGCCGGGGCTGCAGACCGCCCGCTGCTGGGCATCGCCTTCATGCTGGGCGCCGGCCTGCTGTTCACCCTGCTCGATACCGGGGTCAAGTGGCTCACTCAGAGCTACTCGCCGGTGCAGGTGGTGTGGGCCCGCTATGCCGGCCACATGCTGGTGCTGGGGGGCTATCTGCTGATGCTGGGCTGGCCCCGCTGCCGGGCCATCATGGCGTCCGTCGAATCGCTTCCGGGGCAGTTCGTGCGTGGCCTGCTGCTGCTCGCTGCCAGTACCTTCGCCTTCCTGGCCTTCCGCGAGCTTCCGCTGCTGCAGGTCTACGTGATCAACTTCAGTTCGCCGCTGCTGGTTACCCTGCTGGCCATTCCGCTCCTGGGCGAGCGCGTGACCCTGGCCCGCGGTGCCGCGGTGGCGGCCGGTTTCGTCGGCGTGGTGATTGCGGTGGGGCCGGTGGACTGGCGTGCCCAGCCTGCCGCTCTGCTGCCCTTCGGCATGGCGCTGTGCTTTGCGCTCTACCAGTTGGCCACGCGACGTTTCGGGCGTAACGACCATCCTTTGGCGTCGCTGTTCTACGCCGGGCTGGCCGGCGCCATGGTCAGTTCGGTGGTGGTACCCTTCTTCTGGACACCCATCGCCGGCGGCGATGTGCCGCTATTCATGCTGGTCGGCGCCCTGGGTGCCGTCAGCCAGCTCGGCCTGATCATGGCCATGCGCTGCGCCCCGGCATCCCTGGTCTCGCCCTTTCTCTACCTGCAGATCGTCTGGGCCACCGTGTCGGGCTATCTGGTGTTCGGTGACGTACCGCTGGTGGAAACCTACTTGGGCGCCGTGCTGATCATCGGCGCGGGCATCTTCCTGGCGACGCGCAAACACTGACAGCGCCATCAGCCAGCATGCCGGCTGGCTAACGCGACTGCGCTCCACTTCCAGCAGGGTGCATCGATACGTCCGAAGGGATCACCGAGCCGCCCACGGGGCACCGTGACAGCCTGGGAAGGCCGCCCGGAACCTCATTTACCGAGTGCAGATTCGCCTTGACCGGGCGACAGTGTTCTCCCTGCCGCACGAGAGACGGCCTCCAGCACCCCAGTGCGGCAAGCCATCGTGTCTACTTGACGGGGTTCGGTGCAAGCGTCCATTGAATGCACGACGCCAGCGGCGAGGCCGCTGGCGTCATCTCATGGCGTTCCGTGACGGATCAATAGCCCAATAGCCGTGGCAGGCCAGTCACTGTGGCCGGCACGAAGGTGATGATCAACAGCACCAGTAACTGCACCAGGAACAGCGGCAGTACTCTTAGTGACAACCGTGCTAGCCCCACCTTGGCCACCGAATCCGCCACGAACAGGCAGAGCCCCATGGGCGGGGTGATCAACCCGATCATGAGGTTGAAAATCACCACGATACCGAAGTGCACCGGGTCGATTCCCAGGCTCATGGCGATGGGGTGAAGAATCGGCACCAGCACCAGCATGGCGGCGATCCCTTCCAGGAAGAGCCCAACTATCAGGAACAACACAATGATCGCCAGCAGGAAGGTCCATTCCACACTGATGTAGGCAAGCACCATGTCGGTGATCAGGTTGGGAATGCGGTTGTAGGTCAACAGCCAGTTAGCTGCGGCTACAGCCCCGATAATCGTCATGATCACTGCGCTATCGACCATGGTACGCGAAAAGATCGAAGGCAGATCCCGCCAGCCGAGCTCGCGAAAGTAGAGCATTCCTGCCAGCAGGGCATAGGCAACGGCGAAGGCCGCTGCCTCGGTGGGCGTGACGATGCCGAGCAGGATGGAGCCCACCACGAACACCGGCATAAACAGCGGTACGATGCCGTCCAGCAGGATCTTTCGCTTCTCACCGGCCGGCTTTGGCGCGGCCTTTTTCTGGTACTTGCCGGCGAAGATCATCACGTAGCCGGAAAGGAAGAGGGCCAGCAGTAGCCCCGGAACGATGCCCGCCAGAAAGAGGGCCGGCACCGAGACACCAGAGACGATCAGTGCATAGATGATAACCGGAATGCTCGGCGGGATGATCGGGCCGATGACGGACGAGGCCGCAGTCAGCGCCGCTGCGAAATCGCGCGGGTAGCCTTCCTTCTCCATTTCTGGAATGAACACACGTCCCAGCGCCGAGGTGTCGGCTACCGCCGAACCGGACAGGCCTGCGAAGACCACCGAGGCCCAGATGTTGACATGAGCCAGCCCTCCCCTGAGCCTGCCCACCATCAGCTTCGAGAAAGCGATGATACGACTGGTGATGCCGCTGGCATTCATCAGCTCGCCGGCCAGAATGAACAGTGGGATTGCCAGCAGCGGAAAGGAGTTCATGCCTGAGAACATCTGGGTAGCCACCGCACGCAGATGATAGGGCGGCTCGCCGGTTGCCATGAAGAACAGCAAGGCGGCCAGGATCGCCAAGGCGATCGGCAAGCCAATGATCAGCCCGCCGACCAGAATTACATAAACCATGTCACACTCCCTCCGGTGTGCTGCGCAGCAAGCCAAGCCGTTCGATGAACTTCAGCACCGCTGCTACGGCCAGCATGGCGCCACCAAGGCACAGGGCGAACTGATAGGGAGCCATGGTGGCGAAGAGGCTTAGATCCAGGCCCGTCAATCGGCTCAGATCACGCATCGCGCCGTGCAACCCCGAAATACGCATGCCACCGCGCTGCTGCATGAAGAGGTAGCCAGACCAGGAGAGCAATACGCCAATCACTACGACCGATAGGTCGACGATCAGAAATAGAATCTCTCGGAGGCGCTCAGGCAGGAAGTCCACTAATAGGCCGAGGCGCACGTGGCGATCCTGTAAATAGCCCAGCGACAAACCAAACATCACGCCATAGATGCCCAGGAAGACAGGCAACTGATCTCCCCAGGCCAGCGAGCTACCTAGCGCATAGCGCAGCACGGCATTACAGAAGACGATCAGAAAAATGGTGGCCATGCATAGCCCGGCGCCAATAGCCAGTAACCGTGACACCAGGAGAGTCAGGGGACGGAAGAGTGCAGCCATGGTGAGCGCGTCTCAGCCAGTGAAGAGTCGGGGGCACCCTGCCGGCTCAGCCGGCAGGGTGCATTCGCGTACGTCAGTGATCAGCGGCTGGCCGCGGCGACGGCGGCTTCCAGCTTGTCGATCCACTCGGCATCGGGGCCCAAGTCGTCGGCCAGCCACTCGAGGACACGAGGCTGAGCGCGCTCACGGAACTGCTCGAGTTCTTCCGCCGTGGGAGTGTAGACCTGCATGCCTGCCTCTTGCACCGCAATCACCCCCTCGGCTGTGGTGAACTGCTGAATCGCCCGCCCCATCACACCGGCGATGACACCAGCGCGTTCAACTACGGCCTGGTCCTGGGGCGATAGCGACTGGTAGAAGTCATCGTTGATCAGCAGGAAGTCAGTGGCATAGACGTGCCCATCCAGGGTCAGGTAGGCCTGCAGTTCATGAATGTTGTTGTTGTAGATGGTCCCCACCGGGTTCTCGTGGCCGTCCACCACGCCAGTGGCCAACGCGGTGGGCACTTCCGACCAGGCAATCGGGGTTGGTTCGCCCCCCAGCCCGCGTACCATCTCCACATAGAGCGGTATGTCCTGGACCCTGAAGCGCAACCCTGCCATGTCATCCGGGGTCCGAATCTCACGCACGCTGTTGGTGAAGTGACGCACGCCTGTCTCGCCGTACCCCAGGGTGCGCAGCCCCGTCTGGTTCAGGCAGTGCTCGGCCAGCTCCTGGCCGAACTCTCCGTCCAGCACTCGCCAGGCGGTCACTGGCGAATCGAAGGTATAGGGAATATCGAGTACTCCGGCCGCCGGACAGATCTGCGCCATGGCGCCAGAAACCATCACCACCTGAGTCGTGCCGTCAATGGCCTGTTCCACCAGCTCGGGTTCGTTGCCCAGTGAAGCGGCAGGGAAGATCTCGACGCTGAGGTCGGTCTCACCCTCGACGATCTTCTTGAACATATGCGCTGCCGCGCCCTTCTTGGAGCCCTGCCAGTCGTCGGGGTCGACGTGGGCAAAGCGGATCGTCTGAGCCTGAGCCATGGTGCTTACGCCGAAGGCCAGGGCGGTGCCGAGCAGGGCGCTCTTCAAGTTCATCGTTGTCATTGTCGTTGCCTCGTTGTCGTTATGGGTGCCTGAGCCTCGGGCTTTCGCCTTGCCATCCTGGAAGCACCGCTGCATGGAGTGAGGTATCCTGACGTCATTTTGCATGCAAATTTTTTATTGACGACAAAACACAAACTAGGGCGCTGTCAGATTCCGGTCAATATCCCCTCGACCAACGTCTAATAACAATCCAGTGTTGCGGTACGCCAGTCGTGAAAAAAATAGGAGTTCACCGCAACAACTTTTCGCGGAATGCTCAAGATCATTCTATAAATACGACTTTGGTCTTAACTTTCTTCAACTCTCTTGACGCCTGAGGGCGGGGCGAATAGTTTGCACTCAACGGCTGTTTTGCATGCAAAACAAATTTTGTCGCTTATTTTGTTGCTCACAAGGAGCTCCATCCATGTCATCACCTCGACTCGACCTGGACGCTGTCGGTCAGGCCATGGGCCTGACAAGCACCGCACAGAGGGACGCCATCAGCGCCCACCAGCAGCCCTATCTCGATTTGCTCGGTTTCGTGCCGCCGCGTATCGAGGCCCGTTTGGGCACCACCGGTGTCATGGATCCCACCATGGTCGAACTGCAAGAGAAGACACGCAGCTACGCCATGGACACTCCGCACCTGGAACCCAAGATGGTGCAGATGATGCTCTTCGGCATGCTCTTGATGGCAGGGAACGATGCCGCCCAAACCCATTGCATCGCGGCCCGCCGCTGTGGCGCAAGTTGGGAGGAGCTCCAAGCCACCATCAATCTTTGCTTCCTGTTCCGCGGCCTGCCCGCCGCCAATCGTGGAGCCCACATGCTGGCTAGCGTCGCCGCCCGCGAGGCCGAGCAGGCCGACGGCTCCGCCAACGAACAATGAATCGGGAAATCATCATGAAGCCGGAATCCCTGCAACTGGCAGCCCAGCAACTGCGCGATGCCGTCGCCAGCGGTGACTTCATTTCCCCGCTGCGCGAGAGGTTCGAGGGCCTCGACATCGAAGCCGCCTACGCCATCCAGCAGCACAACACCGAGGCACGGCTGGCGGCTGGTCACCGCATCGTCGGCCGCAAGATCGGACTCACGTCACGAGTGGTGCAAGCCCAGCTAGGTGTCGATCAACCCGATTACGGCGCTCTGTTCGACGACATGGGCTACGGCAACGGTGAACCGATCCCTTGGGCGCAGCTGCAGCAGCCCAAGGTGGAGGCTGAGGTTGCCTTCGTTCTGGGCCAGGACCTGGCCATGGTCAACCCTACGCAGGTGGACGTGTTCCGCGCCATCGATCATGCGGTAGCCGCCCTCGAGGTGGTTGGAAGCCGCATCGCCGACTGGAACATCGGTATCATCGACACTATTGCCGATAACGCCTCGTCCGGCGTCTATGTGCTGGGCAGCACCCCGCGACGCCTCGAAGACCTCGACCTGGATCTGTGCGGCATGGTGATGGAGCGGCGCGGTGAGCCGGTTTCGGTTGGCGTGGGCCGCGCCTGTCTTGGTAACCCCCTCAATGCCGTGGTGTGGCTGGCCCGCAAGATGGCCAAACTCGGTCAGCCGCTGAAGGCTGGCGACCTCGTGCTCTCCGGCGCCCTCGGCCCCATGGTGCCGGTGCAGCCCGGTGACGTGATCGAGGCACGCATCAACGGCCTAGGCAGCGTCCAGGCTGTCTTCCAACTGGCAGCGAATGACGAGGTGAGCGCATGAGTAATATTCAGCAGCACGCCCTCCGGCTCGACGAGGCGGCCCGCTCAGCCACCGCCGTGGAGCAGCTCGACCCCGAGTCGCAGATGTCGCTGGAAGAGGCCTACGCCATCCAGATGGCCTCCATACAACAGCGCCTGCAGCGCGGCGAGACCCGAGTGGGCATGAAGATGGGGTTCACCAGTCGCGCCAAGATGAGCCAGATGGGCATCGACGATGTGATCTGGGGGCGCCTGACCAGTGGCATGCGCATCGAGGAGAACTCGACCATAAGCCTGGCCAGCTATGTGCACCCGCGGGTGGAGCCGGAACTGGCCTTCCTGCTCGGCCGCGACCTGCCTGAACAGGTCACTCCTGCCGAGGCCCTGACGGCCATTGAGGCCATCGCTCCTGCGCTTGAGATCATCGATTCGCGCTACCGCGACTTCAAGTTCTCACTGCCCGACGTGATCGCCGACAACGCCTCTTCCACGGGCTTCGTGATCGGTAACTGGGGCGATCCCAGGATCGATTTTACCAACCTGGGGCTGGCCATGAGTTTCAACGGCCAGACTCGTCATGTCGGTTCAACCGCTGCCATTCTTGGCAACCCCATCCGTTCGCTGGTGGCTGCCGCACGCCTGGCCGCCCAGGCCGGCGAGCCGCTACGTGCCGGCGACATCGTGCTGGCTGGTGGCGCTACTGCCGCCGAGTGGCTAGAGCCCGGACAATACGTGCGCCTGGAAATGCAGCAGCTAGGCAGCCTCGGTTTCCATGTGGAGGAGTGACCATGCCGATCGCCACCATCAACATCATCGAAGGCCGTGATGCCGAGAAGAAGCAGAGGCTTATCGAGAATGTCGCCCGTGCCATCAGCGAGAGCCTGGACGCCCCTCTGGAGAGTGTACGGGTGCTGGTCCAGGAGTACCCCGCCACCCATTGGGGTGTAGGTGGGGAAACCATGCAGCAACGCCGCTCACGGCAGCAGTGAGGACTCCAGCATGAGCCAGAAAGTCAAAGTCGCCATCATCGGCTCCGGCAACATCGGCACCGACCTGATGATCAAGATCCTGCGTCACGGCCAGTACCTGGAGATGGGCGCCATGGTGGGCATCGACCCCGCCTCCGACGGCCTGGCCAGGGCACAGAGATTTGGCGTGCCCATCACCGCCGAGGGCATCGACGGGCTGCTGGCCATGGACCACATCGACGAGATCAAGATCGTCTTCGATGCCACCTCCGCCGGCGCCCACCGGCGCCACAGCGAGCTGCTCACGGCCCGCGGCATCAGGGTGGTCGACTTGACCCCCGCGGCCATCGGCCCCTACGTGATCCCCCCCATCAATCTGGACGAGCACCTGGACGCCCCCAACATCAACATGGTCACTTGCGGTGGCCAGGCTACCATCCCCATGGTGGCAGCCGTTGCTCGGGTCGCCAAGGTGCATTACGGCGAGATCGTCGCTTCCATTTCCAGCAAGTCCGCCGGCCCCGGCACCCGTGCCAATATCGACGAATTTACTGAAACCACCTCGAAGGCCATCGAGGTTTGCGGCGGGGCCGAACGCGGTAAGGCGATCATCATCCTCAATCCCGCCGAGCCGCCACTATTGATGCGTGACAGCGTCTTCGTACTCTCCGAGTCGGCTGACCGAGCCGCCATCGAGGCTTCCGTCGAGGAGATGGTCCGCATGGTCCAGCAATATGTGCCCGGCTATCGCCTCAAGCAGCGGGTGCAATTCGAGGAGATTTCGGCCGAGGCGCCGCTGAACGTTCCCGGCATCGGCAAGGCTAGCGGCCTCAAGACCTCCATCTTCCTGGAAGTGGAAGGCGCTGCTCACTACCTGCCTGCCTATGCCGGCAACCTGGACATCATGACCTCCGCTGCCAAGGCTTGCGCCGAGCGTCTGGCCGAGACCCGCCTGCTTGCCGCCACCGCTTGAGGAGCTCCATCATGAGCAAAAAACTCTACATCTCCGACGTTACCCTGCGCGATGGCAGCCATGCGGTGCGCCACCAGTACAGCCTGGACGATGCCCGACGCATCGCTCGTGCCCTCGACGCCGCCCGAGTCGACTCCATCGAGGTGGCCCACGGCGACGGCCTGCAAGGCTCCAGCTTCAACTACGGCTTCGGCGCTCACCGCGACGTGGAGTGGATCGCCGCAGTAGCCGAGGTAGTGGAGCACGCCATGATCACCACCCTGTTGCTACCTGGCATTGGTACCGTCCACGACCTGGACGCCGCCTATGCCGCCGGTGCCAGGGGGGCTCGCATCGCCACCCATTGCACCGAGGCCGACGTCTCCCGCCAGCATATCGAGCATGCCCGCAAGCTCGGTATGGATACCGTAGGCTTCCTGATGATGAGCCATATGCAGACGCCCAGGGGGCTCGCCGAACAGGCCAAGCTGATGGAGAGTTACGGCGCCCAGACCCTTTATGTAGTGGACTCCGGTGGTGCCCTGACCATGGAGGGGGTGCGCGAGCGATTCCGGGCGCTCAAGGATGCGCTCGACCCGAGCACCCAGACCGGCATTCATGCTCACCACAACCTGAGCCTGGGTGTGGCCAACTCCATCGTCGCGGTGGAGGAGGGCTGCGACCGGGTCGATGCCAGCCTGGCCGGGATGGGTGCCGGCGCCGGCAATGCTCCGCTCGAGGTGTTCATCGCCGTCGCCGAGCGCCTGGGCTGGGATCACGGCTGTGACCTTTACACCCTGATGGACGCCGCCGACGATATCGTTCGCCCTCTGCAGGACCGGCCGGTTCGTGTCGATCGCGAGACCCTTGCGCTGGGCTATGCCGGCGTCTACTCCAGCTTTTTGCGTCACGCCGAGGCCGCTGCAGAGCGCTATGGCCTGAAGACCATGGATATCCTGGTGGAGCTGGGCCGCCGCCAGATGGTCGGCGGCCAGGAGGACATGATCGTCGACGTCGCGCTGGATATGACGCATCGATGACCCCTGGCGATTTCGCCATCCCAAACACAACAACAGCAGCGACCTGCCAACTCAACGGGAGTACAAGAGATGTCCTACCAGGAACCGATCTACGACATCGCCAAGCTGGGCCACGCCGAGCTGCTCACGCCCAAATTCGACGAGAGCCTGCGCTTTTTCACCGAAGTCTACGGTCTCGATGTCGTGGCCACCGAGGGTGACAGCGCCTTTCTGCGCGCCTGGGGCGACCATGATCTCACCTCGCTGAAGCTCACCGCCTCCCACCAGGCCGGGCTTGGTCATGTGGGTTGGCGAGCCATGAGCCCCCAGGCTCTGGAGCGTCGTGTCGCCGCCCTCGAAGCCTATGGTGTTCAGGGGCGCTGGATCGATGGCGATGTGGGCCACGGCAAGGCCTACCGCTTCACCGGCATCGGCGGCCACGAGATGGAGCTCTACTTCGAGTCCGAGAAATACCGGGCGCCCGAGGGTCAGCAAGCCTATCTCCCCAATCAGCCACAGAAATACCATGGCCGAGGCGTGGCGGTGGAACGCATCGATCATATCAACCTGCTGACCCGGGACGTGGTGGAGATGCGCACCTTCGCCGCCGAGACCTTGGGCTTCAAACTACGTGAGCACCTGATCCCCGGCGGCCAGGGCGAAGAAGTCGGTGCCTGGATGAGCCTGATGAACAAGGCCCACGACCTGGCTATCACCAAGGAGCCAGCGGCGGGTGTCAGCGGTCGTCTGCATCACCTGGCCTACTACGCCAGCACCCGCGAGGAGGTGTTGCGAGCCGCCGAGATCTTCATGGAGAACGACGTCTTCATCGAGTTCGGGCCGGCCAAGCACTCGCGCACCCAGGGTTTCTTCCTCTATGTCTATGAGCCGGGTGGCAATCGCATTGAGGTGTTTGCCGGCGGCTTTCATATCTTCGAACCGGACTGGGAACCGGTAACCTGGGGCACCGAGGTCAAGGGCCGCTCCACCGCCTGGGGCCTGGAATGCCCGCCGAGCTTCCATGAACACGCCACGCCGCTGCTTTGAGGCTCGCCCAGGGCCTCCTTGCTTGCAGAGGAGCCCTGAAGGCCAAGGGATAAGGCGCGGTATACTGAACACTGATCTCTCGCTACCCGATAGGCGTCACGACGCCGGTAACACTGGAGGCTCTGATGATGAACAGGATGATGGAAAGTCTCGTCCCCGAGAGCGGGGAGGGCGGTATCACCCTGGCCACCTCCCTGGTTCAGCGCCTGCGTCGCGCCATTCTCAGCGGTGAACTTCGCCCGGGGGCCAAGCTTCGTCTGGAGGCCCTTCGCGAGCAGCTGAACCTGTCGATCAGCCGCAGCCCCCTGCGCGAGGCGCTGTCGCGCCTGGGTGCCGAGGGGTTGGTGCTGATCGAGGACAAACGTGGCTACCGTGTCATGCCCGTATCGGAGAAGAATCTCAGGGAGATCGCCAGGTTGCGCATCCACTTCGAGGGGCTGGCGTTGCGTGAGGCGATCGCCGAGGGCGGCCGGCGCTGGGAAGCCGGAATCATCGCCGCCCAGTACGAGCTGGACAGCATCAAGCGTACCGATGGCATGACCCTGGAGCAGCAGGAGGTCTGGGAAGAGGCCCACCGCCAGTTCCACCTCAAGCTGCTCGAGGCCTGTGACATGCCGCTGCTCCTCAACTACTGTCGCACGCTCCACGACCTCAACGATCGCTACCGCCGCCTCTACCTTCAGAAAAACCCTTTCGACCGGGATACCCGCAGCGAGCACGCAGCGATTGTAGAGGCCACGCTGGAGCGCAACGCCGACCTGGCCTGCGCCCTGCTGGCCCAGCATACCCAGCGAACCACGGACAACATTCGCACCATGCTGGCGCGCGCACGGGAAGAGGAACTCAACGTCCAGCCGGACTGAGCCTGCCGCCAGGCGGTACCCCGATCACTATCCATGATGCGGACGGGCTCTGGCCCGCCTGCAGGGAGGCCCTCATGCGCCACTCTATCGCCACCCTGTCGCTCTCCGGCAGCCTGCCGGAGAAACTCCAGGCCATCGCCGCCGCCGGCTTCGATGGCTGTGAGTTGTTCGAGAATGATCTGCTGAGCTACCCGGGCCGCCCAGACGAGATTCGCCGGATGGCCGAGAACCTGGGGCTGACCATCGAGATTTTTCAGCCGTTCCGAGACTTCGAGGGTGTCCAGCCTGAACAGCTGGAGCGCAACTTGGTGCGCGCCGAGCACAAGTTCGACCTGATGGAACAGCTCGGTGTGGAGCTCATGCTGGTTTGCTCCAATGCCCAGCCCGATGTTTCCGGCGATCCGACCCTCGTCGCCGAGCAGCTCCATCGCCTGGCCGAACGGGCGGCGGCCCGCGGGCTGAGAGTGGGCTTCGAGGCACTCTCCTGGGGCACGCAAATCAACCGCTACGCCCAGGCCTGGGCGGCGGTTGAAGCCGCCGACCACCCTAGCCTTGGGCTCATTCTCGACAGCTACCACACCCTGGCACTGGACGACGCCATCACCCCCATTACTCAGCTGCCCGGCGAGAAGATCTTTTTCCTGCAGCTCTCCGACGCCCCGCGAGAGAGTCTTCGCCCCCCGAGGTACAGCCGCACCCTGCGATCATTTCCCGGCCTCGGCGAATACGACATGACAGGCTTCGTCGCCGCCGTGCTCAAGGCCGGATACGTTGGTCCACTGTCGCTGGAGATGTTCAACGACGAGTTTCGCGCCGCTCCGGCTGGCCCTACCGCGATGGCCGCTCGCCAATCGCTGCTGTGGCTGGAGGAGCGCCTGCAAGCCGACGCCCAACTGCCCAACCCGGCAGGGTTCCCACTGTTTCAGCCGCCCGGGGCCCCGACTCTCAACGGTTTTGCCAGCCTCGAGCTAGCCATACCGCCCGTCCACCGCCAGGCCGTGGTGCATTTGCTGGGTAGCCTGGGCCTGGTCGAGCAGGGCCGGCATCGCCGAGCGCCCGTCACCCGCTTTGCTGGCCAGGCCTTCGATGTTTATCTACGTGAGACCCACGACAACGCGGCCGTTGCGGTGCATAGCCTGGGCCTCACATGCACCGACTCCCAGGCCTTGCTGATGCGTCTGGAAGACTATGGTCAAGCCACCCGCGGCGATGATGACTTGGGTGGCCGACTGCTGACCACCCCAGCGGCCCTGGCGCTGCGCATTGGCCACGACGCCAACCTCGACGGACGCTTCGAGTCTGGCCTGCATCCGGCGCCCTCGGACTGTCGGTTGAGCGGAGTCGCCTTCGCCCTACCGCTTGGCCTGCTGGAGAGCGAGTCAGGCGTCTGGCGTCATCTGCTAGGACTGCCTGCGGCAAGCACGGGCGTGCGCCACGAGCCCCAGGGCGTGGTAAGGCGTCGCTGCTGGCAGCTCACCGACGGTGGGGTGGAGATCGCCCTGGAGACCTCGACCCATGCTGGCACTTCGGTCGGTCGCGCCTTGTCAGCTTCAGCGGGGGTTGATCAGCCTGCCAGTTGTGTGGAACTGCGCCTCGAAGTCGACGATGTGGTGGCCACCGTCCAGCGCCTGAGTGCCGCCAGACTTGCCGTGGAACCGGTACCGGCCAACTACTACCACGACCTGGCGGCCCACCAGGCCTTGCCCGAACACGGCCAGATCCTGCTCGAGACCTATGCCTTGCGCTACGAGCGCCGCAGGGGTCGCGACTATATCTTCCTGCGGCTTGCCGTTCCCGGCAATGACCATCTCATGCTCGAGGTCGGCGAATACCGTGTCTTCGAGGTCTGACGCCCTCCGCTTTTTTCTGCTCTGGAGATACCCATGACCGCTACTCTATTGGTCCTCAACGGCCCCAACATCAATATGCTCGGCACCCGTCAGCCAGAACTCTATGGTCACGAGACCCTGGCAGACGTGGAGGCCCTCTGCCAGCGTCAGGGTGAAGCACGTGGCCTGGCCATCGACTTCCGCCAGACCAACCACGAGGGTGAGCTGATCGACTGGCTCCACCAGGCCCGCGGCAAGGTGGCCGGCGTGGTGCTCAACCCGGCGGCCTGGACCCACACCTCGGTGGCTATCCGCGATGCAATCCTGGCCTCGGAACTACCGGTCATCGAGGTGCATATCTCCAACGTGCACCGGCGTGAGGCGTTCCGCCACCACTCCTACGTCTCCGACGTCGCCGTCGGCGTGATCTGCGGGCTGGGCACCCACGGCTATGCGCTGGCCATTGAGCACTTCGCCAAACGAATGGTGGAGATAGCCTGATGAGTGCCATCAACGACCGTTCCGTGCTGGTTGGCCTGATCGGCGCCGGCATCCAGCAGTCCAAGACTCCCGATCTGCACATGGAAGAGGGCCGCCGCCAAGGGATGCCCTATGTCTACAAGCTGATCGATCTGGATAGCCTGGAACTCGACGCCGAGGCGCTGCCGGAGCTGCTACGCGCCGTGCGCCAAAGCGCTTTCGACGGCCTCAATGTCACCTTCCCTTGCAAGCAGACGATCCTTCCCTATCTCGATGAGCTCTCCGACGAAGCGCGTGCCATCGGCGCGGTGAACACCGTGGTGATCCGTGGGGAGATGCTGATCGGCCACAACACCGACTGCACCGGCTTCGGCGAGGCCTTTCGTCGCAACCTGGGGCAGGCACCACGCCGACGGGTCGTGCAGATGGGGGCCGGGGGGGCCGGTGCCGCCGTGGCCAATGCCCTGCTGGAGCAGGGCGTCGAAACGCTGGTGATATTCGATACCGATGTCGGCAAGGTGCGCGAGCTGATCGCCTCTCTAAAGGGCCGTTTCGGCACAGGACGGGCGTACGTCGGCGTGGACCTGGCAGCCGAGATGGCTACCGCCGATGGCATGGTCAATACCACCCCAGTGGGCATGGACAAGCTGCCCGGCATGCCGGTCCCCGAGCCGCTGCTGCGCTCAGAGCTGTGGGTCGCCGACATCATCTACTTCCCCATGGAGACCGAACTACTGAGCAAGGCCAGGGCGCTGGGCTGCACCACCATGGACGGCACCAACATGGCGGTGTTCCAGGCGGTCAAGGCCTTCGAGCTGATCAGCGGACGGCCCGCCGATGCCACTCGCATGATGGCGCACTTCCAGCAGCTCGCCGCGGCGGGAGACTGACGCTCGACCCCTCGCTACCTCAAGGAGCGCCCATGCTGGATATCTTCGGCATCACTCCCCCCTGTTTGATGACCGCCGCCGTGCCGTCGAGGCGGGCGGCATGGATGGCTTCGATCAGCTCGCCCTCATGGTTGCTCTACCGGCAGTGGATGTCCCAGCCGGCCAACACCGCCTTCTTGCGCAGGTCATTGCCGACATCGTCCAGGGTCTCGTAGCCGTAGATCTCAGGCTGGCAGGTGCCCAGCAGGTTGAGATTGGGTTCGTGCAGGACCAGTACCTTGCCCTGGCTCATGCATCGTTCTCCTTCAGCAGTTCGCGGCGGTAGTGCGCGTAGAGGGTCGTGGCCTGCGCATCCACCGAGGCGCGCTTGCTGTCGTCCTCGCAAAACCGCTTGAAGGCATCGATGCCCTGGAACACGAACAGGCCCACCCCACTCATCACCGCCGCGTCGACGGCCTTGGCGGCGGCGACGAACTCGGTCACGGCCGGCACGTAGACGGCATCGAAGATCCAGTGATGTGCCGCCACCAGCTCCTTGGGCAACGGGCAGCCGGGACTCTTTTCGTGACCGATGGGGGTACAGTTCACCAGGCCGTCGCATGCCGGCACCGTCTCGGCCAGCTGCTCGGGCGTAATGGTGGAAGCAACGAAACCCTGGGCCCGCAGCTCCTCGGCCAGCCGTTTCGACTTGGCCGGATCCAGGTCCATCAGGATTACCTCCGAGGCGCCGAGCCGGCCCAGGCCAAAAGCCACCGCCTTGCCCACTCCGCCGGTGCCGAGCACCAGGACACGTCCTGGTTGACGCTCTCCCAGCGTGGCGCGAAAACCGCTGATGAAGCCGGTGAAATCGGTATTATCGGCAAAAATGCCTTCAGCCTCGAAGACCAGGGTATTGGCAGCACCCACCATGCGTGCGCCCTCGCTGGTACGATCGGCAAGGCGCACCGCCTCCTCCTTCCAGGGATAGGTGACGTTGACGCCCCGGTACCCGGCGGCCACCACTTTACGCACTTGGCTCTCGAGCGAATCGATGGGCTGCTCGTTGGCGTCGAACAGGTCGTACGTCGTGGGAATCTCCGTCAGCCCGCCAAGCCGCACGTGCAAGTCCGGCGAGCTGGAGTTCATGATGGCCTTACCTATCAGTCCCAGTTTCATAGCGCTGTTTTCCTGAACGGGGCGAGCTTGCTGCGCTCGAAGAACTCGAATGGATCTCGAAAAACCGTCTCGAAAGGCTTCCAGTGCTGCCGGTTTCAGCCGGACTTCGCTTGAGCCGCGAGTCGTATGCCGGCATTGGGCTCGCCGAATTTCTGGTAGCGGCCGCGACGCTCGACGATCTCGAAGAAGAAGCGTCCCGAGAAGGTCTCGGTATAGGCGTGGAGAAAGTCGCCCTCCTCACTGCGGTCGAACAGAATATTGCGCGAACGCATGGCGTCGAGCAGCGCCGGGTCGATGTCGAAGCGTGCCTCGAGATCGTCATAGTAGTTGCGCGGTATCCGTAGCAGGGGTAGCCCACGCGACAGCAGCTCATCCACGGTGGCGATGAGGTCGTTGCTCTCGAAGGCGATCTGCTGCACGCCGCCGCGAAACTCGCTGAGGAAGCGCCCCGGCTGGGTCTGCTGAGCCTGGGAGACGGTCAGCGGCAGACGAATGCTGCGGTCGGGGCTGACCACTGCCTGGCTGATCATCATGCCGTGTGGATCGACGATCTCGTTCTCGGCCTCGGCGGCAAAGCCGAATACCGTGCGGTAGAATAGCTGCCAGCTCAGCAACTGGGTGGCCGGCAGGACATAGGACAGATGGTCGATACGCATCAGCCCTGCCTCGTTGCGACTCTCCTGGTCGAACAGCTCGAAGTCGGTGCGCCACTGGAGGTCGTCTGCCGCCGACTCGTCCACCAGGTAGATGAGGCTGCCTTCGACCCCGCGGATCGCCGGAATCTCCATCTCCCCTTCGCCCACCTGGCTGCGGAACAGCGGTGCCTTGAAGACACGGGCGCGTTCCAGCGCACGTGCCACATCGTCGACCCGAAAGCCCACGGCGCACACCGAGGTGCCATGCAGCAACCGGAAGGTGTGGGCGAAGCTGTCGGTCTCGAAATTGAGCACCAGATGGATCTCGCCCTGCTTCCACAGCTCCACGTTCTTGGAGCGGTGGCGACCCACGTGACGAAAGCCCAGCGCATCGATAAACTCGCCCAAGGGGGCGGCGCTCTCCTCATCGAGAGTGAACTCGATGAAGTGAACCCCGTGGTAGTGCGGCGCCTGAGGCAAGGTGTCGGCAATCCCGTGCTGACCAAGATGCTCGAGCCAGATCAATGAGCGAAGTCCATCCAGCGCGGTGATGTCAGCCGGCGCGGCGCGGAAGGCATCGCTGAAAATTTCCAGCGACAGAGGGCCGCCGTAACCCGACTTGGCAAGGGCCGCCATGAAATCCTTGAGCGGCAGGCGTCCCTGACCGGGGAAGCAGCGGAAGTGGCGGCTCCACTGGAGAACGTCCATCTCGAGCAGCGGTGCATCGGCCAGTTGGACGAAAAAGATCTTCTCCTTGGGAATCTTGGCGATCGTGGAGAGGTCGTGCCCACGAGAAAGAATGTGAAAACTGTCGAGCACCACGCCGAGGTTGGGGTGGTCGGCGCGCCGCACCACTTCCCAGGCATCGCGATAGTCGGAGATATGACGCCCCCAGGCCAGCGCCTCGAAACCGATGCGAAGGTTGCGCCTGGCCGCACGCTCGGCCAGTTCGCGCAGATCGGTCACGGCCCGCTCCATGTCGTCGCTCGCCTGAGGAGAGACGTTGCTGCAGACGAGCATGAAGTCGGTGCCGAGCTGCTCCATCAGGTCGAACTTGCGCTCGGCCCGCTGCAGGTTACGGCTGCGCTGCGGCTCGGGCATGGCCTCGAAATCGCGGAACGGCTGGAAGGCCACGATGGCCAACCCCAGACGCTCGCAGAGCTGACGCACCTCCTCGGGGGACCCATCGAAGGAGAGCAGGTCATTTTCGAAGATTTCCACCCCCTCGAAGCCTGCACGAGCGATAGCTTCGAGTTTGGTCCTGAGGTCGCCGCTCAGGCAGACCGTGGCAATGGCACGCATCTTCTACCTCTCCCGGCCCCATCGTCTGGTCGCAATGGGCAGCCATGTGGTTGGCTCGAAACCCGCCCCCTCACCTCTGAGGAGCGGAAATAGAACTTGGTTTCAATGTTCGCATAGCGTTCTTTAGTTCGCAACATGGCTGAACAGGGCATGCCCTTGCCAAGCGTCTGCGGCTACCCTGAGGATTCGGCGCCTCTGGCGATACGCACGCCATTCGGATGATCGGCGTCGGCGGCATTAAACCTTCGTCGCATAAAACCCTTCGGGCATTGACACTATTGGAAGGGAGTTCTAGTGTTCGCTAAAAGCACTACCGTTCGCAAGGCGAACACATGTTCACTTCTGCCGAGACAGGAGGCCGCCGACGAGCGGCACACACAACAACCACCCCGGAGGATTCCATGCTCAAGCCACTGTTTACATCACTGGCCGTTTCTCTCGGCTCCCTTGCCCTGGCAAGCAGCGCCCTGGCCGACTATCCCCAGCGCAACATTCAAGGCACCATTCAATGGGGCGCCGGCGGTGCCACCGACAACGTGGTGCGCAGCCTCACCCCCCATGTCGAAGAGATCCTGGGCACTACCATCGTACTGACCAATCGCCCGGGTGGCACCGGCGTGATCGGTATGAACCACGTGATGCGCCAGCGTGCGGACGGTTACAACATGCTCTTCGGTGCAGAAAATCCACAACTCTACCCGCTGATGGGTCTGGCCGACTTCACCTACGACGACATGCATACCGTCAATATCATCGGCCAGGGGCTGGTGGTAATCGCCGCTCCCGAAAACAGCCCTTTCGATAGTTTCGCCGAGCTGCTCGAATATGCCCACGAGAATCCCAACGAGCTGCGTATGGGCGGCACCGGTGCCGGCGGCCTGCCAAGCACGGTTCACGCCATGATCAATGCAGTGGACGAACTCGACGTGCGCACCGTTACCTTCGGCGGCGACGGCCCAGGCATCACCGCCATGCTGGGTGGCCATATCGACTTCATGCCGCTGAGTCTGGCCGCCGCCGGTGAGCAGATCCGTGGCGGCAAGCTGAAGGGGCTGGCCATCCTCACCGCCGAAGAGATCGAATCGCTGCCGGGTGTGCCGCCGATCACCGAGGCGCTGCCCGACATAGAGAGCTTCCTGCCATGGGGGCCGTTCTGGGGCGTCTTCGTGCATCAGGATACCCCGGATGACATCAAGGCCACCCTGGAGGACGCCTATGAGCAGGCCGTGGGCAAGGAGGAGTTCACGGAGTTTCTGCAAAACTTCGGTGCCGAACCGCTCAACCTGCGCGGCGAAGAGGCGCAGGAGTATCTGAGCAACTGGCAATCCGTCACCGCCTGGTCCATGTACGAGGCCGATGCCGACGCGCTGGAAGCCTCGCCCGAAGAGCTTGGTATTCCGCGTCCATAACACGCCCCGTGGCGCAGGGGGTGGCTCTGCCACCCCCCTTGGAGTATGTGATGAGCAAGAAAATCGAACGCGTACAGGCCGGCGAGAAGGTCTTCGACTGGCTGCTGCTGCTGCTGAGCATCGGCGTATTGATCGAAGCCTATCGTATTGACGGCGGACTTCGACTCAACTCGGCCGGCTCCTTTCCGGTCGGTCTGGCGCTGGTCATGCTGGTCTCCGCCCTGGCCCTGATCGTCAGCCACCGCTACAAGCGACGTGATGAACGCATTCACAGCGCCCTACATGAGCTACAGGTCTTCTTACACGAGCACTTCAAGCCCCATATCGTGGTCTTCTCGGTTGGCGCCGTGATCTATCTCGCGGCCATCGTCTGGGCAAGCTTCTATGTCAGCACCTTCATCTTTCTGGCCGCAATGTTCATCTATTTCCGCCAAGGCCGAGTGGTGAGTTCGCTGATCATCACGACAGCTGCCATTGCCGTCATCTACGTCCTTTTCACCGTGGTCTTCCGCGTCTACCTTCCCTGACCCTCGAGGCCCTCGATGAGTGACACCCTTTCCTTTCTGCTCATGGCCTGGCTCAACCCGGGCCTGCTTGGCCTGACCGCCCTCGGCGTACTGGCCGGCATCTATATCGGCGCCATCCCCGGCCTCTCCGTGACGATGGCCGTGTCGATCCTGATCTCCTTCACCTTTTCCTGGGATATCAACAATGCCCTGGCGCTGATGGTCGGCATTTACGTCGGCGGCGTCTACGGCGGCTCACGTACCGCCATCCTGCTCAACATTCCCGGCGCTCCCTCGGCGGTGGCCACCGCCTTCGACGGCTATCCGCTCGGCCAACGCGGCGAGGCCGGCCGCGCCATCGGCCTGAGCACGGTGATGTCGGTCATCGGCGGGCTGATCGGCGTTGCGGTACTGGCCGGGACCGCCCCTTATCTCTCCGACCTGGCGCTGCAGTTCGCTCCTCGTGATTACTTCCTGATCGCCGTACTCGGGCTGCTGCTGGTCAGCTCACTCTCCGGCAAGTCGCTGTCACGCGGTATCTTCTCGGTGGCCTTGGGAAGCGTCATCGGCCTGGTGGGCATGGACATGGTCACCGCGCAGCCGCGTCTCACCATGGGGCAAATGGAGCTGCTCGGTGGGATCCACTACGTGGTGGTGATGATCGGCCTGTTCGGTGTGGCCGAGGCGCTCTACCAGTTGCACAACCTGGCCAAGGTGCCGATCAAGCAGAAGGTCGACAAGATCGTGCCACCGCTGAACATGGTGCTGAAGTTCCTGCCGCTTTCGATACGTACCGCGATAATCGGCGTCGTCGTCGGCGCACTGCCCGGTACCGGTGGCGACATCGCTTCGCTGTTTGCCTACGATCACGCCAAGCGCACCGTCAAGAACCCCAGCCGGCCGTTCGGCGAAGGGGCCTATGAGGGCCTGGTGGCACCGGAGACAGCCAACAATGCAGCGGTGGGCGGTGCCTATGTGCCGATGCTGACGCTGGGCATGCCCGGCGATGCGGTTACGGCCGTGATCATCGGCGCGCTGGTCATTCACGGGCTCAACCCCGGCCCGATGCTGATGATCGAAACGCCGCACATCTTCTGGTTCACCGTAGGCAATCTGGCCCTGGCGAACATCTTCCTGCTGATCTTCGGCCTCACCGGCATCAAGATCTTCTCGAAGATCGTCGAGGTGCCCAAGGCCGTGCTGATCCCCTTGATTCTGGTGCTCTGCGTGGTCGGCACCTACTCCATCAACAGCAACATGACGGAAGTCTACTGGATGCTCGGCTTCGGCATCCTCGGCTACTGGCTAAAGGTGTTCGGCTTTCAGATGGGGCCCATCATTCTGGGCGTCATATTGGGGCCACTGCTCGACGAGTCCTATCGTCAGGCCATGTCCTCGGTGGGCGACCGCAGCGGCGACTTCCTGCTGGCCCTGGTCAGCAATCCGCTGTCGCTGGTGCTGACCAGCGTGATTACCCTGGTGCTATTGAGCAACACCCCGCTCAAGGGCTGGCTGTTCCGGCGCTTCGGCAGAAGCTGAAGTACCCCGGCGCGGCCTCACCGCCGCGTCGGCGACCACAAACGAGTGACGAGAGGTGCGAGTGTGACCGGCCCAACCCGCCACCACGCGCTGGTTTTCGACTTCGATGGAGTGGTACTGGATTCGGCCACCCTCAAGCGCCAAGCCTTTGCCGACCTCTATGCCGAGGCACCCGAATCGCAATACCAGGCCGTGTGTGCCTACCTGGGGCGCAAGGGGGGCCAGCCACGCGAGGTCAAGTTTCGTCACATCGAGGGGCAGATCTTCGGACGCCCACCCAGTGAAGCGCGCATTCAGGAACTCTGTGCACGGTTCAAGGCCAGCGTCGAACAGCGCTTGCTCGAGGCTCCGGCGATTCCCGGTGCCTTGGAGTTTCTCTCGCGCTGGGCTGCTGTGCGTCCGCTCTACCTACTCTCGGCCACCCCCGAAGCCGAACTGAAAGCCATCACCGCGAAACGCGAGCTCAGTTGCTATTTTCGCGAGGTCATCGGCGCACCACCGGACAAGGTCACCGGGCTGCGCAACCTCCTGGCTCGCCGGAGGCTCTCGGCACAGAAGACGGTCATGATCGGCGATTCATACAATGACTTTCGCGCCGCCCGCTCCAACGGCACTCGCTTCGTCGGCGTTACCGCCGATCCCGGCGCATCGCCCTTCCCCGGTGACACCGTCACTATCCGCGACCTGCATGACCTGGAGGCGGCCCTGGAGCGGCTGTGAAGGTGCGTGCCCCTCGCCCACGCAAGGCGAGGCGAGGCGAGGCACACTTACCCTCGGTCAGTTTTCCGGGTAGCCCGGCACCGGCGCATCCCGCTTCAGGTGAGCGACCCAGGATTCGATGCCGGGCAGCCCCGTGGCGGTATGCTGATAGAACTCGCTCATGTCGGGCAGCTCGTGGGCAATGCCCTTGTGGCAGGTGATGCAAGTGGCCTCCCCCTCGGCGAGGGTGGTGGAGTGCGCCTGTGCAGCCCGGGAGCTCTGCTGGGTGAAGTCCATGGACTCGAAGTCGTGGCAGTTGCGGCACTCCAGCGAGTCGTTGGCCTCCAGCCTGGCCCACTCCCTTTCCGCCAGCTCGCGCCGCTTGTCCTCGAACTGCTCCTCGGTGCGAATGGTGCCGAAGATCCAGCCCCACACCTCCTTTGAAGCCTCCATCTTGCGCGCCATCTTGTGCGTCCAGCCGTGGGGCACGTGGCAATCGGCACACTGGGCGCCGACCCCGGAGCGGTTGACGTCGTGGATCCTGCCCTGCATTTCGCGGTAGGGATTGCGCTCCATCTCATGGCAGGAGATGCAGAACTGCTGGGTATTGGTCGCCTCCACCGCGGTGTTGAAGCCGCCCCAGAATAAGATCCCGGCGATGAAGCCGCCAAGCGTCAGGAACCCCAGGCTGAAGTGCATGCTGGGGCGCATCAGGATACGCCAATAGGTGATCAACCAGCGCTTCATTGGCCACCTCCCTCACGCTGCTGCCGGAGCATTTCTCCCAGCACCTCATCGACGTTGAGGAAGGTATTGGAAACGATGGGGCTGGCATCGGTCTGCGGCACATGGCACTGGGTGCAGAAGTAGCGGTCGGGCGACACCGCTGCCAGCACCTGCTGGTGGCGGTCGCGGAAGTGGCTGACGCTGACCATGGGAGCCCCGGCCTGGACCGCATGCTCGCGACTGTGGCAGGTCAGGCAGCGGTTGGCTCGGGTATCGATCTGATAATCGCGGATACCGTGGGGAATGACCGGCGGCTGCTCCGGATAGTTGAGCACTTCGCGCCCGGCGTCCCGGGGCTCGCCGGCCATCGGCGGCGCCGGCAGGGATTGGCTGAGGGTGCCGCCCGGCCGCAGGCCGTCCGGCGCCGAATCGTCCCGGCGCTCTTCGGCGATTGCCAGGCCGGCAACGACCAGCACCAGCGAGAGACTGAGCATAGTGAGCCATTTCATCGCATTTCTCCTTCTGTCTCGGCCTCAGGCCAGGCTGACCAGTTCGAGACGAACCGCGCACTTCTTGAAGTCCGTCTGCTTGGAGATCGGGTCCGTGGCGTCCAGCACCACGTTGTTGATCAGCCGGTTGGCATCGAAGAAGGGCACGTAGACCAGGCCCCGCGGTGGCGTGACCCGGCCGCGGGTCTCGACCCGCAGGCGCACCTCGCCACGACGACTGATCACCTTCACCTCGCTGCCGCGCCGCATGCCCTCCTCGCGGGCATCCTCCGGGTGCATGTAGAGCAGCGCCGCCGGCACCGCCCGATGCAGCTCCGGCACGCGGCGGGTCATGGAGCCGGTGTGCCAGTGTTCGAGCACCCGCCCGGTGGAGAGCCAGTAGGGGTACTCCTCGTCCGGCGACTCAGGGGGCGGCTCGTCGGGAACGGCAAAGATCAGCGCGCGGTCGTCGGGCTTGGCGTAGAACTGCACGCCTCGGCCCTCTTCCACATAGGGGTCGTAGCCTTCGCGATAGCGCCACAGGGTCTCCTGGCCGTCGACCACCGGCCAGCGCTTGCCGCGGTTCTGGTGATAGTTGTCGAAGGCGTCGAGATCCTTGCCCTTGCCGCGGCCGAAGCGGGCGTACTCCTCGAACAGCCCCTTCTGGATATAGAAGCCGAACGCCTCGGCCTCCTGGTTGGCGTAGCCCTCCTCCATGTCCGAGAGCGGGTAGCTGTCGACCTGCCCGTTGGCGTAGAGCAGCTCGAACAGCGTCTTGTCGCGGTACTCGGGGGCCTTGTCGAGCAACTCGCTCGGCCATACGTCGGCAACGTCGATCCGCTTGGCGAGCTCCACCAGTTGCCAGAGGTCGGAGCGCGCCTCCCCAGGGGCATCGATCAGCTGATGGAAGAACTGGGTACGCCGCTCGGAGTTGCCGAAGGCGCCCTCCTTCTCGACCCAGGAGGCAGCCGGCAGGATCAGGTCGGCGGCCTGGGCCGAGGCCGTGGGGTAGATGTCGGAGACGATGACGAAGGCCTCCTCGTTGCGCCAGCCCGGCAGGATCTCCTGCTGGGTGTTGGGCCCGGCCTGCATGTTGTTGTTGACCTGGGTCCAGTAGACCTTGATTGCGCCGTCCTTGAGCTTGCGGCTCTGCTCCACGGCATGAAAGCCCACGCGTTCGGGAATGGTGCCCTCAGGCAGCTTCCAGATCTGCTCCGCCTCGCGGCGATGCTCGGGGTTGGTGACCACCCGGTCCGCCGGCAGGCGATGGGCGAAGGTGCCCACCTCGCGGGCGGTGCCGCAGGCAGAGGGCTGGCCGGTCAGCGAGAAGGGGCTATTGCCGGGCTCGGAGATCTTGCCGGTGAGCAGGTGCAGGTTGTAGATGAGGTTGTTCACCCACACGCCGCGGGTGTGCTGGTTGACCCCCATGGTCCAGAACGACATGACCTTGATGTCGGGGTCGGCGTAGAGCTCGGCCAGCCGCTCCAGGCGGCTCTCGGATACCCCGGATTCCCGTGCCGCCCGTTCCAGGGTGAAGTCGGCAACGTGGTCGGCGAATTCGTCGAAGCTCATCTCCGTCCAGCGGTTGGGCTCGTCGGCATTGGCGGCCGCCTGCTGCAGCGGATGCTCGTCGCGCAGGCCGTAGCCGATGTCATCTACGGCACGCACGAAGTTGGTGTGATTCTCGACGAAATCGCGGTCGACGCGGTCGGTCTGGATGATGTGGTTGGCGATGTAGTTGAGGATCACCACGTCGGCGTTGGGCTTCATCACCATGGGGATGTCGGCCAGGTCGAAGCTGCGGTGCTGGAAGGTGGAGAGCACCGCCACCTGGGTCTCCGGATAGGAGAGCCGCCGGTCGGTGACCCGGGTCCAGAGGATCGGGTGCATCTCCGCCATGTTGGAGCCCCACAGCACGAAGGCGTTGGCGTGCTCGATGTCGTCGTAGACGCCCATGGGCTCGTCGGAGCCGAAAGCGCGCATGAAGGCGAACACCGCCGAGGCCATGCAGTGCCGCGCATTGGGGTCGATGTTGTTGGAGCGCAGCCCGGCCTTGAACAGCTTGCTGGCGGCATAGCCTTCCCAGATGGTCCACTGGCCGGAGCCGAACATCGCCACGCTCTCGGGTCCGTGCTCGCGAATGGCACTCTTGAACTTGTCGGCCATCAGGTCGAGGGCTTCGTCCCAGGAGACCGGCTCGAAGTCGCCGCGCTTGTCGTAAACGCCGTTGCGCTTGCGCAGCAGCGGCTGCTGCAGGCGGTCCTGACCGTAGAGAATCTTGGACAGAAAGTAGCCCTTGACGCAGTTGAGCCCGCGGTTGACCTCCGAATGAATGTCACCGTGTGTGGCCACGATACGGTTGCCCTGGGTGGCTACCATGACGCTGCAGCCCACCCCACAGAAGCGACAGGGCGCCTTGTTCCAGTTCAGCCGCGTCAAGTCGGCGTTGGTGATGAGGTTGGTGGCGCCGGCCGGAATGGCCATACCGGCAGTGGCCGCCGCCACGGCCACTGCGTTGGCCTTGGCGAATTCACGACGCGTCATCTTCATGTCGGCATTCCTTCTGCAGCGGCTTGGGATGAGACGGGATCGGCGGGTTCGTCGGCAGACGCTGGATCGAGTACCTGGTGATACACCAGCGCCGCTCCCAGCACGCCTGGCCGCACCTGGATCGCATCGATCAGCTCGAGAATCCGCGCCTCGCGCAAACTCTCCACTACCACCACCAGCTTGCCGCTGGGATCCTCGGCGCTGACCTCGCTCTCGGGCTGGGCAGCCAGCCATCGCGTCACTTCCCGGGCGTGCTCGGGCCGGACATGTACCAGCAGACTGGCGATGTGGAGGGTTTCATTCGGCATGGGCAATCTCCTCGCTTGTCATTGTGATGGCGTGGTTGGGGCACAGGGCCTGGCAGGCACCGCAGCCGGTACAGGCTTCGCCGTTCAGGCGCGGCTTGGGCGGGCGCCCCAACTGGGGGGAAAAGACGATGGCCTGCCACTCGCAGGCGTCCTGGCAGCTCTGGCAATGAATGTCGGCCAGCGCCAGGCAGTGGCTCTCGATACGGGCGCGCCAGGGAAAGGCGGGGCGCTGGGTGTCGAACACGCCTGCATCGCAGGCCTCGACGCAGGCGCGGCATAGCGAGCAACCCGCTTGGTCGAAGCGGATCTCGGGATAACCGCCGCCGCCATGGAACAGCACACCCTCGGGGCAGGTCTCGATACAGGCCGCACAGCGCACGCAGCGTTCGGTGAAGTCAGGATCAGTCCAGGGTGGCCGCTGGAGCGGGCCATGACCGCCGAGGGAGCGAAAGAACTGGCGACGTGTATTGGGATTGTTCGCCTTGTGCATGCGACCCTCAGCTCGGCGGCCCGGGCGGGCCCGTGAAGGTCTGGTAGATCCATACCGAGAAGCCGAAGCCACCGACAACGGCTATCGCCAGGATGGGAAACAGCAGGATGGCGATGAAGAGGAACAGCTTGAACTCCTTCTTCTTCCGCTCCTCGGGCGCCATGGTATCCGGGTCTTCCATGCCTCTCCCCTCGTCACTCACTAGTTATTATTGATCCTCCTGATGTCAGGGTAGCTAATATTCCAGCATCCCAATTACTTGTTACAAAAAGATACGAAACGGACCGGCCTGTGTGGCCGAGCCCGTTCCGTCAGTGGCAGATCAATGGCAGAGCGGCTTTACGCCCGGACCTTCACGTCTGGGTCTTCACGCTTTGGCGGCAGCCTTGATCACCGCATCCAGCGCCGCCAGGTAGCCCTGGCTGCCGAGGCCGGCGATCACGCCGTCGGCGCGCAGCGAGACATAGGAGTGGTGGCGGAAACGCTCGCGCTTGTGCACGTTGGAGAGGTGCACCTCGATCACCTTGCCGTCGAAGGCGTTGAGGGCGTCGAGGATGGCCACCGAGGTGTGGGTATAGGCGGCAGGGTTGATGACGATCGCCGCGGTGCCGTCCTCGCGGGCGGCGTGGATGGCGTCGATCAGCACGCCTTCGTGGTTGCTCTGCAGCGCCTTGATATCCCAGCCGTTGATGGCGGCCTTCTCGTAGAGCGCGTTGTTGATGTCGTCCAGGGTCTCATATCCATAGACTTCCGGCTGACGGCTGCCGAGCAGGTTGAGGTTGGGGCCGTGCAGTACCAGGACCTTGTTCATGGTGCTTCTTCTCTGCTGTGACGAGGGGAAATGCCCGGCCTCACGCCTGCGTTTCGAGCAGCCGCTGCCAGGCATCGATGACGGTTTGGCGGTGCGCCTCGAAGTCGGCCTCGCGCCCGCGGGCGGCCTCGCGGGTCAGCGATGCCCGGTGGGCGGTGCTGCGCAGGGCCAGGTAGGCCTCGCGCAGGCGCTGGCACTCCTCGGCGGGCAGGCGCCCGCTGCTCTCCAGCGTTTCCAGGATGCGCATGTTGTCGCTCCAGCGCAGCAGCTCCGGCGTCTCGTGGCCCATGGCGAGCACCGCGAACTGGCACAGGAACTCGATGTCGACCATGCCACCGGGGTCGTGCTTGAGGTCGAACTGGCCCGCCTCGCTCTTGCCGCCCAGGTGCTCGCGCATCTTGTGACGCATCTTGACCACCTCTTCGCGCAGCGCCTCGCGGTCGCGCTCGCGGCCGAGAATCTCGCTGCGCACCGCATCGAAGCCTGCGGCCAGGCGTGGGTGCCCTGCCACTACCCGCGCCCGCACCAGCGCCTGATGCTCCCAGGTCCAGGCCTCGCGGCGCTGGTACTCGCCGAAGGCGTCGAGGGTGGTGACCAGCAGCCCGGCGTTGCCCGAGGGGCGCAGGCGCATGTCGACCTCGTAGAGGGTGCCGGCCGGGGTCACGGCGGTGAGCAGGTGGATGATGCGCTGGCCCAGGCGGGTGAAGAACACCGAGGCATCGATGGGTCGGACGCCATCGGTCTCGCCGCGGGAGTCGCCGTCGTGAATGAACACCAGGTCGAGGTCGGAGCCGTAGCCCAGCTCGATGCCGCCCAGCTTGCCGTAGCCGACGATCAGGAACTCGGGCTCGGCGCCGGCGCGGGAGCCGTCGCGGCGCATCGGGTAGCCGTGCTTGCGCACCAGGTGGCGCCAGGCCATGGCCAGCACCGTCTCCAGCAGCACCTCGGCAATGTAGGTGAGATAGTCGCTGACCTTCATCAGGTGGCGGGTGCCGGCGATGTCGGAAGCGGCAACGCGCAGCACGTGGGCGTGCTTGAACACGCGCAGCGCCTCGAGCTGGGCCTCCTCGTCGTCCTCGGGAATGCGCCCCAGGGCCTGGCGCAGCTCATCGGCCAGGCGCTCCTTGTCGGCGGGGGTGTAGAGGGTGGCCGGGGTCAGCAGCTCATCCAGCAGGATCGGGTAGCGGGCCATCTGCTCGGCGATCCAGGGGCTGGCGCTGCACAGCCCCATCAGATGACTCAGCGCTTCGGGGTTCTCCCGCAGCAGCGCCAGATAGGCGGTACGCCGCAGCACCGATTCGATCAGCGGCAGCACCCGCTCCAGGGCGGTGTCGGGCGCGTCGCTTGCCGCTACCGCATCGAGCAGCAGCGGCATCAGAGCTTCGAGGCGGTCGTAGCCGATGCGCTGCATGGCCTGCACCTGGCGCGACTGGCGCAGCCCGACGAGGCGCCGCAGGGCCGTCTCGGCCTCCGCGAAGCCCGCTTCGGCGAGCATTGCCTCGGCCTCCTGGGGCTCGAGCTCTCCGCACCACAGCGCCCGCCAGTCGTCCAGCGACAGGCCGCCTTCCTCTGTCGCCTCGCCGTTCTCCTCGAGCTCCTCTTCGGGGTCGGCGATCACCGCATCGAAATGGCCTCGCACCCGGCCGCGCACCTCCTCCAGGCGCGCCAGCAGCGCCGGCCAGTCTTCCATGTTCAGCGCCAGGGCGACGCGCTCACGGTCGAGATCGTCGTCGGGCAGGCTCTGGGTCTGACGGTCTTCCAGCGCCTGCAGCGCATGCTCCAGGTCGCGCAGGAAGACGTAGTCGGGCTCGAGCTCGTCGACCACGCCTTGCGGCAGCAGCCCCAGCGCCGGCAGACGTGCGAGCGCCGTGCGCAGCGAGGTGACCTGCAGCTCGGTGTCGCGCCCGCCGCGAATCAGCTGGAAGGCCTGCACCACGAACTCCACCTCGCGAATGCCGCCGGGGCCGAGCTTGATGTTGGCCTGCATGCCGCGCCGCTTCACCTCGCGATTGATCAGGCCCTTCATCTCGCGCAGCGACTCGATGGCGCCGAAATCGAGGTACTTGCGATAGACGAAGGGACGCAGGTTGCCGAGCAGCTCGCTGCCGGCCTCCAGGTCGCCGGCCACCGGCCGCGCCTTGAGCAGGGCATAGCGCTCCCACTCCCGCCCCTGATCCTGATAGTAGGCGGCAAGCGAGCTGAAGTTGCCCACCAGGGGGCCGCCGTCGCCCAGCGGACGCAGGCGCATGTCGACGCGAAAGACGAAGCCGTCGGCGGTGACCGCATCCAGCGCAGCAATCAGCTTCTGCCCCAGCTTGGTGAAGTACTCCTGATGCGCGAGGGAGGTGCGCCCGCCCTGGGTGTCGCCCTGCTCGGGGTAGGCGAAGATGAGGTCGATATCGGAAGAGAGGTTGAGCTCGCCGGCGCCGAACTTGCCCATGCCCAGCACCACCAGGCGCTGCTCGCTGCCGTCGCTGCGCGCCGCCGGGCGGCCCCAGCGCGACTCGAAGTGACGTTCGAGCCAGCCCAGGGCGCCTTCCAGCGACACCTCGGCCAGTTGAGACACCGCAGCGGCGGTGGCCCACATGTCGGTATCCACCGGCCGTACCAGGTCTCGCCACACGATACCCAGCATGCGCGCCCGGCGGAAGCGCCGCAGCACGGCGTGCAGGCCGGCCTCATCCTCGGCGCTCTCCAGCCGTTCGGCGAGCCAGGCCGCGAGCGTCTCGCCCTGCGGCGACTCGTCCAGCTCGCCACCGGCATCCAGGTGCAGCAGCCATTCGGGGTAGCGCACCAGGGTGTCGAGGGCGAAGTCGGAAATGGTGATGACCCGCGCCAGCTGGCGTCGACGTTCCGTCCCCAACGCCAGCCAGTTCTCCGAGGGCGGCTCCTGGCCGGTCATCTCGGCCACGTTGTCGGCCCGGGCCAGGCTCTCGCTCAGGCGCTGCCACGCTTTCTCCAGGGCGGGCCTGAGCGCGGTCGGGGTGTCATCGACGGGCAGGAAGTCAGCGGGAAGGGCCATGGGCAACACGCCTTGTCGCAGCGGAATTGCCCCCAGCATAGCGAAGGCGCCGACGCGGCGGCACCCCCCACGACGGCCTTCAGCCGAAGAACTTCTGCCAGCCGAGCAGGCCCCAGGTCAGACCGGCGGCGATCAGCGCCACCATCACCGCCGCCGAGCCGATGTCCTTGGCTCGACCGGACAGCTCATGATGCTCGGTGCCGATGCGGTCCACCACGCTCTCGATGGCGCTGTTGATCAGCTCCACGGTGAGTACCAGCAGGCAACTGCCCACCAGCAGGATCCACTCCACCGGACCCGAGCCGATCCACCAGGCCAGCGGCAGCAGTACCACACAGAGAGCCAGCTCCTGGCGGAAGGCCGTCTCATGGCGAAAGGCGAACCTGAGCCCCTTGATCGAGTAGCCCGTGGCATCGATGACATGCCGCCATCCGGTTCGTGCTGGTTTCATCGTCTCGCATCCTGAATTGCGGGTTAGGTCGGCTTCAGTGCGCCTCGATCATGCGCGCCAGGTCTTCGGAAAGCGGATCCAGCACCTGCGCCCAGTTGAGCCAGGGCGTGGACGAGGTGCCGTTGACCATCACCGTGAACACGCCCCAGCGCCCCGAGCGGGTACGGAAGTAGCCGCTAACGGCACGCACGGCATAGGGCTGATTGAGGGTGCCGGTCTTGAGCATGATGTGATCCTGGAACAGCGGCGAGCCGCGGCGAATGAAGCGCGACACGCCGTTGGCCGGCGACTGGAAGCTGGCGACGAAGCTCGGGAACAGCGACGAGCGGTGGAACATGCTCTCCAGCAGCACGTTGCTGCCGTGGGCCGAGGTGCGGTTCTCCGTGGTCAGGCCGCTGCCGCTGAGCATGATCACCGGGCCGTGATCGGGCAGGCCGGCCACGTAATCCTGAATCGCCTCGCCGGCCTGGAGCAGGTCCGCCCTCGGGGTGTCCACCAGGTTGAGCGCCAGCACGTCGGCCATGAAGTTGTTGGAGTAGTTCATCACATGCAGCAGCAGTTCCTGCAGCGGCCTGCTCTCCACCTGTGCCAGCGTACGCGCGGAAGCGGCAGGCTGCTCGATGCTGGTCACGTAGCCCCCGCCCACGCCGATACCGGCCTGCTCGAGCATGGCCATCAGCGTGCGGGCGGTCTGGCGGGCGGGATCGCCGCTGGCCCGGTAGACGTCCCGGGGCGAGGCGTTGAGCGAAATCTGGCCGCGCAGCAGCATCACGTCGCCCTCTTCGCGGGTCACGCGCTCGGCGCTGAACTCGGTGCCGCTGTTGGGCGGGCGCGTCTCGATCCGGTTGTCGACCTCCAGGATCAGCCCCTGACTGTCGCAGCTGGTGATGCGGGCCGGCTCGCCCGCCGCTGCCCCCGGCGCGACGTTGACGCACCAGTTGCCGTGGTTGACCCCAGCCGACGAGAGCAGCGCGCTGTAGCTGTTGCCGGTGCGCGAGTGCGCCTCGCAGCGATCGGTGGTGATGCACTCCACCGGGCCGAAGCGCCACTGGCTGACCACCAGGCGCCCGTCGACCTCGCGCACACCGGCCTGATGCAGCCGCTGGGTCAGCCGCCACAGATCCTCGCTGGAGAGCCCGGGGTCGCCGCCGCCGTCGAGAATCAGGTCGCCGCGCAGCACGCCGTCGGCGTCGAGCTCAGCGGTGCTGACCAGCCGGGTGGCAAAGCGGTGCTGAGGCCCCCAGCGGTCGAGCGCGGCCGCCGCCAGGTAGGCCTTGGACACCGAGGCCGGCGACAGCTGACTCTGCGGCTCGATGGCGCCGAGCAGGACGCCGTCACGCCCACCGTCGCCCAGCAGGCGCGCTTCGGCACTGATGCGAAAGCCGCTCTCGGTCATCTTTCCAAGTTCGGCAAAACCCGATCCGAGCGCCGCCACCGGCAGCATCGAACCGCACAACAGAAGCAGGCAGCCAAGCCTGGCAACAGCTCTCACCATTGATCGAACATCCATCTAAGACCCACGTGACGCAGTCAGTGGGAAACTCGTGAAAACAGCTGGATCACCACCACGCCGGCAACGATCAGAGCGATACCGAGCACCGCCGGCAGGTCGGGGCGCTGCCCGTACACCACGATACCCACCAGGGCCACCAGCACGATACCCAGGCCAGCCCAGATGGCGTAGGCGATGCCCACCGGAATGGTACGCAGCACCAGCGACAGCATGTAGAAGGCAATCGCATAGCCGACCACCACCACCAGGCTGGGAACGAGGCGCGTGAAGCCGTGGGTCGCCTTGAGCGCACTGGTTGCCACGACCTCGGCAACGATGGCCAGAGCCAGGTACACGAATGCCATCAGCTTCTCTCCGTATCGCAGGGTACCAGCTCAGGGGCATGGGGCAGCTCGGCGACCAGACGCCAGAGTGACTGACCGCTGGCGTGGTATTTTCGTTCAAAAGGCGTGAGGTACCCAGTGCCGGGGTCGTATGGCTCTACCGCAGCGGCCGTACCGGTCGCTCGCGTCAGCGCCAGGGCGAACTCCTCGACGTAGAGGCGCCAGTTGGAGCGCAGCTCCAGCCGGCCGCCGAGGGCCAGGATCGTCGGCAGCACAGGGTGCCCATGCCAGCGCTGCTTGAGATGCACCGACTTGGGGTAGGGGTTGGGATAGAGCAGATAGTGCCGCACCGGCTGCCAGCCGGCGGCCAGGGCCAGACGCCAGAAGTCCACCAGGTCGGCACGCACCAGGAGGGCATTGTCGCCCACCTCGCCGTGCTCGCGGGACAGCCGGTCGGCACTGCGATCCACGCCGATCACCACATGGTCGTCGAACTGCCGGGCCAGCTCGCGAGTGGAAACCCCCACCCCGCAGCCGGCATCGAGAATCAACGGGTGCTGGCCATCCCCGGCTTGTCGCTGATACCACTCACGCGCCCGCTCGAACGCCGCCCGCGTGTGCTCGGCCACGGGCTTGCGCAGCGGATGACGCAGGGCGCGGTCGACGCGCTTCTCGACATCCCGGTGGGGGCCGCTCTGGTTGGTCGCGATGGGGCGGGAGGTGGCATGCATGAGGCAAAATCGATCGGTAGCGGACGAACGACCATTCTAGCAGCCATGTCGGCGCACGCGAGGAAGCGAGGTATGGCGCAAAAAAAAGGCGCCTCGACAAGGAAGCGCCCACATACCCACTCGTATGACTCAAACAGCAGAGCCAGGATACCCTGTTTACCGCTGCATTTCAAACGTTTGTTTTATCTTTGCTGGCCGCAACTTGCACGCTACGCCCATGACGGCGTCCCGAAGCGGGTGCTATGATCGCCAATCCTATATTTACATTACCGACTCGCACGAACAGCACAACGAGGAAAGCGGCTTGTCTCACTTACCGGTGATCGTCGGCATGGGCGGCGTCAACGCCGCCGGTCGTACCTCTGGCCATCAAGCGTTTCGTCGCACCGTGATCGACGCCCTTCCCGAAGCCGAGCAGCAGGCGCTGCTGCTCGGCCTGGCCGCCATGATGGGACTCGGCGCCTGTCGGGAAGGCGCCTGGTACGACGCCACCGGAACCCCCGTCGAGGCCGCTCGCCTGGCCGAGAACTGCCGCGCACAGGTGCTCGACCATACGCTGATCCGACGCATCGAGAATCCCCTTTTCAACGACGACGGGCTGCCGGCCAATCGCCGCGCCAGCCTGGGCCTGGGCTCGGAACTGATCTTCAGCATCCGCCGCCGCCAGTTGCCCGAGCGACTGCCGCCGACCTGGCAGGTGCGGGAACTGGACCGTCATACGCTTGAGGTCACGGTGCCGCCCGGCGAGCTCGACGTGCTGCTGCCGGAAACCCGGCCGGCCCAGGTGCGAGCCGCCGGCCAGCTGCCCAGCGGTTTCGATCCCAGCCGCTACTACCGCAGCGTGCACCACCCGCGGGGCCTTTCGATGTCGATCTTTGCCGCCAGCGACTGCCTGGCGAGCAGCGGCCTGGCGTGGGAGGAGCTGCGCGACCGCCTCGATCCCGACGACATCGCCGTGTATGCCGGCAACTCCATCGGCCAGCTCGACGATGAAGGCTGGGGCGGGCTGCTCAAGAGCTTCGTCTCGGGCAACCGGGCCACCTCCAAGCAGATGCCGCTGGGCTACGGGCAGATGCCCGCCGACTTCCTCAACGCCTACGTGCTCGGCAGCGTCGGCGGCACCGGTGCCGCGCTCGGCGCCTGCGCCAGCTTCCTCTACAACCTGCGCCTGGGGGTGGAGGACATTCGCAGCGGCCAGCGTCGCGCCGTCATGGTGGGCACCTCCGATGCGCCGGTAACGCCGGAGATCATCGAGGGCTTTCGCGCCATGGGCGCGCTGGCCGACGACGAGAGCCTCAAGGCGCTGGACGCCCTGGAGCTGCTCACCGACGCCGACTATCAGCGCGCCTGCCGCCCCTTCGCTCGCAACTGCGGCTTCACCATCGCCGAGGCCAGCCAATTCATCCTGCTGCTCGACGATGCCCTGGCCCTGGAGCTGGGCGCCGAGATCCTCGGCAGCGTGCCGGGTGTCTACGTCAATGCCGACGGCTGGAAGCGCTCCATCTCCGCCCCGGGCATCGGCAACTACATCACCCTGGGCAAGGCGACCGCGCTGGTCCGCGACATGCTGGGCGATACCGCCCTGCGCGAGCGCACCTTCCTGCACGCCCACGGCACCAGCACGCCCAAGAACCGCGTGACCGAGTCTCACGTCTTCGATCTGGTCGCCCAGGCCCACGGTATCGAGAGCTGGCCGGTGGTGGCGGTGAAGGCCTTCGTCGGCCACTCCCAGGGCAGCGCCGCCGGCGACCAGCTGGCCAGCGCGCTCGGCAGCTTCGCCCACGGCCTGCTGCCGGGCATTCCCACCCTCGACGCAGTGGCCGACGACGTCCACGCCGAGCGGCTGCGTTTCTCCCGGGAGCCGCAGCGGTTCACGGCCGATGCCGCCTTCATCAACGCCAAGGGCTTCGGCGGCAACAACGCCACCGGGGTCGTGCTCTCGCCCGAGGTGACCGAGCGGCTGCTGGCGCAGCGCCACGGCCAGGCCGCCGTCGAGGCCTGGCGCCAGCGGCGCGAAGCGGTGCGCGAGGCCAGCCAGGCCTACCTGGCCGCGGCCGATCGCGGTGAGTTCGAGGTACGCTATCGCTTCGGTGAGGGCGTACTGGAGGGGCCGGAACTCGAGGTAAGCGACACCCATATCGTCATTCCCGGCTACGCACGCCCGGTATCGCTTACGGTGGACAACCCCTTCGGCAAGCTGGAAGAGTGACTCGACGCGGCCCGCCGACATTGTCGGTTCGGCCGCCGGCGGTTACCCTGAGCCCCCCCTTAGCTGTGCAAGTGAGCGGAGCGCCATGAAAATCGCGGTCTACCCCGGCACCTTCGACCCCATCACCCACGGTCACTACGACCTGATCGAGCGCGCTGCGCGGCTGTTCGACAAGGTGGTGGTCGCCATCTCCGCCAGCCCCGGCAAGAAGCCGGCGCTCGAGCTGGACACGCGCATCGCCCTGGCCCGCGAGGTTTCGGCCGGACTCGACAACGTCGAGGTAATCGGCTTCTCGGGGCTGCTCACCGACATGATGGCTGAGCAGCAGGCGCACATCATTCTGCGCGGCCTGCGTGCGGTATCCGATTTCGAGTACGAGCTGCAGCTGGCCAACATGTACCGGGCCCAGGCGCCGGAACTGGAGAGCGTGTTTCTCACGCCGGCGGTGGAGAACTCCTACATCTCCTCGACCATCGTGCGCGAGATCGCCAAGCTGGGCGGCGATGTCTCCCGGCTGGTGCATCCCGGGGTCGCCGAAGCGCTGCGCAAGCATTACAATACCTGACCGTATTACTCGGCTTTACCCGAGCCGCCTTACCGGGGCGCGGCCGAATGCGGCCCGCCCGATCGCGAGGTAGCCCCATGGCCCTGATGATCACCGACGAGTGCATCAACTGCGACGTCTGCGAACCCGAATGCCCCAACGATGCCATTTCGGCGGGGGAAGAGATCTACGTCATCGACCCCAACCTGTGCACCGAGTGCGTCGGCCATTACGATGAGCCGCAGTGCCAGCAGGTGTGCCCGGTCGACTGCATTCCCCTCGACCCCGAACGTCGCGAGACCCGCGACGAGCTGATGGCCAAGTACCGTCTGATCACCGCGGCCTGACCCGCCGAGCCTCGCTGCGTCCCGTTCAGCGCTCCGTCTGCGCGGGGCGCGGGTTGATCGAGGTACAGCCCAGGCAGCGGCGGAAGGTCGCCTCGGCCGGCGTCTTCACCAGCGCCTCGGCCGCCTGGTCGACGTTGCCGCCCATCGCCGAGAACGGCAGCGAAACCACGAATAGCGCCGTTCCACCGAGGGTCGCCACCAGCAGCAGCGGCCGCGCGATCAATGCATCGGCGACCATCGCCGCCCCGCTGGGCCGCGCTTCCATACGCTGCTGCTGGGCGTGCACCTGCAGGCTGCCAAGCAGCAGCGCAGAGGCCACAGCCAGTGCCGCCACGATTCTCGTCATGCGTATCATCTTTCCCCCTTTGCCCCGTGCGATTTGCCCGTACGTCTCGCTGCCTCGAACGGATTCTACGTCATTGTCACTACAGCCGACGCCCGCCTCCAGTGTAGCCAACCACGGTTGCGTTCTGCCGCCTCTGTGGCCATGCTGCTCGGTTCGTTTCTCTTGAAAGCGTTCGGTGGCGACCCTGCATAGCGAAACACCCGCGACGGCGCGGCGGCGAATCTGGACGCTGGCGTGGCCGATCATACTCTCCAACATCACCGTGCCGCTGCTGGGCCTGGTGGATACCGCCGTGGTCGGCCACCTGCCGGACTCGCGCTATCTGGCCGGCGTCACGCTGGGTGCCACCCTGTTCAGCTTCCTGTTCTGGGGCTTCGGCTTCCTGCGCATGGGCACCACCGGGCTGACCTCCCAGGCGGTGGGCCGCGAGAGCGACATTGAAGTGCGCAACCTTCTGGGGCAGTCGCTGCTACTGGCCATGGGGATCGGAGCGCTGCTGATCCTGTTCTCGCAGCCGCTGATAACGCTGGGGCTGTGGCTGCTCGACGGCAGCGAGATCGCCACTAACATCGCCGCCGAATATGCCCAGATCCGTATCCTCTCGGCCCCGGCGGTGCTGGCCAACTACGCCATACTCGGCTGGTTTCTGGGCCAGCAGAACTCGCGTGTGACGTTGGCGATCCTGATGCTCACCAACAGCGTCAACATCGCGCTGGACCTGCTGTTCGTGGTGGGGCTGGGCATGACCAGCGACGGCGTGGCCTGGGCCACGGTGATCGCCGACTACACCGCGTTCATCTTCAGCATCTGGCTGGTGCTGCGTCAGCTGAAGCAGTTGGAAGGTCGCTTCATGCGCGAGCGGCTGCTGCGGCTCGCCGCTTATGGCGAGCTGTTCCAGGTCAATGCCAATCTCTTCGTACGCACCCTGGGCCTGCTGTTCGCCATGGCCTTCTTCACCTCCCGCGGCGCGGTACAGGGCGACACCGTGCTGGCCGCCAACGCCGTGCTGCTGCAGTTCATCATGCTCACCAGCTATGCCCTGGACGGCTTCGCCCACGCCGCCGAGGCCACCATCGGGCGCACCGTGGGCCGCCGCCGCTGGGACGAGTTCGGCCATGCCGTGCGGGCCGCCGCCTGGTTCTCGCTGGCGACGGCCGGCACCGCGGCACTCGCCTTCGCCCTCGGCGGCCACTACCTCATCGCGCTGCTGACCGGTCTGCCCGAGGTGCGAGCCACGGCCGGCACCTATCTGCCGTGGATGGTGGCCATGCCGCTGATTGCGGTGTGGAGCTATCTGTTCGACGGGGTCTTCATCGGCGCCACGGCAATTCGCGAGATGCGCAACAGCATCTTCATCGCTCTGGCGAGCTATTTGCCGGTATGGTGGCTAGCGAGCGCAGTGGCGCCACCGGGCTACGAGAACCACGCGCTGTGGCTGGCCTTCCTCACCTTCTCCGTGGTGCGATCGGCGGTACTGGTCAGCTACTATTGGCACCATCGGCGCACCCGGTGGTGCTACCGTCCCGATGAAGAGGCGCCACCGGCCGCCATCGGCCGTTGAGGCGAGCCGCCATTTAATTAGGGCAAGCTGCTGAGTTTGCGCTATTTTTCTCAGACGCATACCCGACAACCAGAAGAAGCGACGCTGCCATGCTCAGATTCCTCTCGAGACCCGCCGTCAGGCTGGTCGACCGCTATCTGCCGGATCCCTTCATCTTCGTTCTGCTGCTGACGGTGGTGGCTGCGGCGGCCGCCATCGGCGTGGAACGCCAGACGCCGCTCGCCGTGATGCGCATGTGGGGCGACGGTTTCTGGAACCTGCTGACCTTCTCCATGCAGATGCTGCTGATCCTCGTCACCGGCTTCATGCTGGCCAGCTCGCCGCCGGTCAAGAAGCTGCTGCAGCGTCTCGCCGCGCTGGCCAACGGGCCGGGCGGGGCCATCCTGCTGGTGACCTATGTGTCGCTGGTGGCCAGCTGGATCAACTGGGGCTTCGGCCTGGTGGTGGGTGCGCTGTTCGCCAAGGAGCTGGCCCGCCTGGTGCGGGTCGACTATCGCCTGCTGGTGGCCAGCGCCTACTCCGGCTTCGTGGTGTGGCACGGCGGGCTGGCCGGCTCCATTCCGCTGACCATCGCCACCGAGGGCCACTTCACCGCCGAGCAGATCGGCGTGATCGGTACCGGCTCGACCATCTTCGCTTTCTTCAATCTGGCCATCGTGGTGTGCCTGTTCGTCGCCATCCCCCTGGTCAACCGGGCCATGCTCCCCGATGAGAAGGAGAGCGTCTACGTCGACCCCAAACTGCTCGACGATGCCCCGGCCGCCCGGGTGCGCGTCACCCGTCCGGCCGAGCGTCTCGAGAACAGCGTCACCCTGGCCTGGCTGGTCGGCATTCCCGGGGTGATCTTCCTGCTCGACCATTTCGTGTTCCGCGGCGGCGGGCTGAACCTGAACATCGTCAACTTCATGTTCCTGTCCCTGGCCATCGTGCTACACCGCACGCCGCGCAGCCTGCTGGAGAGCCTCAACGAGGCAATCAAGGGCGGCGCTGGCATCGTCATTCAGTTCCCCTTCTATGCCGGCATCATGGCGATCATGGTGCAGTCGGGGTTGGCGGAGTCCATGTCTCAGGGGTTGATCTCGTTCGCCACCGAGACCTCGCTGCCGTTCTGGTCCTTCATCAGCGCCGGCATCGTCAACCTGTTCGTGCCTTCCGGCGGCGGCCAGTGGGCGGTGCAGGCGCCGGTCATGCTGCCGGCCGCCGAAGCGCTCGGTGTCGATGTCGCCCGTGTCTCCATGGCCGTGGCCTGGGGCGATGCCTGGACCAATCTGCTGCAACCGTTCTGGGCGCTGCCGGTACTCGCCATCGCCGGGCTGAAAGCCAAGGACATCATGGGCTATTGTCTGATTCAGCTGGTGATCACCGGGGTGATTATCTCGGTGGGCCTGACCTGGTTCTGAGCAAGGCGCACAATGCGTAGCGCGGACCCGGCCTGTCCCGGGTCCGCTGCCACTTCCCAATGCCGCGAGCCTTATGGATACCTTCCTGGAAGTCATCGATGCCATTGCGCTGTTCATCGAGGTGCTGGGAGTCGCCATCATCGTCGGCGGTTTCGCCATTACCTCCTGGCGCTTCCTGCATCACCGTATGTTTCACGAACAGCGGGCCTTCATGCACTATCGCCATGGTATCGCCCGAGCGCTCATACTGGGGCTGGATTTCCTGATTGCCGGCGACGTGATCAAGACCGTGATCATCGCCAACACCGGTCAGCAGGTTGCCACCCTTGGGGTGATCGTGCTTATCCGCGCCTTCCTCGCCTTTACCCTGCATGTGGAAGTGGAGGGCCACTGGCCGTGGCAGGACAGCCGCTACCTGGGAGCGGCGGATGGCGGCCGCCGCGACAGCCCCGAACGAGAGAGGTAATGCACATGGCAGGCGCCGACAGCCTTCCCCTGGATCTTCCCGGCCAGCACGAGCTGAGCATGACCGTGCTGATGACGCCCGACATGGCCAACTTCAGCGGCAAGGTGCACGGCGGCGCCATCCTCAAGAAGCTCGACGAAGTGGCCTACGCCTGTGCCAGCCGCTACTCCGGCCACTATGTGGTGACGCTCTCGGTCGACCAGGTGCTGTTCAAGCAGCCGATCCACGTCGGCGAGCTGGTCACCTTCCTGGCCTGCGTCAACCACGTGGGCCGCTCGTCGATGGAGATCGGCATCAAGGTGGTGGCCGAGAACATCCGCGACAAGGTGATCCGCCACACCAACAGCTGCTACCTGACCATGGTCGCGGTAGACGCCGACGGCAAGCCGGCGCCGGTACCACCGCTGAAGCTGGAAACGCCTCTGCAGAAGCTGCGCTTCGAGAAGGCCGCCCTGCGCAAGAAATTGCGCAAGCAGGCCGAAGAGGCCGAGCGCCGCGCTCAGGCGGAGCACGGCCAGGCATGACCGACCGCGCCCGTATCAGCCGCAGCCGATATCGGTGATGGTGTCGCTGTCGTCGATGTGGACGTTGATGCGGTCGCTCCGGAACTCCATGGTATAGGCGTGTCCCGGGCGGATCACCCGCAGCGTGGCGGCGCCGCTCTCGCGCTGGATCGACTCGCCCAGCGCTTCGTCGTAGCGCCGACCGACGCGGTCCTGCACGTGCCGGGCGCCACAGGCATCCTCTCCCTCGCTGACCTCGGGCGGCTTGGGAGCAGGGTCATGGGTTTGAGATGGATTCGAATTGGACATAGGCGCACATCCTGCCAGCAATAACGCGCTGAAAGAGGCCAGGCAAAAACGCAATGGGCTAACCATGCGAATATCTCACTAAAAGGGAGGGGGAGGGTGTATTGATTCAGGCAGCACACGAGGAGACTGCCAGGTCGCCCGCATGCTGCCAAGCCGGACCGCTGGGGTTTACTGGGCGGCGTCCTGCACGTGCTGGCCGCCACGCTCGACGTCCTGGCCCGCGCCTTCCATGGTGTTGCACCCCGCCAGGGCACCGGCTGTCATCAGCAGGGCAAAGCCCAAGGCAATCGCTCTCTTCATGGTCGTATCTCCTTGAAATAACCTTCGGGAATTCCATTCCTTGCCGTGAAGCAATGGCCTTTGTCAGCGTAACAGCCGGTTGCCATTTTGAAAAACGCTAATATGAATTCGACTGCCGCTGAATCGCCTCGCCGCCAGCCTCGATGTCTTCCCCCATGCCGCGCATGGTGTTGCACCCACTGAGCAGTGACAGCCCGAGCAGCAACGCCAGCATAGTCGCTACCGTCCGTTTCATCGTCGTTCTCCTGTTCGTCAGGCCTGACCATTTCACTTTAGCCGCTAACGCAGCGAAGCGCCCGCCAAGGCTGGCAGACGCTCCCCCGCGCTTGTGCCATGATGGGCTATCGCCAACATGAGGGAGAGTCGATATGTCATCAGTGGAGCTGGATGAACGCCTGGTCAGGGACAGCTATCCGGTTGCCGAGCTGCCGCTGTGCCAGCTCAGGCTGATGGACGATACCCGCTTCCCCTGGCTGATCCTGATCCCGCGGCGCGAGGGGGTGAGCGAGGTATTCGATCTGGATGAGGCGGACCAGCGCCAGCTGTGGCATGAGGCCAGCGAAATGGGGCGCATGCTCAAGGCGATGACCCGGGCCGACAAGATCAACGTGGCCAACCTGGGCAACGTGGTCGCCCAGTTGCACGTTCACGTGGTGGCACGCCGGCAGGCCGATGCTGCCTGGCCGGGGCCGGTCTGGGGGCAGGGCGAGGCGCAGCCCTACGACCTGGACGAACTGGCCAGCATGCGCGATCGCCTGCTGGCCCAGTTGGATGGCCTGAAAACGCGCCTATGAGACGGCTCAGCCGCCTAAGGAAACACTGCACAACTGCCTGCGCGAGCGAACCACTGCGTTGCGCGGTGCTCGGAATCCTCACATATACCCCATATGCTCCGGTTGACTCGCAGCCTTCGGCTTCTCGCCCCTTCGGGGCCAGCCTACGGCTGTTTGTCGCTTCGCTCGGTACTGTGCTCCGTGCGCCTTGCGACCCACAGGGATGTGGGAAGTGCGTTGGTTCGTAGGGAACGAACCTAGCCGCTTCATCTCGCTCGCCGATTTGTTCAGCGTTCCCCTAAGGGGTGCCCTCCCCCGGCCGGCTGCTGCGCCGGCGCGCTGCGGGCCGGCGGATCGCCCAGCATGGGCGCGGCAGTCGGCTGGGTGATGCCGGTCGCCGAGAGCGAAATGCCCAACGATATGATGGCGAGCCCACCCGCCAGAGCCACCCAGCCAAGCAGGCGGCTGGCCCGCTGCAGGCCGTTCTGCCTCGCCAGCTGCTTTTCCGCCCAGCCCCGGGCGAAGACGCTGGCCAACGCCAGCGCGGAAACGGTCAGCGCCGTGCCCAGCGCCATCACCATGACCGCCGCCACGCCCACGGCAAACTGCCCCAGCAGGCTGGCGGCCCCCAGCAGCAGAACCCCACCGCTGCAGGGACGGATGCCGATAGAGACCACCGTAGCCAGCGCCGTGCGCCAGTCGGCGGCCTGCTGGGGATCGACATGGTGATGCCCGCCGCAGCAGTGGGCATGGTCATGTGCGTGGTCGTGGTCGTGGTCGTGGCCATGGCCATGGCCATGTGAGTGCGAATGGTCGTGCTCATGGGCAGAGCGCTCTGCTGCTGCCGGCGACGTCCGACGCAACTGACGAATCGCTCGCCAACATAGCCAGGCCCCCAACAGCGCCACCATCAGGAAGCTGGCCTGCTCGACCCACACCACGCTGCCCATCGCCTGCCGGGTAACCCAGCCCAGGCCATGCACCAGCACCACCACCAGGCTGATGGCCACCACTCCCTGCAGCATCGAGGCGGCAAAGGAGAGCCCCAGCGCCCGGCGCACCGCGCCGCCCTGGGAGAGCAGGTACGTGGTCAGCACCGCCTTGCCATGCCCCGGGCCGGCTGCATGGAAGACACCGTAGGCGAAGCTGATCCCCAGCAGCGCCGCCCAGGCACTCGCCGAAGGTGTGCCGGAAAAGTTGGTGATCGCCATGGTCAGGGCGCGGTGGAAGTCGCGCTGCCAAGCCACCAACTGCAGACTCAGCGACTGCAGACCGCCCTGAGCGAAGAAATTCAGCGCCAGCAGGGCCACGGCCAGCAGGCCCAGCCCGAGAAGCCAGGTACGGGTACGGTTACGGGGGTGCGCTCTTGCCACTACTCGCATTTGACGACTCCGGTCTCGGCAAAGTGACGCCCCAAGCCGGGCTCCGCCTCGTCGGTGACATCCAGCATGGCGGCCTGCATCACCAGCTCGGGGTCGGGATTGGCGGGAACGATCTGGGTGCTGCAGTTCAGCCCGCCGCTCACCAGCAAGGCGTCGTCGAGCGGCGTCTCCCCCTCTGCCTCATGCACCACCTCGAGATAATAGGTGGGATCGAACACCTTGTACTGCAGCGTTTGTCCGTTCAGTGGCTGGGTACTCTCCAGCGGCAGGAGGAAGACGAACTCGACCCGACCGCCACGCTCCATCACGGTGTACTCGGAGACGTCGCCCAGGCCGAGTCGCTCCTCGCCCAGGCGAATCTCGGTGAAGTAGTCGAACGGTGCCAGGTTGCCACGGATCTCTCCGCCCAGGCGGTCGAGCCCCGCTTCCAGGCCGCCCTCGGTTCGACTCAACTCCTCCAGCAGCACCAGACTGTAGAAGGGATCCATCCGCCAGGCCTGATGCAGCGCCTCCAGGCGCCCTTCATCGTCGACCACCAGGCGTACGCGAATGTCGATCCAGCCATGCGGGTGGGCCAGCGCCAGGCCGGGCAGCAGGCCCAACAGCAGCACCGCGAGCCAGGCACGTTTCACCCTGGCAGAGAAAAATTCATATAGGCGATTCATGTCGCAACGTGTCTCTCATGAGAACCAATGAAGTCGATCAAGGGGCCAAGCCCAGCCGGCGCTGAAGCTCGGCCAACAGCGGGTCAAGCAGATGTGGCGGCAGCGGCCTGCCGCCGCGGGTGGCGCTCAACGAAGCACGAGCCCCCTGCCCCTCCGGCACCACCGTAACGTCGATCCGATAGCCGGGCCAGCGTGCCAGCGCCGCCTCTGCGCGGCCCCGTTCGGCATCGGCACGGCGAATCACGTAGCCCTCGTCGGCCAGCACACCGAGGGTCTCCTGCAGCACCGCCTCCGGCGCGGCGGCGAACGCCAGCTCGCGCGGTTCCGGAGCCGGCGTGGCCGTCGCACAGCCCGCCAGCAGCAGGGCCAACAGCGACACCAGGACAGCGCGACGCATCACAGCGACTCCCCGGCCGGCACGGCCGTCATGGCCTGGCGCAGCGAACGACAGAAGGGCGCGTCGCTACCGCTGCGGGTCTCGCGCAGTTCGCCGCGCCAGTCGATCACCTGGATGTCGCGACTGACCCGCACCCCGCCGGGGTCGGCGATCACCGATACGCGCTCGAGCTGGGTGGCGTCCTGGGCGATGCTGCCGCCGGCGCCACCGAAGCCGATCATCATGCCGGTGGAAACCCCGCGCCCAGCGCCGATACCCACGCCACCGAAGAAGCCGGTGCGCTCCCAGGTGTCGTAGCGATCGCCGTAGCCGGGTATCGTCCTGGTGCGGTCGGCGCTGACCAACCCCACCGCCGGCTCGGTGTCGCGCACGACGAAGCCGTCCGCTTCCAGCGCGTTGAGCGCCCGGCGCACCCATTCACGCGGTTCGAGGCCATCGGCCTCCCAGCGGCACTCCGCAGCCGGCTGCGGTTCTGCGGTGGGCAGCACCGTCGGTGTCGTCTGGCAGCCTACCAGCAAGGCCAATCCGGGCATCATCCACCACCACTGGCGCATGAGGTGTCTCCTTTCGTCATAGGGCGCAGTCTACGCCGCACAGCCCACCATGCAAGGGTGCTGCTGCCGTCTTGAGAGTGCCAACGGCCGCTCGGGTTCCCGAGGCGTCGTCACTGCGTCAACGAGCCGCCCCCACTTGACCGTCGCCGGCGTCACACGCGCATCATGCAAAGCGGCTATCGTGCCGATGTTGAGATATTGCTTAAGCGACGCCATATCGACACGTAGACTCTGAGGAAATCCCGTTACGCGACAAGGAGAACGCGCATGAGTGACACCAACGCCATCGGTCTGCACGAGAGCAGCGCCAGTCAGCTCGCCGAGAAACTCAACGCCCTGCTGGCGAACTACCAGATCTTCTACATGAACGTTCGCGGCTACCACTGGAACGTGAAGGGGCCGCAGTTCTTCGAACTGCATGCCAAGTTCGAGGAGTTCTACACCGACCTGCTGGCCAAGGTCGACGAAGTGGCCGAGCGCATCCTCACCCTGGGACACAAGCCGGTGCACGCCTACAGCGATTACGTGGCCATGTCACAGATCCGCGAGGACAAGAACGTGCACGACGGCGAAGCCTGCGTACGCGGCGTACTCCAGGGCTATCAGACCCTGATCGAGCTGCAGCGCGAGGTGCTGGCGCTGGCCTCGGATGCCGACGACGAGGGCACTGCCGCTCAGGCCGGCGACTACATCCGCGAGCAGGAGAAGACCGTCTGGATGCTCAACGCCTATCTGGGCTGAGAGCCTGCGGATAGGCAGCACCGTGAGGTCGCAGCGCAATACACGGCTGTTCAGGAACGGCGAGTATAGTCGAACAGTGTTCACTATACTCCCTTTCCACCGCTATAATGGAGTGAGGGAAAAGAAGGGGTGACCGGAACGTGTCGTTGGCACTTGAGGAGAACCCCCATGAAACGTCTATTCTTCACCGCACTGGTAGCCGCCTTGTCGCTGCCCTTCTCCATGTCGGCAAGTGCCGACCATGGCCGATATGCCGCTCATGGCGCCCAGATTCATCATCACCACTACTACGTGCGCGACCATCGTGGCAAACCACCGAAGCATCGGCGTCATCATCGCGCCCACCGCCACTCCCGCCCCGCCCATCGCGTAGTGGAGCATCACTATTACGCTCCTCCTCGATACGATCATCACTACCGAGGCCACACCGATGTCCCGCTGGTCACCGTGGGGGGCTATCCCGTGGTTCGCATCCAGGTCAACCACTGACGACTGTCCAGGCGGGCCTGGCCGATTTGCCGGGAGCGGCCTCACACGCCACTACATCGAGTCACGGTCCGATACCCCACTTCCCTTGCCTTCGGCCCTTGCCGTTTTATGGTGATAAGGGGCAGTGATGCCCCATGTCGTCGTACAAGGAGCAAGGAGATAGCGAATGAGCGAGAAGCTGAAAGGCAAGACCGTCGCCATCCTGGCCACCGACGGGTTCGAGGAGTCGGAGCTCACCGAGCCCAAGGCCGCGCTCGAGCGCGAAGGGGCTACGGTGCACGTCATCGCGCCGGACAAGGACAGCATTCGTGCCTGGGCCGGCACCGACTGGGGACCTTCCTACGACGTCGACCGCAAGCTCGAACAGGTCGATGCCGGCGACTACGACGCCCTGGAGCTTCCCGGCGGCCTGTTCAATCCCGACGCCCTGCGTCAGAACGAGCAGGCGCTGGCGTTCACACGGCGCTTCTTCGAGCAGCACAAACCGGTGGGCGCCATCTGTCACGGCCCCTGGGTATTGATCAACGCCGGCGTGGCCAAGGGCCGCCGCATGACCTCCTACCCTTCGGTGGAGATGGACCTGCGTAACGCCGGCGCCGAGTGGGTCGACCAGGAAGTGGTAGTCGACAGCGGGCTGGTGACCAGCCGCAAACCCGACGACCTCGAGGCCTTCTGCAGCAAGCTGGTCGAGGAGATCGCCGAGGGCAAGCACAGCCGCCAGCATGCCTGAGGCGCTTTCCGGCGCCGCCCGTCGGCGCGGCGCCGGGTCGTTTCAAGCTTTCTCTTGCAAGCCCTCTCTTTCAAAGACCTCTCTTTCAAGCCCTCGCGTTCAAGCCCTGTCGGCGGCTGGCGCGGTGGCCAGATCCTCGATCAGCGCCCGCAGCAGGTCCCAGAACTCCACCACGGAGTCCAGCTCCACCCGCTCGTCGGGCGAGTGGGCGCCGCGAATCGAGGGTCCGAAGGAGATCATCTCGAGGTTGGGATACTTGCCGGCCAGGATGCCGCACTCGAGCCCGGCATGGATCACCTTGACCGCCGGCTCGCGCCCCACCAGCTGCCGGTGCAGACGCTCGAAGCGCGCCAGCAGGGCGCTGTCGGGGGCAGGCGTCCAGCCGGGGTAGGCGTTCTCCACCCGCGTGCGAGCCCCGATCAGATCGAACAGGCCGCGGAAACGATCGGCCAGATCCTCCACCGCACTGTCACGCAGCGAGCGCACCAGGGCGCAGAGATGGAAGCGCCCTTCGTCGAGGCTCACCACGCCCAGATTGTTCGAGGTTTCCACCACGCCGGGCACTGCGCTGCTCATGCGTTCCACCCCGTAGGGCGCCGCATTGAGCGCCGCCAGCAGCATGCTGCTGGCATGGGCGTTGAGCGCCTGGGCGGGTCTTTCCGCCACGCGCGCCGCGGCCAGGGACAGCCCCTCGTCGACGCCGGCCAGCTCGGCACGCAGTTGCTGTTCGAGCGCCTGCACCCGGTTCTCGGCGGCGGCGACCTCGTCAGCCGGCAGCACCACGGTGGCGAAGGCTTCACGCGGGATGGCATTGCGCAGCGTACCGCCACGATAGCTGACCAAGCGGATGTCGTAGGCTTCCAGCGCCCTGAGCACACGCACCAGCAGGCGGTTGGCATTGCCGCGCCCGCGATGGATGTCGATGCCGGAGTGACCGCCCACCAGCCCGGTCAGGGCGAGCTCGAGGGCCACCTCGTCGACTCCCGACTTGGCGGTGGGCAGCTGGGCCTCCACCACGATGTCGGCGCCACCGGCGCAGCCGATGAAGACCTCGCCGCGATCCTCGGAGTCGAGATTGAGCAGCACGCTGCCCTGCAGCCAGTTTTCCCCCAGTTGCAGGGCACCACCCATGGAGCTCTCCTCCTCGAGGGTGAACAGCGCCTCCAGCGGGCCGTGGACCAGGGTGTCGTCTTCCAGGATCGCCAGCGCCGCCGCCACCCCCAGGCCGTTGTCGGCGCCCAGCGTGGTATGACGGGCGCGCAGCCAGCCATCGTCCACGTAGGTGTCGATCGGGTCGCGGGTGAAGTCGTGGGGATGGTCGGCGTTGGCCTGGGCCACCATGTCGAGATGGCCCTGCAGGATGACTCCCGGCGCGCCCTCATGGCCCGGCGTGGCGGGCTTGCTCAAGCGCAGGTTGCCGTAGTCGTCGCGGTCGTGGGCGAGCCCATGCTGCTCTGCCCAACGCTCGAGGATCGCCACCAGTTCGGCCTCGTGTCCTGACGGGCGAGGCGTATTGCACAGCGTGCGAAAATGGCACCACAGCGGCTGTGGCGAGAGTTGCGCGAGATGTTCGTTCATGTTGGATCTGCATGATGGTAACCGGCCTACCTTACCGGGCCGGCAACGCCGGGAAAAGCCCGCTCAGCCTGCGCGCGACTCGTCGGCCAGCAGCGTGGCCACCAAATTGCGCATCCGCGCCATGACCTGTCGCCGCCCCTCGACTCCGGCCCGGGCGGCCAGCCAGGCGATATCGCGCCCTTGAAAGGCCCAGGCAGCGAGCCATGCCAGCTCGGGATCTTGCCGCCCCACCACTGCCGCACGGCATATCAGCCGTTGCAGGGCGAGACGCGCCAGCGCCGGCTCGCGGTGGCCGTGGGCCACATCGTCCAGGTCGCGCCACGCGGCCTCATCGAGCTCCGCTCGCTCCCCTTCCGCCAGCAGCACCAGGGCGACCTCCGGCTCCAGCCCGGCCAGCTCGAAGGCGAGCAGAACGGGCAGCAGGGCATGGAAGCGCCGCGTCAGCGTTGCACACAGCGATTGCCCCATGGCAGTGAGCGGTGCCACCACCATGACCGCATGTTCTCCCGTCGAGGTTTCCCGCGACAGCCCCAGTCGTACCGTGCGAAAGCCCTGGGAGCGCCAGAAGGCGAGCAGCCCTGGCTCGGCGCCGAAACTGGCGCCCAGCAGGTCGACGCCGGCCTCCCGTGCCGCCTCGCGTTCACCTGCCAGCAGCCGCGCCCCCAGCCCCTCACGGCGCCGCTGGGGATGCACCGAAATACGCTGCACGCGGCGCAGGCGGGCCGTGAGCGCTTCACGGCAGCCGGCATGGGCGGCCAGCGACTGGGCCAGCAGATGCCCCGGCAGCCGTCGCTCACCGCGCGCCACCTTGTCCGCCAGCTCGGGGGCGAAGCCCCCCTCGTCGGCGCAGACCGCCACCGCCTGGGTATGGGAGCCGTCCGTCAGCGTCCGGACCCTGAGCTCCGGCGCATCGAGCAGCCGCTGAAGATCGGCCGGCGAGGTGCGGTAGTGGGCCTGCACCAGCAGACCGAAGATCTGGCGCAACGCGGGCTCGTCGCCGGCCAGCGCCTCGGGCTGCCAGTCCCGCTCCTGCAGCGGCTTAGAGGTCACCCCCGGCGGCTCGGCATCGAGCAGCAGCAGATCGTCGACCAGACGTTCGAGCGGGTCGCCTTCGGCCCAGCGTATCGGCGCGGCGAGATGGCATTCGCGCCAGTCCGGCGTCTGGCGCTCGAGTCGCGCGCGAAAGCGCAGGGCGAAACCGCGCCCGGAGCCCTCGTAACCGTGCACGGTGGTGGCAAAGGCGATGCGCGGAAACGCTTCGAGCCATTGCCCGAGCAGGGCGGCGGGAATGGCCGCAGCCTCGTCCACCAGCAGCCAGCTTCCCTGGCCGCCCGCCTCGCCGCGCTCGACCCGGGCGCTCAGCTCGTCGGGAGCGACGAACTCGACGCACCCGCCGCCTTCGTCGTCGAAGCGCCCACCGTGGCGCTGACCTTGCGGACGCAGCGCCACCAGACGCTCGAACAGCGCCTCGACTGCCACCAGGCGCGGCGCCGTCACCCAGATCTTCTCCTGTCCCTCGTTCAGCAGGCGGGCGCAGGCGATACCCAGCGCGGCACTCTTGCCGCGGCCCCGGTCGGCGGTGATCACCAGCGGTCGGCGCCGCCTGAGGCCAACCAGGCGTTCCACCGCCTGGCGCTGGTCGCGGGTGAGGCAATCGGGATCGCCGCTGTCAGGTAGCGGCCGAGGCCCGTCCGCCGCCAGTTCGGGCAACCGCAGCGGCTCGCCGGGTGTCCAGAACACGGCATCCTTTGCCTGCGCCAGCCGTTCGCGCAGGCGGGCCAGGTAGTGGCTGGCCGCCCGGTCACCAACGGCCGGTGGCAGCAACAGCAACAGCAAGCCGCCTGCCCGCAGGGTGCCGCTGAGGGCACCGAACGCGTCCGCATCGAAGCCCGCCTCGCTGGCGGCATCGAAGACGATCAGGTCGTGCTCGCCGCCCAGCCGCGTGCGGGCCTTGGCCGGCGGCAGCCATGTCTGTCCCGCCTTTTCGGGCGGCGTCGACGATACCCAACAGGGGCGCTGCCAGGTGCGTGCCTGCCACACGGCAAGCGCTTGCTGCCGCGCCGTGTCGGCCGGCGAGGTCGACCACACCAGGCCGCGCCATCCGCACGCAGCCATTTGGTCAGACCAGTTCAATATGTCTCTCACTTCCCGCCCACTCTTCGCTCCACCCTTCTCCAAGCCCATCCTCCCACGCGCCGGCTCATCGACCGTGTTGGCCATATGCTCGGCACGGCCATCGCCGTTCTTTCGGCAAGTTGCTTTCCACGTCATGCGGATAGACTTTGGTCTACCCCCACTCCTCTCTCCTGCCTATGCCCAAGGGGCGCAAGACACCCATTTTGCCTTGCAATACAGGCAGATCTATTTTTCCACTTTCTTAATTAAACGTAACCGATGCCCCATTCCAACGCACCGCGCTGTCCCGCGCACCGGAACCGGCTATCGATTCCGGTCATGACAGCGTGCTAGCTTGTCGATGTTCTCTGGCGGCCTGACCGATCATTCAGCAAATCACAACGACTGCGGCACGCCGCCTGGCAGGATTCTTCTCTTTACGGAACACAACAACACCCAGAAGGGAGCACGTCATGAAGATGAAGATGAAATTCGCCCTCTCCGGTCTGGCTGCCGGCATCGCCCTGGCAGCTTTCGCCTCCAGCGCCCAGGCCCAGGAGCGCTGGACCATGACCTCCACCTGGCCGGACAGCATCGATCTGATCCAGATCGATCGCCACTGGGTGGAGCTGGTCAA